>WTFU01000091.1 GCA_011523945.1 Mariniblastus sp. | reverse complement strand
GATGTGGTCAGGTGCTTTGGGGGAGCGTCGGGGTTTGGGTTGGGATTGCGCAGCAAACAGAGGTCTTGGGCAATGAGATTTTTAATTTGCCTTATTCAGGAGTCTCGGTAGGGTGGCAGTGGAATGACCATCCGTCGGGCTGTAAGCAAAACAGAATCAGCAATAATCGTATTCACGACGTCATGCTTGAGCTCTCTGATGGTGGAGGGATTTATACTCTAGGTCGGCAACCGGGAACGGTTCTTTTGGGTAATCGCATTTCTGATATCCCATCCAATCATGGTCGAGCTGAAAGTAATGGGATCTTTATGGATCAGGGAAGTTCTGAGATTTTAGTTGAGAGCAATGTTATCTCAGGAGTTAATTGTAGTCCCATTCGGTTTCATTTGGCCGGTCAGAACACACTCAAGGAAAATCAGTGTTTTCATCTTCCGGGGGTTGAGCCATTGAAATTTAACAACACTCCTAAAGCGAATATAGAAATAATTGACAATCTCTTCCGAATGAAGAACCCTGAGGAAACGTCGCCGAGCGACGAACAGAATTTGCCAAAAAAAAACGCCGGAAACTAGGTTCTAGTATCCGGCGTTTTGAGTAGGGTTTCTTCTAATTGAGCTTTGCCGAAAATACATCGTCGACAATTTTGAGTTCGTCATTGAAATTAGCACCGTCATCCAGATTTGTTGACGACTTTGTTTTCGAACGATCTGTTTCGTCCGACAGGAAATCATTTGACGCGTCGGCCCAAAATTGATCCAGCGGCTTAGAGCCGGCAAGATGGTTTATGACAAAACTGTTGCTATTTTTACTCAATTGATTCGAAGGTTCAATTGAGAACATAGGTGTTTTGCCAATGGCAAGCGACTGTCTAAATCCTGCAAGTCCGTCTAGTTGATTACCGGTGGCCGGGGTCGATCCGCTGAGTGTGAATGCTGACGAACCAACGGGTTGCGTGCTGAAGAACATCTGGTCAACACTCAAGATATCTCGAGTTCCATTGCCGGATGTTGCGGGGTCAGTATCGACAACGCGAACGATGATGTCACCCGAAATTGGTGAGGCTAGGTTGACCGAATAGGTGTTGAACTGGGAACTGTTCACGACGACCATTTCAACCCAGCTTAATCCGCCGTCGTCTGAGTAAGAGAATGCGAAATTATCCCCTTCCGTGTTATCGCTTCGGGCCGCATCAACATGGAAGCTAATGGCGCCTTCAACTCCTGAGAAAGTCCAGCGGTGATCCATCAGGCTCACTCGGCGCCGTCCTTTTCCTTCTCTTTGCTCCTCAATCGTTTCAACAACATTATCGTTATCTTGAGTTTGGAGATAGCTGTTCAGAGTTACAGAACCCTTTACGGTATTTTCAGAACTTGCATAAGTGAAAGGTGAAAGGTCATTATCTGCGATGGTGACCGTTCCAGAACCTGAAGAGCCAACCTGGTAATCATAGTTTTCATTTTCCGTGATGGTAAGAACGACAGATTCGGAACCTTCAGAAGTAGTGTCGTCGATTGGATTTACGGTGATGGAAATTGAGCTCGCGCCGTCTGGAATCACTGCACTTCCGGAAAGAGCAACATAATCGACACCGGAAGTTGCTGAACCGGATACGCTGTAGTAAACCGTCATGTCACCCGAAGTCGTTTCTCGTGAAATCGTGAATTCTCCAGAGTTTGCCACGTTTTCAACGGCATTCGGAGTTGTTGCCGTGACAGAGACTTTTTCACGTAGATCCGCAGGCGCGGTTTCAAAGTAAAGGTGATCGATAGCAATCGAGTCAAGGTTAGGAGTTGATCTTCGGTTAGCTGGCGATCGATCCGTGTCGATAACACGAACTAAAACATCTCCCGTGAGCGATAAATTATCGACGGTGATGTCTTGGTAAGGAGTGGTTTGATTGATCGTACCAAGGGCTGTCCAGTTGTTCCCGTTGTCTGTAGAGAACTCAAACCGGAAGTTATCGTCTGCGTTACTGAATTGATTGGCTGAGACGTGGAACGAGGTAGCGCCATCCAGTCCTGGGAAGGCCCAGTGATACTCTAAGGCGCTTCCGAGCTTGGTCTTTTTGCCCGGATCCACATCGATTGCAACTTCCGTAAGGACTTGTTGACCGGACCCGGCTTGATGGGTGTCGATAATTGCACCATCGGTTACTGTTCCGTAAATCATTCCATTAGAGTAATTCAGATCAGCATATGCTCGAACGATTATTGGTGTAACTTCGACGGTCACGGTTGCAGTATCGGTTGCCCCGGCGGTGTCACTGACGAGATACGTAAAGGTATCCGAACCGCTGAAATTCTGATTGGGGGTATAGACAATCTGGTTGCCGTTGATCGTTGCAGTTCCATTGCTAGGGCTGGAAACTGAACTGATGGACAGGACATCCCCTGCATCCACGTCAGAGTCATTGGCCAGCACGTCGATTGTCACACCGTTTCCAGCCAAGGTTGAGCTGTTGTCGCCAGTGGCAACCGGTGCGTCATTGACGGGCGTAACGTCGACCGTAACGGTCGCGGTGTCTGATCCATCTTTGCCATCGCTGATCGTGTAGGTGAACGTTTCACTGCCATTAAAGTTGAGCTGAGGCGTGTAACTAATGCTTGATCCGTCGTGAGAGACTGTACCGTCACCGCTATAACTGATGGAAGTAATTGTCAGCGGGTCGCCGTTACCATCGGTGTCATTGGCCAGCACATTGATGGTTTTGGGGCCAGAGTCTTCCAAAAGTGAATCACTGTCGTCATTGGCGACTGGATTCTGATTAACTTCATTGACAGTGACATTGACGGTAGCGGAGTCCGTGCCGCCGGCTCCATCGGAGACGGTGTAGACGATTGATTCATTTCCGGTGAATCCGATAGCCGGTGTATACGTCAGAGAATTTCCATTATTAACTACAATGCCAGAACCCGTGTACTGAACGGAGGAAATAACCAAAGAGTCACCGTCGAGGTCTGTGTCATTGCTGAGCACATCAAAGACTGTACTTGATGAATCTTGTAAAACGGTCTCGTTATCATCTTCAGCGACTGGATTGTCATTCACTGGCGTAATGGTGATGTTTACGGTTGCCGTGTCACTGCCGCCGTTTCCGTCGCTGACCGTATAGGTGAAGGAATCAGTTCCATTGTAGTTGGGGTTGGGGGTATAGCTCACCGATAAACCGTCACTCGCAATCGCTGCGGTGCCATTGGTAGCACTGGAAATGGAGACAATCGTGAGATCGTCTCCATCGGGATCAAAGTCCCCAGCAAGCACATCGATAGTCGTTTCAACGGAATCTTCCGCGATCGTGAGACTATCGTCGTCAGCGATGGGGGGATCATTGGGGATAGTTTGGAATACACCAAAGTCGTTTTGGGTTGCGATCTCGGCGCCAACAGTCACGTTGATCGGTGCCGGATTGCCGTCATCCACGGATGAAAAGGCAAGATTATCAAGATAGCCGAATTGTCCGTTTTGTCCCGATGCAAGAACGTAGGCGATGTCATTCTCGGATCTTGAGAGCGTCATGGTTTCAACAGCCCCGGTACCAAGATTTTGAGTGACGTACTCACCTAATAAAGCACCTGCGCTTGAATAGGCTCTGAGATGTCCGTAGTCCGAACTGTCGTCAGAAATAAAGTCAATACTTACCGAACTTGCATTGTTGGCAAAATCGACTCGTAATTCGGCATCGCCGGTATTCCAGTAGCCAGAGCCCCAGGTACTACCAAAGCCAAGCGAACCGGTTGAGTTAAAGCTGGTTGAAAGCGCTGTAACATTCGAATTGCTTACGCTGGCTCCTACTCCACTCAAAACAACATTCGGTGCGAGGACATTGTTCAGTATCGTTCCCGGTGAATATTCATCGGGGTCTAGTGTTCCCGCGACGATATTCGGGAAAGTTTGTTCCTGATTAGCGTTCAAATCCAATCTTAAAATGTAGTTTCCGGGATCAACTGAGAATGAATAGCCGCCATTCGCATCGGTAACCTGCTGTAATTCTCCAGAGTTAAACTGACCATCGTTATTGGCGTCAATGTAGACGGGGATGCCGGCCGCTGGAGTGTCTCCTGCGTCCTGAGATCCACTTTGGTTGAGATCGTTCCAGATCGTCCCGTCAATCTGTGCATCATCACCAATAATACTGCCGTCGGCTTGAGCACGTCCTAGTTCACCGAGCGTTGTCGAAAGTATCGCAACCTGAAATGCTTCGGTGGCCTCGACTGTTAGATCTCCTTGAACACTTAGAGTCAAAGTCTGGGTTAATGCATTGGGATTTTGAGGGTCGTTAAAGGTAACGGTTCCTGAAAGTGCGGATCCTGCGACGAAATCGGTTGCATCCACATCGCTATTGGCAAGGTCAACCGCCCAGGTAACATCAACCGGGGTTGCTGACGAGGCGGGCTCGTCCAGTGAAATCTCAAAGGTAAATTGGGTGACTCCTGAATCACCTTCGGCGAGGTTTGCCTCAACGGCATCAAGGTTTACTTGAACTCCTGGCGGATTGCCCGACAACAAGGCGGAATACACATCGAGCCGCCCACCAGTCACTGTGAGGCCAGCAAGTGATGGGGTAGCGGTGGCGGTTGAAAGAATCGCATCACGGATCTCTTGGCCCGAAGCATTGGGGAATTGCGAGGCATAGAGCGCGACCGCTCCCGCAACGTGGGGAGTGGCCATCGAGGTTCCGCTGTAAGAACCATAGGTGTTGGAAGGCAGTGTTGAGGTGATACTCGAACCGGGGGCACCGATATCCACTGTCGTGGCACCGTAGCTCGAGAAGCTGGATCGAGCGCCTGAACTGGTGATCGATGCGACCGATACGACAGCATCGTAGCCAGCTCCAGCAGTTGTGTTGTAGTTTGCAGGGTAGTAGCTGCCGGAGTCGTTGTTGGCGTTAGCATTTCCTGCAGCGGAGATGAATAGGATGTCAGCATTGGCACCGCGTGTAATCGCGGCCTCGAGTAGGCTTGAGTAGCCCCCGCCACCCCACGAGTTGTTCGAAGCAACGACGTTTACGCCGTAGTTCACTTTTAGGTCAGTCAGATAATCCACGGCGGCAATCGCGCCGGCCGTTGACCCGGAGGTTGGGCCGAGGAATTTTGCTGAGATCATCGTAACATCCCAGTTGACCCCCGCCACACCAATTCCGTTCCCGCCCTGACCGCCAATCGTTCCTGCTACGTGCGTACCATGGTCGTCGCCAGTTCCATCGTAAACCGTGTTGTCGTCGTTGTAGAAATCCCAGCCATGGATATCATCGACATAGCCATTGCCATCGTTGTCGATCCCATCTCCTGCGATCTCACCGGGATTGACCCAAACATTGTTTATCAGGTCGGGGTGGTTGTATTGAAATCCTTCGTCAATCACTCCGACGACAACAGAAGATGATCCTGTCATCCCATCGTTCCAGGCTTTTTCGGCTTGAGATCCATAAGCGTTGGTTGTACCACTCGGGCCGATCGCCGTCGGAGTATCGTCTGAGTTCATTCCCCAAAGTGAGCCGTTTGTGTAGTACGGATCGTTACTGACCGACGCCGCAGTGTAAATCCAGTTTGGTTCAGCGGCAGCTACGAATGGGTTGCCGGCAAGCATCTTCATTGCGGCATGGACTGGCATGTTGTCTGGCAGGTGAATTCTCTCGAGCACACCCGTGTTGGTTGCCTTCATGGTGCGCGTATGGATTTCTTTGGTAAGCGTCGCGTTGGCTAGTCCGCGGACTGCGTCCCGTTCGACCATCGGCGTGTCGGGGAGAAACTGGACCAATAATTCGTTGGGTACGAATGTTGGCGATGCAGCTAAAAGGTGGCGGGGTTCGAGGCAATCGATGCTCAGTTCGCCGCTGTGGCGATTCCGCTCTCTTCGGCGTAACAAACTCTGCTTGGAGGCACTGTTGCGAGACTTCTTGGGTGAACGCTTATTATTCATTGTGGTTCCGATTCTGGTAGGATTTCAATTCGGATGTAGCTACAGGGAGTAGCTATGTGGAGGGACTTAACAGACTAATACAAATGATCGAAAATTTCAAATAGATGACGAACCGAAGAGGTGCGCGGCAGGCATGAACCGGCGATTATTCCAGAAAAACTGCTGTTTTTGCAGTAATTCTGGCGAGGATTATTTGTTTCAGGGGGCGCAAACGAGACCGTCTGTTTTCTCAAACCGCGGATGTGCAACGGAAATTGACCTAGGAGGAGATTCGCCGTTCGTCAATAGAATTAGCGTCCACCATAGATCTGTTCAGCGCGTTGAAATTTAATCCATGAAGTGATGATGTACTTGTCTTCGGTTTCCGGGACGGAACCTTTATGGGTATGTGTAAATCCTGCCGGTGCGATGACCATCGTCCCTTTTTTCGGTTTGATTTTCGCATCTTGGTAATAGAACTCTGTTTCGCCACCGCGTTCTACGTCGTTCAAAAAAAACATGAAGAGTAGAACTCGATGGAGTGTTTCGCAGTTGTTTTCCCGCGGGTAGATTTCTGAATGCCAGTGATGGTAGCCTCCCCTGCCCTTGCTGTATTTCTGCAGATTTAAAAACCCGGGGCGATACAGTTTCAGGATGATTGCCGCAAGTTGTTCTTCGGGGATGCGATTCAAATTGTCGGGAGCAACTTCTATGACATCGCCGTTTTGTAATCGGATGGTGGGAGCGAGTGCGCCGCAAACTAAATGCGGGTATTGTGTAACGTACTCGGTTAAATATTTTAATGTCGTATTGAATAGTCTTTGATTGACGTCATTCCATTCTTGATATTCTGAAATGCAGCAATCAACACTGTCCTTTTTCTCAACATTGACCCCCGCGCCGATCTTTCCAGCAATGTGACTTTGAGGCGATGCTTCAAATTTATCGATAATTTGATCGCAAAATTCTGAAGATAGGGCACCTTCAAATGTCGAGATAAAGTTTCCAGAGCGATTCTTCATTGCAGATTCCTAAAAAAAAAACACCGGACAGTATTTGTCCGGTGTTGGTTTTATCAGATTAGATTGAGAGTTGTTTAAGCAATCCCAATTTTAAACTAAATTCCCCAGGTACTTGAGGGCTTGAGATTACTGAGTTCGGCAAAAAACTTATCGGCCGCGGAAAGTCGACCCTTGTTCTCAGAATCTTGTTCCGCCGCGGTTAGGATTTCACCAAGATCAACCGCATCGCCAAGGAAATGGTAAGTTGATTCATTGGCAAAGTAATTCATCGTTTTTGCGGATTGCCATGTTTGGGAAATGACATCTTTTATCTGCGTGGAAGCAGGATTAGAGTCCGCAGGCTCTCCCGCCGTTGGAATTGAATTTGAGTCAAGGGTGTCGAAACCGATCCCTGCAATAACTTGTGCAAAGGTCGGGTTGCCAAGGCTCAGCGGCGAATCATTTGCTGACCCGGACATGAAGGATGGGGCGTTGGCGACTAAAACACCTGCTTCCATGGCGAGAACACCCGCGACTTCGGTGGTGTGATTCAACTCGGAATCCTTGGACTGCTCTTCCTCGACCCAAACCGTGACACTGGTGCTTGTTTGAGATCGATGTCGCAGTGTCGCCGCATCTCCGCCATCACGCGTTTGCATATCCGACAAAATCACCGGCGTTGTCGAGCCGCCAATGTCTCCAAAGTTAACAGTGGTATTTTGATGAGTTACGGTGTTACCAGTGGTGACTGCGTTTAGATTCGTGTCGCCGGAAACGGCGATTCCTTGATCGATGGCAATGTATCCGACCGTTTCGGTTGCGTGAATGCCATCGGCAATTTCTTCTTCGTTAAATTGAATCTTGAAATTGGTATTGGTGATGGCGCGAATTCTCTCCACCACGGCCGCACCATCGTTATTCGTCATGGTCTGAGCTATCACTAATGGAGTTCCAGAGAAACTGTCGCCAAACGAGATGGTTCGGGTCGATTCGTTGGTGAGCTCTGTAGTTCCGGCGACGATTTGGGTTCCGTCAGTTAACGTGTGTGTGCCAGCCTCAACGACCAGGTAGCCCATGTTTTCGGTGGTGTGACGCCCATCCCGATAGTCCCACTCTTGAAATCGAATTTGGAAACTATTGGACGTAACATTTCGCACGCGTACAACACCCTGGTGCCCTCCATCGCGTGTCGAGCCTCCCGCAACAACTACCGGGTTGGTGAAGCTGACGGGAAGGTTTATAGTTTTCCAAACATGGGTGACGTCGATCGCGGTACCCGCGAATCCAATTTCTGAAATACCTCCACCGACTTCATTCACTGTAATCTGAACCGTTGCTGAATCGGTCAAGTTTCCATCGGTGACGGTGTAAGTGAATGAGTCACTTCCAAAGAATCCGGCTTCCGGCGTGTAGGTAACAGTGCCGTCACCATTATTTGTCACCACGCCATTGGTTGGCTGGGTAAACGAATCAATAGTAAGTGAATCACCATCAATGTCGGTGTCGTTGTCCACGAGGTCGACGATGACGGGAACATCCTCGTCGGTAGATCCGCTGTCATTGTTTGCCACTGGGTTGTCATTTAATGCATTGATTGTGACGAAAACGGTCGCCGTATCTGTATTGCCATTGCCATCGTTGATGGTGTAGTTGAATGAATCCGATCCATTGAAATCAGCATCAGGTGTATAGATCAGAACGTCATTGTTCTGGGTCACGGTGCCGTTGGCAGGTTGTCCAAAAGAGTCGATTGAAAGCGTGTCACCGTTCGGGTCGTCGTCATTGGCCAGAACCGGTACGTTAACTTGTGAATCTTCATTGACGTTAGCGTTATCGTCACTCGCTACGGGCGGATCGTCGTCTACGACTTCATTGACAGTAACGGAAACGTTTGCCGAATCAGTTAGGCTTCCGTCAGTAACGGTGTAACTGAATGAATCGGCTCCAAAGAACCCACTAGCTGGAGTATAAGTCACGGTTCCGTCACCGTTATTCACAACGTTACCGTTGGCAGGTTGGGAAACGGAATCGATGGTTAAGGCATCTCCGTCGACGTCGGTATCGTTTGAAAGCAGGTTGATTACAACGGCGTTGTCTTCGTTGGTGACCGACGTGTCATCCGCAGCAACCGGATTGTCATTGACTGCATCAATTGTGAGAGAAACTGTGGCCGTGTCAGTATTTCCATTTCCATCATTAATGGTGTAATTGAATGAATCAATTCCATTGAAGTTGGCGTTGGGTGTGTAGGTTAAAATACCGTTACTGGCAGAGACCGATCCATTGGACGGACTTGTAAAGGATTGAACGGAAAGCGTGTCATTGTCCGGGTCGGAGTCGTTTTGAAGAACATTGATTGCGACAAAGGAATCTTCGTCGACGGTTGCCGTATCGTTGACCGCGACGGGTGGTGAGTTGGTAGTGCTGGTGATGGCAGTCATTGCGAGTCCCAGATCAAGCACACCGTTGGTCACGCGATCTAGGTGATCCGCTCGAGTGTTATTGAGAATTGCATCCTTAATTTCGAGATAAGACATGTCTGGTCTTTCGGCCCACAACAGGGCAGCAGCGCCAGCAACGTGGGGGGCGGCCATCGAGGTTCCCGAAAGGTAAACATATCCATTGTTGGTGTAGGTGCTGGCGATCGTGGTTCCCGGTGCGGCAATTTGCACCGATTCATCTCCCCAGTGTGAGTAAGAGGCGAAAGCACCACCGTCATCGATCGCAGCAACCGTAATGACATTGTCATGAATTTTGCTGTATTCCGCTGGCCATGAATTGAAGCTGCCATCCATGTCGGATGCAGGAATGCCAGAGCGTGAATTTCCAGCGGCGACGATATAAAGAACGCCGGCATCTTTCGCGCGGCCGATTGCCGCGGACATGACACTGCTACCTCCAACATTTGTTCCTGCATAGCCGTAGCTGTTGTTGGTGATCTTTGCACCGTTGTCGGTCGCGTAATCAATAGCGCGGGCGACGTCAGCGTTGCTACCCCCTCCGATGACTTTCAGCGACATCAAGCTTGCATCCCAGCCAACTCCTGCAACACCGATTGAATTGTTTCCTTGAGCTCCAATCGTTCCAGCAACATGGGTTCCGTGGCCATTATCGTCCATTGGGTCGCTGTCGTCGTTATCGAAATCGTAGCCGTAGAAATCATCGACGTAACCGTTGTTGTCGTCGTCAATTCCATTGCCTGCGATTTCACCGCTGTTGGTCCAGATATTGGGTTGCAGGTCGGGGTGATCATATTGAACGCCACTGTCGATGACGCCAACGATTATCGAGGAGCTGTCCGTGCGAGTGTTCCAAGCAGATTCGGCATTGATGTTCGGTGGTCCCCACTGGTAACCGTAATACTGATCGTTGGGAACTGCGGTAGACTCCATCAGATAGTTAGGCTCAGCGAACTCGACAGCGTCAAGCGAGTTGTAGTATTCAATCAGATCAGGAATGCTTTGACCGGCGAGGACTGGGATTTCGAACAGCTGGCCATCAGCGCGAAAACCCTCTCCGAGCGACGCAGAAAGAATTGCGTTGTGGTTCATCAGTTCGACGTGGTTGATTTTTTGGAGCTCGTCGACAGAGACATGGTCTTGAAAGCGAACCAGAATCTCGCTGCTCGAGTAATCCGTCGGGGCGAGTTGGCTAAAATCCACGGTGTAGGTCGCCAGCAAATTTCTCCGTTCTAAAAGTTCATAGGCGTCACCAACGGATAGTTTTGAATTGCCCTGCTTGCGTCGGTTCAGTCGCTTGCCTTGCCTCATGTTTGCTGCTCCAAAGTTTCAAGTATGTTGGTGAAGACCTTTCCCAGTGGTTCTCTGAATTTGGCGTTAATTTTTCGAGTGTCAAGAAAAACACATTTCAAATTACTCGGCAGCGACCCGGCCGCGGAAAGAATTGCGTTATCGCGGGCCAGTGAAGCAAACCCTTCATCAGAGGGGTTCTTGGTTTGATCCTAATTTGCTCGATTTAATTCGATCTTTAAATTTGGATTTTTGACATTCCAACGTCGACAGTTGGTAATAGTGGATTAGAAGATGAACGAATTTTTTTTTAAGTTCTTGTTTTTTGGTTTCTAAATCTTAAGAGGTGCCGAATCCCAGACAGTTAGTTTGATGGGAGTTTGGTCCGCGGGTCGTTATTTTATTTGGTCTTTTCCTGACGAGCCCAAGCGATTCAATAAGTTGCCGAGAGTCAGTTTCTTTGAGATTGTCGAAGCCGGTCTTTTCCATCGGGATGGAGTAAGCGAGGATGCAGATCTGCGTATACGCTTTGGAGATTTTTGGGGAGTGAAATTTTGATCGAGAATCAATCGCTGGTCGGCCAGTTTATTGCTGCGGTGAAAAGCGATCGTGATGAGGCTCGTCGGTTGCTCCAGTTGCATCCGGTCTTGTTTACTGCTCCGGTGGATTTGGGGCAGAATGCATTGCATTTCCTTACGCTTGAGGGGACTCCATCGGATGTCGAATTTTTACTTCAGCAAGGATTCGATCCAGAGCGTCGGAATGATTTTGATGACACTCCGTTGCTTGATGCTTGCGTTTTGGAGAAAACAGAGACGGCAAAAGTTTTGCTGGCTTATGGAGCCGACCCAAATGTCGGGAGTGAGACTCGTTTTAATGCGATCCACTGTTGCGTTTACGACGGCAATGCGGAATTGATTGATGCTTTAATTTCTGCGGGCGCGATCCCCGTCTATACCACTCCGCTGGGTGAGACAATTTTTGACCAATGGCCAGATTGCCCGGAACGGCAATTGGCGATGCAGGAATTAATCCAGAAGCACAAAATCGAGCGTCCGGCCTCCGATCAATGATTGACCTCCAAAAACAAAGCTCCAAATAATTTCCAAATTATGACACTGGGATTCTAGATGGAGCCAATGCAAAGCGGGGATCTCGCTCATCAATCGTCTTGATTTTTAGGAGGACGATAAAAAAAGTATTTCGACAAACTATTTCGGATTTTTGTCGAGCCGGTTTATTTCTTCGTGGGTGAATATTCCTGAAGGCTCATTTTTCCATCTTGATTCTTGTCTTTTCGTTTGAATTGTTTTTCCGCCGCAGCCTTTTTGTCTTGCTTGCGGGGATTGATAAATTCTTTAAGAGAAATCGCACCGTCCCCGTTTTTGTCAAGATTTTGAAATCGTTTTTCCACCGTCGGCGGTTGGGTTGGGGTGATCTTGTTGGGAGATAAGGTCTTTTTCTTGGCTGCCCAGTTTGGATTCAAATCAGCGCTCCAGATTTTGATATCGTCGATCTCAGAATAAACGCCCAACATTGGGAACCCAAAATTTGTTTTGGGGCGATCGATTTTCTTGTCATTGCCAAAGGCGATTGGTCCATCGTCTATTTGAGCGACGAATTCTTTTCCAGCAATTTCGATTTGCATGGTATACCATTTTCCAGAAACGAATTTTTGCTCAACCTGACCGACGGTGACAGAGCGATCTTGTGGATCGCTCTTAACTTTCTCTCCTTTAAGTGTGTAGCCGTCGGGCGTCAGTGTTGCCCGGCAGATGTGCCCTTTTCCATTAAAGGAGCAGTGGATTGCTTTTCCGCCATTGAATCGGAATTTAAACCGAATGATAAAGTTTTTTGGGAATTCCACATCGGTTCGTATGACCGCCGAATGATTGTCTTCTGGCAACTCACTTCCGCGCAGGGATTGTTCGACGACAGACCAATCACCTTTGGGAGCGGTCCATTGGGAATTAAGCGATGGCGAGGAAAATGATTCTTCAAAAATCAACTGGCCTGGCAGGCACAGTAGTGGGTCGGCGGCAAAGCTGGATCCTTGCATCGCAAGGGTGACGACGATGGCTAATATTGACAGGCGTGCAGTTGGCATCGGTTGAGTCTTTCTTTAATCAGAATTGTGGTATTTGAGGTGCGAGTGGAGTAACGGGGAAGATTGCAGATAAACACGGTTTTTCAGATGCGCCGTGTCGTTGATTTAATGAAATAAAAGAGTGAATTGTCAAACTCAGCGTCCGATTGAAGACCGCGCAGGTTTGCGGATTACCACGCAGATTAACGGCAAACTACGCTTAAGTTGTTTGCCCTAGTTGAATTGGGGGTCGTAAGACCGATCCTGATTGGATGCGATATTTGTGAGGCGTTACGCCGACGTGTTTGTGGAAATGCTGAGTGAAGGCGCTTTGGTCGCAGAACCCAACATCCATCGCAATTTCTAGAATCGACTTTTGACTGTTGAGAAGTGCCTCGCAGGCCGACTGAATTCTCGTCTTAATTAAAAACTGTTGAGCGTTGATTCCAAAGACACTGATGAATCTTCTGTTGAGTTGTCGTGGAGAGATATTTGATAGTGCTGCCAGGTCGGGAACTTTTATTTTTTGAGCGTAGTTCTCCCGAATGTAATCGACCGCTTCTACGACTTCGAGATACGGGACGACTGATTTTTTATTGTTCTCATAGCTCTGCACCGTCCCCATTACGCCGATGATACTTCCGTTAGCACCATAAACCGGGTGTTTCTGGGTGACGAACATATCGAGGAGGCGTTGTTCGTTGTACCAGAGTTCGAGATGGTTAATGAGCGGTGTCCCCGTTGAGATGACTTTTTGATCGTCCAGCACAAAACGATCGGCAACATGCTTTGGAAAGTGGTCGTAATCCGTGGTGCCGACAAGGGCATCCTGATTTTCTAAGCCAAGTCGCGCCAGCAAAGATTGGCTACCAAAGATCATTCGGCTTTCGGAATCCTTGACGAAAAAGTAGATCCCGGGAATGTTGTCAAAGAGTAAATGAAACTGATGCAGCAGCCCCATTTTTTTAATGAATGACGTGCGTATTTTTGATCGATCTACTTCCGTTGAACTTGTGTTTGGCATGGGTTTGATTAATCGAAAAATGTATTGTGGTCTTGGCTGACTTTAATCTCCCGGTAGGTTGGGATTTAACACTTCAGTCATAAAAGTATTAGAAGAGTTGTACGTCTCGAGGACGAGCGTTTTGGGCGATAATTGCGGGTCAGAGCAAGAGAGGCATTCGCGTTGTAACGAATTTTTCGGCTAGACAAGTTGACGTATTGTTAATCCTCCGCCAGGACGCGTTACTTGAAGAGTTGCGGGTCGATTGAACTAAGTATTTCTTTCAATTTTGGAATCAATTCACGCGTTTTGGATTTGCCAATTTCTGCCATTTCGTCAGCGCGAGTGAATTCAGTGATTCCAAATTCGGAAAGGTCGGGTTGGATTACAAAGTCTGCAGGCGCAACGCCTACGGAATTCATGTTGACGTTTTGGACTACGTAGGTCCTTAAGATGGTGCTGATTGCCGAGGCACGCTTCATTTGGTGGGTCGGCGTTGCTGCATGGTTGGACGCAAATTCTTCCTTGATATTTGCAGTTACGCTGGCCGCGATTACAAAATTACAGCCATTCTTGACCAAGGTGTCAGCCGGGACATTGTTTACGATTCCCCCATCGACAAGTGCCTGGCCATTGCGGTTTATCGGCCGTGAGAGGACCGGCAAGTTGATGCTTTCGGTTATCGCATGAACGGCATCGCCTTCGCTGCGAATGATGGGCCGGCCACTAATGAGGTCGACGGTGACCGATTGAACCGGAATGGTTAATTGCTCCAGTCGACTGTGCTTGAGGTATTTACGAAGCATGGAGTCAAAGTGACCTAGCCTGTATTTCCACAGTAGATACCAGTAACCTCCATTGGGAAGGATTCTAAATATCCATGGCGGCTTTAAATCTTCGATAAATCGTTGGACGTTATCATCGGGCTCCATTCCTGAACAGTAGAGGACGCCGGTCATCGCACCCACGCTCGTCCCTGCCATCATATCGATCACGATGCCATTCTCTTCTAAGACTTTGAGAATGCCGAGGTGAGCCATGCCTCTTGCTGCTCC
Organism: Mariniblastus sp.; assembly: GCA_011523945.1. Taxonomy (GTDB): domain Bacteria; phylum Planctomycetota; class Planctomycetia; order Pirellulales; family Pirellulaceae; genus Mariniblastus. The sequence goes on along the minus strand of WTFU01000091.1, from coordinate 16,339 downwards.
ACCACCAAGTGCGAGTCCAATCCGGACGCCTCGTAGTTGATGAATGACCCTTTCGAAACCTTGGTTCAAGCCGAGGCTTTGTTTCGCGGGAGGTGTTTCGAAAGAAAGTCTGAAATTTCTTCTTGCCGGTTCATTTAACTCAGGGGCGAGAGGTGGAGTGCGGCAGTCTCCGGGCAGGACCCAAACAACATTGACTTTGTTCGCCCACCCGGGAACCGTTTTTAAAATATTCTGGAACGCCGCAACAGATTGCTCCCAGTTTTCCACCGTTACACACCAGAGTATTTTGTCTGCAAATTCCAAAGTAGCCGCCAGCGACAGCGCGGAATGATTGTTACTGAGGTCAAAGATTAGTCGGTCTGCTCCTGACCACTCTGTCAGTTTTTGCTGAATCGATTTTAAATCTACAGTTCGTTCAGCGTTGGTAGCGATTGGGAAATCAGGAATGCCTTCGGTTGTTTTCCAATGCGGGTCATCGGTCATCACATGGGGCTGTTCTTCGAGTTCGCTCAGGCGACTTAAGAGTCGTTGCGTAAAGATGCGAGTGTCCGGAGACTGGTGGAGGACCATGACGTTTTTGGGGACTTGGTGTTCCCGTCCATTCATTGCCAATTTAAGCACCGTTTTGGCAAGCATGTTGGCGAAGTTGTGTTGAAACTTAGGGTGTTTTTTGTTCAGGCTCAGACATGTGCGGTAGTCAATCCTGAGCATGGTCGATGGTTCTTCGGCCACTAATTCCATCGGCGCTGGTTCCCCGATTGCCGCGGCAAGTGCTCCAAATTGTCCACCTGAGACTTGAAAACGAGTCGCAATCACACGTCCCTGAATGTCATACAGCGTTTGACGCATTCTTCCGTGGATCATCAAGTAGACCGAGTGAAACGCCTGATTAACTTGGTGGGGTGTCACTCCCGGATCGCAGTGAATGACTTCACACTGGTTGGCAATTTCGGTAATCAGTTCATCGCTCAAATTCTTAGAGCAGGGGTGACGTTTAAGAAGTAAGAATTTGTCATCAGTCAATGAACGGTACTCCCAGGTTAGATTTTTCAATCGGCAGGCACATTTAGACGGATCGTACGACAAGATCGCTTAAGATGGTCCGCCCGGTTCTTATTCGCTTAATTATCGCAAAACGAACTACGGTAGGTTTGACGTTTAATTGCTGAAAAGTCTACAGTGATTTTGTTATTTATAGGATTGGGCGAGTACATTATTTCAAATTGACTTTCTGAGAATGTCTATGCATCTGAAGCAGAGTATCACGAAACTGAAAAATTCAATTTCCCGGCGTTCTAAATTCATGCGGGTTTTGATGTGGATGCTGTTTATGTTGACGGCGATTGCGTTAGTGATTTTAATCGTCGAGTGTTTTCGGTTTGCCGGTACCATGACTGATCAAGGGTTGGCCTTGCGTTTCGGGCGAATTGTTTTTTTGATTGGCTTAAATGTGCTGTTAACAACGGCAGTTGCCGTTGTTTTATTATTGGTGGTTTGGGTTAGAACGGCGAAGTCTCTGCCGGAACTCAAGGGGTGGCACGTCGAAAAACCAGAGTCCGAGTTTTGCGCAGCGGATGCGGTCGAGGGATTTAGCTTGGAGGATTACCTCGCTCAAGAGCAGCGGGTTTTCGATGAACTGGCCACTCTGATCGATAATCGTTGGGAGTCCGAAGTCAATGGCATCTTTAGCCGCTATCGTCGGGATTCGGTTTGTAATCCAGAAACGGTAGTTGGTCAAAATTGGAATCGAACACGGGTTTTAGAGGCTGAGAATCCGATCGGTGGAGTCTTGCTGATTCACGGATTGAGCGATTCACCGTATTCTCTCCGTGAAATTGGTTTGCGGCTGCATCGGGAGGGGTACACCGTCGTCTGGTTGAGAATGCCTGGCCATGGCACTTGTCCCTGCGCATTGGCCAATGTGGAATGGCCGGACTGGACGGCTGCAGTGCAAGTCGCCGTTGGTGGTTTGAAGAAAAAATTGCCTGTGGGAAAACCGCTCGTACTCGCCGGTTATTCAAATGGCGGGGCTCTGGCAATGAATTACGCGCTCGCAGCAATCGCTGATTCTACGCTCTCAAGAATTCAAGCTATCCTATTGTTTTCTCCCATGATTGGTATCAATCCTTTAGCGCGTCTCTTTCGGATTCATCATACGGTCGCTTTGGTCTCTCGAACGATTAAGGCATTATGGTCCAATGTGGATGCTGAGGTCGATCCGTTTAAATACAGTTCGTGGCCCACTAATGCGAGTATTCAGGCATGGGACATGACTCAGGAGGTCGAGCGCCAGCTTACCTTCCTGGAAAAAAAAGGGCGTCTAGGTGAGATTCCTCCGGTCCTGGCAATGCAGTCGGTCGTCGACTCAACGGTTAGGGTGCCAAAACTGATTTCCTCGCTGTTTGCAAGGTTGCAAAATAAAACAAGTGAATTGTTTTTGTTCGACATCGACCGATTCGACCAAATTGCAAATCTTTTTAATCTTTCATTCGAAGATAATGTCTTTCCCAATTTGGAAGGCGGGGATTTAGCATATCAGTTGACGATCCTGCGAAACGCGAGATTGGATTCGCGAAAGGTTGCTTTGGAGTCGCGTGTAGGAAGCCAATCTTTTGAGGAAGTTCTTGATGTAGAATGGCCGGAAGGTATTGTTTCTCTGTCGCACATTGCCGTTCCGTTTTCAGCCAGTGACCGATTGTACGGTAATCGAGCGGCAACGTCGGATACCGGAATTAATTTTGGCTCAATCAGCCTCCGTGGTGAATCGAGTGCGTTGCTGCTGTCCGACGCGCTTTTTGTTCGGTGTCGATATAATCCATTTTACGAATTGATGGAAAATCGGATGGTCGACTGGTTAAACCGCGCGGTCAATTCGGCGACTACCCTTTCCAGCGTCAACCAAAGCGTTGAGTCATTCGACTGATGATGTGCAAGAGGGATTGATGGTGATGCTCAATTGAATCCCTTACAATGCACCTAAGAATTTCGAGTTGAAGTTAGTCTATCGTGAGAGTGGAAACGTGAACAAGTTGAACTGCGTTAAGATTTTAATCCGATTGTCGAGTGTTGTTTCTGCGCTTTGTCTGTTAACCACAGTGGCCTGGGGACAACGAAGTTCGACGGGAATGCCGGGGGTGATTGCCAACGTTCAATGGAAGGAAGATTCGGTAGATTATTCGTCGGCCGGAAAACGTTATCGATTCGAATTTGCGACAAAAAAAAAGTCCGAAATTGATGCTCCCAAGCAATCCAGGGAAGAGTCCTCAGTCCCTCGGTTTCGACGCCAGGGGGCAAGCACCGGAAAGTACATTGGGCGACCGTTACGAGGACGGCAGTACACGGATGTTGAGTCGCCAAATGGAATTTGGCGAGCGAAATATAGGGACTGGAATTTAGTTCTGGAGAATTTAAAAACAAAAGAAGTAATCAAGGTTACAACGGACGGAAATGAAGACGTTCATTATGGAACCGCGAGCTGGGTTTATGGCGAAGAGTTGGGCCAAAATAAAGCCATGTGGTGGACGCCGGATTCCAGCAAGATTATCTACTATAAATTTGATGACACTCTCGTGAAAAAGTTTTTTCTACTGCGAGGTTGGTCAGAAATTAACACTTCACTATACCCTGAGTACTATGCAAAAGCCGGTTCGAAGAATCCGATTGCTGAGCTATTTGTTTACGATTTAAAATCGAAGGAAACGACGAGAATTGACATCGGTGGTTCGGGGGATGAGTACATTTACGGGCTTCGTGTGTCCCCGTTAGGTGACCGGTTCCTCCTAAATTGGACTGACCGGTTGCAGCAGCATCTGAAAGTAATGACCATCGATCTCGAGTCCGGGAAATGCAAAGTAATTATTGAAGAGCAACAAAAGACGTGGCAGGAAAACTCTCCACGAATGCGTTTTCTAAAAGACCAGAAACGTTTTTTGTGGCCAACCGATAAGTCTGGTTTTACCCATTACGAGGTCAGAGATCTGGAAGGAAATGTTTTTCAAACAGTGACTCAAGGCGATTTTCAAATTAGCTCTTTGGAGGTTTTTGAGGATGAAAATCTCGTTAGTTTTGTGGCTAACAGTTCGAGCGTAAATCCTTACTACCTGCAGTATCACTTAGTCACGCTAGATGGAAAGCAGCAGCGTCGGGTAACGACGTTAGATTACCATCATTCAAATTTTCGACTTTCTCCAGATCGTAAATGGCTAATTGCGCAATACGAGGCCGTCAATCGTCCACCCTCGACAGCGTTGTATCGAACTGATGGAAAATTCGTCGCCAATCTGGCAGAACAAAGTCCATCCGAAGCGGCGAATCTGGCTGAGATGTTCAAGTTCCGATCGAATGATGATCAGTTCGATATTTACGGAATCCTCTATAAGCCAACTGATTTTGATCCCGCCAAAAGCTACCCCGTGATTAATGCATTGTATGGCGGACCGGGGTCTCGAGAAATAAGCCCGCGGTATGTATCGCGTCCACGCAGAGAGTGCGATCAGGGCTATTTGGTAGTAAAGGTGAACAATCGAGGGACGGGCGGGCGCGGGAAAGCATTTTTGGGTGCCGCTTATTTGAAGCTCGGCGATGTTGACATTCAGGACCATGCTGACGCAATTCGAATGTTGCGAAAACGTTCCTATGTTGACGGTGAGCGTGTTGGTATCGTGGGGCATTCCTACGGCGGATTTATGGCGGCGATGGGAATTTTTAAGCACCCCGACGTCTATGCAGCGGCCGTGGATCGTGCCGGACCGACGGATTGGAGGAACTACGATACGATTTACACAGAGCGATACATGAGCACGCCGCAACTAAACCCCGATGGCTATAAGACGGGCGCTGCGATGACTCACGTTAAGAACCTGAAGGGTAAAATTTTGATTATGCATGGAATGGTCGACGATAATGTGCACCCCAATAATGCGTTTCAGTTAATTGATGCGCTGGATCGAGCGGGGCTATCTTACGAAAGTCGGTTTTGGCCAAACGGTGGGCATGGATTGGGTCGTGGCGTCGATGTGACACAGAGTGAGTTTTTCAAAAGAACATTGCGGCCTGAAACTAAATAGTTTTCCGGTAGGAGTTGGTTGAGCCGACAGAGGTGTCGCGCGGAGTTGATTTGACAAGCGTTCGTTGTTTTGAATTTCTCGCGATGCATTTTTATCATGGAAGCAGGTTAGGGTTTTATGAAATCTTGGTTTCTACGCTATTTTGATTCATTCTCTTTCGTTGGTCTGGTTTTCGCGATTTTATTTTTTTCCGCGTCAGTCACCCCTTCCCTGCTGCCTCGTAATTTCCTTTTCCAAGGTTTGTTATCGGGCTTTGCGTTGGCTGCGGGTTATGGAGTTGGAGTTGGCTTTTTAAAGCTCTATCTATTCCTGGAATTGCCCAAGCCCTCCGAAAAGTTGGAGCGTAATTCCAAACGAGTAACTTCGGTTGTGGTCGCCGCTGTTTTCGTTGTCTACCTCAGGCAGATGACATTTTGGCAAAACTCCATTCGCGAATTGATGGAAATGCCGCCTTTGGAGTCCGCCCATCCTTATACAACGGCAGTTATTGCCGTGTTCTCCGCTTGTTGTTTGATCGCTATTGCTCGTTGGCTGGGGTGGAGTTGCCAGTATGCCTCGCGTCAACTGAATCGCTTTCTTCCCCGCCGTGTTGCAACAACGCTTGGAGTGACAGTGACCGGTCTGTTGGCAATTTTTATTGCCAATGGTGTCGTCGCGCGAGGTCTAATGAGCGCTGCTGATTCGTTTTTTGCGAAAGCGGATGCTTTGATTGATGAGGGGGTGGCGCAGCCGAAAATGGCCATCGCATCGGGTAGTCCCGAGTCTTTGATCGAGTGGGATTCGATAGGTCGCCGTGGAAAGAATTTTATTGTAGAGGGACCGCAGGAATCAGATTTGACTAGTTTTTGGGGGCGGGAGTGTTTGCAGCCTCTTCGTGTCTACGTCGGTTTGCGTTCTCGAGATACAATTGAAGCAAGGGCAAAATTAGCTTTGCAAGAATTGATCCGTGTCGACGGCTTTAAGCGGTCGACGTTAATCGTTGCGACACCAACAGGAACAGGCTGGCTGGATCCAGCGGCCGTGGATTCGATCGAGTATTTACGGGGCGGAGATACGGCAATCGTCAGTATGCAGTATAGTTATCTTCCAAGTTGGTTGACGATTATTGTCGATCCAACCCGCTCGATCGTAGCCTCTCAGGTTCTCTTCGATGAAATCTACGACTACTGGCTTACGCTTCCCGCAAACGACCGTCCAAAGTTATATTTGTTCGGTTTGAGTTTAGGTGCGTTCGGATCTGAGGTGTCTGCTGATTTGTACAAGATATTTGACGATCCAATACAAGGTGCGGTGTGGAGCGGACCTCCCTTTCCAAGTACGCAGTGGCAGGAGTTGACCCGCGAACGGAACCTCGATTCTCCCGCGTGGTTACCACGCTTTCGCAATGGCTCCATGGTTCGTTTTACTTCGCAGGAAAATACACTTGAATCAGGACAGCCCTGGGGAGCGATGCGAAACGTATACGTGCAATATGCAAGTGACCCAATGGTCTTTTTTTCACCCAATTTAGCGTTTCAAAAACCTGTATGGCTAAAGGGGCAGCGGGGTCCTGATGTTTCACCTCATTTGAAATGGTATCCCGTTGTTACGTTTTTGCAAATCGCTTTCGACCTGCCAATGGCGACGAGTGTGCCGAATGGTTACGGGCATAACTACTCACCATCGAGCTATATAGATGCGTGGATTGCGGTGACGAACTCTGAAAATCTGCCGCGGAAATTGGTCGATCGATTGAAAAAGAAAATGTACATCCCGCCATTCTAAACGTGTCTGAAATTCAGCCGGTTAAAATTAGGGGGTGCGATACTCTGCCGGCATTTTCGGTATGACTCCCAGTTTTTCGTAATTGAACCCGCTGGCCAGCGGAGCGTAGGGATCAACAAAGCTGACATCGGATTGCGAAGGGATTTGGTCTTCAAGTTGGGTGCACCAGTAACAGGCGTTGACGATGCATCGCCTGAATCCTTCGTTCTCGAAGTCTTTGCCGCTGCCCATGGTGGAGTGAAATACTCTCGCTATTTTGCCGCCGCTGGTTTTCCAAGGCTTGATCCAGATGACGGGAAGTGGGATTTTTTTAGGGTTAGACTCACCTCCCTGTTCACGCCCAATAAGCGGCTGCCCATTGACAAGCGCTGTGCAGTCGCGGGGCAGTTTTCCATTTTCCGGAAAGGTTCTGTATACATCAGACGGCCCCCAAATATTGGCAACGCCCTTCAAAATGGGATGGTCTTGCATTGTTGCTACGATATCACCGCGGGTGGAGTCGCGATGCCAATTGCCGTGATGGCCTCGGAAAGTGCCTCCGAGAACTTGCTCGCCAAATTGAATTTGTTTGCCGTCAATTTTATAGGGCAGTCGACCGCGGAATCCATGATTTGCTGTTCTGAGGCCGATAATGGGTCGACCTGAATCAATATAGGAGACGATCTGTTTTTGTTGCTCTAACGGAAGTGTCAGAAGACGAGTAAAAAAGATCACAAGATCCGCTTCTTTCAGTTGGTCGAGTCCGGGAATGTTGTGGGGTTGGAATTCATTTTCCTTTCCCTTTTCAGGATATACGGGCATCGTTGGGTCTACCTGGCCTTGCGGATTGACTGCAAAGAGGACGGTGCAATCGAATCCGTGACGCGTTGAAAGAATTTTGGCCAGCATCGGCATCGACTGTTCACTGCGGTACTCCTGTTCAGCCGCGATCAGGATGATTTTTTTTCCGTTGCTTTTTTCAGCCGGTGCCTGGAATTTTAGTCCGACGAAAGAATTGCTGGGTTGGGTTTGTGCGACAGCGGTTTGGATTAGAATTCCAGTAATCAAAGCGCAAGTGGTCTGAAGTAGTAGGTTGAATTTCGAGTACATGGAGCAGCCTATTAGATTTTAGAGGAAGCCGTGGTCCAGTTTAGGTGTCATTGGTTTCCTGTTGTTCGTGCTGGTTGAGGATACCGTATGTTGCTTTGGGAATCCACGCTTGGCTTGTCTCCAAATTAATGACCAGTTTTTTCGCAGGCGTAATTAAATTGAATGCGAAATGGCACCCAATTTAAGTCACTTCATTTTTCGCGTGAAATCCAAGCTGAAAATTAAGCCGATTGAGCTTAGTGGAATTGGGCTCGTCTGAGCCAATCACAGGGCAATTCGGTATATTCAGTTTTGGGAAGTGCGGTTTTCAGGCGGGTAGTCGAGGGACTCGAATTCTCATGAATAAGTTGATAGATTGGATGCGGAATGGTTAGCCGTAGTGGATTGACTCGTTTAAAAAAATGGAGGATTCGTTGGCCGCAACATTAGCAAAATTCTTAGGTAAAATTCACCAAGGTGACTGTGTTGCTGGGCTGAAAGAAGTTCCTTCCGGGTCGGTTGATTTAGCCTTTGCGGATCCTCCATTTAACATCGGATTTAAATACGATCAATACGATGATCAACTCGGTGATGATCAGTACCTTGACTGGTCTCGTGAGTGGATGGCTGAGTTGCACCGTGTTTTGAAAAGTGATGGGACATTCTGGCTGGCTATCGGAGATGAGTACGCTGCTGAATTAAAAATTGAGGCACAGAATTTAGGGTTTCACTGCCGCAGTTGGGTGATCTGGTATTACACATTTGGTGTTAATTGCAAAAAGAAATTTACACGTTCACACGCGCACATATTCCATTTTGTCAAAGATCCAAAAAACTTCTTATTCAATCACGATGATATGGACTTGCGAGTTCCATCTGCTCGTAGGCTTGTCTACAACGATTCGCGGGCGAACCCTAATGGGCGCATGCCGGATGATACCTGGATCCTCAGGCCGCAAGAGCTAGTTGACGGTTTTCAGGCGGACGAAGACACTTGGTACTTTCCAAGAGTTGCCGGTACGTTTAAAGAGCGGGCTGGGTTTCATGGTTGTCAAATGCCTGAGCAGTTGTTGGGCAGGGTCATTCGCTCAAGTTCCAATCGAAACGATGTTGTCATCGATCCATTTTCGGGGAGTTCGACAACACTCGCAGTAGCTAAGAAATTAGGGCGTGAGTATTTTGGGTTTGAATTGTCAAAAGATTATGTTCGTCTTGGAATGGAGCGTCTCGATAGGATTTCCACGGGCGATCGGCTAAACGGCAGTGAAGAACCGAGCATGAGCGAATATGCCAAGCGAGATGCTCGAAAAGCAAAGGGAGTCGAAAAAGTTCAGCGTGCTCTCTTTGCGGATGACGCAGACATTCATGAATCACTCGTCTCTGAAATTGTTCAGATCATAGAGGCTTTTTCGAAAACAAACCGTGGATATTCGGTTGACCGATTGATTGCAGATCCCATTCTGAATGAAGATTTTCAGTTAGCATGTGACCGACTCTCGATACCTGGAACTCCGGCAGAGCGAAACCGGTTTTTGTTCCGCATCAGAAAGGCCGGGAAATTAAAATCGGCTTCGGTTGATACGACGTTGAGAACAAAAATTGGCTGGAGAGAAGTGAGTCCATTTTTGTTTGCCAGCGAGATCGCTTGGCGGCAGATTGTCAATAAATATTGCATGAGCCTCGATGAGATTTTTTGTGACCCTAGAATCGCCAAGCAGTTTGATGCGATCGCCGCGGGGTTTGCCCCCGGTTATCAGCCCCTCGATTATCGCTGGGCAGCATTGAAACTGCGCAAAGAGGGGAGTAATGCAAAGCACCGTGCGACATTGCGAACTCCAAAACAGTTTGGGATCTCAGGGTTGAGCAAGAAAAAGTTAAAATCAGCACAGGGAGATTTAGTCTCTGAATTAGATTTAGACAAGATTCCTGAAGGCCCCGGCGTTTATGTGATTCGTGAACTTGGGGGAGACGCGCTTTATGCTGGTGAAACGAGCCAGCTTGCTGCTCGGATTGCAACCACTTTTAGTGAGGCCGGCCCCCGCGAGATGTGGTTGAAACAGTTTTCCGACCTGGAATTATTAGTTCAGCCCGTTTCGACGGTAACGGACCATCGATTTGCGAGACAAAGTGTGCTATTAAAATGGCACCGGCCCTCCTGGAACACCGTCAAAGAACTTGCCGGTTGAAAAAATTGTGTTGCTTGAGTCTACGTTTTTTGTTTCCGAATCTAATCTATGATTTCGCCGATGACCGCAGATTCTCCAGATGAGAGCACTGTCGCTTGCGGGCGAGATGCGGTGATCTCTAAGTTCAGAAAACGCTTCAATTGCCATCCCGATTTTGTTTCCATCGCACCGGGGCGAGTTAATTTGATCGGGGGGCATGTCGATTACAATGCAGGGTTGGTTTTGCCGGTGGCAGTCGATTGCCATACGTTTGTTGCAGGTGCTAAAAACGATGAAGCGGGTGTCCTTGCGATTCACAGTATTAGAGAAAATGAATCCTTTGTCATCGACTTGGCTTGTCCGGTGGTTCCAGCCCAACCGAACTGGACGAATTATGTGCGAGGTGTTGTGCATGGATTTTTAACCCGCGGAATTGAATTGCCAGGGCTGAAGATTTTGATTGACTCCACTATCCCCAGCGGTTCAGGGCTATCCAGTAGCGCTTCATTAGAGGTCGCGGTTGCGGGTATTCTGGAACTTGCAGGCGGTGTGGTGCTGGAGGGAAATGAGAAGCCGCGATTGTGTCAATTGGCCGAGCATCAATTTGCCAATGTTCCCTGTGGCATTATGGATCAATTCACCGTTACGTTTGCTCAACCCGGTTGTATGATGTTGCTCGATTGCCGGAATGAGTCGATTGAGCATGTTCCCTTTAATCATGACCAGCTTGCCGTAGCAGTAATTAATACCCACGTACGGCATGAATTGTCCGAGGGTGAATATGCTAGTCGTCGCCAACGTTGCGAAACAGTTTCGAAAACACTGGGACTTGAAAGTTTGCGGGATCTTACGTGGAGCATGCTTGATCGCGTTTCAGATCAGTTGGATGAACTGAGTGTTTCATGTGCGGAGCATGTATTGCGAGAAAACGAGCGTACCTTGGCGTTTGTCCAGTACATGAAAAATGAAGAATGGGCACGGGCTGGTGAAATGCTATACCAAAGTCACACTTCGTTGTCTGAGAAGTTTCAGGTGAGTTGTGCTGAGTTGGATGAGTTAGTTGAATCCGCCCGCAAGCTTGGCCGCGAGAGAGGCGTATTGGGTGCTCGGATGACGGGCGCTGGCTTTGGTGGATCGGTAATCGTGTTGGTCGAGCGCGAAAAAGCGTCTGATGTAGTTTCTGGGATTGTAGAAACATACAATGAAATCGGAGCGGCGCTATCGAGACCGCGGGCGAGTGGGTTTATCGCGGAGCCTACCGGAGGAGCGCAGGTTATAAAGTTCGATATTGACTGAGCTTTTTCTTTTTTCAAACCTTCGCAACTCGGCTCTGGTTTCGTTAGAATTCAGGGGAGCGCGGGGATCGGTGTTCCTTAAGCGATCTTATTGGTTTCAAGGGTTGGTTTGGCTATTGTCTGTAGGAGTTGTTGATGACACGGTTCTCTTTAGTTTTGATCGTCTTCGGTGTGCTGGGGATGCCCGCTGTTATTCCAACGCAGGCTCAAGAATACACCTCGGCTGAGGATCGTTTGGCTTGGTATGAGAAACATACCGAGATGAAAGCAAACTCGCCCTATCAGAATTTAAGATGGCAATTCTTGGGGCCGACAAACATTAGCGGTCGCGTTACCGATGTTGCAGTAACAACCCCAAGGTCCAATACCTACTCCATTTATGCTGCCACTGCTTCGGGAGGCGTGTGGAAAACCGAAAATGAAGGAACCACGTGGAAGCCTGTTTTTGAGCATGGCGTCTCCACCTCCGTTGGCGATGTGACCCTTGCGCCTTCCAATCAGGACATTGTCTGGATCGGATTGGGAGAGGCAAATGTCTTTCGATCTTCGATGGCGGGGGCCGGTGTTTATAAGTCCACGGATGCGGGACAAACCTGGAAGCACATGGGCTTGGCAACGGCTCATACCATTCCCCGGATTGTGGTTCATCCGACCAATCCAGATATCGTCTACGTCGCCGACTCGGGACATGAGTGGACCGAAAATCCCGAACGCGGTCTCTATAAAACGGTCGACGGTGGCGAAACATGGGAGAAGGTTTTAGAGATTGATGAGCAAACGGGTGTGATTGATTTGATGATGGATCCAAAGGATTCAGAGACACTTTATGCGGCGACTTGGCAGCGAACAAGAAAACGTTGGAATGACCCTCGCAACGAAGATCATTTCACGGGTAGCGGTATTCACAAGACAACCGATGGAGGAAAGACATGGCAACCTATCAATCAGGGATTGCCTGTGGCTAAGTTTCGCGGTCGGATTGGGATTGATTTGTGCCTGACCCAACCTGACGTGTTGTATGCGTTTGTCGATAATTATGATTTGTCAGCAAAACAGCCTAAGGGGGATTCGTTTGATTCATACGGGCGACCGCGCACGAAGACAATTAAGGGTGCGGAAGTTTATCGCTCGGATGATGCTGGAAAAAATTGGCGAAAAGTAAGCGAGTCAAATGATTATATGCGGGGCTTAAGTTCCACTTACGGTTGGGTGTTCGGTCAAATACGAGTTGATCCAAATGATCCGGAGACGATTTATGTAATGGGGTTAGCACTCAACGTGTCCAACGACGGTGGAAAGACTTTCCGCCGGCTACGAGGGATGCATGGTGATCATCACGCCCTGTGGATTAATCCGGAAGACTCAAACTATTTGATTAACGGAAACGACGGCGGCATCAATATGTCTTATGACGCTGGAAAAAACTGGAGGTTGTTTACGAAACAGATACCGGCTGTCCAGTTTTTCAATGTCATGCACGATATGGATTCTCCGTTTCATGTTTACGGATCGATTCAAGATCATGGTAGTATGCGCGGGGTCGTCAATATCCGTGAAAATCGCGATGGCAGTCGTTCAATGCGACCGGTTGAGTGGGAGTGGGCTCCCGGAGGAGAAGGAAGCAGTCATGCGATTGATCCGACGGATGCCAATACTGTCTACTCGGCGGGATTCTATGGCCAAATATCTCGAACGGAATTAGATCAGGGCATGCGTGGAAAACGGCTTTTGCCTCCTTTAGAAAAAGGTGCCGATCCGATCCGTGGGCAGTGGATTGCTCCGTTTATTCTTTCGCCACACAACCCACATGTGCTCTATCACGGAATGAACTTTCTTTATCGGTCTATGAATCGCGGCGATGATCTTCAAAAAATCAGTCCTGATTTGACGAACAACAATATTGAGGAAATTGGAGATATTTCTTATCAGACCATTTCCACTATTTCAGAGTCTCCGTTTAAGTTTGGAGTGCTCTACGTTGGGACGGATGACGGAAATGTATACATGAGTCCTGACAGTGGCGGGCAGTGGGTCAAAAAAGATAAGGGGATCGCCGCAGATCGCTGGATCTCTCAAATCGTTGCCTCGCAACATCGCGACGGGACGGTGTTTATGTCGCAAAATGGAAAACGAAATGACGATATGAAGCCTTACTTATGGAAGTCAGATGATTCCGGGAATACCTGGAAAAGTATCGTGGCGAATATTCCCTCCGGTCCAATTAATGTCATTCGGGAAGATCCCAAGAAGAAAGATGTGCTCTATGTCGGCACGGACTTAGGGGTCTATGTTTCCACCGATGGAGGGGCGGAGTGGCACGTTTTGGCCAATCAACTGCCGACGACGTTTGTCTCTGACTTAGTCATCCATCCCCGGGATGACATTATGGTCATCTCAACGCATGGCCGTGGAATGTGGGCAATGGATGTTCGCAGCATTCAGGACCCGGAAGGCAAGATGAAAAGAGAGTCCGCCGAAACGGTTCCCAATCAACGACGGCGGCGAAGTGGTTTTTAAGGTGGAATTAATTTGTTCAAAGGATGGTGGCTGCAAAATGAGTTTTTCTTCATTGGGGCGTAGGTCCGTATTAACCTTAATTTTTCTATTGGCACCCGGCTTGGCGATAATCGTTGATCCTTGTAATGCGGATGGTTTGAAAGGGAAGCGACCTAATATCATTCTGGTGATGACGGATGATCAGGGGATGGGCGATCTTTCCTGTATGGGGAATAAGGTTTTAAGAACTCCCAATCTGGATCGGCTGCATGCCATGTCCACTCGCTTTACAGACTTCCATGTGAGTCCAACCTGTGCTCCGTCTCGTTCATCAATTTTTAGTGGTCGTCACGAATTTCGAAATGGTGTAACTCATACCATTAAAGAGCGTGAACGAATGGCGTTAAGCACTACTACTTTCCCTGAGTTGTTGAATCAGGCAGGTTATTCGACAGGCATTTTCGGCAAGTGGCACCTGGGGGATGAAGAGCCTTATCAACCCGGGAATCGCGGCTTTAGTGAGGTGTTTATCCACGGAGCAGGTGGGATCGGGCAGGCTTTCCCGGGAAGTTGCGCTGACTATCCCCCCAATCGTGAGAAAAAAGGGCGTTACTTTGACAATGTCATCCGACACAACGATACGTTAGTGAAGACGAGCGGATTTTGTACGGATGTCTTTTTTCAAGCTGCGTTGGGATGGACGAAAGCACAGCACGATGCCGGCCGACCATTTTTTACTTACATTACTACCAATGCACCTCACGGTCCGATGTTGGCGCCTGAAAAAAATAAACAACGGTTTTTAGATTTGGGGTGGGATGAAAATACAGCCGGCCGTTACGGGATGATAGAGAACATTGATGAAAATATGGGAACGCTGATTCAAAAAATGGATGATTGGAATCTGTGGGACAATACGTTGTTGATTTTCATGACGGACAATGGGCAGGCGGGAAAAAGAGGAAAGCTAAACGGGAAAGCGACGCCAGTATTTACCGCAGGTTTCAAGTCGGGAAAGGGGTCTGCCTATGAGGGGGGGACCCATGTACCTGCTTTTTGGTGTTGGAAAGGTGTTCTCGGTGCTGGAGTAGATACTCCTGCGCTTGCGGCTCATATCGATATGTACCAAACGTTTTGCGAGTTGGCGGGAGTTGATATTCCGGATACTGTTCAGTCGCTCGATGGGCGGTCGCTTGTTCCGGTTTTGGAAAATGCCGAAGTTGATTGGCCGGACAGACATTTGTTTGTTCATGTTGGCCGTTGGGAAAAAGGGGCAGACCCGAATTTAAGTAAGTTTAAAAAGTGTGCTGTGCGGACGGCGAGATGGCGATGGGTTGCTAATGAGGAGTTGTACGACATATCGGTTGATCCATTCGAAAAGACTAATGTTGCGGATGATCATCCCGAAGTCGTAGCGAGCCTTCGAAAAGCTTACGATCGATGGTGGGAGGAAACGCTTCCATTGATGGTCAACGAGAATGTTCCTTACGCTAAGACGCATCCCGCAACTGAAATGTATGAAGCACAGTTAAAAGAAAGCGGAATCCCTGACTGGGTTGTTCCAGAATTCTAATTGTTGCTTGGGGCTGATTTGTTTTTCAGTTAGGAATGTCAGCCCTTGGTTTTTTGCCGCCCCTTCCTCTGCTCTCATTGCGCGGACTGAAATGCCGAAATTTACGAGTTTTTCTGGGTTTGCTGCCCCCTTCTGATTCCTCTATTATCCCGCGTTCGAAATGGGCGGAATTAGGCTTCCGAATCATACATGGTTGGGATCGCGATTAGCTTGGCCTTAGAAGGCTGGTTTATTGGATTTCCCAGCCGAGATTGGAGGAGAGAGATAGTGTCAGGATGGAATCTATATTTTAGGAATACAATCTTCGCGGCATTGAGACTGGCGCTTTTGATTTCAGTTTTTGCCGTCGTTGGGTGTATGACAGCCAGTCGTCCATCGCGGGAGTTGATGCCTACGCCACTTGCACTTTCATTAGGGCTTTCGCATCCGGGAAGCAGTTGCTTCGATTCATTGACTGAGTCTTTGGTGCCAGTGTTTGTCATTAGTGGTCGCAATGTAGAGTCTGAGTCTGGGCAATTAGATCCATTTGGGAGCAAGCGGAGCCATACACCGACTTTAGGAATTGCAAAGGTGCAAATTGGAAAAGGGCTAACCAAGGATGAGTTGTATGAAGAGACCATCAAGGCCTGTAATCGGAAAAAGGCGATGGTTGAATTTGAAAGAATTGATCTGAGTGAAACACCTATCGAAATAGATCCATGGCATGTGAAAGATGATTTGGTTAGGCATCGGGAGAATCCCTGGGTGCAGGCTCTTAACCGGCAGTTAAGTGAGAGTGAGCAACGTAATGTTTGTATTTTTGTACATGGGTACAACACGAGTTTCATTGATAACACTCTTTTGGCTGCAGAGATTTTTCATTACTCCGGCCGGCAAGGCGCGATGATTTCTTTTGAGTGGCCTTCTGAGTCC
>WTFU01000191.1 GCA_011523945.1 Mariniblastus sp. | reverse complement strand
GCTTTCTGATTTGCAACTGATTTCCATTTACGAAGGTGTGCGCAAAGAAACACGACTGGATTATCGTTCAAAATTCCTGACGGACGATTCATTCGATGAGGTTATGGATCCGGATGGGAACTTTATCACACTTTCGAGTCCCCAAATTGAGTATCGTTACAAGGGCTCACAACCTTCCAACGTTTCAATTCTTGAGCAATACAATGACTTCCTTCATTACTTTACGCTGTTGAATGTTTCCGACCCGACCAAGGTCCCACCGTTTGCTCGAATGGAACTCAACAAATCGATCAAGCGGATCGGTTGGCTGCCCGCAGAAATTCAAATCTCCGTCCAACAAAACAATCTATTCCGCGAAGCCTTTTCAGCGAAGTCGAAACACTCCGTGAGATATCAGCTATCGAAACAAGACCAGGACAGAATTGATTCCATTAAAAGGCACTGGACACAATACAAGTCAGTTGGTCTGGCGGAGTATCGCGGATTCAAAAAGGAATCCAAATTAAAAAAAACCGAAATTAAAACTGCTTCTTTCGAAGAGGAGATTCCCGGCGGTCGGCGGAACAAAAAATAGTCGAATTCTGTGTCCTTTTTCACCTCGGTAATCAAGCAATCGAAGGGATAAAGTTAAACACTCCACATGACTTCGGTTACGAACGAGTGAAGATGAGAGCGGGGGTCTTACGTTCAAAAAAAACGGTTTAGAACGAATGGGGGGGTAAAATCCATGAAAAACATGAACAAGGGGGCGTTAAGCGCCTCAACAACCCCATTTATCCGACTCATCTGACATTTTACTTGCGTTGGGAAAGTCGTCGTTCGATAATTAGCTAACAGAGATCTAAGGCAAGTGATTTATTTTCCAATAACTGATCGAGTTGTCCGAAACTCAAATCAGTTTTCGGTTTTTCATAGATAACAGAAGACAGTTTGTGGGAAGGGCGGTCGCCGTTCCAACAGACGTAGCAGTGGACGCTCATGGCAAGTTAAGTTTGCGATGAGAATGGATCAGCTTGTTTCTACCTTGGAGATTTCGATGGTCAAAATCCTACACAAAAAGTCTGGGAAAGTTTTACTTAAAGCAAAAAACGAGTCCATCCGCGGTCGTTTACTTTCCGGTCACGATCTTGCAGGTGCGGACTTCTCGGGTCAGGATCTATCGGGCTGCAAATTTACCGGGTGTAATCTTTGCGACGCGAACTTCTCCGGTTGCAATTTATCGTTTGCGAAAATTGACAATTGTGTCCTGCGAAGGGCCGACTTCTCTGATGCTACGCTGACAAAAGCGGACCTATCGGACAGCGTACTTGAAGTCGCTATTTTCTCCCGTTGCATCGCGGTTGGGATTCAATTTCGCCATGCAAAATTAAACGGTGCAGATCTTTCCCACGGCAACTTCAATAGAGGCGACTTTTCCTTTGCAGAGGCGCGTGCGAAATTCGATCATGCATCACTCGTGGGTGCAAACTTATTCGGTGCTGATTTCTGCAGTGCAGACTTCACCCAGGCCGACCTTCGTAATGCAGATATGACGGACGCTAAAATTGCGAGAGCAACGTTTACTTACACAAAACTTGAGGGGAGTATCGGCGCAAACGGCCGCCCCTGGGGATTCACGGTCAAAGCCCCACACACTAAGAAAGCTTGGTGGAAAGTTTGGGATAACGCTGCCGTATAAGCGAATCTAAAAACGAATCGACAACCACGCCGAATCCAGAATGGGTTCGGCGTTTTTTCTTATTCTCCTCTCAGATCAATCTACTCGTTTAACGAGTTTGCGGCGCTATCTTCGTCTATCGTGTCAAGAAAGGGAAAAATTTTTCTTCTAAAACACAGTTAGTGGCACCGCCTAGAAACCCAATTTGAATGAAAAATTCTTCATTTGGCGGTTGAACGAAAAATATCAACGAACATCTCTAGCCATTTTGATGCGCAAATTGAGCAGCAAACTCACTTTCCGATGTCATTAGACCGATATTCCCAATAAATCGGCCTCTCGGTTCATAGTGCGTCAGAATGGCACGTAGGTAAAACGGGAGCGATAAGGTAAGATTTTAATCTTCAAATCACCTCAGATTCTGCCTGCGAACGGTTATTTCAGCCCAATCTTTCCAGTCCGAAAACGAGATCAATTGTTTCGAATCATGCGAATAGCGAAATTCGATTTTAAGAATGGCTGAAGGAACCACTAGTGGCAAACGGCGAGTCGAACAACTCGAATCAACCTAAATGGCTCGACGTCAGAGTCGAAGGCGTCGGGGCGGAGTATCGAAAATCTCATCCCGTAGCGTGGTGGTTGTCCTTGATTGGTCCCGTCTTGATAACCACGGTATTGCTCGGCCTCATTGGCCTTATTCAAGGCCCAGATCTCGCTTACAGTTATGCCACCGCCGCAATATCTGCATTTCTCTTTTTTGGCCGTTTCATCATCCTGATTGGTCAAAGCGAACCGAACGCTGAAGCGATCTTCTTCCTTAAGCATTTATCTGCTTCAAACCTCTTCGTCATGTTAACTTACATGGACACCATGGTTGCGATGTTCGTCGCATTTCACATCGGTATTATTTTCCGACTCCCTTGGATTGGCCCAAGAATCCAAAGTATTATCTCGGACAGCCAATTTATTCTTAGAAAGCAGCCATGGATTCGCCGTACCGCTTTTATCGGATTAGTTGGATTTGTAATATTTCCAACATCGACAACCGGTAGTGTTGGTGGTTCAATCTTTGGCAGACTGCTTGGCATGAAACGGTGGCGAGTAGTGGTCGCAATTTTAGTTGGCAGCATCCTTGGCAACGGATTGATGCTAATTTTCTCAAAGCAGATTGCAAGGTACAGCGATAACTGGATGCTCAAGTTATTTGGCGTGATCTTGATGATCGTTGTGCTGTTCGTCGTCGAACGTAAATTCCAGCGAATGAAGGCTGAATATATGGCTCAAGAAGAACTCAACGAAAAGCTAGAACAACGTTCTGAGAACGCTTCGCCAAGCGATTCGCCCGTCGACGAATCTGAACAAAAAGAAGTTACAACCGAAAGCATTGATTGAGTCGGGGCATTCGTGCGTAAATCTCATTCAATACCGTCTCGCTGGAAGCAACTTCAGTCCGATGTCGTTCACTGCTCTCGCTGTCCCCGCCTGATCGACCATTGCAAATCGGTTGCTCAAAAAAAACGACGAGCGTATGAAAATGAAACGTACTGGGGAAAACCCGTACCGGATTTTGGCAGTCCCCGCGTTGGCTTGCTCATTGTCGGCCTTGCTCCGGGAGCGCATGGTGCCAATCGTACGGGCCGCATGTTCACGGGAGATCGCAGCGGAGATTGGCTTTACCGGGCGATGCAACGGGCTGGATTTGCAAACCAAAAACAATCAACCGACCTAAAAGACGGTCTCAAATTAATCAATTGCGCAATCACAAACATTTGCCGCTGTGCACCACCACAAAACAAGCCATCCACTGAAGAACTAAAAAACTGCTCACCTTATTTTGCGGAAACGCTGGAACTTTGTGATCCAACGGTGGTTCTCTCCCTGGGCGGACTCGCCTGGAATGCAACCCTCCGCGAATTAATTCGGGTTGGCTGGTTCGACCGACCGCCCAAAAGACCCAAGTTTGGCCATGGTGAAAAAGTTGCTCTCAACAACAATCGATTTTTACTGGGAAGCTACCACCCGAGTCAGCAAAACACATTCACGGGAAAACTGACCCAACCCATGCTTGACCGCGTATTCAAAAATGCCGTCAAACTAATCAATCGGAATCTGTCAAAAACTGAATGACAAAGTTTCCCCAGTGCGGTTTAATAAGAAGTAATTTCAAGGATGAAGCCTTGAGCCGCTTCATGAAATCGAAAAAAGAAAACTGTCTTAAGAGATCAGCCGCACCTTGGTAAAAAGCGCAACGTCAAATTACCGGGCGGACATCACTGCCATCCTAAAAACTGAAAAGTAGCATTGTGACAACAACTCCTCCAGATCAAGACTCTGGCCAAGATCCAAACGATTTAATCCCCCTTCCCCCCACCGATATTTTATCGGACGCGGATGAAAACGAATTTGTAGAAGCATCAATCGTTGAGGCAAATTCTTTTCCACTCTCCAAAACGGGCATCGCGGCCTGGATTCTCGTTGGTTCCATAACTTTGCTAATGTTCAGCTTTGTCGCCTATTCGCAACTGTTCCCCGAACAGGAAATTGGTGGTGACGCCAGCTCCAGTGAGTTGATGACACTGCAAATGCAAGGGAAGTTGATCGTAGGCCAGGAACAGTTGTTAGCCCTCGCGGGCGAGCCTCCGAGCGATACCAAACAAAGTTTACCCGAACAATTCGACACCGGCAGTTACGAGCAAAGGCTGTGCTATGCGATTCTGAAAGGCGAACTCGAAGGACCAGAAGCTGTTAAGGAACAATTGATCCAGTTGGACACAAAAGTTCTCGAAAACAAAGACGTCCTCACATTAACGGAAGATCAAGCCAAACTTCGACAACTAATTGAAAAGTTGAATCGGGAATACTCGCAAGGAAATCTCGACTCAAGTGATATCCTTCCTTTAACAGATCGTCAGTTAATCGAATCCAGGCTTGGCTGGACGGGGCAGCTCGCACTCTTGCCGAAGGAAACTCCATTAACCACACAAAGGAAAACACTAGAGTCCGAAGCGCTCACGATGCTGATTTTGATTTTCATAATCGCTATCGGCGGATTAGGAATTGGTCTCGCAAGTTTGATTTCTTTGATCGTCTTAGGAATCAGATTAAGAAGAAAGAAAATGCGATCGAATTTTGAAATCCGTTTCTACAATCACAATGTTTACATTGAGACTTTCGCTCTATGGATGATACTTTTTTTTGGCAGCTCACTGGGCAGCTCTTTCTTTCTTACCCAGATCGAATTAGATCCAGCTAACTCGCTGTTCGTCCAACTACTCATTTTCTTTGGATCGTTGATTTGTCTGGCATGGCCAGTTTTCCGCGGGATTCCATTTGCACAAGTCCGCAAAGATATTGGCTGGACTTGCTCGAATCCCTTCAAAGAGTTTCTAAGTTCTATCCCGTCTTATCTGGCAACACTCTCATTGCTTCTCCCCGGATTTTTAGCCATGTTTATTTTGGTTGCCCTGGTTTCTTCGTTTCAAGAAACACACGAATTCGGCAGTCCCATTGCACCCGGGCATCCGATTCAGGAACTGATCGCCGAAGGCGGTACAAGAATGATTTTGATGATTTTCCTAACGGCTTGTGTCGCCGCACCAATCGTTGAGGAAACTGTTTTTCGAGGTATTCTGTATCGGCATTTACGGGACGTTAAATCTTTTTCAGCACGCTGGATGAGCGTTCTTTTTGCTGCGGTGATTAATGCGATTATTTTCGCCGCAATTCACCCGCAAGGAATCTATGGCATACCCGTACTCGCAATGCTCGCGATTGGATTTTCGCTGGCCAGAGAGTGGCGCGGTTCACTCGTCAGTTCAATGGCAATGCACGCAATCCACAACACACTCGTGACTTGTGTCTCGCTCGTAATTCTGTGATCATAGCAACCTACGAAAGTGATTTACACCGTTGGTTTGCGACTGTTTCGAAAACCACCTCTCCGCCCCTAATAAAGATGAAAGATCAATGGCTCGTATCAACGACAACTATTTGAAACTTCAGGCAGGTTACTTGTTTCCAGAAATCGCACGGCGCGTAAACACATTCTGCGAGGCCAACCCGGAAGCCAATGTAATCAAAATGGGAATCGGTGATGTCACCCAGCCGCTTTGTCCCGCCGTCGTAGAAGCAATGCACAAAGCCGTTGATGAGATGGCAGTTCGAGAAACGTTTCGCGGCTACGGTCCGGAAAAAGGCTATTCATTTTTGCGGGATGCGATCGCTAAAAATGACTATCAGGATCGTGGCATTGAAATTCAAAGTGACGAGATATTTGTTTCAGATGGATCAAAATGCGATTCAGCAAACTTGCTGGACATTTTTGGAAGCGATAACGTGATTGCGGTTCTCGATCCTGTTTACCCTGTGTATGTCGACACCAATGTAATGGCTGGACACACTGGTCAAGCTGACTCTCAGGGACGTTATGAAAAACTGGTTTACATGCCGGTTACCGCCGAATCCAATTTCGAACCCGCGATTCCAACAGAACACGTTGATTTGATCTATCTCTGTTATCCGAACAACCCAACCGGCACCGTGGCCACGCGTGAGATGCTTGAAAAATGGGTCGCCTACGCCAAAGAACACAATGCCATCATCTTCTACGACGCCGCTTACGAAGCATTCATTTCGGAAGAAAATGTCCCTCGTTCAATTTTTGAAATTGAAGGCGCCAAAGACGTTGCGATCGAACTGAGAAGTTTCAGTAAGACCGCTGGATTCACGGGAACTCGATGTGCATTCACGGTAATCCCAAAAGGTCTCGTCGGAAAAACAGCCAGCGGGGAATCACAATCGATCCACGCACTTTGGAATCGGAGACAAAGCACCAAGTTCAACGGGGTATCATATCCTGTCCAATGTGGTGCGGCTGCCGCCTATTCGCCAGAAGGCAAGCAGCAAATTAGTGAACTTGTGGCGTTCTACATGAACAATGCAAAATTGCTCCGCGAAGGACTCACGAGCGTAGGATTTCAAGTCTTTGGCGGGATCAACGCACCCTACGTCTGGTTGAGAACTCCCGGTGAACTTAGCAGCTGGGATTTCTTTGACGAACTGTTGGAAAAATCTCATATCGTTGGTACACCCGGCAGCGGCTTTGGAGCCGCGGGAGAGGGATACTTCCGCCTGAGCGCATTTAACAGTCTTGAGAACACCGTGACGGCAATCGAACGCATCCAAAAATCTGTCGCAGCAAACGTCTAACGCAGGTTCCCAGCCCTCACCTTGGCAATCCAGCCGTAAGCCTGAGACACTAACTGCGCATTAAAACCTGTGCATTATTAGTTAGTTGTGGCGCGCACTGCACCAACCGAGATCCCACCGTCGACTAATAAGGTCTGCCCGGTAATGTATTGGCTGGCATCTGAGGCAAGTAACAACAATGGCCCTGCAAGATCTCCCGGGGCACCGGGGCGTCCCAATGGAATCCGTTCGCAAAGATAATCAACCCACCCCTCCTGCTCGTACATGACCTTGTTTTGTTCAGTCTTAAACCAACCTGGCGCAAGACAGTTGACAGTAATCCCATCGCTCCCCCAATCGTGAGCCAGACTCATCGTCAGCTGCTTGGTACCGCCTCGACTTGCTCCATAGGGGCCGAGCCCCGCGTAACCTGCGACGCAGGTGACAGAACCAATATTGATAATTCTCCCATATTTTTGCTTTGCCATGTGCCTGGCAACTTCCTGAGCAACGAAAAACACACCTCTCAAATTTGTATCAAGAACGAGATTCCAATCTTCCCACTCAACATCAACCGCCGGCTTACGCACATTGCATCCGGCATTGTTGACCAAAATATCTATTCGGCCAAAAACGTTGATCACTTCTTGAACCGCTGCTTTGATACTTTGATGATCTCTCACGTCCAATTCAATTTTGGCTGTTCTGACGCCCAAGGACTCCACTTCCTCGCTAGGGCCGTCCAGTGACGCCAGAGTGCGACTCGTCATCGCCACACTCGCCCCCGCCTTTGCCAAGGTTTTTGCAAATCCAAGCCCTAGACCGCGACTGGCACCAGTAACTAAGGCAACTTTATCTGATAAGTCAAATGACACAGTTTACTCCAAAAATTAGGTTGTTTTTCCCACAGATTCCGTTGTTTTTCATCCCCTTCGATAGCACTCCATCCCCGCTTTGGTTATCCTTACAATTCAATTTAAATCCTCGTTCAACCTTGGATTAGGCGTAAACCTGATCCTTATACTTTCGCCCAGAGATTGATATGAAAAAACGATTGATAATTCTTGCTTTCATTTTTGGAATAGGACTCTGTGGTGTCGGTGGTTTTTATTATTGGCTAGATATGCAGGTTCCTAAAGGGGACAAAAACTTCGTTAAAGAAAAAGCTGCTCCAGATGAGAACGCAGCCAAAGGACAGATGATTGCCCCTGCTATGTAGTGACAAATGCCGCCTTGTTGCAACGACAGTTGATCCTTAAGGCTGTACCACCACTTTCAACAGTTCGGGTTCGTGCTGGTAAAGTCGCTGAAAAAATTCCGGCCCTCTCTCCAGGCTTGTAATCTGACTGATTAGAGGGCTGACTTTAATTTGCTCGGAAGCCATCAACTCAATGCAACGCGGATATTCACCGCTTGACCCGCAAGATCCTACGAGCTTTAGCTCTCGAGTTACAACTTTTTGAAGCGGCAAATCGACATTAGGTTGAAGATTCCCAACCAACCCAACCTGACCACCGAGTCGGACACAGTCGATTGCTGTCCGCAGAGGTGAAGTTTTCCCAACGACTTCCATCGCGATATCGACACCAACTCCATCGGTCAATGCTAACACTTTTGTAGCGACATCCGCATCACTGGCTTCGAGACAATGAGTTGCGCCAAGTTCTTTCGCCAGATTTAATTTGAAGTCATCGATATCAATTGCGATAATCTGTTCGCAACCAGCAACTTTCAATGCCTGGACAACCAGTAAACCAATCATTCCCGTGCCAACGACCACCGCAGACGCACCGGATGGAACATCGAGTAAATTAACCGCGTGAACCGCTACGGAAACTGGCTCCACCAATGCGGCATGCTCGAAGGAAAGATCGTCGGGAATTTCGTAAACGATGTGTTCCGGAACGGAAACGAACTCGGCAAAACATCCGGATTGACGATAAGTTTCGCACGATACTCCCAGCACTCGACGATCCGCACATAGATTGGTGCTGCCCTCGGAACAAAGAGAACAGTCTCCGCAGGAAATCATCGAGTCAAAGGTAACACGCTGCCCAATTGAAAATCGAGAAACTGCCGAACCGACCTCCACAACGACCCCGGAGGCTTCATGCCCCATCACCAACGGTGGAATACGACGCCCACTACTCCCATCATAGCCATGAACATCGCTGCCGCAGATTCCGCAAGCTTTAACCGAAACCAAAATATCGCATGCCCCTAATTCAGGTTTTTCAACCTCGACTACGCTTAGGTTTTGGTAATCAGATAACAGTAAAGCGCGCATTGATAACCTTTAAAATACTTGTGAAATCAGTAACCCCGAAAGAAGATGCTAACGAAATTGTAAGACCTTCACTCAATCAACTCAATCAACCAAAACTCACAGATCACTCAATGCCGTTGGCTTTCAAATGGGTCTGAAACCATTCATTAATTGACTTTTTCTTGGTTGAAGCATGGTACTTTGCATTTCGCCGGGGCAATTCCAATCGAAACCGAAAAATTAATTCTGCCTGCTCTGGATCACCGGCGATATTTTCCCATTCCTCCGGGTCGAATTCGTGATCATAAAGCTCCTCCGATCCGTCCTCGTATCTGATATATCGATATCTCTCGGTTCGAAGCGAGTGATTCCTCCGAGCATAGGTCGTCAAAGCCGAAAATCTCCAATCCATTGACGGGTCTTCCATCAGCTCCACCAGACTTCGCCCTTCATTCGACGCATTCGAAGGAAGACCGCACATCTCATTCAGAGTTGGGTATATATCAATTAATTCGACAGGCTTGGAGGAAGTTCGACCAGCAACTTTATCCCGAAGCTCAGAATTACGGGGCGGCAAAATCACAAAAGGAACGCGAGTTGATTCTTCCCACAGACTGTGCTTGCTCACGCGAGCTTTTTCCCCCAAGTGATAACCATGATCAGAAAATAAAATTACCAGCGTATTCTCGGCGTAATCACTTTGCTCAAGTGAAGCTAACACCTTTCCAATCTGATGATCCACGAAATAATTACACGCCAAATAGGCTTGCACGCACTTTTTGTACTGCTTGTTTCCATCGGCTTGTAAAAATTCCAGTGAGGGATATTTCGGGAGCTCATGAATTTTCACCCCAATCTCGGGAACATCATCCAAGTCATCATTCGAAATCGAAGGAAGTTCAATTTCATCAAGCGGGAACGGTGCAAACCATTTTTCGGGAACATACCAAGGGACGTGGGGGCGGTTAAATCCAACTGCCAGAAAAAACGGTCGATCATGCGTTTGCCCTAAGACTTCACCTGCCCAAGCCGCCGAGCGGTAGTCTGGCATTTCCTCATCTCGATCAGGAAACGGTCCCCAATCGGTTTGAGTCCCTGTAAAAGGCACGTCCGGTAAAAAATAATTGAACCGCTTCTCATTCGCTGGTTTTGGACCACTTCCATCGAACTTACCTCCATAATGATGGAAGGCTGTTTCAGGTCGGTAGCCGTGCGTAACTTTACCCACCGCAAATGTCTCGTAGCCGTGGGAAGAAAAATATTCGGGCAACAACTGTCCGTTGAAGTATTTTTCATCGTCCTCCAGTAAATTACTCGTCGGTTGCTGATAAACACCAGTCGTGTGAGGATAAAATCCCGACAGGATTGAAGCGCGAGACGGACCACATATCGGTCCCTGACAATGAGCGTTCTCAAACAAAACACCGGTCTTTGCCAAACGATCGATATTTGGGGTCATCGCCTGAGGATGCCCTCCAAGACAACCGACCCAATCATTCAGATCATCAACAACGATCATTAGAACATTAGGGCGCGACTCATCTGCTGCCACATCGACAGTTGCCTGACCAAACAGTGTTGCAGCGAAACATAAAAACAGGGCCATTGGGATCATATTTCCAACTCATTGAATAGAGAACGATTGCCCCAATTCAATTCCCTACCAACGCAACCTCTGAGATCACGCAGATTTCGGTTTCATTCGGAGCCTGTACCGTCGTATTGTTACCGCTGGGCCAACGAATTTCCAGTTTCGCAATAGAATCCCCCTCAGGAATTCCGATGGAATGAGTTGCTGAATTCTGGCTTGAAAACCCTTCTCCCGCTTGATTTTGGATCAAAATCTTTCTTCCGGATACGTAGATCACCAAAACCTGCGCACCAATTCCATCACGATTGCTTAAATTCTCTGTCGGCACAGAAGATGTATTACCGCCTTGTAGTCGGAACTGAAAAGGTCGATTACCAGGCCTTACGGCAGACATTTTATTCTTGAATAATTTAAACCGGGGTGCGTTCAGAGACATCAGGGCGATATCCTGCCAGCCGTCGCGATCAAAATCCAGAGTCGCGAAGGAGCGACCGTCAGCAATGTCATCAGCACCACTAAGTAAAGTTACATCCGTAAAATTATCACCAAGCTGTAAAAACAAACGGTTTCGCTCACGACCGCTGAGTGAATTGCTCGTGAATTTCAAACCGTCATCTGATAGATCACTGGACGCTTTGGGAGGTGCCCGAACAATCACATCATTGACATACCGCTGGTGCTGCCAGAGATCATTCGATTTAAAGTCCTCTCCCTGGGTTGTATCTTCACGCACGACCGTGCGCCACAAACACGATCACAAGTCAACCTCCGTATCGATCTCCGGAGGGGCCGTATAGAACCCAGTCGGCACATACAGATCCAGGCGTCCGTCATTGTCAAAATCAGCCCATTGACCACCGTACGACCAGCCTACTTGGTTAACCCGAAACTGATCGTCTCCAGTGCCTGCTCTCTGTTCAAATTTTCCATCCGAATTAACAAACAGAAAACATCCGGCAGCCGCAACTTCAATGCGAGGGTCAACCGAATCAAGCTTTTTTACGATCCGACGGCCTGCTTTTGAAAACATATTGGATACATAAAGATCTAGGTCTCCATCGGCGTCAAAATCGCCAAAGGACGCTCCCATGCCAAAACCGACCCCCTTATTGACCAATGCGGATTCTGTAATCTCAACAAAAACCGGTTGGCTTGCTCCACGGGGAGTGTCGTTACGCAGTAAGGCATCGGGGGCAAAATCGTTACACACATACAGATCATCATCGCCATCGTTATCTATATCCGACCACACCGGCTGATAGGATCGACGCCACTGAGACAAAACATCATCAAAGGGCACTCTTTCTAAGCGACCGTTCCCTCGATTCATCAAGAGGACGTTCGCGGTACCCGCGGTTCCAATCCATTTTTCGCTCGCCTCTTGCTTCTCGAGGTAAATTTTCCGCTCTTTTTCACTTAGAAAGTGATGTTCAAAGGCTGTGTCTTTTTTACTTAGTGGCGGATAACTACTCATGTAGATATCAATCAGACCATCCCGATTGACGTCCGCTGCCGCGATGCCGCTGGTAAAATACTGCAAGTCCGTTCCGAGATCCGATTGCGTGCTCGTCACATCGTCAAAAACACCTCCATTGTTTTGAAAATACCGTGCGGGCTCCAGCGAATGTCCCATCAACAAGTCTTTGTCACCATCATTGTCGAGATCCACGAACAATACACAATTAACGAGGAAATCAACTCTTAACCCGATTGACTCCGCCACGTCCACAAATGTACCGTTCCCTAGATTCTTTAACATCTGAGTCGGTCCCCAACGAGCCGTCAGGAAAATGTCATCCCATCCATCATTATTAAAGTCAACGACCGAGACGGAGGGATAAACATGATCAGACGTCATCGTCGTCCACTTCGAATACTTATTGTCAGGCAAGTCATAAACACCAGTCTGTGCCGTCTTCAAAATAATCTCATCAAGAAACGAACGCTGGGCATTGGCAAGAGAATCGGGATCTTTTAAAACCTCAGTCAAAACCTCTTCGAACAACGGTTGCTGAGAACGCTCGATATAAAAATCCTCTTGAGTCCATTTCTTTAGGAACCATTCTCCAGATTCTTTTTGAAACTCAAGCGTCTGGTAAGCCTTCAAGCCATAAAGCCAAGGCGAATCGACCGATATTGATTTCCCTCTAGCCTCGACTTTTGTGTTGATAACAAAAACATTTTTATCAACATCGGAAAAATTCCCGGCGATAGCACCAAACTTCATTGTCTCCCATTGGGCATCGAGGGACATTGCTGACTGCCACGGGTCAATCGCCGTTTCTATCGGCGCTTCGACCAACGGCCAGTGCGCAACCTCGACAAAATCAGCATGGCTAGAATCCTGATGAAACACCTGCTCAGCACTGATCTCCGCCAAACCAGCCACACTGACACAATCCGATAATTCCGGTGTAAGAGGGAGATCCGGATTCTGCGAACGCTGCTCATACCAGGCTGCAATCCTGCTCAACCGTGGCGTCAAATCCAGAATCAGATCTTCGCTTTTGATCAAGTCACCAATCACCGCAGTTTCCGCCAGGTTGATTTCTCCGGCGGGGGGTTCAGGGGATGGTTCCTTCTCTCCCATACAACCTTGAGATGTCACAAGAGTAAGTAACAGCACGGCCGTCAAAAACACAAAATGTGTGCTGGCAACATATTTGACCTGCACCGCTGACTGACTATTCATCGCCCACTTCCTCGATCGTCAAGATTTCTTCAACACTCGGATTCATGATCTCCGTCTTCACCCCGGAAGGCCAGCGAACCTCGACTCGATCAACCGCATCTCCTTGGGGAATCCCGATCATTTTTACGTCAGAGTTTTGACTCGCAAATCCTTCCCCCGCCTGCTTTTGAACCAGCAATTTGTTCCCTGAGGCAAACGTGATCAACGCGGTTGCTCCAATTCCATCTCGGTTACTTAATTTTTCAGAAGGAGTTCCAGCCCGTTGCCCTCCGATCAAACGAAAACGAAACGAAGAATTCTCGGGGTAGATTTTTTTCAGTTCGTTTCGGTACAGTTTAAACCGGGGAGCGTTCAGTGACATCATCGCAATATCCTGCCAACCATCCTGATCGAAATCCAATAGAGCAAAGGAACGCCCGTCGGCGATATCGTCTACACCACTGATTAATGTCACGTCGGCAAAATTATTCCCGTGCCGCAGGAACATCTTATTTCTTTCACGACCACTGAGCGAATTACTGGTAAAGCCCCATTTTTGTTTCACCCGAGCGCCCGGCCCCTGAGAGGAATCTACGAGTACACGGTTTTGATATTTTTGATTGTCCCAACGAGAATCATCGCGGAAGGCATCATCTTGAGTAGGGTCTTCGCGCACGACCGAGCGCCAAAGGCACGATCAGGTATCGACCTGCGTATCGATTTCCTCCGGCGCCGTATAAAAACCGGTTGGAACATACAGGTCTAATTGACTATTGTTGTCAAAATCTCCCCATTGCCCTCCATAAGACCAGCCAACCTGATTGACGTGATATTCGCCATCCGCAGAACCAGCGGTTTGCGAGAATTTTCCGTCGTCATTTACAAATAGAAAACAACCGGCTGCTGCGACCTCAATCCGCTCATCGACGGAATCCAACTTCTGGATAATCCGCCGCCCTGCTTTAGAGAACATGTTCGATACATAAAGATCAAGGTCTCCGTCGCGATCAAAATCACCATACGATGCCCCCATCCCAAAACCAAACCCTTTATAAGTCAGAACGTCTGAAGTCACGTCAACAAACACAGGCTGCGCGGCTCCGCGAGGGGTATCGTTCCTCAACATAGAGTCAGGAGCGAAGTCGTTGCACACGTATAAATCATCGTCGCCATCGTTATCGATATCGGCCCATACCGCTTGGAAAGAACGATGCCACTGAGCCAACTCTTCGTCATAGGGTACTCGTTCCAAGCGACCGCCACCGCGATTCATCAGCAGCACATTTGCTGAACCGGCAAGATCCAACCAGCGATTACTGTTCGCTCTTTTTTCAAGAAATCGAGCTCGCTCCTCTTCATTGAGAAACGTCTGCTCGAACGAGGCATTTTCTTTGTTGAGTGGTGGATAATTACTCAAATAAATATCAATCAACCCATCCCGATTAACATCAGCAGCAGAGATCCCGCTCGTAAAGAATTGTCTACCAATATCGGACTTGGTTTTTGTAACATCTTTATAAACCCCATCCTGATTCTCAAGATATTTAGCCGTCTCCATCGGCCGTCCCATGATTGCATCCTTGTCGCCATCGTTATCGAGATCAACAAACAGGACGCAATTCACCAAATACTCCTCGTAAAGCCCGACTTTTTTGGCTACGTCGACGTAAGTGCCGTCTCCCAGATTCTTCAACATTTGGGTCGGCCCCCATCGAGCCGTAATAAAAATGTCCTCCAAACCGTCGTTATTAAAATCCACAACAGAAACCGACGGCAAAATGTTATCGGATGTCAGATTGGTCCATGGCACGTATTCCGGAATGGGCAAAACAAACCCACCCTTACTCGATGACTTTAAAATAATTTCATCCTTAAACGATCGCTGGGCGTTACTTAGCGCCGTTTCATCGGGAAGAACTTCACGGAGCACTTCACGAAAAAGAGGTTGCTCAGTTCGTTCAACAAAGAAATCCTCTTGCACCCAACTACTTAATTCCCAGGTCTCATCCACCTTCTTAAACACAACTATTTGATGAGCCTTCATACCCAAGGCAGCGCCGGATTCGGCAATCCCGCGGCCATCCACTTTCGTGTGCATCTTAAACTCATCGCGTTGCTCGTTAGTAAAATCTCCGGCAACCACGCCAAATTTCAGCGTCTCCCACCCCACATTCAGTTGCTTAGCAGATTCCCACGGATTAATTGCTTCACTGGTCTGTTCCCCGATTGGCCAATGAATGGTCTCTAAGAACCCCGGCTCATTAGGATCCGCACCAAACAATTCAACTGGATCTATCTCGGCAATTCCTACAAAGGATTCGCAATTTTTAAAATCAACCGGCAATTCATCCTTGTCTCCGACGGAGTTTTTTTGAAACCACGATGCAAGCTCTGTTAAACGAGGCGTGAGGTCAAGGAGGAGATCTTCACTTGCAATTAGATTATCAACGCGACGTTCTTCTTCAGTGAGGACGCTTCCTCCAACCTCTTCAGAACCACCGATGGGCGAAGGAGATTTGTTGCAACCAATTAAAACCGCCCCCATAAAAACGAGAGTGATGAGGCCACTCCATTTTCGACAATGAGCACTCGTTGCGTTAGGCAACCGAAAGAACCGTCGCACCATATCAGTTCAGCTCCTCAATCAAGGTAATGGCCTGTGCATCAGGGGAATCAACAGTCGATGTTTTTCCAGATGGCCACTTCACAACAAGTGAAATAACCTCGTCTCCAGCAGGCACTCCGGCCGAAAGGACTCCAGAATTCTGCGAGGCAAACCCCTCTCCACATTGTTTCTGAATGACCATTGTTTTGCCAGATCGATACTTCACAAATACTTTCGCCCCGATCCCGTCACGATTGGTCTTTCCAACCTGACTCTCGCCGGAATCAGCTGATCCGCGAAGACGAAAACGCACGGATCGATTACCGGGATACAAATCCTGCATTTGATTTCTAAACAATTTAAATTTTGGATTATTGAGAGACATCAGTGCGATGTCCTGCCAACCGTCTTGATCAAAATCCACCACCGCAAACGATCGACCGTCGGCAATATCATCAGCACCGCTGACCAACGTAACATCAGCAAAATTACCCGCGCGGTTCATAAACAGACGATTGCGCTCATTGCCACTTAACGAATTACTCTTGAAACTGAATTGCTGCATTCGCCGCCCGTTCGGGGCACCCTCGGCAGGCATAAAAATTTGGTCTTTGTACTTCTGCGTTTCCCACGCGGAAACTGACTGAAACTCCTTCTCTTGACTTGGATCTTCGCGCACGACCGAGCGCCACAGACATGATCAGGTATCTACCTCCGTCGCAATTTCTGTGGGCGCAGTGTAATAACCGGACGGAACGTAGAGATCCAGTTTACCGTCGTTATTAAAATCTGAAAACTGACCGCCAAATGACCAGCCAACTTGATGAACTTTAAACTGGCCCTTCCCCTCACCTGCGCGTTGTTCGAATTCACCGTTTTCGTTGACGTACAGAAAACTACCTTTCGTCGCCACATCGATCCGTTCATCCACCCGCCCCAGTTTATCTGCGATCCGCCGCCCAGCTTTTGAGTACATATTGGAAACGTATAGATCGAGATCACCATCTTGATCAAAATCACCAAACGAGGCTCCCATTCCAAACCCAATCCCCCGATTCGTGATGGCTTTCTCAGTAACATTCACGAACACGGGTTTCTCAGCGCCGGCAGGCGTATCATTTCTCAACAAGGCGTCCGGAGAAAAATCATTACAGATGTAGAGATCATCGTCACCGTCAGAATCAAAATCAGCCCACACCGACTGAAACGAACGTCGCCATTGGGAAAGGTCATCATCGTAGGGCACTCTCTCCAGCCTGCCACCACCTCGATTCATCAACAAAACGTTTGCCGAACCAGGAAGATCGAGCCAGCGGTTCATTGTCTTTCTTTTTTCGTCGTAAATCTCTCTTTCTTCGTCTCCGAGGAAAACATCTTGGAATCGTTGAGACGCCTTATTCAAAGCGGGATAACTGCTGAGATAGACATCCAGCAATCCATCTCGATTAACATCGGCTGCGGATATTCCACAAACAAAATACTGCTTACCCAAATCAGAGTGAGTTTTAGTCACATTCTTAAAGACCCCCGACTCATTCAAAAGATATTTCGCCGGCTCCATTGGTCGACCGAGAATTGCATCTTTATCACCATCATTGTCGATATCGAGAAAGAGCGCACAATTCACCATGTATTCTTCGCGAAGGCCGATTTTCTTAGCCACATCGATGTAGGATCCGTCTGGTTGTTGCTCCAACATCTGCGTTGCGGCCCAACGCGAAGTAAGAAACAGGTCATCCAGTCCATCCCCGTTGTAGTCGACGACTGCTACAGAAGGAAAAATATGATTGGAAGGTAACTCTTCCCAGTCAGCCACCAATGGAACCGGCAAGGTAATCTTTCCACCCTTGCGCGATGATCTCACAATTATCTCGTCTTTATGAGAACGTTGAATTTCTTGCAACGTTTCGGGATCCGAAATCACTTCCGAAAGTACTTCACGGAAAAGAGGCTGGGCTGCACGTTCCAAAAACAGATCACCCTGCAACCATTTGGTCAATTTCCAGGTTCCATTTTTCCGTTCGAATTGAAAATCCTGATGCCCCTTAATGCCCCAAACAGAACCGGAGGATCTACCGCGTCCCTCAACCTTACTATGGATCAAATACACATTCTCAGCCTCAAAGCCCCCGGAGAGGACGCCAAACTTCAAGGTTTCCCACTGCACGCCAAAAACGTCTAACGGCTTCCAGGGGAACGCCGCTGTTGGGGAAGCTTCTTCTTCGATTGGCCAATTAGCTTTTTCGAGAAACTCAGGATATTTCTCAAGCTTCCCAAATAGCGTCTCCGCATCAGCCGCTTTAAGTCCTCGAACCGAGTCTAGATCACTAAGCACGGGCAGTTCGAATACAGAACCAACCTTTCGCTGTTCAATCCACGACGCAATTTGCCTCAGTTGCGGCGTTAGATCCAAAATCAAATCTTCGCTGGCAATTAACCCATTGACGCTCTGCTCGACCTCTGTTTTCGGCGCGCCAACAGGATCTTGGCCTTCGTTTCCTCTATGGCAAGAGACGCAGGTTAGCAAGACGACAGTAAGCAGAGAACTCAATGCCAATAATCTCAAAATCGATTCAGCATGGCACTTAGAAAATTCCCCGAAAAAATTCGAGTCAGAACGCATTCGATTCCTTATTACTGCACATCATTCTTCTACGTATTGATACTCAGGAGCGAGTTGGTTGACTACATAAACGGGGCCACATCAACATTTTAGCTTTACCACTGGATTAAGGGAAGTTTTACACCTATCGTGATAAGTGGATTAGCCACTGAAAACAGGGACCCAAAATGAACAAATGCCCGTACCGTTATTACCCGACCATTCTTGTTACGCTACCGACCACACGGTTGGTTCAGTCCAACTTGGCGGTCCTGATCATTTTATGGTTCTCAGCCCCCATTTATGCACAAAACATCGACGTCTGGCTCGGCACCGCCAAGACCGGCATCTACCACTCAACACTCAACATCGAAAGTGGAAAACTCTCCAATCCAACGCTGGCGAGCGAAACGAGTGGCGCTGGCTTTCTAGCCATGCACCCTAACGGGCAAATCCTTTACTCGACGAACCGTGAAAACGATGGCAGCGTCACCGCATTTTCAATTATCAACAGTGACCCTGCTAAGGCCCCGCATTTAAAACAACTCCAATCCATCCCTACCGGCGATGGCGGTGCTGCCTGTGTAGCAATCGACAAACTCGGAAAAGTCTTAATGTCGGCCCAGTACAGAGGCGGCTCAACCTCAACTTATCGACTGAAACCAAACGGAGACCTACTCTCACGAGCAGCCAACATTGGTCACGGCAAAGGGTCAGGAATCAATGCGAAGCGGCAGGCTTCAGCCCACCCTCACTGGGTTGGCACGAGCCCGGACAACCAATACCTCTTGGTTCCAGATCTCGGCACCGATCAGGTTTTCCAGTACCAATTAAATACAGATTCGGGCGAGATTAGTTTACAGTCAAAAATCTCGCTCCCACCAGGCTCAGGGCCGCGACATATGAAATTCCACCCAACAGGTAACTATGCCTTCGTACTCAATGAGCTTACGCTGACAATCACCGTTTTTCGCTACGACCAAAGCTCGGGAAGGTTTCAAGAAATCCAGAACATTGAAACACTTCCTGCCAACCTCAAAGACCGACATCTAAATTCAGCAGCTGAAATCCGAGTCCACCCTAATGGAAAATTCGTCTACTCGTCGAACCGGGGTCACGACTCAATTTCTGTATTTAAATTCTCTCCCGAAAAGAACAAACTTGAATTTGTAGAACGCGAATCGGTAAGAGGATCGTGGCCAAGGAATTTCAATCTAGAACCGTCAGGAAAATGGCTCTTGGCAGCCGGGCAACACTCGAACACGCTTGCGGTCTTTGAAATCGATCAAGACTCAGGGGAACTGACCTACGCCAGACAAATTGTTAACCTACCAGCCCCAATTTGTGTCTTATTTCAAAATGAATGACCATCTCTCCAACTCGTGCTCCGCGGCGTGTTTGTTAAGATAAGCATCTGAACACCTAGCCACCCCTCAGTTGCTGAATTCCTTTGGCTGAACGTTTCAAGGTTGAGCCTTTTCGCCGAATCAATTATCCTAATCCGCTGAAAACACGGGATTAAATTCAATTTCCCAGTGAATCTTACTTAGATCCCACAGTCGTTTTCTGGCGTGTTGTCTTTGACCAAATCCCTTGTCGCTGCACTTCTTTCATGGCCGTACTCTTTCAAATTCGAAACGCTCACCTAAGCTATGGCGACCAGGTTTTATTAGACGACGCAGAAGCAACCATTACGGACCAAGCCAAAGTTGGTTTCGTCGGTCGCAACGGCGCAGGCAAATCCACGCTCCTTCGCGTGTTGATGGGGGAAGAAGAATTGGATGCCGGAGAAGTCATTCGGCATCCCAATCTTCGAATTGGCTACCTTCGGCAGCACGACCCGTTCCAACCCGACGAATCAGCGCTGGATTTCTTGATGCGAGACAGCGAGCAACCTGATTGGAAATGCGGAGAGATTGCAGGACAATTCGAAATCAAAGGGGAGTACTTACACGGCCCCGTTAAATCACTTTCCGGAGGGTGGCAGACAAGGGTGAAACTCGCGGCACTGCTGCTCCACGAACCCAATCTCTTGATCCTGGACGAACCGACCAACTTCTTGGACCTCCGAACCCAGATTCTGCTGGAACACTTTTTAATTTCATTTCGACAAGCCTGCTTGATAGTTTCCCACGATCGTACTTTTTTAAAATCCACTTGCGACCACACGCTCGACTTGACGCGCGGCACGCTCACGATGTACCCCGGCAAGATTGCAAAATTCTTAGAGTATCAAGCAGAGAGGCGAGAACAGGCCATTCGCGAAAACGCATCGACCGCTACGAAACAGCGACAGCTTGAAAAGTTCATCGCAAAGAACAAAGCGGGAGCAAATACAGCAAGCCAAGCGAGGTCTAAGCAAAAACAACTCGAAAGGTTGAAACTCAACGAAATTGCTGCCGACGAAAAGACCGCTCACATTCGCGCTCCGCTGGTAACCCCGAAACAAGGTGCGGCTGTTCGCTGTGAAGATTTAGCGATCGGCTATCCCGACCATCGCGTCTCCGAAAACATCAACCTAGAAATTGAACACCAGCAACGAGCGGCGATTGTCGGAGACAACGGCCAAGGGAAGACAACGTTGCTTCGCACCCTCGTTGGCTCCCTTGATCCACTCGGTGGCAGAGCACGCTGGGGGCACAACTGTTCGATTGGCACCTATGCTCAGCATGTGTACACCACTCTTCCTCCGGAAGACACCGTTCTAGAGTATTTAGAGCAGCAAGCCTTGCACGGCACGACCGATCAGCAAATCCTTGCGGTAGCTGGTTCCTTATTATTCCACGACGATCACGTTAATAAAAAAATCAAAGTTCTTTCGGGAGGCGAAAGAGCCCGTTTATGCATGGCTGGTTTGCTACTCGGTGATTACAACATTCTTGTGCTCGACGAACCTGGCAATCACCTTGATGTCGAAACCGTCGAGGCGCTTGCCGAAGCATTACTCGTCTACAAAGGGACAGTAATCTTCACCGCCCACGACCGCCATTTCGTAAATCGAATTGCCACTTCAATTATTGAAGTCCGTGACGGAACGGTTAAGAACTATGTTGGCGACTACGATTCGTATGTCTACCGTATCAATAAAGAAATCGAAGCGGGGGATAGAGAATCGAATAGTCGAGGGGGCGCCAGTCGAACACCAGATAACAAACTTGGAAATTCAAAACCGCTGTCCCAAAACAAACAGCGTGAATTTAAGAAAAAAATCAAATCGATTGAAAGAAAAATCGCGAAGCTCGATGAAGAACGAAAATCGCTGAACGAAGCGATGCTCTCGGTGACCGACCCAGAGGAAGCGATGCAAATTCATGAAAAAATTGAATCCGTAACCAAAGAGCTAACGGACGCCGAAGAAGAATGGCTGGAATTGAACTAAGAGTCCGGCACTCTGATTACCAGCAAAAAGTTTCAATACTTCACCCAAAAATCATTATCTACCCAACTCAAACCTCGAGGATCTCAAGATGGATCTACTGGAAATCATTTCGCTCGTTTCACGCTGGCTTCACGTCATCCCCGCGATCGCTTTAGTCGGTGGAACTTTATTCATGCGACTATCCTACGTCCCGGCAACTCAAGAGTGCGATGCCTCAGCAGAACTGCGTGAGGCAGTTCGAAAAAAATGGGCAAAAATCGTAATGATTTCGATTGCTTTGCTCCTCGTCAGTGGCCTTTACAACTCGGCCATCAAATCGATCGGCTATGAATTATCCCCGCTATACAACGGTCTTCTGGGGATCAAGATTCTATTGGGATTTGCAATCTTCTACCTGGCTTCCGTACTGTCAGGAAGAAGCGACAAAGCAAAAGCATTTCGGCAACGCGAATTACACTGGCTTAACATTCTTTGCGCTCTCATGATCATCACGGTGATGATCGCTGGCTATATGAAAATGAGCTCCAGTGCATTTCCCAAAAAGGACAAGACCGCACAAAAGATCACGATCGATCAGTTTCATTCGGTAAACGTTTAAGCAATTGAACTTCACTGCCCTCGT
Source organism: Mariniblastus sp. (assembly GCA_011523945.1). Classification (GTDB taxonomy): domain Bacteria; phylum Planctomycetota; class Planctomycetia; order Pirellulales; family Pirellulaceae; genus Mariniblastus. The sequence goes on along the minus strand of WTFU01000191.1, from coordinate 8,903 downwards.
TTAAAAGCTTCTTTTACAGAGTCAAGAATTGAATCGCGGAACCCAAACTGCTTCACCTCTGTTGAGCCTTGCCCATGACGGGACAGAATCTCAATCAATTGCGACGAATCCAATTGAAAAAATTCTCACTCTGACTCCTCTAATTGAGAATATTTTCACTTTTGCGTGGTTTCTTTTAAACCGATTATTCAAATTCCCACATATTATTGCTCGACGGACAAACCAAATGACGAGTTGAATCGAAATAATCGGCCCCGCAAATATCGACTCCGCCAGCATACGACCTGCAAAACTTATGAAATCAGCTATAATTTCCACGGTAGAGCCAGTGTGAAATGAAGTGAATTTTATGTTCAATTCGCACGTGTTCACTGCAGTCATGGCACCGCGTCAAAAACGCAAACGCCATTGATTGACTGCATCTCAATCTGTATTCGGTGCGGCATATAAACCTGCTGCTTTTTGAATGACTGAAGCAACAATTTCTTCTGTAGAACCAAAGTTTGTTCTACCTCTGTTTGGCGCTAAAGACCAACACCTCCGTCGTTTGCGCGAAAAATTCAATGTCACCATTACTCACCGGAACGGCCAGGTAAAAATTTCGGGCGAGAAAAAAGAGCAGGTCGCTCAGGCCACGGACGCTATCGAACAATTGACCGAGATTGTTCGCACCAAGGGCAACTTAACCCCTGCTGTATTCGATGAGACCATCGCACGGGTAACAGGCGAATCAGCGCCTCGAAAAGCAATTGAGGCGATTCAAACGTTACAGGTAGGTAAAGAAATTCGCCCGCGGACTCCCGGACAGGCAGCCTATGTTGACGCCATGAGAAACAATGACCTCGTCTTTGCCGTGGGACCCGCAGGATCAGGAAAAACCTACCTGGCTGTGGCCATGGCAGTCGAAGCATTAAAAAACCAACGAGTCCGAAAGCTCGTTCTTGTTCGCCCCGCGGTCGAAGCAGGCGAAAGCCTCGGTTTCTTACCGGGCGACCTGCAGGCTAAAATCAACCCCTACCTAAGGCCTCTACTCGATGCTATTCATGAGATGATCGGGTACGATCAAGTTCAACAGTTAATCCAAAGTGATGTCATTGAAGTCTGCCCACTGGCCTACATGCGGGGTCGTACGCTAAATGAATCATTTATCATTCTCGACGAAGCGCAAAATACCACGACCGCTCAGATGAAAATGTTCTTGACGCGAATGGGAAATGCCTCGAAAATTGTGGTCTCGGGCGACCAAACCCAGATCGATCTTCCCCCGAAAACCAAGAGCGGTCTCGTCGATGCACTTCAACGGCTTAAAAAAATAAATGGCGTCGGTATTTCGCATTTAACATCGAAAGACATTGTCAGGCACCGGTTAGTTACCGATATCGTACAAGCGTACGACGGCAAGCCTAACCAATTACCATCTTCCTAGCACTCCCAAAATCGCTCGGGTCAATCAACGGTTTTTTGAGTTCACCTATCACCGTAATTCTCAAGCAGCCTCAATCGAAAGTCATTTAGCACGATGTCCAACGCTTCATCAAACCGTAATCGGTGGATGACCCCCGCACCTAAGACACCATTCTTCAAGGTCGCAGATTTCATGCAGCGGTCAGATGTATGGTCACGGATTGGGCTATGCGCCCTCACCACCGGCATCCTCTACTTTGTGATGTTTGGCTGGGAACCCCCTTTTTCCTATCGGATTCGCCAAGCGCCCTTAAGAGACTTGCATGCCAATACACTTTTTGAAGACGAGGACGCTAGAGCTACCTTCGAGAAACGAGAACGAACCAAACGAAACTTTAAGAACTTCTACGAAAACGATGCACAGAAAATTGAGATTATTCGCGAAGAACTAATCAATGATGTCTTCAGCATCATGCAACAGGAATGGGGCGAAGTTGAAAGCTCCAATCTTTGGTCTGATTTTTTTGAAATTGATGCAAACACCACCGAAGCAACTGCTGCCGACGAGGAGTCGTTCAACCTATTCAGAGAGAGTCTTTCCGCTGATAAAGAATTAAAAAAACTGAAAACAATTCTTGACCTGGCACTACTCGACATCAAACAAAAAGGCCTTTTAATAGAACTTTCGCACGAGAGCGAAGAAGGAAGTGTGGAGCAAATTCAGGTTTACCCATTGGGCAATCTCGACGCCAGTGAAATCATCAAGATCGAAGAGGTGCGCATCGCCGAGGTGACCGACGAACTTCAAAAGCGTCTGTCGGAAGAACTAAGTAATGAATCCGATACCATTACGGATCCCGGACTTGTCTCGGATCGTATATTCTTCTGGCTCAAACGAAAATTACCGGAAACACTTTCTTATGACGAGGAACATTCCAAGAAAGAGCGCAAGGCTGCTGTCGACGCTGTCGAAATTGAGATGAAGCAAATCAATGTAAGTGACCCGCTAAAGTCCGGCACCTTGAACATTCTATCACTCGATTCGGCAGGAATTATGGCGGGGGTTCCGCTTACAATGGAAGACATCGCTTTACTCAAAAAGGAACATAATGCTCGCGTCGCAAGCGAGACCGTTCAAGATAAACTAATTCGATCGGCCATGTTCTTCGGCCTATTCACAGCGATTTTTTCTATGTTCTGCCAATACCTGTTCTATCGAGACCGTTATCTTTTAGACGATTTAAAACAGTTTTCGATCCTGTTGGGACTGATGCTGATCACACTGACACTCGCGTGGATTGTCACGGTCAACAACGCTTGGCGAGCAGAAATTGTTCCAATTACGATTTTTGCGATGACGATCGCCATCGTTTACCACATTGAGCTGGCGATGCTGGTTGCGACCCTTGTTGCCCTTGCTTACACCGTCGCCCATGGCTTTGGGTTAAGCGAATTTGTCATCTTAACTGCTTCTTCCTCCTCGGCAGCGCTCATGTGCCGGGCCATTCGCAGTCGAACCAAGCTGGTTTACGTCGGGGTCATCGTCGCAACGATTGTTTTCCCAACCGTTATTGGCGTCAATTATTTGATGGGCCAACCCCTGTCTTTAAACCTTGCCGCCGAAGCACTTTGGTTCGCCGGAGGTGCTGGAGTAGCTGGTCTGATGATGACGGCCTTACTCCCTTTTCTGGAACGTCTATTTGATATCCAAACTGACATCAGCCTCCTCGAACTTAGTGATGCCAATCACCCATTATTAAAAGAACTGGTTCAACGGGCGCCTGGTACGTACAACCACAGCATTAACGTAGCTTCGATGAGCGAAGCGGCGGCAGATGCGATCGGAGCCAATGGTCTATTGTGTCGCGTTGGAGCCTACTTTCATGATGTTGGCAAGCTTCGAAAGCCCGAGTATTTCATCGAAAACCAAGGGGGCGGACCCAACAAACATGACGACCTGACGCCCTCGATGAGCACGCTGGTGATTCTCGCTCATGTCAAAGACGGAATTGAAATTGGTCGCAAACACCGCCTGCCACAACGAATTATCAATCTCATTGAACAGCATCATGGTACGACGCTGATTGAATATTTCTATCAACGGGCAATGTCGCTTCTAGAAGAATCAGGGGATGAAGAAGCTCTCGCTAATCTTGATGAATCTGATTTCCGATACCCCGGACCTCGTCCCCAGACGCCGGAAGCAGCGGTCATGATGCTTGCCGATGCCGTTGAGAGTGCCTGCCGCGTCCTTCGTGAACCCGCGCCCGCCAGAATCGAAAGCCTCGTCCGTGATATTACCAAAAAGAAATTCGACGATGGGCAATTCGAAGATTGCGATATTACGATTAAGCAACTCAACACCATTCAGGAATCCCTTATTAAATCTCTGAATGCCATGTATCATGCCCGGATAAAATACCCCGATGCGCAAACTGCGACCGCCACTTAAAATAATTATAACGGCCTAAAACATTGCCCCAAGACACTCACAAAATTGAGATTGCCGACGAACAATCCTTGGCGTTTGACGGGACGCGACTCGTCTCGACCGTCTCTCAAATCCTTTCCGACCACGATCTCAATCAGTCCGAAATCAGTATCGCTGTGGTAGACGACCCGGCTATCCGCGTTATCAATAAACAATACCTCGATCACGATTACGCAACCGATGTAATTAGTTTTGTCCTGGATTTTGATGAGGCTAAATCACGCCTTACAGGACAACTGGTTGTCAGTACTGACACGGCCAGTAGCATGGCCAACCAAATCGGGAGCACAATGGAGGACGAACTCCTTTTGTATGTAATTCATGGTATGCTTCACTTGGTTGGTTTTGACGATAAAGACCCAACTTCAGCGACCGAAATGCGAGAACAAGAGCGCCATTATCTCGCGCTTCATGGTGTTGAACACCGCTGGCAAGCCACAAGCCCCGATGGAGACTCCCATTAATGCCTGATCTGCTCTTCTGGTGCCTAATTTGCAGCGGAGTTATCACTACCTACTCCGCAATCGCCACATTCGTTTTGAAAGAGATCGCGTGGCACGAACTGGAAGAATATTGCAAGCAGAAAAAACAACCAAAACTGTTTGGAGTCATTTTTGACTTCCGCGAACAAATGACACTCGGCGCTGGAATTCTCCAAATGATTGCAAGCGCGGTGTTCGCGGTCACACTGGCCGCCGCGTGGCTTGGCCCTCGCAATATATCCGAACTATCCGGAACCCAACTTACTTCAATCCTTGGTTTGGTCTGCTTCAGTCTCGTCTTTTGCGGCAGCTGGATTCCATGGGCAGTTGGACGTGTCGGAGCCGTCCCTTTTCTGTTTCGCACTTGGCGATGGTGGTGGATGGTTTCTGCACTCGCTTGGCCTTTATTGGTGGGAGGTCGATTCGTAACGACCATTTTTGCTCGAGCCAGTGGTCAGGATGATGAAGAGGAAGACGAGGAAGAGGCGTTTGAAGACGAAATCCTATCCATGGTCTCAGAAGGTGAACAGGATGGTTTCATCGAACCGGACGCCAGAGAAATGATCGAGGGCGTCATGGAGCTCGACGACAACGATGTCAGCTCCGTCATGACGCATCGATCTCAAGTCGACGCACTCGAAGAAAATACCGACTGGGATGAAATGTTGCGATTCACCGTCGAATCTGGCCGAACCCGCATCCCCGTTTATCAGGAAAAAATAGATAACATTGTTGGATTGCTGTACGCAAAAGACCTGCTGCGGGAATCACTGCGAAGCGAAAGCAAACGCAAGCCACTTCGTAAACTTCTCCGAGACCCACTTTTCGTACCGGAAACAACTTTACTCGATGAAATGCTAAGTAAGTTTCTCCACGTGCGTACGCACATGGCCATCATCAAAGATGAGTACGGCGGTTTTGCCGGCGTTATTACCATCGAAGATATCATCGAGGAAATCGTTGGCGAGATCGTCGATGAAACCGACAAAGATATGAGCGAAGAAATCACGATCCTAAACGATCATCAGGCGGACGTGCTCGGCACCGTTCACATCGGTCGACTGAACGAAACGCTAGGCATCGAACTCCCCGAGGACGACCAATTTGACACGCTTTCCGGGTTGATTATGCAACAGTTAAACGAAATACCTCGACCGGGCCGCGAGTTAATTCTGGGCAAGGTGCAATTCAATATCCAGGACGCAAATCGAAGACAAATAAAATCAGTTCGAATTACCCGCCTCGAAGACGACCCCAACTAAGTCCCGCAAAATTCACGCCAAACTAAACTCGCCGGCGAACTTTAGTTTTTTCAGGCCTTCGGAGTTTGGTTTTTAATTGGCTTGCGGCGCCTACCGAAACCGAGACAGCCCAGCCCAAGCCCGAACATCAAAAAGGTCGTCGGCTCCGGAACTGCGGAGAAACTGTAGTTGAGGAACACATCACTTCCGTTATCAGAAAGTGTAAAGGTTCCGGGAGCGGTGGCACCGTTAACATTAAAGGAAAGATTCCCAATCGAATTTACAGAACTCGCCCCGGTAAAGATGGACCAGGTCTCACTCGCACCATCGGTGGTCCAGAATGCATCCGCAAAGTTCACTGATCCACCAAAATCGAAGTTCAGCGTCGTGGCGCCGTTAAAACTAAGTGCTCCGCCGACATCGATCCCGTCAAAATCTGTTCCTCGTGTGCCACTGGTATCCGAAGTATTGGAAACCAATTCCCAATCGATGACTGCGCCTGCTTCGTAACTCAGATCGCTGACAAAGGTTTGAATGCCCGGAGAATTACCGGGACCGTGAGTCCCTGAAATAGTCGTTGCCCCACCAATGATTCCGGTTCCGGCAAGCGTCGCACCGCTGGCCACCGTCACATCCCCCGTTGCTGCCGATTGATCTCCGTTAATAACCATCGTTCCTGAGTTAACTCGAGTCTCACCTTTGTACGAATTGTTTCCGGTGAACGTCGTTGTTCCGCTGCCGGATTGATAAACCGCTCCTCCGTTTACGCTGCCCGTTGAAATAACGCCATTGTAAGTGATTGCGTCGCTCCGGTTAAATTCCACTACACCACGATTGTCGATGTCGGTTGTAATTGAACCCGTCGTTCCACCATCACCGATTTGGAGAATCGAACTCAAACCACCATCGACCCGAACTCCACCGGTCAATGTAGTATCACCGGTTAGAATAAGTGAACCCGCCAAGTTCTTATAGAAAAAACCATTCCCACTACCGTCACCGATATTTCCAGCAACCGTCAAATCGCCGCCGTTGGTGCGAAAATGAAAATTAAATACGTCGCTATTATCAACTGCGATATCACCAGAAAGCGTCGCCGAGCCTCCGCCACTACTCAGTTCGATATGGTTCCGGCCATCATTATTGGAAACTTCAATATTGTTCGCCAAAGCCACACCGTTATTAAGAATCAGACCTGCATCCTGCCCCCCCAAGGTCACCGACCCGGTTCCCAACGCAGAATTAGAGGCCGCCACGATTTCCGTCTCAGAATTGATCGTGGTGCCGCCCGAGTAAGAATTGTTACCGGATAAAATCAACTGCTCTCCACTAAAGTTAGCCTCGCCGCCGTTATTACCTTCCTGAACCAAGGAGGCATCACCACTGATGTCGCCCGAAAACGTATACGCGTCAGCTCGCTGGAATGTGATTCGAGACCCCGATGCAAGACTGACGTCCCCACCCAAAGAACCGCTGGTGGCATTGTCACCTATTTCAAGTCGACCATTGGTGATATTCGTGATTCCAGAAAAACCACTACCGTCACCGGTGATCTGAAGGACATCGGAGCTGACACCCGAATCATTCGAGGCCATTTCAATCGTACCTCCGCCGCTGATAGCGCCCGACAACGTCTGCCGACCATTTGTTTTGAAAAACTTAAGCGTCGCGCCGGACGAAACCACAACATCCGAATCGAGCACCGTAGCGGATCCGCTGCTGCCGATCATACCATTGCTAAATCCGGTACCGAGCTGAAGCGTTCCAGCATCGACATTAAGAGTTCCACTAAAAATCATATTTTGAGAAACCTTGAAAGTTCCCTCGCCCGTTTTTCGGAACCCGGTTCCAGCAACCACCTCATTGAATTTTGGAGTATCAGAATTATTGAGGGTGATTTCACCACCACTATTGATGTGGAGGCCGAAACTGGACCCGGTTTGAAAACCAGTGCCAATGCCAGTCAATGCGTTTGCTATGTTTGCCTTGGACCAATTCGTGCTTGTATTGGTCATATTAAAAGCTAACGTCGCGCCGCTCGCGACGGTGACGTTTGTAGAATTCCAATCTGTTTGATCATTGTTATAGAGCTTGTCTTCATCGCTTAATCGAAGAATTCCCTCGTTAACGGTAGTTGTACCCGTGTAGGTATTTCCGCTGCCCGTACCGTCGTCATTGCCGAGAACCCACGTTCCGGCACCGTCTTTCACGAGGTTAACGATGCCCCCGCCGGCCGTATTATTATCCTGAATTTTTTGAACAACTCGGTTATCAGCTGTATTACTACCACCGAGAGTCAACGTACGAGCCGCGGTAGCATTGCCATAAGCTCCGTTTAAAGCGAACCCTGATGCAGTATCAAATACAAGAGCACCCGTGCCATTGCTTTCAATATTCATACTACCCGTCCGCCCTGAGCCAGCCGTGTTGTCACCCACCCTGATTTGGAGATCGGAAGTACTACCCGAACCAACATACTCAAGCGTGCCAGTATTGGTGTTGAGTCCTCCTTGGATGAAATTATCACCCAGATTTTCAACGCTACTGAATTGGACAGTCCCTCTCCAGACTTGCAATTGATTGATTCCATTACCGGCCGCATTGTTGGTACCCTGTAAAACGAGGGTCCCGTCACCACCTTTTGAAAAGTTATGGGTGCCGGTAGTTGATGTTATATTGCCACTGAGAACCAACGTCTCATCGCCTTGAGCATAAAACTGTCTTGAACCAGACAACGTCAAATTATTAGCAATCGAGTGGGTGAAGGTTCCTGAGCCGTTGCTCGCGACGCTGATGTTCCCACCAAGAGTGATTCGATTACCAGTTAGCGAGAAATTTGTGTTCGTGGAATTGAGAAACTGAATAGTTCCAAACGCTGTTCCGTCGGCGAGATCATTGACCGAACTCGGTCGTGAAGTCCCCGAAAAATTCAAGTCGTCACCTGCGGTTGGAGCAGAACCCAACTCCCAGTTCGCACCTGTTGTCCAATTATTATCTCCGCCTCCACCCGTCCAGGTGAACAGATCTCCTCTTACAAAATCAGCGCAGGTAAGTGAAAGGATAGAAAGGAGACAGAGACGAGTCGCAAATCTACGAAGCCAGAAATGTCTAAACATGGTGAAAAACTTGTGGAGCGGTGTATCAATGGCGCCGCGCGTATCCGTGGACTCGGCGAACGAAATCGATTCTCAGACTCAATTCCAGTCCCTAGTATCGCCAGAGAAGCAAAAAGTTAAACCATAACATAGATATCTATGAACATCGAGATCTCGATCGAGATAGATA
>WTFU01000001.1 GCA_011523945.1 Mariniblastus sp. | reverse complement strand
TTACCAACCCTAATTCTCTCACTCAACCTGGTGCAAAGACTGGGGGGTAGTCAGTCAGAAGTCATCTCCAACGTGAGGCTCCAGTAGTTCATGCTTTTGGCGAGAACCTGACCACACCTTCACGCCAGTCCTCACGCTCAACATAATGCGGAGACTGGGGGTAGGGAGAACATGGTCAATCTCTCTTTTTCCGACGAACGACATCAATGATTGTTTTTACTCAGAGTCAATTGCTTCATCGTTTGGTAAACATGCTGGTTGTAGTTGAAATATTCGGTTATTGCTGAGGTCTCTTCTTCGAACGCTTCAGCAAGTGCTAACGCCACTGCAGGTGATCGGGACATTCCTGCCAGGCAATGACAAACGATCGTGCCCGCCCTTTCGCAGTTGTTTTCAACAAAGTCCCAAATCGCTTTGGCCTGCTCGACATTCATTGGCGTTTTCCCGAACGAGTACTTGGGATCGGTATCATCAAAATGGACGAAGATGGCATCGAGGAAACCACAACCCTTGATTAGACGGGGTGGTTTTGAATCCGAATCAGAAATCGAGATAACAATGTAGGGGGTGCGTACGATAATACCTTCTTCGATTTCGGCACGACTGCAAATAATGAACTCCATTAACTTCCTTTTATGTTGGGTGGGTACTTGCTGCTTGCCGGGAGTACTGGCATGCCAACACCGATTCTCAAGCTGTTTACGGTAACAAATTTCGCTCGGCGAGCTACCGCATGATGAACTCTAAGTAAGCTGTCGCGATTTCGCCATGTAAACCATGCTTGACCAGCACATTGAAGCCTGCCTGTTACCGTGTCCTTAATCGGACCATGCGACAACAAAAATATCGGATCTCGATATTGCTGTATTTGCCACAATTAATATTTACGCTTCCGATTCATAACATCCATGTAAGCAACGGCGTAGGTCACGCCCAAGTCAACTGATAGTAAAATAGTAAAGGGTGGCATGTTGTTGATTGACTGCCAAATATTTCTGGCCGTCCATTACTGTCTGCATCGCTTCAAAGTCTATGGTTGCGTCGTTGAGAATAGCCTGCTCTCGGTGTAATGCTTCGAGAATCGCAGTTGAGGGCATTCTTTGGCCGATCAGTATTTCGAGTTACTTTCCAGACAGTTCGCCCGAGCAAGATTCTCTCACTCACAGTGGTGCAATTCTATGGGGGAGGTCAGTTGCTGTTGCGCTTGATATCGCGGCATTTTAGCTGGTTTATTCTTTCACCGATGTATTGAAACGAATTTCAACCTTGTCGAATTTTGACAGCTGGTCGGCGTCGATTTTGATGCGGCGGGAAGCAATGCTCCGCTCGCGAAAAAGAATGTGATTCTGATGCGACCAAGCCATACAAAGTGGAGCCATCCTAATCCAATAATTATGGCTCTTTGATTCAAGCAAAGTTTCCGAATTGCTCATTGGTTGCAAATAACGACCATTGTCCTCAATTCTTTGTGCAAAGGTATTCAACGCTCCGCTTGTGAGTCTTCCCCAATCACGATCATCATCATCATCACGATCCTCCAGCTCATAGTTTGAATATTCGTCAAACACCAACGGCCACATATCTACATCAATGCTTTTGCCTGCTTGATCCAAAAACTCAACCTCTACACTGAGAGCCTGACCTCGCCCACGAAACCATTTTCCCGTTGGCTCGATCCATCTAAACTCGTCCATCCAATGCTGATTTTTTTCGGAAAAATCGCCAACATCCACGATGAAGTGAATCCATTTATGAGACTGATGTTTTTTGTTCCACGATGCCAGCAACGAAATAATTGCCTGGCTCGAATCAGTCAGCGGATTCTTAATGCCGCCAAACCCCAAATCAATTCCGAAAACTCCTTCGACGTCGTCAAAAAAGTCGGATCTCAGACTTCCGGAAGGAACCGGTTTGACGACGGTATCAGGCAAACGCTTAACGGCCACTGCCTCGAGTGCCTTGGTAATCCTGGGCAGGAACTCGCGATAAGCTTCAATGTCCGGCTGTAATTCTACGGTATATAACAGTTCACCAGTTTCCGTATCGTAGTCCGGCTCCCCCTGAAGGGACAACTTCAGCATTTGGGGTAATTCCGACAATAGCTCTTTCAGCAAGTCCGTCGAGTTCTGTTTTTTTTCCATCTTGCTAAGAGCTTTGGCAAACAGGCTTTCACCATCGATCTTCCGCATCGTTACGTTGGCCTCAGCCAAAACCGATTTTACGCGTGTGACTTCTACGGTCACTCGAGCTCGCAACCTCCAGAGGCCATTGTTTTCGGTAACACTGTCCGAAATGGTATGGGCAGTGCGGACCACACCATTGGACGCCGACAAAACCTTGTCTTCGATTAACTGGTCGTTTTCGACCAGGGTCTTGGAATCGACATACAATCCGACCACTTGCCGAACGGCGTTTCGGTAAGCGTCTTTTTGTGCCTCTTCTTTCGACAGGCCAATACCTGGAACAACCACTTCGACAACGTTAGCCGTTTTGTCTTCCGTTTCCTGCGATTGGGAAAATTGAGGGCAAAGCGAGCATGTCAGTAGGCAGAAAATGAACTGGCAAGGTAAGAAGATGGTGTTCTGCGTTTCTCTCTTTAACACTTTCGACTCCAAGTACGACGTTGTAGGGTTTCTCTGTTCTTTATCATATTTTTTGTGAAATACCAAATATTGACATGCCGTTTGTTAGGCATGTCCGAGTTTGAGATATTTGCCTCGCAATTTGTGAATTACTTAAGGTCCCTGTGGACGACCCCATGACCGCAGAGTCGTTCCAGTGCGGCGAATTGGATGCGGATTAGGGTGAGGGGGGGGCAGTTTGAGCCGGGTGCATAGTCGTTACTCCGGTCGAACTTCAGCCGTCGAATCAACGGAACGAACCAGCGTCATGATCGCCTGACGAATATGAAGTCGCTGTTCCGGCCAACGCGCAGGAAGGTAAGCAAGTTCAAACTCGGGAGGTGCCTGACGGATTGGAACTGAATTGCGAAAAATTAGCGAATTAGCACGTCCGAGTGATCACCATAGTCGAATGCGCATTTTGAGCGGCAAAAAACGAGCTGAGCAAACTGTTTGATGCTGAGATTTTTCCCGCCCCTGATGATCTGGGATGGCGGGGCGTTACGCTCGACGGACCTGCCACGCTAACCGTTCGTTGCCTCGGCTGGCGATTTGATCCAAAATACCATCAAGCCGGCTGAATGTCTCCCAAGGCTCAGTTGCGGTCATTTCGGCGAGCTGAGCGACAACCGAGGATTCTAAGTCTTCTAGCCTCTGCCCTTTCCAGACAGTGTCGGACAACGCCACGAGCAAATCATCCAGCGGCAACGGTTTGCTGGACCAAGCACCGTGCGTTCGTGTGAATCGAGTGAACGGTTCCGGTATCCCTAAATCCAGCAGAATCAAGGCACCATCCCTCTCGTGCTGATTACCGGGGCCTTCCAATTCATTTCGGTGCGCGAGTTTGCCGATATCGTGAGTCGCTGCGCCAAAACGAATTGCCACAGCATCAATTTCGATCCTCGGAAACGCAGCAAGGATTCCGTCAGTGAGTTCCACCGCGGTATCATGTACCAATGCCAAATGAGCCACTAAGCGAGGCGGAGCATCAAGTCGCCCCAAGATGGTAGCAGCGAGTTCAGGAAGCGGACACGGTTGGTAGTCTCCGTCATCGACATGCGCAATCGGTTGTCTTGGCAAAGGTGGCAGTTGGTTCTTGAACTTCAAATATAGCTCAGCAAGCAGTTCACTGTAGCACAGATATTCGTCGTTCGATTCTTCGTCGGGATTCATTTGTTCGCGTCGGCTAGCTAAGTCAAGTTGGCGTTGATAACTCCTGTTCAGCAAATACTTCGGCCGGATCACTACACCGGTTTCGCCTGTGGCGTCTCTATCTTTATTTATCACCGCCGCTTTTGTGCTTGCGATTTACGTTTTGCTGCAACATGCGGGATTTCTCCTGAGCTTCTTCCGCACTTGACTGAAGCCATCGGCGCCATTCGATTGCCTCCTCGTCGTTATACAAATGAATTTGGTCGAGCATTTCCTCTCTGGCAAGTTCCTCTTCCGATTCACCGCGAGCTTTGTAGAACCAGTGCTCTGCTTCGATTGCATCTTGGGCAACGCCTTCGCCGTCGCGATACATGAGTCCGAGGCAAAACTGCGCCACATCGCACCCGCGTTCAGCAGCCATTCGATACCATTTTGCCACCTCCGCATTGTCCTGTGCGACTCCTTCACCGGATGCGTATCTTTCGCCGAGCTTAAATTGAGCCGCGACGTCGCCGCTGGATACTGTTGCACGAAGCTGTTCTAACGCACTTGAATTGATGGCCACTGGTATTACCTCCTATCCACACTCCGCAACCCAGACGGGCGTCTCACGCCAACCACTGATTGCCGTTACTCCATTGGATCTCGCTGCCGCTCGTGTGCCTCGATGTTGTTTACGGCTTCCCTCGCCCTTTTTCGCACACCCTTGTCAGCATCCTCAATTGCAACCCACTCTAACTGAGCAATCGCGACGTCCGCTTCTCGCCCTAC
>WTFU01000049.1 GCA_011523945.1 Mariniblastus sp. | reverse complement strand
ACGTTGATGAATTTTCTGGAGACGGTTTACATCGGTTCCGATCGCAACCTCAAAGACTTCCGTTTCCCCGTTCAATCAGTCATCAGGCCCAACTTGGACTTCCGCGGTTTTGCAGGGACGATCGCGTCTGGAATCATTCGAGTCGGTGATGAAGTGATGTCTCTGCCGTCACGTAAAACTAGCCGAATTAAAGAGATCGTTACTTTTGATGGCAATCTTGAGGAGGCGGCCACGCCAATGTCAGTGACGCTGACATTAGATGATGAAATTGATTCGAGTCGAGGCGACATGATTGTCAAGCCAGGGAACCTGCCCAAGCTGGAACAAAAATTTGATGCGATGCTGGTCTGGATGTCCGATGCAGCGATGGTTCCCGGTCGGCAGTATATTTTCAAACATACGACCAAGATGGTAACGGGAAACTTCTCAACGCTTCGTTATCAAATTGATGTGAACACGATGCACAGCAGTCCCGCGCCTACTTTGGAACTTAACCAGATCGGGCGAGTTAATGTTGTGTTAAACCAGCCAATTTGTTTCGATCGTTATCGAACCAATAAGAGCACGGGTGCATTCATTGTGATCGATCGGATTACCAATGTAACGGTCGCCGCCGGTATGATTATCGATCAGCGTACCAGCGAAAATACCGGTGCGAGCTGGGAAAAGGCTTCTGTTAGTGAATCATTGGTTGAGGAGATTAGCGCGGTAACGCCGGAAGAACGAGCATCGAGATACGGTCAAAAACCAACAACGATATTATTTACCGGCCTGCCTGGATCTGGAAAGTCAACCACGGCGTTTGGAGTAGAGCGTCAACTATTCGACATGGGTCGAAGTGCGATGGTGGTGGATGGCCAAAATATGCGAATTGGTTTAAGCCGCGATTTGAATTTTTCTAAAGATGATCGAAGTGAAAATGTTCGCCGGGCAGCAGAAGTTGCCGCACTGATGAACGATGCGGGCCTGATTTGTCTTCTTTCTTTTGTGTCGCCTAACGATGACGATCGAAAGAAGGCGGCCGGAGTCGTTGGTGACGATCGATTTTTCGTTGTACACCTGAAGGCGCCCGAGGAAATATGCCAACAGCGGAATGAATCTGAGCAATCAGCTTCTGAGGATTCGCCACGCGAATCGAAAGTAAACTATCAGGAACCAACAGACGCTGATTTAGTTTTAGATACGGCTGAATTGAAACCTGCGGACTGTGTTGCCAAGGTCATCGCCCTACTCGAAGCGAAAGAGATTATTTGAGAAAACGAAATCGGCGGCGATAAAACAATTCGTTTTTAAATGATAATCGGTTATAGTCGAGTGCAGTTCTTCCCTCCTGGAAATCTGAGTTTGTCGCCGTGCTTCCCAGTGAATTCCCTTCCTTTCGACCTAACCGGTTATTGAAATCTGCTCACTTGCAGACAGTGCTGGGAGCGACGCTCAAGGGTAACTGCCAAGCGGATAATGCGACCAGACGTATTGTCAGTCTACACGATGGTGATCGTTTAGTTGTTCATGACGATCAGCCGGAAGCCTGGGCGCTGGGTGATCGAATTACAATTTTAATTCATGGACTTTGTGGATCACATCGCTCGCCGGGAGTGTCTAGAGTTGCGGCGAAATTAAACCGGCAGGGCGTCAGGACGATCCGCGTTGACATGCGCGGCTCGGGCGCCAGTTCGGGCGTCTCAAGGTCGCACCTGCATGGCGGAAATTACTGGGATGCAAACGCTGTTATTGATGCCGTTCATCAATTGAGTCCAGACTCGAAAATTAGCTTAGTGGGATTCTCGCTGGGCGGGAACATCGTATTAAAGACGATTGGAATGTGGGGTGTTAAGCCTCATGTCCAGATCGATGCTGCGTTCGTTGTTTCACCTCCGATCGATTTGGTTCATTGCTCATGGCATTTGAGGCAACACGGAAACCGACTTTATGAATCGTACTTTGTTAAACAACTGCAAAGTCAATTACAGCGTCGTCGGAAGCGAGTTCCGAATTTAGTTGAAAGCAACATGACACGTTTTCCTTCGCGATTGGTTCACTGGGACGACCAATTCACGGCGCCGTGCTGGGGCTATCGTAGCGCGCTCGACTATTACCGAGACGCAAGTTCCGCTCCCAATCTGAAGGATGTGCAAGTTCCGACGCTGTTGGTCACTGCAATGGACGACCCAGTTGTCCCCTTTGAAATGTATGCTGACCATCCAATGTCAAACGCAATAAAAATTGTGGCAACTCAACATGGCGGGCATCTTGGTTTTTTTGGTCGACGAGGTGATGATCCCGACCGCCATTGGTTAGATTGGCGGATTTGCGAATGGAACCAATCTTTAGCTCCTTCTGTTTCTCAGTCGGCATCGCCCGAAATAGCTGAAATTTCTCGGTAACTACGGATGACCTGGGAGAGACTAAGTATTAAAGCGTGTTTACCACATTTGAACGTGATATAATCGTTGACTCGAAACCATTAACAACGAGGGCTCTATGCTTCGCCAACCGGTAAAAGCCATTTTGGCTTGGTCTGTATTGTTCGTGCTACTAAATAACAGCTTGATTTTTTCGCAATCGAATTGGCCTCGCTTTCGTGGCCCCAATGGCGCGGGGCTCGTCGAAGGAGTGAAGCTACCCAGCGATATTTCCGATAATGAATATCGCTGGAAAGTCAAATTAGCAGGAATTGGATCGAGTTCGCCTGTGATTTGGGAACAGCATCTATTCATTACCAGCTGTGACCCAGACAGTGGAAAACTTACGTTGGAATGTTTGGATGCAGCGTCGGGCAAAGTACGCTGGAGTAAGTCTTTCGAGCACGCCGTCTATCGTGTTCACGGGCGAAATAACTTTGCTTCCAGTACGCCCGCCGTTGATGAAAATCACATCTATCTAACCTACGCCGATCCTGACCATACGATGCTGGTGGCACTGGATCATGATGGAAACCAAAAATGGGAAAGAGATTTTGGTACGTGGACTTCTCAACATGGATTTGCTGCCAGCCCAATGGTTTATGACAATAAAGTAATCGTATTTAATTCTCAGCAATCCGAACGTCTTAAACCGGGGCAAAAACCCGGCGGTAGTCATGTGATTGCAGTCGATTGTAAAACGGGAGAGGATGCCTGGAGCTCTTCATTGACGTCAACAAGAGCTTGTTATGCGATCCCCTCAATTTTTAAAGATAAAAATGGAACCGAACAATTAGTTTCCTGTAACACTGGCGACGGATTTTTTAGCCTTGACCCGAAAACAGGCAAGCAGAACTGGGCGACACTGCCGTTTCGGATGCGAACGGTTGCATCGACGTTGATAGCCGACGGGTTAATTATTGGAAGCAATGGTTCTGGTGGTGGTGGTAATTATTTGGTCGCTATTCGTCCCGGCAATGCAGTTAATTCAGTCCCGGAAAAAGTATACGAGATTAAGAAAGCCAACTATGTCCCCACACCGATTGCGGTGAACGGCAAGCTGTATTTGTTCAGTGACAAAGGGATTGGGAAATGCGTGGAACTTCAAACGGGAGCTCTTATCTGGGAAGAGAGACTGGCAAAGGGATTCTCGGGATCGCCAATAGCAACCTTAAGTAGCATTTACATTATGGATGAGTCTGGCAATCTACACGTGATTGGGACCGGCGGCCAGTATGAACAAATTTGTAAGCACTCACTAGGCGAGTCGACTCGATCAACACCGGCTGTAGCCGGAAATCGACTTTATTTGAGAACGGATTCACATTTGATTTGTGTTGGAGACAAGTAACATAAATATGACCCGTTCACGAGCCAGTCAAACGGAGAGGTGCCTTTGGAAATTTTGGATTGACGTTGGTGGGACATTTACTGATTGTCAGGCAGTTGATCCGCAAGGCAATTCCTATGAACTCAAAGTACTAAGTTCTGGAATAGTAAAAGGCCAGTTACGGAATCCTTCGAAGATCCCAAATCGCTGGTTTGTCGACGCCAATGCTGGCGATGACTTTTGGGTTGGTTCAAAATTTCGCATTGTTGCTGGTGATGGAATTACTCGATTTGACTCAACCGTACAACGATATGAGTCGGAGAGCGGTGAAATTTGGTTACAAGGGTCACCGTGTGAATCGACGGTCGCTCAAATATTAGATATTTACGAGTCGACCCGTTCAATTCGTTACGAACTCGATCTTGAAATTCCCGCCCCAATCTTGGCGATCCGACGACTCCTTCGATTGCCACTAAATGCACCGATTCCTATTTGCAAGGTTCATCTTGGGACGACGCGGGGAACGAATGCTCTGTTGACTCGCTCTGGCGCTGCGACAGCTTTGGTAACAACGAAAGGACTTGGTGATTTGCTGGAAATAGGTGATCAGGCAAGACCATCTCTATTCGAATTAAATATTCAAAAATCAAAATCTTTGGCTGAGACCTGTATCGAAATCGACGAGAGAATACTCGCCGATGGGACGGTTGAGCGAAGCCCTTGTGAAGCGGAGGTTCGGGATTTATTTACTGAATTGAAATCGAAAGGAATCAGCTCAATCGCGATCTGCCTACTCCATAGCTATCGCTTTCCACAACATGAGCAATTGGTCGGGAATATCGCTCGTTCTCTCGGTTTTTCGAATGTCCATCTATCTTCCGAGGTGGCTCCCCTAATTAAAATGTTGTCTCGGGCGGAAACGACCGTTCTGGATGCGTATTTAAATCCAGTGCTGGGCGATTATCTTGATCAAATTGAGAGCTGTTTATCGAATGACAGCCACCTTCAGTTAATGACCTCTGCGGGAGGCTTGGTTGAACGCCAGGTCTTTTCTGGAAAAGACTCTGTTTTGTCAGGGCCTGCCGGTGGCATTGTGGGGGCGGTTCGCGCGGGAGAGCAAATTGGCTCAAGTCGACTCTTGACGTTTGATATGGGAGGAACCAGTTCTGACGTTGGGAGATATGACGGTAAGTTGGAATTAGAATATGAGACCCGTAAATCTGATATTCGAATTATGACTCCAATGGTTGCGATTGAAACGGTAGCTTCCGGGGGAGGGTCGATCTGTTGGTTTGACGGCGCGAGCCTACGAGTAGGGCCGAAGAGCGCTTCCTCGAATCCGGGGCCTGCCTGTTATGGGCGGGGAGGTCCTTTAACACTAACAGATGTAAATTTATTTCTTGGCCGCATTGTGCAAAGTCGTTTTCCGTTTCCCCTGAATCAAACTGCCGTCAGTGATCGCTTAGCGGAATTGTGTCAGGAGATGGAGGCGGCGGGTTATCAGTTGACGAAGCTAGAAGCAGCTTACGGGTTGTTAGCGATTGCCAATCAAAATATGGCATCCGCGATCGAAAGCGTTTCAGTAGCGCGCGGGTTTGACCCCGGCGATTACCTGTTGGTGGCCTTTGGTGGAGCGGGACCACAGCATGCGTGTCAGGTTGCAAACTCGATAGGCATCAAAAAAATATTAGACCCCTCCAATGGCAGCATTCTTAGCGCGGCTGGAATTCGTCTTGCCGATCAGAAATCCAGTCGAGTTAGACCTGTTTTAGAAGTTCTCCAAATTGAACGACTGGAACAGATCAAAGTGCTTTGGGAGGAAATGGAATTTGAAATCCTAAAAGAATTAGGAGAGAACACTCAACTAATGAGAAGTTTAGATTTGCGATACGTCGGCACGGATGCGTTCCAGTCAATTGAAATAGGCGGCTCAGTTGTTGATTTTGAGGATATTGTTGATTCATTTAATCGACAACATCAACAACGATTTGGTTTTGTTAGTGACAGAGAGATAGAACTTGTTGCGGCACGAATGGAAGGCAACAAAATTGGTTTGCGTTTGCCAAAAACGATTTCAATTAAGAATTTCACATCGCCGCAGTCATTCACCGAGCAGATGGTAGCCATTAAGAATTTGGAAACCGGCTGTATCGATTACGAAAGGACACCGGTATTCGATCGAGAAAGTTTGAAAGCAGGTGATACAGTTCAAGGTCCTGGTTTAATCGCCGGCCCGCTTTCAACGACGATGGTGGAGCCTGCATGGAAGGCAACAATGCTGAATGAGGGGCAGCTGTTGTTGGAGAAAAAAGATGAAGCGGTTGGATTGTCAGGGAATCAATCGATTCAGCGATTGACACGGGCTGATCCGATGCAGCTGGAAATCTTTAACAATCATTTTGGAACGATCGCACGGCAAATGGGGATTGCCCTGCAAATGACATCCATGAGCGTTAACGTAAAAGAACGGCTTGATTTTAGCTGTGCAATCTTTACAGCAGCGGGAGACTTGATCGTCAACGCACCGCACATTCCTGTTCATTTAGGTGCGATGAGCGAAACGGTAAAAACGACGATTCGTTTGAATCCAGAAATTAGTGAAGGCGACGTTTTTGTGACCAACGACCCTTACGGGGGTGGGTCGCATCTTCCGGACGTCACGGTTATCACCCCCGTGTTTAATAAAGAAAACAGCCGCTTAATTTTCTGGGTGGCCAGTCGATCGCACCATGCAGAGATAGGAGGTGTTGCACCGGGTTCGATGCCGCCCGATGCTACAAACCTGCAGCAAGAGGGAGTCTTAATACGGAATTTTAAATTAATCGATGGTCAGACAGGGGAAGCATCGTTTGAGACCTTGCGTCAATTGCTGACACAGCCCCCCTACCCTTCGCGTGCACCTGAAGAAAATTTGGCAGATATACGGGCACAAGTTGCAGCCAACCGAACCGGCTTACGCGACTTATTGAAATTGGTAGACCAGTATTCTGAAAGCCATGTTTTGGCTTACACCGTATTTATTCAAGACGCTGCCGAGCAAAAAATGCGTCACTCCATTAGTCGAATGAAAACAGGTGATTTTCAATTCGAGGATCAACTTGATAATGGAGCGAAAATCCGTGTTGCAATTAATATCAAACAGGATTCGATCAAAGTTGATTTTAGTGGTACCGATCCCGTTCTTGATGGAAATCAGAATGCCAATCCAGCGATTGTTTCTTCCGCTGTGATTTATGTGATGCGGTGCTTTATTGAGGATAATATTCCTTTAAATGAAGGTATTCTCAAGCCTGTCAAAATCGTATTGCCGACCTGTTTTTTGAATCCCGTGAGCCATGAAAACCCCAAGGATTGCCCCGCAATTGTTGGGGGAAATATCGAAACATCGCAGCGCATCGTAGACGTCTTGTTGGGCGCACTGCAGCAGGCGGTTGAGGGGGGATTGGCAGCGGCGAGTCAAGGAACGATGAATAATTGGCTAATGGGTGATGACAGTTTTGGCTATTACGAAACGATCGGTGGCGGTGCAGGTGCGACGCCTCAAGATCATGGGGCAAACGCAGTCCACACTCACATGACCAACACCCGGTTAACGGATCCAGAAATTTTGGAAACCCGCTATCCTGTAATCTTGAGAGAATTTTCAGTACGTCAGGAAAGTGGCGGCAAAGGAACCCATCACGGTGGCCATGGCATGGTGAGGGAGATAGAGTTTTTGAAACCACTCACCGTTTCCCTGCTAACGAACAGACGCAATAATTCTCCGTATGGTGTCGCTGGAGGAGAATTTGGCAAACAGGGAGTCAACCTGCGGATTGGAAGAGACGGAAACGTCGAAACACTATCGCCGTCCTGTCAGTTCAAGATTAACCCGGGCGAGCGATTGCGTTTAGAGACGCCCGGAGGAGGAGGATGGGGGAAACCAGAATCGACAGGCGATAACTCGCATTAAGGTGTCGCAGTAGCGTTGTCGATTTGTTTCTTTTTTTCTTTGAAGCGGGTTCTCAATTGCTCCCTGATTTTTAGGTAGCGTTCATTGACTTCCTGCTTGACCGATTCATCGAGATCCCCGTACGAAGTTAGAAAGACTTGGGTCTGGTAGACTTCACCCCGAAGAAGGCTAGAGCGAATTCGATGAGACATTCGATTTTGCGCTCTCACGAAAAACGAGTTAATAGAATTCCATTGCTCCGGTGCATCGACACCTTCTCCGAAGGCATCGAAATGACTAAATAATAAATAGCCTTTTTCACCGGTTTTCTTTTCAAACATGGCTTCAATAAATGGCCAGGAATCATCCGCGGATTCATTGCCCAAGACCTCACTGGGTTTTTTTCTGACGCGTGTTTTTAGTTCCCAACCCTGGTTTTTATAGCAAGTGGTTAATTCATGCCAACCTGGAAAAGCTTGATCCAGAGATGTGACAGCGGCACAAGTTGGCGACCGGAATTGCCAAACGTCTGAACGCTGGCCGAGGTCACTACCTCGGGAACGATCCTGTACTTCATACTGAACTAGTTTCCAGCCATCTACTTCTTTAGGAATATCGTCTTCTTCGTAATCTACGGTAACGTCGGCGTCGAAGAAGCGAACCTGAAGATCGGTTTGAGCAATCGACCGTCGAACATCAGCGAACTGAAAAACGCCCATCGAAACGATTAGAAATGCAACAATCCAAATGAAAGAGAAACCTGATTTGGAGATGGGGCTTTTGGCGACCGATGCTTTACGACTATCACTGGAGTCGGCTTTTGAACCGTCCGCTGAAATGAATCGATTCCAAAATCGAGTAATCGACTCTCCGATGGATCCAGATTCACTTTCTCCCGTTTCAACGGGACCGAAGAGAAATAATAAGAATTGATCGGTGCTAAAAATCATCAGAATTCCTATCGTCAGTGCACCATATCCAAGAAGGTCGTGGGAAATTCCATGACTCAGATCATAACCCAAAAGAATATCGACTACGGGAATCAAGAAAATTCTGACAATGTTAACAAAAAGCGCCCAAAACACGGCAGATAAGATTAGCAAGGTAGCGCGAAAACCTAGGATGGGAAGCAGGAGGAATCCAACGCCGGCGGTTAATAGAGATTCGCTCCAAACCGGCATGGTAAGTACTGTTGCACGAAGTACAAAACAGAGAAAGGCTGCACAAATGGCAAGGACACCAACCGCCCATCCTGTCAGTTTGATTCGTCGCGATAAGACAACGAAAACGACTGCTACTAAAAGCAATGTAAAGAACGACTGAACTCCACTGCAGGCCTCTTCAATTCCGTATTCGCGGACACCATTTACATTTTCAACCGCTACTTTAATGACGGTGCCGTCCATGTGATGACCAAGGCCGAACAAGTCGAGGAGGCGACTGGTATACGAAGCGCTGTATCGCTGGAGAGCGGTAATTAGTTTTACGTCGAGATAAAGAGGAAGTGTTAGATAAACATACAGTGGTAAACTGCAGGTCCAAAGTGATTTGCCTGTTTCTCTGTCCAGAGTACGCGCTAAAAAACTGGTCACAATTAGCATCGCACTCAGGGCTGCAAACCAAGGTTCCACAAAAAGCATTCCTAAAAAAGCAACGATCATTCCCAAAAGAAAAATAATGTCACTGGCGAGGCTTCGAAAAAAGGGTTGCGCTTGGCCAAATGGCCATCGATAAATCGCTAGCCCTGCTGTAGCTAGAATCGCAATTGCGAAAGGTTGGTAATGAGGAAGACTCCAAAGTCTTCGAAAATAAAGGATGAGTAATGGCAGCTGAGCTAATAATGCTAGGCCGTAGGGCAGCATAATTTTGATAAGATCAGATCGGTAATTTTGATCGTTACTTGGGATTGTATTTTCAGTTGCGTTGTTCATTAACGAAAATGCGCCAGCGATAAAATTCTGGAAACTAATTTGGGCGAACATGCCCTTATTCCATGAATGATTATCTTAACGACTCGAAAGATGGTGAATTAATTTTACGCTTTAAAGATTTTCTCTCGACCTTTTGTAACGTATTTAGTCGCGTTTCGCGTATCTACAACTAATGTAGCGTGTTCAACGATTTCATCCCAATTGAATAACGAGTGATCCGTGGAGATTAGCACACAATCGAGGCTCGCATAGTACTCGGGAGTCGGGTCCGCGGTTGTCATGGCAGGTAAATCATAATGCCTCATTTTGGGTAAGCTGGGCACGTGCGGGTCGCAATAGCTAACTTCAGCACCGCGCTCTAAAAGTAATTCCAACAGTTTGAAAGATGGGCTTTCCCGGTGATCATCAATGTCCTTTTTATAAGCCATTCCGAAGATTCCAATCTTACTTCCGCAAATAGGTTTTTTAACGGTGTTGAGCGCTTCCGCTGTTTTGTTCACAACGTAATTCGGCATACTGCTGTTGATTTCACCGGCAAGCTCGATAAAGCGAGTCGGCATTTCATGTTTCCGGGCGACCCAACTTAGGTAAAAAGGATCAATCGGAATGCAGTGGCCGCCAAGCCCGGGGCCTGGGAAAAAGGCTTGATAGCCGAAGGGTTTGGTTTTTGCTGCTTCGATAACTTCCCAAACATCGATGTTGATTTTTTGAAATAGCACCTTCAATTCGTTAACCATCGCAATGTTAACACTTCGGTAGGTGTTTTCGAGAATCTTACAGGCTTCGGCAACTTCGCAGGAATTAACCGGCACGACTTGAGTGATCGCTTGCTCATAGAAAAGTTTGGCTATACGAAGACTATGGGCTTCGTGTCCCCCCACTACCTTGGGAATTGTCCCTGCCGTGAAATCTGGGTTACCTGGGTCCTCCCGTTCGGGACTGTAAGCGAGAAAGAAATCAACTCCGACTTTCAAACCAGATTCTTCAAGAATTGGAAGCAGGACATCTTTAGTCGTTCCAGGGTAAGTCGTACTTTCAAGTACAACCATTTGGCCGGCTCGCAGTGTCTTTGCGATCGACTTCGCTGTTAGCTCGACATACTTTAGATCTGGGTCGCGACTATCTGATAGGGGCGTCGGTACACAGATTAGAATGACGTCGGCTTCGCTGAGCCGATTCATTTCGGTGGTTGCTTCGAATTGCCCCTGATCTAACCAACCTTGAATTGTTTCATGGCTAATATGAGCAATGTAGCTTTTGCCGGAATTAAGCGCATCGGCTTTTGATTGATCTACGTCGAAACCAATCGTGTTAAAACCTGCGGAAATATAGGCATCAAGCAAGGGTAAGCCGACATACCCCAAACCAATAACGCCAACATTCGCTGATTTATTATTAATGGCTTGGAATAAGTTGTCGGCTGTATTCGTTAGTGTCTCGGTCATATTAAAATTTGAGTGAAAGAGATAGAGGATTTAACAGCTGTAATCCAGCATCGTTACTGAGGCTGAAAGAGTCAAGAATCGGATGAATACTTGCGGCTCGCTAATTAATTGATGTTCGCGCTATCGTCAGAATGTTCGGATAAAAACGATTACAAGGTGGTGGTTAAATTCGATATTGTTGAAAATTACGAAGCAGGTTTTACTTCAAGCGGTTTGCCTCAGTGACAAAAATTTCAGCGATTCGATCAGCGGCATGCCCATCCCATAAAGCCGGGCATTCGCCTGCTTTGTAGGTCCCATTGACAACCTCCGTCAAATGAAGTTTTAGTTTTTCGGAGTCGCTACCAACGAGAGTGCTAGTTCCCAGAGTGACGGTGATTGGTCGTTCCGTATTAGGTCGCATCGTCAGACAGGGAACTCCGAGCGCCGTTGATTCTTCTTGTAAACCTCCAGAATCGGTTACGATGACTTTTGCTTGAGAGGTAAGGCACAGGAAGTCGTTGTAACCTGCGGGGCCGAGACAGGTAATATTGCTGGCCGATTCCAAAAGTTCCAAAAATCCAAACGCTTCCAAACGAGATTTCGTTCGGGGATGAATTGGAAATACGAGTGGTAAATTGGCAGAAATTTCAACCAAAACGCTAAGCAATTCGCCTAGTACTTTTTCGTCATCAACATTGGCAGGTCGGTGCAACGTGACAACACCGTATTTGCCCGATTCAAGCGAGAGATCTTGAAGAATGCTACTCTCTTTTGCTCGTTCAACCTGATTCAACAAAGTGTCGATCATGACGTTTCCAACGAGATGAATTTTAGAGTCGTCATGCCCTTCACGTTTGAGGTTTTTTACCCCATCCGGTTCGGAAGGAAGAAGCATATCGCAGATTGAATCAGTAAGCATCCGATTGATTTCTTCCGGCATCGTAAGATCGAAACTGCGAAGTCCGGCTTCGACATGGGCCACCGGTATTAAGAGTTTTGCCGCGGCAATAGTGGCAGCCATGGTAGAGTTCACGTCTCCAACAACAATCATTCGGTGAAAAGGAGTTCCATTCTCCGAAGCTTCGACCAGTACATTTTCGATTGCAATCAAAATTTCGGCAGTTTGTTTCCCATGACTTCCAGAGCCTATTCCCAAGGAAATTTCCGGGCGCTTAATGCCAAGTTCTTCAAAGAAAATATCGGATAAATTGGAATCGTAATGTTGGCCAGTGTGGATTAGTACCGGATCAAGACAATCATGTTTATCAAAAGCCCGTAAGATAGGGGCGATCTTCATAAAGTTAGGGCGTGCCCCGACAATACATGCGATGCGTAGTTTTCTCGTCATAGAATTCAAAATAAATTTTGTTTAGTGCCCAGAAAACTGTCTCGTGTCCACGAAATACGGTATCGGTCACGGTCAATCATAGGAGCGTTGATTTATTGCTTACAGCGATTCCTATCATAATCAAACAAATAGACGTTGCGTTGAAATTTGGCTGCCGCTGCAAAAGTACTTCACGGAACAATGAGCACGGTCGTGTTATAACAGTTGTGATAATATTCTTGGAGCGATGGGGAAGGCATGTCTGTGGTTGGAGTGACGAAGCTTGTGCCTCTCAAACTTTCGACAGCAAATTGTAATAGGCTCGGATCGAGCTTTCTTTTGTATATTTAGTTGTCGCGGCAATTCGACATCTTTCTCGATAACCAGCCAATTCTGTTCGCCGCTCGTAAATTTGGATCACTAAATCAGCTAGTTGTTCCGGTTTATCAGGAGGCGAAACCCAACCCAAATCGTCGTCAGAGATTGTCTGGGCAAGTTCCGAGTCAGGCTCGGTAATGCCGATGATCGGGCATCCCGCCGCCAGGATGTTGTACATGCGAGATGGAACCGAAATGCCAGACATCTCGGGAATAAATGAGATGATAGAAATATCCGCGGCGCTAATTAATGCAGCCAAATCTTCGCGAGGAACGGGGTCGAGGATGGTAACAGATTGCAAGTTTTTCTCTTTACAAATCTGCTTAAAATTTTTCTTGCCACTGCCCCATCCACACATCATCCATTGCACTTCGCCTATTCCATTTTGTTCAAGAATCGTGGCTGCTTCTGCGATGACGTCAAGTCCATGTGTTCGGCCCATATTGCCCGAATATTGAATGACCAATTCGTTATTTAAACCGATCTGTTTTTGAAACTTGTTATCTTCTTTTGGAACGGGAGACATTTGCTCGTCGGCCCAGTTTGTAATGACGGAGACCTTTGATTTCAGATTTGGGTCTTTCTGAAGGACGAGTTTTTTCATGTCTCGTCCAATCGTGATAATTTGAGTGACAGCTCTGTACAGGCGGCGAGTTGCAAAGTCAATAACTCGATACAGGAGCGAATTGGGTTGAGTGAATCCCGTGGGCACAAGCACGTCAGGATAAATGTCATGAATGAGTAGGTATGTTTGCGCCCCCCTTAGTTTTGCAGCGAGTGTTGCGACAAATGGCAAGGGCGGTGGATTCGTCACAACTAATACCCGATCACCTCGACGGAATCGAAATAGCATCTTGATGAAGAAGGTCATCATAATGGTGACGACATTGACCAGGCGGAGCATCAGTCGATCCTTCGAAAACGTGGTGCTCCAGCAGCGGTTAATTTGAACGCCGTTTATTATTTCACGGCGAGATGCCTTCTGGCCTCGAGAGGTATACGTCGGTTGAGCACAAATCACCGCTATGGAGTATTGACTGCTCTCAGATTCGACCGCTAAACCTTCTGCGATCTGGGTCATCAAATGCGCAGTTGCAGCATCGTCCGGAGCAAATAACTCAGAAACTATCCAGATCGTATTAGGCATTCGAAGACGCTTTAAAATGGCTGGGTGGTCTGCGATTCGGAACGGAGCAAAGTTTGCCTTTTGCCTGGTACCAACTCACCATTTGTTGGATTCCGTCTGTAACCGAGGTGGCCGGAGTGTCGACGATTTTGTGAATTTTCGAGGCGTCGATTTGAGTATTCGCAACGGCCAGTTTATTGATTCTTGCGGAGGAGATCGGCAGATTTTTCCCCGTGATCTTGATTAAAAAGTCGATAGGTGAAACCAGCAAACGAGCGAGCCATAGCGGCAAAGAGAAAATTGGTTTTTTTCGGTCGAGTTGACGATATACATTTTCGACGATTTGGCGACTGGAAAGGTCTGGGACATCAACGTAGTTAAAAAATTCTATTCCTTGTTTTGGCTGATTTTTTTCGATCCAGAGTTCGATGGAGGTTGAAACAATATTGTCGACAAATGCGAGGCTTTTAATATTTGCCATTTTACCAACCTGCAAAAATTTTCCGCTGTCTATTTGACGAATTAAAGAGAACATATTGGCGAAACTATTGGGGCCAAAAATAACTGTAGGCCGCATTACTAGACATTGGTTAGTGGGATCCGCCTCGCACCACTGCATGCAGACTTTTTCGGCTGCGAATTTTGTCGCACCATACGGCGAGTTCGGTGCTGGAGTGGTTGTTTCTGTGGGGGGAGTGTCTTGTTGTCCGTATAAAGCCACAGTTGAAAAGAAACAGAGTTTTTTCACGCCGTGTTGTTGCATGGAATCGCAGACATTGGTCATGCCGCCAATGTTGACATCTTGGAATGTCTGTTCGGATATGCCAAAGTCGTGGTGCGCTGCAGCAAGGTGGATCACCGCATCAACACCAACCATCGCATTATTCAAAGCGGTAAGGTCTCGGACATCGCCTTGAATAAATTTAACATTGCTATTGTTTGACAGCTCTTCGGACGGTTCGTGCAAATCGAAGCAGGTACAGAAATGGCCTTCGCTTGAAAGAAAACGGCAAAAGACAGAACCGACGAATCCAGTTCCTCCGGTAATGAGAATGTTCATTTCAGCGCCTATTAATTATCAACCGAACGGTGCCAGGTTCCATTGATTTTCTTGCTATGTTCGATTCGATCGTTTTGATTTAGGAATCGATCCCGAATTTTTTTTGCCGGACAACCAGCGTAAATTGTATAGGGTGGAACATCTTTGGTAACCACACTGCCCGCTCCGATAACACTCCCCTCGCCAATCGTGATGCCGTCCATGATGATTGCGCCAAATCCGACCCAAACATCATCCTGAATTATCACCCCTTTTTGGGTGGTCTGGATTTCTCGCGAGGAGTCCAATCCAGTTTTGATAATGGGCGTGCCTATGATTTCGATTAAATGGTCTCCACCCGTAATCGCAACTTTTGGCGCGAGTTGGACGTAATTGCCGATCTGAATATTTTGGACTCCAAAATAACAATCGTAACCAATAAAAACGTCGTGCCCAATTTTCAAGTCGCGAAAGCAAACTACCACTCCGCGATTAAATTGAAGATTATCTCCATAGTTGCGGACACCACAGCGAACATTTGCGTAGAGCCATGTTCTGCAACGGCGGACGCAGCTCGCAATGCTGTTATTGGATTTGATTAAATGTTTGATTATTCCCAACATCTAACTTTGGGGGTTTCTAGCAAAATCAATTAGAGTAACGGCTGGTTTCGACAGCCTGTATGTCTTATGGCTACCGGCCTAATTTAGGAAGCGTTTACTTTTAGTACCCCAAGAATGATAGCCTCTTTAACAGCTTCAGGGGTAAATTGTTCTTGGACTAACTTTAAACATGAAGTTGATAAACTTTTTACCTTGGGAAAGGTTGCCTCGATAGTGTTGGCCAGCGATTCAGCTGATTCAAAATCAAAAAACGCGCCGGTTTCATTTTCAATGATGGCCGAGACCTCCGGAGGATGATTCATTCCTCGATTTTCTTCGGTGATGACCGGTATGCCGGCAGCCATGTATTGAATCGCAGAAAGGCCGGCCCACGAAGGGATCACGCCAATGTCAGCATTGTTTAAATATTGAGTTAAATCGTCATCGTATTTTGCTCCGTGAAAACGAACGACATCATTGAGTTTGAGCGCATGTGATTTTTCTTTCGTGGCAGCAAGCTCAGGCCCTTCACCAACAATGTCAACCACGAAGGTCACATTCCGGTCTTTTAAGATTGCGGCGGCTTCAATCAAAAGGTTCATTTTTTTATCACGATAAAGCCGGCCAATGTACAGCACACGTATTGTGCGATCATTTTGAGCTACTTGCTGCTCACCACCGGATAGCTTGTAATCCGCATCATTCAAGCAATTCCAAATCGTTGTCATGGTCGACGGCTCAACTCCGGCTTTTTCTAATCTCAACCGACCTGTTTCATCATAAGCGAGTATACCGTCGGCCTGTTTATAGAAAAATAATCGCAACCATCGGCCAATAGAGCCCTGTCCATCGAGCGTAGCGTGACTCCACCAGCAAACTTTGACTCTAAGAACCTTCGCGAGAAAGAACAGCGGAAAGCTCGAAAGAATATGCGGATCTGCTCCCAATAATATTAAGACATCGGGTCGTGTCCGGATCAAATTTGTAATGGCTCCCCATTGCCAGACAATAAAGTGCATTTGGGTTATGTTGACGACAAAGTTCTTAACCCATTTGATTTTCAACGGGGGCTGCGGTGTAAAATTTCGCATTTTTTGATACGGAGATTTTTGGCCACAACAGATAGTAAAGTCAATTCGGGGATCTGAAGCGATTCGATTGAAGACTGATTCCCGGTAGTGAATCAACGTCAGGTACTGCAGGACAACGACCAGTCGTTTGTCTACGTCTGATTTGAGTTCTTTTCGCTTGGACATTTTGGTTAGGAGCAATTAGCAAAAACGATCCTTTTGTCGAATGCTAATCAAGGTGTTTCGGTGTTTTCGTCGTTAGTGTCAGGTGCTGTTTGGGAATTGCATTTATTTTTTAGGAAGATAAATGAAGCCGCTGAAGTATGAGTTCAAGTAGGCGTCCTTTTGCCTATTGGTTTCAAGTTACTTATGCGTAATTGCGAATTCGAAACATATTGTTTGTTCTCTTGCTGGTTCTTTTTTAACAATCTTGAGTGAAGCCAGCCAATCATTAACGCAAAGCAAAAGACAGTGGAAGCTGAGCCCAGCAAGCTTCCTTGCTTGAAAGACAGGAGGAGATTGAAAGTAAAAATGGCAAAGATAATGCCAATATTAACCCTAACTTCTGAAGGTAGGTTAGGCGTGCTCATTAAACGGAACGCTTGTCTGACCGTAATCGATATGATCGCAAGCAGTAAAGCTACACCGACGATCCCTTCTTCTACCAAGGCTTCACCTAAGACAATGTGGGGATAGATGCCGAGATATTTAAAGGAGCTTGACGAGCCAATCCCAAAGATCCATGCGGTTGGGCCGGCAGAGATCCAATGCCTCATTACTTCTTTCAGCATATCGAAGCGTCCAAGTTGATCCTCGAGCATTTTGTGATATTGCCATCGCGTCGTTAACTCTGTTTGTTCGACAAAGATAACGACGGCAAAAGTCGCGATACCAATAGCCACGATGGCGAGGATGGTTGATCGCTTCGCCGCAACGCCCGCAATCAGCGGAAGGAAGATCGCACTTATTCCTGCAAAAGCAATCACTTGGCCACGAGAGCCGCTACTGTACATGGCTGTCACACAAAATCCGACAAAGCAAAGTTTTAGTAGCGAATTAAAATTCCATAATTTTTTACCCCAAATTGAAAATAACGAGGCAAATCCGACGTAGGCAGAAAAGGAAGCGGCAGCCAAAGGGTTCGCCTCGACAGCTTTTCCCTGAACCGAATCAATAATAATACCTCGCATCCCAATCGTGCTAAGGTTGATCGCGATGACGATGAGGATTCCGAAATAGATTAAGACGGTGATCGCCGTATTTAGTTGCTTAGCATTGACTAAACACATAGGAGCTAACAGACAGAACGTAATTATATAAGGAAGCTGCAGCTTGATTTGCTCGTAAGTGTCTGTTGGGCTTTGGCTCCAAAAATATGAGATCGCGCAATACGAAATCAAAAGTAAATAAAGCCACAATTGTTTTGAGATTCTGAGTTTTCGATATTTCCCCCGAATAATTCCCCAGCCAATGGTAATTCCCACCAAACCCGCAATAAAAAAATTAACAAACGATGAATTGGAAACTAGAAACTGGTTGCTTTGCTGCAAGACAGATTCCAGTGCAATCATCGACCACGCCAAGGCCGCTGCAATTCCAGGCCTTCCGAGCGAACCCAGTGCAAGGACAAAAAGCGAAACCAGGATGATGTAAATGATTATTTGAAGCATTAGTTAAAAGCCAATGAGCGCATCGATGTTATGCAGAGTATATTTTTGTTAATTTTCAGTGCTGGCCCACTCTATTCCATCATCTTTTGTACGACGTCATGAAGCATTTTATGGGCGAGCTGAGTTTGTTGATTTGTATTTATCTTCAAAGTGTTTCGATGAATTTCGTAGTCCGCCGTTAATAATTCGATTGCATTCATTAATTCGTCGACCCGAAATGGCGGATTCCAGATTGGAAGGTCGGGGATTAACAACTGCGAGGCTAATTTGAGTTTTTCGTCGATGTTGATACAAACCGCTGGCTTGTTCAAAATTGCGCCGAAAACAGCTGCGTGGTAGCGAGCAGTAACAAAAAAGTCAAACGTATTCAGACTTTCCATGAACGAGGAGACGGATTCTTTTCCAGGTTGCCAGAAAAGCGGGGTTTCATTTCGTTTCCTTAGCCACGACTTCCAGTAGCGATCCTGTGCTTCAGCAAACAAAACATAGGTAACAGTAAGCCCATTTTGCCGCATTTGTTCGACAGCCAATTCAATTTGCTGGCAATACTTGTTCCCTTCAACAGTATGCTCCCAGTCGCGCAATACCACGGCAACGTTATTGGGAGCACGCGTATTGACGGTTTCCTCTATCTTATAAAAGTCTGGAAAATAGCAGATGTCGGCGCCCAGAGAATGCTGGTAAAAATTCCATGAATCGCAATAACTTATGCTTTTGATATCTCTCAAAACGATATGGTCAAATTGGCTAAGCATAGAGCGGGCTTGGGTTTCAGCATCTTTGTTTGCGGAAAACGGTCCGATTCCGATCCCTAAAGCAATCTGACGATCAGCATTGGGGTTGCTGTGCTTAAAATTTGGGCGTGTTTTCAGTAAGCGGTTTTGAATTTTTCCAAATAAAACATGAGGAGATTTAATCTCAGTCAGAATTCTTTTTGAGAGTGAACGCGGTTTTCCGTCGAATGGGAACCAGTAAAACTGTGTGCCGCCGCCGAGGATGAAAAAATCACATTTGGACTCAGTCGTTGAAAATGTAACTGGCTGCCCCAGCAGGTTCTCAATGTATTGAGCCGCCGGGCATGCCAGTGAAATACTTGCGTCTGGAAGATTCTCTTTTAAAAACCGAAAGAGAACATATAGCAAGGCATCATCACCGAAGTTGGAATAGCCATAACCCCCGCGAACAATGATGGATTTCTGACTCATCGTTGGGTTTTATTTTTCTCAAACATAAAATCTAAATGGATTGCGTTGGCAGGCTACCTAATGCGGTTTGGAAATCGTACTTCCTAGTTTTGGCTTAAAGCGGATTCTTTGAAGGTAAAGTTTTTGTAAATTGTCTTGAAAGCCAAGGCAATGAAACTGACAGATGCCAGTAAAATAAGTAAACGCGCGGGCGCAGAAATATCAAATTGAAGTTGCAGGAACACAATCAAACCGATGAGAGTCCAAATTGCGATTGCCGGAAGACAGACGACCAATTTTCGACTGCAAATACCCTGCATGATAAAAACAGGAATGAAAATAATTGTATTGACGAGATAGGCTGAAACGGCAGCAGACGACCGGCCAATTGCGCCCAGATCCTGTAGTAAAAAGGCGAATACAATGAGCGTTACTCCCCAGACAAGACTGCTCGAAAAGCTAAGCCAAACTCGATGCTTGGCGATAACATCCCGCGCGATGCCTTGTTTGGAAGCGATAATAATTGCAGTTACACACTCGAAAACACCAACGATTCGTAAAGTGTCGCGAGAGAATTTATCGCCCCATATAACGTTCAATAATTCAGGGAATATTAGCACAGGCAAAGTGACCGCCAATCCGATCGCCCAAGGTAAAAGAATATTTACTGCTTCGAATGCTTTGCTCCCCTTTGCGATGTTCTCAACGCAGTAGGGGAACAGGACTTGGCCCAGAGTAAGGTTTATGGTCTGAATCATTAAATTGATCTGCAATGCGGCAAAATAAACGCCGAGTTCCGCGAGCCCTTCATTTGATTTAGCGAAAATCGAATCGGCAAGCCAGTTCATGGGGCCGATCATCATTCCAGAAAGCACTAAAGGCAACGAAAAACATAGCATCGTACGAGCCGTTTTTGGCATTTCACTAAATGAGAATTTGAGCCGACGCTGTTGGCATATTGTGAACAGTCCCCATGCCATAAGAGTGTTCTGAATCATTGCAGCTAGAAAAAGGCCTACGATTGCTCCTTCGACCTGGTAGTAATACGTGGCGGTCAGAATTAGAGGAAGCGCAACGACGCCGGTTACCATCTGTGCCATAGCTGTTTTGAAAAATTCTTTGAACCCAGCCAAGGCTCCAAAAAGCGCAGATGTAAGAGAAATACCGATTACCAATAGACAGCCGATTTGTAGTTTCGAGGTAAGCTCGATTTTTCCAACCTGATCGGCAATTAGGCTGGCAAAAAAGAAAATTGTGATTGCAATCGAAAGCGATAAGATGCTGACAAATGAGAGGCCGAATAATAAAAAGCTGGCGGTCGATTTCGTGTCTTTTTCCTGAAACTCGGAAATGAATTTCGTGAGGGCGCTGCCCGTCCCAAAGCCAGTGAACGCGATAAAAGAGTTAATGGTTGACCGCACATAACCGAGTTCACCGAAGCTTTTTTGGCCGAGAAGGCGGCCCGCAAGTGTGATCGCAACGAACAAGGAACATTTGTGAATTACACCCCCAGCAACGTTCCAGGCAACACTTTGGAAAATTGGTTTTTTTAGTAACCGAGCAAATTTTGTTTTTCTAGATGTCATCAATGGAGACGCGTATATCGGCATTAATTGATAATTACCGAAATGACTCGTACACCTCCGCAGTCAATCGAGCAACATTGGCCCACGTGTAGTCTCTGCCAATTCTCCGGCTTAGGTCTGTCGATTGAGTTTGGTCGATGCATTTAAGAATCGCCAACTCAAGGGGGCGGATTTTTTTGGGTTGGACGTACTCAACGTCGTCTTGAAAATACTCACGCGTACCACCGACAGGCGTGATGATAATTTTGGATCCACAAAAACCGGCTTCCAGAGCTGCCAGACCGGGGGTTTCGAAATCGCTGGGTAACGCAAGAACAGTACATTTTTGAAATAGCTCAGCAAGTTCTGGACTGCCGTGCGGTATGACACCTAAATACTTAATTAACTCCGGATTGGCATCGACCGCCTGTTGAATTTTTTTTCCGGGGCCGCGTTTAGAATTCCCATTTAGGCTCCCGACAAGTACGCATTGAATTTTTAGTTTGAGACACGCTTGAACTACTAAATCGAAATTTTTTCTCGGGTCATCAATCCGCCCGACACAGAGGACGAACGGTTGATCGAAGAGTTTTTGATCTTTGCGGTGATTCTGTTTTTCGACAAGCCAGTCCGTGTCAACGCCGTTTGGAATGACAGTGGTCTTTTTAGGGTCCAGTCGAATGGTCTCGTAGCAATATTCAGCTTCAAACTGAGTATTAGGTAAAGCTGCCCCGCAGAGTTGTGCCTGCTTTCGTGCACAGAGCGTGTCATTTACTAAATGGAAAGGGTTTCGCTCGAGTAAATTATGAACGTAACGATATTGAAGCCGCGAGATTCGACTCAAGTTGCCTCTTAAAAAAATGGTCGACAAGGCAAAGGGGACGCCTTGATTGGCAAGAGAAAGCGTATCCATGTACGTCTCCAGCCCCGCTCGCCAAACATGCCCGCAAAGATAATCCGATGCGCGATAGGCTTTTGTTCTTGAAAACAATTCGATCTCATATCCTCTTTTTTCAAGCTCAACTTGAGTTCGTCTGACTTGCGTTTGAATACCGCCACTTGGCAGGTATTGCGTCGGAGCGACGATGAATAGTACTTTGTTCGACATGATTAAAAGTTATTCGGTCGCTTAATTGAACGACAGGAAGTGTGTTTCCAAGAGTTGAGTGTTTTTGAAATCATTGATCAAAAATAATCGGAGAATTTACTCTTTAACTTCGATCTCGACTGGGACGCTTGCAATCGTTTCATTCTCAAGTGACACGTAGCCTTGTATGTAGAATTGACCAAGGCCAAGCAATGATGCTTTGATTTTAAGCGGCTTCCCATTTTGAATCTGACCAAGCACACGCGAGTTTTGCCGAATCTCGATTGGTGCTTGGGCTTGAGAGGAAGATGAGATCTCTAGAAAATCCTTGGCCGCTAACTTCTTTTTATTTACCGCAATTGCGAGGTTGAAACCTGATTTGCGGATCCAAAATTCAATCTTTTTTGTTTTGGTTGTCTTCAGTAAAGAGTCACTCACTGCGACAATCCGCATCTCGTGGTAGCCTTCAGAGAGTTCGTCAATTGAAATGGAAACCTGGCCGGATCTCGAATTGCTTTTAATGAATTTTCCATCGATCAAAAAATCGTAAGAGGCGATTGGAGGACTTCCGGAGCTTTCAGTGAGGTTCAGTGTCATGTCCTCGGTTTGGACAGAACGATTTTTGATTCCCTTGACCGAGAACTTCGGGAAGTTCCCGAAGGGGCAGCAAAGTGGGTCGCCAACGATGAGAAGTTGGAATGGAGAATCAACTGATTGGTAAAAAGCTTCCGCCATTGTCGCGCCACGTGCGTAATGAACCTGAAGATTTGCATTGGGGAATTTTGCCGGCATGGCGTAGGGTTCATAAACGGCGCCGCTGGCACCTGCCGCTCCTGCATTGAGATATTCGGTGATTTTTGTTTGCCCGGATTTCGCCCACCATGCCCCATAGCTCGTAAGGTTGTCGCATAAAGCTCCGCTTACGAACCGGCTATTTGATTTTCCCCAATCGACCGTAGGACTGCCAAGTGTGGCGCCTAAAATACGGTTTTCATTTTTCGGAATCAGTTGATCTGAAACTTCAACCTCATATCCCATTTGTGTCAATTCCTTGGCTGCGAAAGCGAACTGGGAATGGCGGATGGTGGAACGAATATCACTGTTCTTTGAGAAGAAGAATTTTCCCCGGGGATGACTTCCATCCGCTTCGCAACTGGATTGGATTTGTTTTATTGCTTGGTCAAGTGAAGAGCCATTTTTTCCAGTAACGGCCAGCATTGTCGATAAAACATATCGCTGGCCTTGCAATTTTGAACCGTTGATCCAGCCATTTTTCCCCCAGTAATCGCTTGACTGAAAGTGTCGGCTTAGTCTTTGATCGGGCGGCAAATCGAGCATTTTCTGGAGAGATTTTTTGATTGATGATTGCTCAATCACATTTCTAAACGAAGGGTCGTCTTTTACGAATGACCGGAACGCCCAGCCTAACTGAATGCATTTATTCAGCGATGCTGCTGCAGCATCGATATCATCTTTTTCTGCATGGCATTTGGCTAAGTAATATTGGATGACAGCCTGCTCGGGGAACTCGTCGGCGAGTTGGTCGAACAGTGTGATTGCCTTTGAGTAATCGTTTGCTTTGAAACTGTTCACAGCTGTTCCAAATTCAGTGGCCGTAGCTCCGCTGAACGGGTTGCTCAATACGTTTTTTGTTTCCGGCGAAGCGTAGCGATTGGCTTTGAAATTAAAAAACTCTGGGTTCTCTGAGAATGCATTTTCATGAAAAAAAGTCAAACTTGTAATTGAACACCAAGGCGCGTGGCGTTGAATATCATATTCCAGATCCATGTTTTTAAGGTACTTCAACATCTCTGGATGAACATTTACTCTGGTAGGGAAGTCCGCCGAATAAACGATGCAGTTAATTCGCCCGGCTAGTCCACGGTCCTCGATCGCCGCCAGGACGGGATCAAGAATCTCTTTCTTGAAGTTTGCCGAATTTGTGGTTTCGTCATCAATTCGTTCGATAATGGTTATTTCGTCTAAATAGACGACATTCGAACGAGGAATGTCCCGAAGAGAAATGTACTCATTTGCTACTGCCAAAGATTCAGCGGATGCTGCGTTGACCACCACCATCAAGTTTTCACCATCGGCCAATAAGGGATGGAATTTGGCACCGGCAAAAATTGACACCAGGAATACGAAACTGCCTAACCAGCGAATCCCGAAGTAATTCCGCCGGTTAATCGATGGCGGGTGATTACTGGAGTCTTGGTATTCTGTACGCATCAATGATTACGGACTTTTTACTCAGTTTGATTAGTTGTCTTGCAAGCTCGCTTGCGTTGCTTCGTGCCGGGCAAGTTCAAGGTCATGATCCACCATGATTTCGGCGAGTTCTTTGCAGCTAGTCTGAGGCGTCCAGCCAAGAAGGTCTTTGGCCTTCGAAGCATCACCAAGTAGCAAATTGACTTCAGTGGGTCGGAAATAGCGAGGATCGATTTCCACATACTTTGACCAGTCTAAGTCAAGTCGGCCAAATGAATAGTCGAGGAACTGACGGATGGTCTGAGTTTCACCTGTCGCTAACACAAAATCATCCGGCTCGGAGTGCTGCAGCATGCGCCACATACCTTCAACATAATCCTTGGCATAACCCCAATCGCGTTTTGCATCGAGGTTACCAAGAAAGAGTTTATTTTGTAGGCCGAGTTTGATGCGAGTGGCGGCTCGTGTAATTTTACGAGTTACAAAAGTCTCGCCACGGCGCGGCGACTCATGGTTGAAGAGAATTCCGTTGACAGCAAATAAATCGTAGGCATGTCGGTAGTTGACGGTTTGGTGGAATGCGTACACTTTTGCACAGGCGTAGGGACTCTGTGGCTGGAAAGGAGTCGATTCGGTTTGCGGTGTTTCAATGACGTCTCCATACATTTCCGAAGAAGACGCTTGGTAAACCTTCGTTAGGTGTGTTTTGTTGAGCTGGCGTGCGGCCTCGAGAACGTTGAGTGCTCCAATTCCTACCACTTGAACGGTGTAAGCTGGAGAGTCAAAAGAAACGCGAACGTGGCTTTGGGCACCGAGGTTGTAAATTTCGTCCGGCTTAACATCAAGGACGAGGTTGGTGAGATTTTGACCGTCGGTCAAATCACCGTAATGCAGGAATAATTTAGCATCGGTTTCGTGAGGATCCCGGTAAATATGATCGATACGATCGGTGTTAAAGCTGCTGCTGCGGCGAACAATTCCATGGACTTCATATCCCTTCTCTAGCAAAAGTTCTGCGAGATAGGATCCGTCTTGTCCTGTGATTCCGGTGATCAGTGCTTTTTTCGTCATTTAGTCTTGAGCTTAGATAAAATTTAGGTGGTTCGGAGTGCCGTTTTGAAACTGATGGCATTCTGCAAATACGAACACGACCAGATCAAACCGCTCGCAGTTTACCATCTTGAGCCTCTTGCAGAAAATGGTCGTAAGTCATTTTCAGACCTTCCTGCAGAGAAATTTTCGAATTCCAACCAGTCGAGTGCATTAAATTCATGTCTGTGCGTTTAACAGGCGTTCCGTCAGGACGTTGGGGGTCTGTTTTGATTTCGCCTTGATAACCCACTACGTCTGCGATTTGGGTTGCTAATTCGAGAATCGTGACGTCGTTTCCCGTTCCGATATTGACTAAATCAGGCGGGTTGGAGAGTGTGCATAGGTGAAGGACACCACTGGCGAGATCATCGACGTGAAGAAACTCGCGCCGAGGCGA
This sequence comes from Mariniblastus sp., assembly GCA_011523945.1. Taxonomy (GTDB): domain Bacteria; phylum Planctomycetota; class Planctomycetia; order Pirellulales; family Pirellulaceae; genus Mariniblastus. The sequence goes on along the minus strand of WTFU01000049.1, from coordinate 6,613 downwards.
GCCAGTTCCCCAGATCACAACTTCAGAGGAATTGTCCTGCTTGGCTTCATGGAATCGACGGATCAGTGCTGGCAGTACGTGAGAGTTTTCTGGGTGGTAGTTGTCGCCCGGACCGTAGAGATTGGTTGGCATCGCGGAATGATATAACACGCCGTATTGTTTCCGATAAAACTCGCACATCTTTAAACCGGCGATTTTCGCAATCGCATAAGCTTCATTTGTCTTTTCAAGAGGGCCGCTAAGCAAACAGGTTTCCGGCATTGGCTGAGGAGCCATCCGCGGATAGATGCAGGTGCTTCCAAGAAAAAGGAACCGGGGGACCTTGTTTTCGAATGCAGCGTGAATCGCATTGGTTGCCATTGAAAGGTTATGGTAAATAAACTCGGCGGGGTAAGTGTTGTTGGAGTGAATTCCGCCAACTTTTGCTGCAGCAAACAGGACGCAGTCCGGGCGTTCGGATTGAAAAAAATTATTGACTGCCCGTTGATCGCATAAATCGAGTTCATTTCTGGTTTTACAAATTACGTCTTTGACACCGTTAGAATCAAGAGCACGCAGCAACGCCTTGCCAACCATTCCACGATGACCAGCCACGTAAATGCGCTGGCTTCGTAAAGATTCGAATTGGAATTGAGAATTCAAAATGAGATGGGCTGAGTTTTTAATTTACAGGTTGAAACGCGTCGACGGATATCATAGCCAATTTGTACAACGGAATGGAGTGCATCGGCTCATTGATAGCAGTCGAGCCACAAAATAAATGCACTTATTGATCGCTGCCGCTAAGATGCTCAATGTACCATTTCACTGTTTCTCTAAGGGATGTGAAGCTGGTGAATTGTGGTTTCCAGCCTAGTTCGTTGTGTAATTTTGAGCTGTCATTAGCGTACCGAAAATCATGGCCTGGCCGATCTTCAACCAACTGAATTAATTCTTCGTATGATCTCAAACGATCGCCATCCCTGAATGATCTTGAGGCCTGCAGAGGGTGTTCGGCGATAGGATAAAGCTCATCTAATATGCGACATACTTGCAAAGCGATTTCCATATTGGTTTGTTCGAAACTAGCACCAATATTATAGGTTTCGCCCGGTCGACCCTTCTTTAAAATCGTCATTGTTGCTGAGACATGGTCGGCAACGTGAATCCAATCGCGAATATTAGTCCCGTCTCCATAGATTGGGATGTGCGTGAGTTGCAGGGCATTCGTAATTATTTTGGGGATGAATTTTTCTTGATGTTGGTAAGGCCCATAGTTGTTTGCGCTGTGCGAAATCAAAATGGGTAATTGATAGGTCGCGTGCCAAGCCCTTACCAAATGGTCTGCGGAGGCTTTGCTGGCAGAGTATGGGGAATTTGGATTGTAAGGGGTAGATTCGGTAAACGGTGGATCGTTTGATTGAAGTGAGCCATAAACTTCGTCAGAGGATACGTGAAAAAATCGAAATTTGCTTTTTCGCGCGCCGCTAAGTGATTGGTAGAGCTGGCGCGACTGTTGCAATAGGTTATACGTTCCAACGATATTTGTTTTGATGAAATCTCCGGCATCATCAATTGAGCGATCGACATGAGTTTCAGAAGCGAGGTGTATGACGGCATCTGGCGAAAGCTCGAACGCTTTCTTTAATTGCTGAGCTTCCGAGATATCAATCTTTAAGAACTGATAGCGAGAGCTATTCTTTATCTCGTTAAGAGAATCTAATTTGCTCGCGTAGGTAAGTTTATCGAGATTGATTATTTGATAGTCGGTCGTCTCGTGAAGATGGCGAATCAAGTTGGAACCGATGAATCCAGCACCTCCAGTAATGAGTATCTTTTTCACGTTGGGGGGTAAATAATCGAGTGCGGGATATCAGTTGGGGTGACGGTAATTTGAGCTGACGGCGCGGACTCCGTCCCGGTCGGTGACACCGAAGATGAAAAGTCAAGAGAAGCAAAGCGCTGCCCGTTAATTCGACAATAGAAACGAGCCTTTCGCCAATCTCTACCTTAACCTCAGATAGAAAAAGCTGACATGTTCAACGAGCGCCTAAGTCGAGAAAACGATCTCTTAATACCGATTATGCCGGTTGAAAATATACTATCGAGAATGCCATGCGTTCACATATCACGACATCGCTATCTAAGCGGTCCTGAGAACGATTTGGGCGAATGCGAAGCTTGGGTCGAAGAGGGCTTATACGGGCTCTAAGAGCCCTTCGTCCATTTCCATTGAAACGCACTGTTCAATGAATTGGATGGAAAGAAGTAGGCGAGTTTTGCCTTCTCTGCGAATGACGGTGCCCTCGTATTTGGCAAAGGGACCTGTTTTGACGCGTACTTTGTTTCCAGGTTCCAGCTTCGCTTCAGGGGTGAGGGCGACCCCCGAATCAATGACATAATGAATTTGTCTTAAATCGCGAACGAGTTGCTCTCGGTCTTTGATGGGGCTGCACTTCGAAATGCAGTTGGTGGTCATTGCTTCATACCGATCCTCTTCAGTACCAAACATGAAAACATAATTGGGAAAGAGAGGAACGTAAGAGGTACGCAGCCGGCCATTGGGCGATCGGTAGCGCTTCGGAATCACGGGACTGTAATGGGCTATTTTCAGTGCCGCAAGTTTTCTCATCAAATCTTTCTCTCGCCGAGAAAGCGTATAGATGCACCACCACTGTCGTTCATCACTCGTTAAATAATCATCGTTAACCAGTAGGTCGCTGGGGTAGATATCATTTTCTTTTCCGAGGATGGGCATTAAGTGTTTCCGATTATCTGGGGAGGCATCACCGAACCTATTTTTGACAGGTTCTGGCAAATCTTACAAGGCAACTGGTGGCGGTTTTAAATTGCGGTGATTTTAAATTGCTTTTCGGAATACCAAACAAAGGCGGTGTAATTAGCAACCTTTTGTGTACGACGTAGATTCAGAATCCATCGAATTTAGTCTGGGCAGTAATAGATCAACCTACGAGGAATGCGAGTTGATTAGTTTGGCTAAATGGGGAAAATAGCGACATGCGAACTCCCTATTCCTCCTAATTTACGGAGTATGTTTTGGCTTACCTGGTTGTAGTGATGGGCGTTTCGGGAAGTGGGAAGTCGCTTGTCGGAAAGTGGTTGGGCAATACGACTGGCTTTGAATTTATCGACGGAGATGATCTTCATCCCCCAAGCAATATTGCTCGAATGAAGGGAGGTGAACAACTCGATGATTCCGCTCGGCGGCCGTGGCTTGCTGCAATAGTGCGTCGAGCTGAAATCGCAGTCGCGAATGGAGATTCCCTGATCGTCGCCTGCTCTGCTTTGAAACAGAGCTATCGTGATCAACTGCGGTCAATCGCTGTGCCAGTGTTTTTTATTTTTCTAAATGGAAGCCAGCAACTGATCGAAACGCGATTAGAAAACCGCGAGGGACATTTTATGCCGTCCAAGCTGCTAACAAGCCAGTTCGAAGATCTCCAGTCTCCTGTTGGCGAGTCGGGTGTTGTTAGCGTTGATATTAATCAATCGGCAGAGTCTGTATGCACCGAAGCGTTGAACGGCCTCAAAAAACTGACATCTGATTAGTATACCGCCATTTAATCACGCATCGGATACGGCTTATCCACAATACCTTTCTTTACCGATAGACAGTTTTCAAGAGACTCTGAGGTACTATGGATCCGTCGACTGAATTATGGAAGTTCGATCGATCCCGCCCATGGTTGGTTATCGCGATACCACTTTACGCATTGCTCGAGTCCTTCATCAAGCGAAATGGTAGGCTCCCAATCCAGCAATGATTTTGCTTTGCTGATGTCGGCATAAGTTGATTTGACATCGGCGATATGAAACGGCTTAAATTCCAACTTAGCTTTTTTGCCCAACAACTTTTCAAGTTTTTCAATCATTAGGAGAAGCGTTGTTGGTTGCTTGCCGCCTCCAAGGTTGAAGATCTCGTAACCCAATGGCTTCAACGCGGCAATCGTGCCCGATGCGATATCATCAACGTAGGTGAAGTCACGTGACTGGGTTCCATCTCCAAAGATCTCAAGCGGGCGTCCTTGGTCAATCCATTGAATGAATCGGAAGTAAGACATGTCGGGCCTGCCCGCGGGACCGTAAACCGTAAAGTATCTACAGATGGAAATATCAAGGTCATAAAGATGGTGGTGAGAGTACGCCAAAACCTCCGCCGCTTTTTTCGACGCTGCATACGAAGAAAGCGGTGTGTTTACCGGTAGAGTTTCCACAAATGGCATTTCCTGACCGGCGTACAGTGAGGAAGTGGAGGCAAGTACATATTTAAGGACTCCGTTGTTTCGCATCGCTTCTAGCAGGTTGAGGCTGCCCATCGCATTGGTTGTCATGTAGACCGAGGGATTGATCATGCTGTAGCGAACCCCGGCCCGTGCGGCGAGGTTGATCACGGCGTCAAATTTATATTTTTCGAACAGAGCGTTTAAAAGGGCAGCGTCTTCGAGATCTAAGATGGAGAAGTGAAAATTTGGAGATTCTAATTGATCGATACGGTGGTTTTTTAGTGAGACGTCGTAATAGTCGTTTAAGTTGTCGATTCCAACAACACTGTGTCCGTCATTCAAAAGATGTTGTGTTACCCTGGAGGCAATAAATCCCGCGCAGCCAGTGACAAGGTAGGTTTTCGAATCGCACAACGGAGGATTCCTTTCTAGAGTGAAACGCAATCGAAAGATCTTGAAATGAGTATTTGTTTGGCCAGATTATAACAGCCTTGTTCGGATTAATCGCATCCCTTGGATGTTAAAACGAACATTTGCTGTTTTGCCGGTGATGAATTTATTAACAGTTTTTCGTCAGTCAATTTCCGAAATGGGAAAACAAGAGGAAATGTTAAAGGGCAGGCAATTAAACAGAGAGAAGTCGCAAAGCGCTGATTACTTTGGAGCCAGTGAGGCTTTTTCGTGGATTTGCGAGAGTTCATCCATGCCCAGAGATTTATAAGCGGTAGATAGTTTTTGATGGACTGCCCGTTTGTCGGATGCACCTGAGAGTGCAATTTCTAAATGACGAATCGCTTCTTTGTTGCGCCCAAGTTTCATTAAAACTGTCCCCAGTGTGTCTCGGCATCGAGTATCGTTGGGAACGCGTTTCACCGCAGCCGCCGATAATTCTAAAGCTCGATCAAGATCTGGTGGTTCGGAGTGAGCCAGCATCCATGCAAGGTTGTTCATGACCGAGATGAGTGAACTGTCCATTTCGTAGGCTTGTTCCAAGTGAAAAATTGCCGTTTTCTGATCACCATCTTGGAAGATGATATTGCTTAACGCGAAGTGAGCCATCGGTGAAGATCGTTCACTGGCAACTATCTGTTGCAAATTTTTTCGAATTTCTGCGCGACTTTCCTCGTCCCTTCCTCCCCGAACGAAGATTTCCATCATGCTGGAGTAAACCTTGGCATAGCTCGGGTCTGCTTTCTGTGCCTGATTCAAAAACTGAAGTTGCTGGCTCAGATCAGCCCCGTCTTGTTGAGCTCGGATTTGCTGGAGGATGTAAAAATCGGAAAGCGCTCGATTAATCGAGGCGTCGTTATTAATCCTTTTTCCTTGTAATAAAATCCCTTCCGCTTTCGCGAAATCTTTCATGTTGGTGGCTACCCACGCCCAGCCAATTCTTGCCTTCGCGTTTACAGGATTTTCTTTCAAATATTCTTGAAACGCTTTATCGGCTTTTTTAAGCGCAAATTCGCTTTCAGCTTTTTTCCCTTGAGCGAGATAGAGGCGATAGAGCGACTCAAAAAGGAGTGGATTATTTTGTGCGGCAATCTCTAACTTTTCAGCCGCTGAATCCCATTCCTCAACGGCTAAGTAGTAATTTATCCATGCCTGTGTCAATTGCTCTGTATTACCATCCGCGTTCTGCAGATGCCAGCGAAGGGAGGTGAGCTTTTCTCTTCCTTCTTTGGTGTTAATCTTCCGTGCTAGAGAAAGAGCTTTAAGAGTATGTGCTGGCGGAAACCCAACGGAGTTCTCCGGAGCGAGCGAATTGATGATTTGTTCCGCTCGGCCTCGCTCACCTGTTTGATTTAAAATAGTCGCCCACTGATACTGCTCATCGGGTTCGAACTCTTTCATCAATTTGAGTCGTTCGAGGAAAGTCTTGGCACGATCAAAATCATTATCTTTCATTGCTTCGACGGCGTAAAATTGATACCTCTCTTGAATGCGGTCCGTCCGAGTAAACTGGTAAAAAATGACGTAGCTAAAAAGGGATACCATTAAAAACGAAGGGAGTATGAATAGAGCCTCTGTTTTCCGGCCATCAAAGAAGCCTGCTAGGACAGAGAGCACCGCGAAGACCAGCCGAAATGGAAAAAGCAGAATCAAGATCAGCAAAATGAACATGCGGCCGAAAAGTTTGCTGGCTCGCTCTTTCTTGCTGAGATCGTGATCCAATTCATCGGTATGCAACCACGAGACATAGAATAAACTGAGAAGGCTTAGCGGTGAGAATACCAGTCTTCCAGGCAGGGAAATCAATTGCTGAAAAAATGTCCCGCGGGGTTCGTCGGGCGACAAATACTCGTCATTTTCTGCCTTATCATCAGATGGATAGCTGGCGTTATATTTTCCAGTTGTTCGTAGCGGTGTGCGAATCACTCGGATTACAAAAT
>WTFU01000015.1 GCA_011523945.1 Mariniblastus sp. | reverse complement strand
CGTTCATTCCGAGTGACCGTTGGTAGTGGAATCGAGGATCTTGGACGTGTTGACTACCATCTCCTCGCGAATTCAAACGTGAACGCAGAGAAGTGGTACAAAGGAATTGCCCATCGAGATGGCACGCTGACATTCGAAGCTAATTTTGACATTGCGAATGGGGCCATCGCGATTGAATTGATGGACAGTAATAAACAACTCGTTTCCACTGGTTCTGCAACCTCCGCCGGGATGCGGATTGACCATTCAGTGATGGAAGGCGAGCTATATTTCTTCCGAATTATTGGCACCAATTCGAGTACCGATCTGAGAATCTCAAATCTAATTTCGGTCAATAATGACGAGGTTGATGTTTTTGGAACGATTGATTACGACCGTTTTGTGTTTGCTGCTGGCGATAGCCATCGCGTAGTTGTTAAGGACGTTGAGTATTACTTTAATGCTCAACATTATTCAAGTTTCGTTTTCGATGGTTCATTCGATTATGACTCCATTTGGATCGGAGGCTCTACGAACGATGAGGTCGTCGATTTCCGAGTCTCTAACACTCGAATATTAGCCGATGGATTTAATCTTGAGGCGAGACGAATCAACAATGTCGTCTTTAAAGGCAAAGGGGGAGCGGACGTTGCAAACTTCTTTGATTCAGCAGGTTCCGACACGTTTAATTCGAGCCCAGGCCTTGCAATCATGAACAGTGCGAATTACGAAGCAGTTGCTCGCGACGTTCCCGTCATCCATGCATTCGCAAGCACGGGAAATGATTACGCATTTTTGAGAGATTCAAACGGCGATGACGTCTTTGAATCAACTCCGGATGGTGCAGTGATGAATGCCGGTTCGATGACCGCCAATGTCAGCGGATTTAAGGGTGTTTACGGACTCAGTTCTGGTGGTGCCGACTCGGCAATGATGTACGACTCCGAGGGCGCGGATCAAGTGATTTCGTGGAGTGATCGAATGATCGTTTCCGGAACAGCATACAGAAATACTGCCATTGGTTTTGAGGTAAATTCTGCCTACTCTTCCGGCCAGAGCGGGGACATTGGAATTGTCTACGATTCCGATGGTTCGGATGTGTTTACCGCGTGGGGGCATACCAGTACGATGCAGCAAGCCGACCGTGTTAGCCACCTCTACAATTACGAGAGGGTGTTTGCATCCGCCACCAATGGAAACGACGAAGCAATTTTCTATGATTCATCAGGAGATGATGTGCTGGTCGCCTTTTCTGACCGGGCAAGCTTAACTCAGCCCGAAGCATTCACTTGGGTATCTTCGTTCGACAGCACCACGGCCTATTCAAACGAAGGTGGAATGGATCAGGCCTTGCTCTTCGACTCCACTGGGGATGATCGTTACATCGGAACGCCAACCGAGTCTCAAATGTTCTACGGTGGCGAGCTAACCCCGTCGTATCAGAGCTATGGATTCGCCAGAGTCTATGCCGAAGCTACTTCGGGGCTGGACACAGCGAAGATTTATGACTCGGAAGGACATGAAATTTTTTCCAGCTCACCGACACGGAGTGGCATGGTTGGAGATCAAATGTTTATTTGGGCCCTAGGATTTGATCAAGTCGACGGATATTCACAGGGTGGAAGTGATATTGCTAAGTTTTACGATTCAACGGGAGACGATGCTTACATTTCTGAATCGGTAAATTCAGAAATGATCGGGTCGGGTTATCATAATCGAGGCTTCGGTTTTCTAAGAAGTTTTGGATTCTCCAGTGGCGGTAATGATGTTGCTCATATGTACGACACCGTGTTCGATGACTTGTATCGCGCCGATGCTGACCGTGCTGTTATGCGGAACGTTAACGGAGATCAACTGGTTATCAATACTGCCGAAAATTTCCCTCTAACCTACGGATATTCTCGTGAGGGATTAGATCGAGCAAGACTTTTTGACTCAACAGGCAACGATGTTTATTCGAACAGTGGCCTAAACGTTACGTTCTCCGGGGCGGGTTTTAATAATCGAACCGAAGGGTTCAATTACAATGAAGCGTATTCGTTGAGCGGTAGCGATCGAGCTATTCTCGAAGATTCAACGGCCGACGATGAACTGCTTGTTCGGACGGAAGGTGCTAAGCTCAAGTATGGCAATGGGGAATACTTTGATGTGCGATCGTTCGATGAGGTATTTGCCAATAGTTTGAATGGCGGAGATGACAGTGTCGTCTATTTAAGTCCTTTCGATTACGAGCTTAGTTTGTCGGGAGACTGGGATTCTTAAGAATAGAATTGAGTTGTAAGTGAAGCGGAGGCAATTTCGTTGCCTCCGCCTTTCTTTTTTTAACAGACGGGCTTGGATTAATTAAGTTCCCGCTGGATGTTTAAACGTTTCCTGTGCCTTTTCTGACTCGTGTAAAAGGCCACACGACGAGTTAGCACGAAGGAGCCTATGGCGAGATCAAGGCATTTGCACATGGCGCGAATCTGAGACAGCAAAAATTCAAACGTCGAGCTTACCCACTTTGCTCTCCAACCTGAAAAACGTAGCAATGGACTTGCCGGAGAAATTGGTTGGCGTCCCCATAATTAATACCATTGCAAACCTGTTCCAACGTCAATCGTTCTTTTGAGTATTCGAATCCGTTATGTGATCTTTTGAACGATAAAACTGTTGGCATGGGGAATGGAATTGTTTGAGATTTTACGGGTTATCGACAGCCATTCTTTTAGTTTTAAGGCGATTTGCTCTAATCTTCGTCAGCTAATCAGTAAACACTTAGTTTTAACCGCTACACAAAACTACGAGATTTTTGAGACAAACTGAAACTCTAAACCGCATTTATTAGTGGTTGCTCCCTTTCTTTTCTTTAGTGCCGCTTTCAACATCATGATTCCAAAGCCAAATTTCTTAAAGCGACGTAAATTTTTCTCCAAATCCTGCGAATCGGTTTTCAACAACCGAAATAAACGTTCACAGCGTTCTCAAACCTTGACTTATGACGCTTGTGAGCCTCGCCTGCTATTGGCCAATGACCCTCCGCTGAACAGCGTCCCCGGTGCCCAAACGACTCAGGTCAATATGCCGCTGGCCTTCACCGACTATCGCGATAACTTAATCAGCACGAGCGATCCGGATGCGGGTTTGAACCCGGTCGAAGTGACGCTGACGGCCACCCATGGCACGATCACGTTATTGGATTCAGATCCCAACGGGGGGTTAACCTACAGCGTGGGCGACGGCTTTGAAGATGTCACGATGACCTTCACCGGCAAGCTGACCGATATCAACCAGGCACTCTCCTGGATTTCCTTCCAGCCCGAGGCCGACTACGTGGGCAGTGATGCGTCGCTGACAATCACCACCAACGACCAAGGTTACTTTGGAACCGGTGGTCCGCAGGAAGATACCGATGTGATTCCGATCGAAGTGACCGCGGTTCCTGATTTTGAAGATAGTCCAACTTGGACGACCTTCCCGGGCGCCTTGGATACCTCCTTTGACACCGATGGGATGCAGACCCTTTCGGTTAGTGAAGGGATCGATTTTATCAATGAGATGCAGGTCCTGGATAGCGGCAAGATTCTGGCGGTCGGGGCAGTTAACAATCATTACGGACTGATCCGTTTCAACGCCGATCTGACGCTTGATACCAGTTTTGGTACGGGGGGCGTGACCGAGACAAATTTTGGTGATGGCCGCCATGCGTTGACGTTCAAGTTTGACAAGGCAGGCCGAATTGTTGTTGTGGGCGACCGTTACATTGCCCGCTACTCAGCGGATGGTATTTTAGATGCGACCTTTGGAACCGATGGTAGTATCGAAAATGGCTATGTTAATAAAATATATGACTTGGCATTCCAGGCCGATGGCAAGTTGCTTGTCTTTGGTGATGTTAACCAACAGAATTACTACCGAATTACCCGCTATTTGCAAGATGGTTCCGTCGATCCCGATTTTGGGAATCGGCTCTTCAACTCTGGGGGTAGCAGCCAATACGACCTAGGACGAGCGTTGTTTGTTCGTGACGATGGTGACATTCTTATGGTGGGTAGATCCAACGCTCAGACCGCATTCAATATCTATCGGATTAGTGAAGGCGCTGCTTACGAGAATCAATATTATGCACAATTCCCGCAGAACCAAGAGGTTGTTCATGACGCCATCGAGCTTCCCGATGGCAAGATTTTGATCGTTGGATATGACGGCGTCGGCGCGAATCAGCAGTTGGCGATTTCACGGCATCACGCTGACGGAGCACTGGATACCAGTTTTGGTACTGACGGTACGGTAACTTTTGGTGTGCTTAATGATGCCGACCAAGGCTATAAAGCAACCCTGCAACCCGATGGAAAGATCCTTATCTCAGGTCACGCCTACAATGGCCAGAACTGGGACCTGACCGTCGTCCGCATGTCTTACGACGGCGTACTGGACGATACCTTTGATAACGATGGCAAGCTACATATCCCCTTTGGAGACCTGGATGATTATGGCTACGCCATTGCCACGCTACCCGATGGCAAGATCCTGATTGCCGGAAGATCTGGGGACGAAATCGCCATGGTCCGGCTCTATGGTGACAGTAATCAGAACAGCGCAGGGGTCAATCAGGCACCGCTGAACAGCGTCCCCGGTGCCCAAACGACTCAGGTCAATATGCCGCTGGCCT
>WTFU01000159.1 GCA_011523945.1 Mariniblastus sp. | reverse complement strand
TTGCACTGCCAATTAAAATAGAGGTGGCAAAGACGAACAACGTCGTTGGGTGAACGAGCGTGCCGCGGATTGAGATCCCCGCCAAAATTCTATCGAGAATGTCCTTGTTGTGTTTTGGCATAACGCTCTCCCGAAAATGAAGCTTCATCGCGTGAAGGATGGATCTTCTGTAAAAATCGAGTATTTAGCGTTAAAACTTTGAATAGATCGCAAAAAGTCATAGAACCGGCGATGTCAGCAAATTCGCTACCAAATTTGAATGGCAGGCTCTAAATTTTGCTCTAGTCGTTGAGAGACTTGAGTCTGAACCGTTTTAAGCAGGCTGAGAACCTCTTCGCTGGTTGCGCCCGGTTCCGCGACAAAGAAATTGGGGTCAGTATCCAGCAGTTCCACTTTGCCGGCTCGCGTTCCCTTGAGGCCAGCCCGTTCAATTAAGTCTCCCGCCTGTTCCCCACCAAGATCCTTGAACATATAGCCTGCTTGTAGTTCCGAGCTAGGTTGCTGCGAGCGCCGCACAATCCAAAGTTTCTGCATTGCTTTGGTGAGATTTTCTGAGGGCTCTTTTTCAAATACGAATTCCGCTTTCAAGATAACCAACTCACTAAGGCTACTCTGTCGGTAGGAGAAGGAGAGAGAATCTTTTTCGCGCGTGATGCGTTCACCCGCACGTGTCAGAACCTCAGCAGATTCAACCCAAGTCCCAATGTCTACGCCGTGAGCATCTGTGTTGTTGTGAAGTGCGCCGCCAATAGTGCCAGGTAGGCCTACCAATTGTTCGGGACCGGCCATACCCTCACGAACCGCGGTCGCAACAAAGTGGGAGAGTCGCGTCCCACCACCGACTGTGATGCGATTTTCGTTGACTGCAATTGTGCAAAAATCTGGGGCTGCTAGATGAATTACCAAGCCTTTGACCCCAGAGTCGTTAATTAGGAGGTTGGTACCACTGCCAATTAGGCGGATGGGCTGACCCGCTTCGGAGAACTGTTTCACCAGTCCAATTAGTTCATCTTCGTTCGTCGGTTCTGCAAAGTATTCAGCGGGGCCGCCGATCTTAAACCGTGTAAAGGGAGCCAATGGTTCGTTTTCGCGAACGATGTGTTCGTATCCAGATAGCAATGACACGGAGAATCCTAAAGCGAAAAATGGTATGGGGTAAATTATTTATTAGTTTAAGGCTTGAGCACCAATGACTTAATCGGTCAGCCGATCAACCTTAATTTTATCGTCTTTGTTGGATTCAAGAAAGACGTTGTGGGGAATTCGGCGGGAGAACTTGCAGGGTAATTGTTACCAATATCTTTCGAGTACGATTTGTCCAGGCGACTTACTTCGATGGCGCTTCATTTCCCGTTTTCCGAGAATTTCTTCCATGGTGTCAAGCATTGCCGGATTGCCACACAGCATAACGGTTGAGTTGTCGGGGCGACATTGGAAGCCACTCGCCGACTCGATTTCTCCGTTTTCAAACAAACCGGGAATTCGGCCATTCAGGGTGCCATTTACCTCTTCGCGCGTCAACGACTGAATGACTCGGAATTTGCCGGGATGCTGCAGCTCCAAAGCTCGAAGTTCTTCTGTGTAAGCTAAATCAGAATAATGCCGCACTCCGTGAATCACACAAATTTTTTCAAATTTCTCCCAGGGTTCGCTTGTACGGAGCATCGCGATGTAGGGCGCGAGCCCGGTGCCGGTTGCTACGAGCCATAAGACTTCAGAAGGCGGGCTCTTTTTCAGGGTAAAGCTACCTGCAGCTTTTTGCCCGATCAAAATCTCATCCCCGTTTTCCAGCGTCCAGAGATGAGGTGTTAGCTCCCCATCTTCAACAAGGACAATAAAGAATTCGAGTTCTTGACCGTGGGGGGAAGCGACCGAGTAGGGACGATTAATAATTTTAGAGTCGTCCCCTTCGTGCCCTTTCGGGTAGAGGCCAAGATGGAGAAATTGTCCCGTGAGAAATGGTTGTACTTCCTCGGTCGCAACCCGCAAAGTAAACAACCCTTCGGTCCATGTTCTTTTGTCGACGACCGTTGCTGTGCACCATTTCGGCATATCCAACTCAAATTGGTTTGGGAAAGGTAACGGGCTTGCCCTACATGGCTTCCACAGGGGTAATCATCGGTGATTTTCAATAGTGAATCAAGAAGTGAGGGGGTACTGCATTTTTCGAGAATGTTGTCTTCAGGTGTTGATATTGGGCAAAATACGGTCGCCCTTCAATGAATGAAGGAAAACGGGTCTGAAAAACGACCTGACTCTCGACGTTGTCGTGAAATCCCATGTTTTTAGAGAAATTCGACGCGGAAACCGGTTGGGGAATTTAGCGAATTTGCCTATAAACTTGGGCTACCACACTCGCTATTTTCGCTTCCTTGCAAGCCTAAGCTACCAAATTTGAACCAGGATCCTAAACGGATGACTACTTTCAATCCAAACGATATACCAAGCCGATTTGATTTTGCAGAAGCACAAAACCGAATTTTCCAAATGTGGGAATCGGGAGGCTATTTTGAGGGTGATCCAAAATCCGAAAAACCGCCTTACACGGTTGTGATTCCACCGCCTAACGTCACTGGGGCGTTGCATCTGGGGCATGCGCTAAACAACACACTTCAAGATACTCTGATTCGCATGAAGCGGATGCAAGGGTACAACACACTCTGGATGCCCGGGACTGATCATGCAGGAATTGCCACTCAGGCTGTAGTGGAGCGTCGGTTAAAAGAAGACGAGGGGAAAACACGCCACGATTTGGGTCGCAAGGCACTGGTCGATCGCATTTGGAATTGGAAAGAGCAGTATGAAGAACGGATCCTTGGCCAACTAAAGCAGATCGGGTCAAGTTGTGACTGGAAACGAACCCGTTTTACGTTGGACGAAGTTTGTGCACGCGCCGTTCGGCACACGTTTTTTGATCTATTTCAGAAATCGTTAATTTATCGTGGGAAGCGATTAGTAAATTGGGACACCTATTTGCAAACCACGGTGAGTGACGACGAGGTCTTCTCAAAAACGGTTAAGGGGCAATTTTGGCATTTTAGATACCCCGTTATTGATCCAAAGCCCGGCGAACCGGAATACGTTATTGTCGCCACCACTCGCCCAGAAACAATGTTAGGTGATACTGCTGTGGCTGTTCATCCAGAACCGGATAGAGCTCTCGACCGCGTCGCCTCGGAATTGCGAGAGAAGCTAAAAAAGAGTTCTGATTCGGAAAAGGCCAGCGTCGAGGGGCAACTGGAAGCATTGGCTGCCCGACGAGAGGTCATGTTACCCAAGTTAGAGCAATTGCGTGACATGGCATCTGACGGCCGGAAATTAATGTTGCCGTTGATGAATCGAGAAATTCCACTGGTTTGTGATGTTTGGGCAAAGCCGGAGCTTGGGGCGGGGTGTGTAAAAATTACACCGGCTCACGACCCCAATGATTACGAGGTGGCGAAACGATGTGATCTCCCCATGATCAATATCATGAATCGAGACGGAACGCTTAACATCGAAACCGGGGACTATTCCGGACTTACGATGAAACAGGCTCGAAAAAAGGTTGTGGAAGATTTAGATGCACTTCAGTTCCTTGAGAAGGTCGAGGATCGTGAGATTGAGTTACCTCAGTCCGACCGAAGTAAAACGCCGATCGAGCCGTATTTAGCCGACCAGTGGTTCGTCGCAATGAACGAGCTTTCTCAATCAGCGATCGATGCGGTGGTCGATGGTCAGGTTTCGATTACGCCCAAGCGTTACGAGCGTGGTTACCTTGACTGGCTTGGCGAGAAACGTGACTGGCCGGTATCACGGCAGTTATGGTGGGGGCATCAGATACCCGTATGGACCAAAGCCTGTGATTCCGAAGCTGAGGTGCAACCCTTAGTCGAGGCAATTCAATCGCTTTCCGGTTTTGATGAAACGGTCGCAGCGATTCAGTTAGAGTCGTGCGAAGAAACGGATGCAGATAAGAGGGCAAAACTAGAGCTTCCCTTTGCTTCGGTTCACGTGTGCGTGCAGTCCGGCTGTCAAGAATTTGAAAGTGCTTTGGAAGGACTGGGACTAAACCGGGAAGAGGATGTTTTAGATACTTGGTTTAGTTCTGCGCTTTGGCCGCATTCCACGCTAGGTTGGCCGGAACCGACTCCGGAATTGGCCTGCTTTTATCCGACCAGTACGCTAATTACCAGTCGTGACATCATTTCATTGTGGGTCGCGAGAATGGTATTGATGGGTTTGAATAATTGCGGCGAAGTACCATTTGATAAGGTTTATATCCACCCAAAAATTCAAGATGGATTTGGCGAAACGATGTCCAAGTCAAAAGGGAATGGAATTGATCCGCTAGATGTGATTGCAAAATTCGGAGCCGATGCTTTGAGGTTTGGGATGGCTCACCTTTGCACTGAGACGCAAGACGTGCGTTTACCGGTACAGTTTGAATGCCCATATTGCCAGCATTCATTTGACCAGACGAAAAAGAATCGAATCCTTCCGAAAGTTTCGTGTCCCGTTTGTAAAAAGGAATTTTCTACCCAATGGGCCGAGTCGGAAGAAGATAAACGCCTGGAAAAAGGAGCGGTTATTAGTGAGCGTTTTGAGACAGCGCGGAATTTTGTGAATAAGCTGTGGAATGCGTCTCGATTTGCGATGCTAAATCTAGAAGGTTACGAA
>WTFU01000192.1 GCA_011523945.1 Mariniblastus sp. | reverse complement strand
TTCTAATTGTTCCAGTTGCAATCTTAATTTGCGGTTTCAGCTCATTCGTCACAACGGCAGATGAATTACAGGGGTTTTTAAATAAGCATTGTCTTGCCTGTCATGGTGCGCAGCGTCAGGAAAATGACCAACGATTTGATGATCTCGGGAATGATTTTTCGAAATTAGAAACGCTCGTTGTCTGGCAGGAAATTCTGGATCAATTAAACCTTGGTGAAATGCCCCCGGCCGATAGCCCGCAGCCATCTCGCGAAGCGACATCGCAATTTATCGAGCGGCTAACGATGAAGCTTCAGTCAGCCTATACGGCCCGCCGTAGCACGCAGGGGCAAACTGTTTTACGCAGGCTTAACCGCCATGAATTACGGAATACGTTTCGTGATTTGTTATTTCTCGATGGGCTGATGTACCGCCCGGGAATAGCGGATACGCGGCTTTACGATAACAACGGTAACGGCCGAGTCGAGCATACGGCTGACGATCCGGTTCGCTTTTTTCCCGCGGATGAAGGTGCGGATGGCTCCGCCAATATCGGCGAGAAGCTGGTAATGTCGGACTTTTTGCTGAACTTAATTTATGGAGCCGCAGATGAATCGATTGCGGCGGCTACCCATCTGGAAATAAAACCAAACGTTCAAAAAAAGCGAATCAATGCTCCACTCAATAAACGAGGTGCTGGAGAACTGGAGCGGATCGCTGCTGAGAATAACCCCCAATTTGATTCACTTTTCCGTGGTACATCATTGAGAATTGACGAATTGGATCGAGTAGGCGTTTCAGCTCATTATCGAGTGGTAATCGAGATTTCAGCGGGTAATCAGCATCACCCGTGGGGGGAACTGGTTCCAACCCCGCAGAATGAACCTTTTCGATTGAGTCTCGAGCTGGTCAAAGGCCGAAATCAGATTCCTGTTTCCAGTTGGGAAATTCCGGCTGATGGTAGGATTCGCGAGTTTTCTTGCGAAGTGTGGATTGATGGGGACTGGGGGCCACAGATAACGTGGCAAAATGGTCCTACTTCACGGGAATTGCAGACCGAGAGATTGGTGAAAAAGTATTTGCCGGAGAGATTTATTGAACCTCCAAAGCAGTCACAGTTTGCTGATAAAACGGAATTCGAAAATGTGCGTCGCAAAAGAACGAAGGAGATGGAAACGGCACTATTGCAGAATTACCTGGGACCTTGGGTAAAGATTCATAGCTTGACTTTGGAGCCGTTGATCGATTCGTGGCCTCCCAAGAGCCATCAATTGCTTTATGGAGATGGCTCGGGCGAGGAAGGTGAGGTTCGAAAACTACTTTTTCGATTTGCTGAGCGAGCTTTTCGGCGTCCGGTTTCAAAAGAGGAAATGGAACCGTATATCAGTTTGGTTTTAGAAGCTATTGAGAAGAAGCAAGGTGGAACGGCTGAGGATTTGCGATATCGAATATATCGTGGTCGCTGGAGCAAATTGCCTGAATTCGAGTCCCTTACCCCAGTTTCGGAAGGAGTCTTTCCGGGTGGAATGGTCGATTTGAATGTGTTTCAAGCGAAGGATTATTTTGGACTCGTTTGCGAAGGGAAAATAAAGGTTCCCGAAAATGGCGAGTATGTATTTGAGATGGCGTCGGACGATGGCGCAAGGATTCTAATCAATAGCGAAATCGTGGTTGAGCATGATGGTTTGCATGGAGCGACACCGAAAAAAGGGAGTGTGTCATTAAAAACAGGGACGCACGATCTCCGTATTGAGTATTTTGCCTTCGGTTCTCCCAATCGTTTTCGAGCGAGTTGGTCAGGTCCTGGCGTGTCACCAACTTCCTTGTCGTTTAATGGTCAGACTTCGCGAGATGGTGGCGGTGCGCTGTCGAGAGCGAACGGAGTGGTTGGTGCTTTGCAGGATGGCTATCTGGCTATTTTGTGTTCGCCTCAATTTTTATATCGCAGCGAAGATTCGGGGCCTCTGGATTCGTATGAAATTGCTTCGCGTTTAAGCTACTTTCTATGGTCGTCGATGCCGGATGACGCTCTTTTTGAACTGGCAAAGAAGGGGATACTGGATAACCCCCAAGTTTTGGCACAGCAGGTCGACCGAATGTTAGCTGATGAAAAGGCAGAATCATTTATCCAGAACTTTACAGCAGCGTGGTTGCGTTTGGATAAGCTTGGGAAGATGCCACCATCAGAGCAGTTCTATCGAAACTTGAATGTCGAGCAACTGATGATCGAACAGGTTTCTCGATATTTTTCAGATGTGGTAACCAATAATGCTCCGGTCAGTCAGTTGATTGATTCCCGATATGTCTACATGAATGAGGTGTTGGGGAAGTGGATCTACCGGCGCGAAGACATTCGAGGAAGTGCACTGCGGAAAATTGAGATTAGCGATCCGCGTCTGGGCGGGATTATTGTCCTTCCGGGTGTCATGACAGCGACTGCGAATGGAGTAGATACTTCTCCGATTGTGCGTGGGGCATGGGTATTGGAAAACGTTTTGGGTTCGCCACCCTCCCCTCCTCCGCCTGATGTAGAGCCACTCCCGACAGATACTCGGGAAGCCTCCACGATTCGTGAGCAGTTGCTGTTGCATCGCAAGCATGAAGCGTGCAATGGTTGCCATCGAAAAATTGATCCAATGGGGTTTGCGTTTGAAAACTTCGATCAAATTGGACGTTGGCGAGATAAGTATCCAAGGTCCAAGGATCAAATCAACACCTCGGCGACGATGGCGAATGGAGAATTGCTTGAAGATATTGTTGAGTTTAAGCAAATGCTGTTGACGCGCGAGGACGAGGTCACCCGTTGCCTTACTGAGAAGTTGATGAGCTATTCCAGTGGTAGATTAATGGAACCGTTGGACCGGGGGGAGGTCGATCGAATTGTGCGGGAGCTTGCCAACGCGAACGGTGGGGTCCGGGATTTGATTAAATTGGTGGTGCAGAGTGAGATTTTCTTAAACAAATGACCAACGGGAATTGGTTTTGTCTGTCATTGCCTATTTGATTTCAGCAACCACCGCATCCCCCATCTCTGAGGTGCCGATGTAGTCCTCTCCCGCGTGAGCAATGTCTGCCGTTCGTAGTCCGTTGGCTAGGACGTTCTTGACTGCGTTCTCGATTCGTTCGGCGTCGATGCTGTTTTCAAACGTTGTTCTAAGCATCATGGCTACCGATAAAATGGTTGCCAGTGGGTTGGCTAGGTTTTGCCCGGCGATGTCGGGTGCGGAGCCATGCACCGGTTCGTACATGCCTTTCTTGTCTGCGTCGAGCGAAGCGGAGGGGAGCATTCCAATCGAACCGGTTAACATGGAAGCGGCATCGGAAAGGATGTCTCCAAAGAGATTGGTCGTCACAATAACGTCGAACTGTTTTGGAGCGCGCACTAATTGCATGCAGGCGTTGTCAATGTACATGTGGGAGAGTTCAACTTCCGGGTAGTCACCGCTCACGTCAGTCACGATCTCTCTCCACAGTTCAGAGACTTCCATCACGTTCGCCTTGTCGACACTGCATACACGTTGGTCGCGTTGTTGAGCAACTTGAAAGGCCGAGTGAGCAATGCGGCGAATTTCCGACTCACGGTAAACCATGGTGTTGTATCCAATCCGGTTACCGTCTTCATCGGTTGTCATGGCTCGAGGTTCGCCGAAGTAGATACCTCCCGTCAATTCACGAACGATCATGATATCGAGACCTGAGACTACTTCAGGCTTGAGCGTGGATGCGGATGCCAATTCCGGGAAAAGTAACGCGGGGCGAAGGTTGGAAAATAATTCAAGCTCACTCCTTAAGGATAGCAGAGCCCGTTCAGGGCGGTGCTCGCGAGCGATCTTTTCCCATTGAGGACCACCAACGGCGCCCAGCAGAACAGCATCGGATTGGCGGGCAAGTTCGAGTGTCTCTGGTGGCAGGGGATGCCCATGTAAGTCAAAGGCGGTTCCGCCGACGGGCGCGGTAGTGCATTCCAGGCCAGTAGAGAAATCTGAATTGAGTTTGTCGATAACGCGAATGGCCTGCGCCGTGACCTCGTGACCAATTCCGTCTCCTGGAAGAACTGCGACGGTACCTGATTTCTTCATCTTAACCTGATCCTAAAAATGGAATTCCCGTTATTTGAGACGATTCTCCGGTCGCCCTATTTTAAGAAAAATGGCATCAGTTCCCAGCCGTTAAGCATTTTTAAATCGCTGGAATCCGCGTTTGATTCGTTGTAGTTTTCGAATTGATCCGCTGAAATGCCAGCTCCGCATATGGTAAACGGAACGTTGCCGTGCGTGTGAGTTTTTGTGCTAAGGTAAGTCGGGTGGTCAGGGGTTACAAGGATTCGGAATTCCTCGCCACTCGCTTCGAGGTGCGCGAGAATAGGGCCAACGATTTTGTTATCAATTTCTTCGAGTGAAGTGATTTTTTTCGCGAGGTCACCCTCGTGGGATGATTCATCAGGAGCTTCGATGTGTACGCAGACCAGATCGTATTTCTCTAGTGCATCGATTGCGTATTTCCCTTTGGCGGCGTAGTCGGTGTCGGTGTAGCCGGTCGCTCCAGGAACTTCGATTCGATCCCATCCAATCAACGCTGCCAAACCACGGAGTAAATCAACTGCGGTTATCATTGCCCCGTTGATCCCATGCAGCTGGCTAAAGGGCGTTAAGTTTGGCCGTTGCCCCAAACCCCAGAGCCAAATGTTGGTTGCGGTGAGTTGATCATTATTTTGGCGGTCTTGATTTACCGAGTGCTCAGAAAACCAATCGGTACTCTGATTCATCAAATCACACAGCAGCTTACTGCCAGGCCCTCGCGGAAAATCTTCGGCGACCGATTTGTCGGAGAGATCATGTGGAGGAGTCGCTCTCGTTTCGTTAGAAAACGGAGCGGGAGAATCGGGGGTGCCTCGATACATGAGCAGGTTGCGGTAGCTCACGCCGGGAATAAACTCTAACTGGGAATGGGGGCAATTTTCTTGCGCGGTTTTTAAAAGTGCTTTGCCATCTTCCGATGAAATATGCCCTGCAGTAAAGCTCGTCATGGTTTGGTCGGTGACCGTGACAAGGTTGCAACGAATACACCAGTCGTGCTCACCCAGTTCGATGCCCTGTGCTGCCGCCTCGAGTGGTGCTCGACCGGTGTAATTTTTGATTGGGTCGTAGCCGAGCAGGCTCATGTTCGCGACGCTGCTACCGGCGGGCAGGTGAGCGGGGGTGTGGTTAGCACAACCGACAATGCCGTTTGTAGCAATCTTGTCCATGGCAGGCGTTACTGCTGCTGCGAGAGGTGTTTGGCCATCGAGTTCCGCTTGAGATTCGTCGGCGCATCCATCAGGAATAATGATGACGTATTTCATAGTTGATTATGTGATCTTTATGTGAGAGTAAAGCCATGATGAATCAGCATCGTGGCCACTACTAATTAATTCGACATGAGACTCAGAAGAAAGCCTTAGCTCAGAATTCTAAAACGTTCCGGAGATTCAGCAACGGTAGGCATATCGGCAATTTGTTTCATTGCTGCACGAGCCGCTGATTCTTTGGCGGCATGCGTCATAATTACAATTGGGACCGTTTGTTGATGTTCATTTTGAGTTTCGTGTTGATATACCGATGCAATTGAGATTCCATGTTGCCCCAAACGGCCTGTGATTTGCCCCATGACCCCTGGTTGATCAACGACATCGAACCTCATGTAATACCGGCCTTCAAGATCGCCGGGCTCGGCAAAATCGACGCGTTGGTGGCCGTCTGCCCACAATTCAAGGGTTTTAAAGGTAATTGCTGTACGTCCCACAGCAGTGTCGATCATGTCAGCTACGACTGCCGAGGCGGTTGGCATTTGCCCAGCACCCTGGCCATGAAAAAAGACAGGGCCAACCGCATCTCCAACAACACTCACCGCGTTGAAGTTGGCTTGCACTTCGGCGAGTGGCTTTCCCGTTTTTACCAGCATTGGTGATACCATCAATTGGATACCCGATCCTGCTAATTTGGCGAAAGCAATTAACTTGATTCGATAGCCAAGATGTTTTGAAAATTTCAAATCGCGGTCATCGATTGAGTCGATTCCCCGCCGAGGAATATCAGACCAGTGAACGCGGGCTCCAAAGCAAAGGTGAGCAAGGATGGCAAGTTTCTGGGCAGCGTCCGTACCATCGACGTCCATGGCGGGATCTGCTTCCGCTAAACCCAACTGCTGGGCTAACGAGAGAGCTGATTGGTAGTCACCACCTTCGCTGTCCATTTTTGAGAGAATAAAATTACTTGTTCCATTAAGAATCGCGTAAAGTGATTCAATTTGGTTGGCAGAAAGACATTGGCTCATGTTTGTAATAATTGGAATTCCGCCTGCTGCGGATGCTTCAAACGCAACCGAGCGTCCCAATTGCCGAGCGCGATCGAAAATTTCTGGCCCGTGTTCCGCCAGTAATGCCTTGTTGGCCGTGACTACGTCTTTTCCACTTTCGAGTAGCTTCAAAATGATGGAGCGTGCAGGTTCAATTCCACCAACGAGCTGGGCGACAACTTTGACCGAATCGTCATCGATTACCTTGTTGAGGTCATTTGTAAGAATACCTGCAGGCAGATCAACATCACGCGGTTTGTGAATGTCTTTAACAACTACATGGCTGAGCCAAAGTGTTCGTCCCGCGTGTCGTGCGGTGCGGTCTCCATGGTCAAGAAGTAATTGAGCTACGCCCTGCCCGACTGTCCCCAATCCGACAATCGCTACGCCTGTTTTATTCATTTATTTAGCAGTTTGTTTGGCTTCGCAGATTAAAATAGTGACTGCCAATGTAGGGTGAGTCTATGTTTTTCTCAAGCGACATTGGCGGACTTCAATGCAATGAAGTTTGGATATTGGGTGTTATCGATTGTTTGTTGAAGTTGAATAGGTTTTTGGATGGCTGCGGAGATTAAGGCAAATCTGCATGGCTTCCCTTGGTTGTCGCGCTATTTTGGTATTTTGAAAGTTTGTCGTGTTTTTTTCATGGAAAGCAGGAAAAACCAATTCAAATCCGTTATCCTTTGAAACGGGCGTGATCTAAGCCGTACTGGATGGTGATAGCATGAAAATCCAAACGATGACACAAATCATTACCGACCCATCCGATTGGGACGGTTCGTTATTTGGGACGTCGTTGGAGTTGGTGCAGCTAACCGAGACAGAATTTCGAAGCTCGCAAACCGTCATTGAATTAGACGGAATCAAATTATTGAGTTTATTTGTTAATCAGTCGATTGTGGTTCGGTCGCGGCTGCCTGCTCGCCGGTACGTAGCTACCTTGTTTGATACGGCCCACGGAGGGCATTTTGCCGGAGAGCGAATCGATGCCCGTCGTGTGTTTATCATGCCGCCGACGTTTGATTTTGACAGCTGTATTAACGACGGTGCATTTTCCTCCAGTTCGATATTTGTCCCCCCCGAGCAACTCGAGCCTTATTACCAGACTTTGTTCGGAGATGCTCTTGAGCAAAGTGCCACAATGCACAGCGCGATGGTCGATTTAGAGTCCAGTTATTGGGTAGCGAGTTGGCCAGATTTTATTCGGCAGTTTAATTCCCACGGTTTAGAGGCGGAGCAGCGGTTAAAAATTCAGGAAGCGCTGCGTGATCGTGCATTGATGCTAGTTGCTTACTCCATCCATCGTTCTATCGTGGAGGAGTATCCTGAAATTGAAATTTCAGAAAAATCAAAAGGGTTGGCGAAATCAAGGGCTCTGGTTCGCGTCGCAGAAGATTATTCGAAAGAGCGGCCCGAGGAGCACTTGCGGATGGTTGACTTGTGTGAGGCAACGCAAGTCAGTGAGCGGACGCTGCAATATGCGTTCAAAAAATGTCTTGGTATCTCGCCGATGAATTATTTAAAACGTCACCGTTTACATCAAGTTCGGCACAGGCTGAAGCAATGTCGTGCTGAGGAAACTACGGTGACTTCGGTTGCGTGCCAGTTCGGATTTTTTCACTTTGGCGATTTTTCACAATCGTATAAGACTCAATTTGGTGAATTGCCTTCGGAGACCTTGCGTCAAATTGGCTGAGATGATTCCCGCGGCAACGGCTTGGGGAAATAGTCAGTCTGCTTTCATCTCTTTGATCCACGTACGAATTAAAGCGAGTCCTTCATCATGCACCAGTGATTTTCCGAATTCGGGCATGATCTCACCCGATTTTGTCGTTCGCATTCGATATTCGAGAATGGACTCGTCCGGTTTTCCGGGCACGATCCCGTACAGCCGTCCACCAGTTCCCTTGCCTGCGGCGACTGGGATTTTATACGTTCCGAGGTGATAGGGATTGGTCTCTTCGATGTTTAAGTGGAGTCCAGAGTTTCTGGCGGGGCCAATCGGATTGTGGCAATGAGCACAATTGACTTCGAGATAAGCACGGGCGCGATGATCCACCGAACCTGTCGACTCGTCATTCCATACGGCAAGCTTTGGAATTTCTGAAAGTTCAGGAAGTTCGTTAATGATTCCAATGTCTCCCCAATGCTCTAATTGATTTTGTTGATTGCCGTTAACTGCAAGATGGCGATTCAAATTGGCCGCCTTGGGACCAAGCGGGTGCATCTCTGTATCTGTGTGACATCGTTTGCAATCATTCAGATTCGGTACCAAATGGGCGTTGGAGCGGGGGGTGCCATCGCTGTGAACCCAGGAGATATCGACCGTCGCGCCGATCACGGCAAGTTCGGCATCAGTTTGCTCTGAATTCCAGACATAGGGAATACCCACCCATCCTTCTGGTCGATGTTCCATGATTCGCGTTTCGACGAGTTGTCGGGGCGACGACGCTGCGCTGAGGTCTTGGGCGTAATAGAATGTTTTCGCAATCACGGTTCCAACGGGAAAGTCGAGTGGACCGTTCGGTTTGTAGTTGATCTGAGTCCCCGGAGGCAATTTAATCAGTCTTTGTTTTTGAGAGTAGTCGCTAAACAGAGGCGTGTTCAAAT
Source organism: Mariniblastus sp. (assembly GCA_011523945.1). GTDB lineage: Bacteria > Planctomycetota > Planctomycetia > Pirellulales > Pirellulaceae > Mariniblastus. The sequence continues at coordinate 24,130 of WTFU01000192.1, read as the reverse complement.
CGTATTCGATCACCTCATTGGCAGGCTTTAGTTCTTTCATTGGCATTTGAAAGATACCGTAGTTCGATAGTTTGGGAAGGTATTTGCTGAGCCGGCTTTTTGAAAGTTGCGTGGCAGCATTCTGGATGCTATCACCGGAAGAGGGGGATACATGGACTCTCTTTTGTTCGCATCCTAGCGCGATGACTAACGTCACCAGCGCAATCGAAATCCAGGAAGATTCCGAGGTTAGACTCAATCGTTGTAAGTGGAGTTTAAACACGCTTATAATTATCGGTCGGTTGCGGTTGAATTCAAGGCCAAGCTTGTAAACTCCCTATTTAACGCCTTTAATCGTGACCGTTTTGACCGGGGGCAAGGGGTGTGAGAAGCCGGTGATATCGGTGGTCATGTTGGGTTGTCCGCCTGCAAACAGGGTTCCCAGGTCAAGATTAACAAAAGTTGCTTCGCCATTGTCGATGATGGAAACACTGAGTTCGGCCGGTAGCTTCCCTTCTACCAGTCTCGTTTGATTTAGTATGCCGTCGTAAACGATATCGGGTAGATTTTGGCCCGTCGCATCGGTGAACAGCTTGAACTGACTTCCCTGCGGATTCGAACCTCCGTTTTTAAATGTGTTGTTTTTGATGGAAATAGCTTCAGGATAGGGATCGTATTTAGCGTCATCGAACTGCCTCTGTGTGGTCAGAAAGCTTACGATTAAACAGCCAGCTCCGTCGTTACCATCAAACGTATTTCCAGATGCCTCGACACGGTCATTTGCCATGATCATCAAGCCGGTTCCTGAGGGTACCGTGGCGACCATTGCTCCTTCTTTGGCGAAGTTTTCATGGTTGTTGGCCGTAATCGTATTGTTGAAAACGCGGCAATCGGCACCGTTCTTAATTGTCAGCCCCGGCAGTGAGAAAACGAGGATACCACCGGTGTTATTTTTGCTGACGTTATCGTAGACATCGGCACCAATGCAATTTTCGATTTCAATTCCCGCGACATTTTTTTCGGTAATGCAATTGCGAACGATTACCTGCTTGGATTGTCCGACGTAGATGCCTGCGTCCGAAGCGCAATGGGCAACACAGTTTTCAATCAGCACATTGTTTGAGAGAACTGGATATAAGCCGTAAGCGCCGTTTTCAGAAGACGGTCCATTTGTCCACCAAGTTCGAACGCGTCGCATCGTAAGCCCGTTACAATCCTGAAGTTTAATCGCGTCGCCGGGGGTGTCTTCGATGGTTAGATCTTCAATGGTAAAACGATCGGCTTTTACTTTAACTCCTTCTCCCCCTTTTCCATCTTTGAATTTGGCAAAGTTAAGAATGGTTTGTTCCATTCCTTTTCCACGAATGGTTACATCTTCGACGCCGTCCAAGGAAAGCGTACCGTCAAACTCAAATTTTCCCGCGGAAAATTCAATGATGTCGCCCGGTTCGGCAAGGATAAATGCTTGTTCGGCCGCTGCTTGAGCATCGGCGCCGGGAGTGATGACGATCGTTGCAGTAGCGACAGTCTCGTTTGTGGAGTTTGCGGCCGGAGGTGATGGAGATTTTTCACAACCGCTGGCAATCAGAGTAAGGGCCAGAAGAATCGCGATTGATAGTTTTTTCATTTTTTTGTTCCTGATCATTTATTTGCATCAGAAGCTGTGCAATATTGATTTTTCGCTGGCTGCGTTAACCACGCAGAGCGTGAAAGAACAGTAGCGGCAAGCGTGTGATGGAGGGTTTATCGTAAAGTTTCAACAGCGACCAGCCAACCTGGTTCGCTGTTTTGTGAGAATGGAACCAAACCGGCTTGGGATGGCTGCAGAGCGGCCCGCGGAGTACCGTTTTCTCAAAGTTTTTTATGCAAAAAGTATTGTGGACGTGTCCGATGCCACTTTGCGGTGATTCGAGATTAGAACTTGGATGGCCTCCCCATGGGGGCGTCATTAATCCATAGACGACCCCTGCCCATTGATTGACACACACCGAACCGTAACGCAATTTAGCAACTGATTTTTCCAGGGCAAACTTCTCTTGTTGCTCGAATGCCTTTGGCACAGTGATTGTTGCACAGAGGGTTCCGAAGAGTTTTTCATTGGCGAACTCAACAGCTGAATTTAAGAACTCGACCGGATCGCGACCGGGTAGCATCGTTTCTGCACATACGCATACGAATGATTCTTCCTGGAAAAGGTGCTCTGCAGATTCCGGGGTTGCGTTTTGAATCAAGGTCCACGGGAGTTGATTGGATGAGTTGGGCATGACGCCGCCGGCATTAGCGCGCTCAAATCTTTCCCCGGCTCCTGGATAGTAAGCGTATCGTGGAGGAATTTTCTTTAACAGCGTTTCAATCCGAGCGAGAAAATCAGAACGTTGAGGCCAGTCGCTACTCGTCACAATCATTTTGGTGGCAACACAATTGAAGGATGCATTGTTGACGATAGACGCGGCGATATGTTCGGCTTGGGATTGGAGTTGGCGGTTTGTGTAATTGCCCGGTACGACAATCCAAGGAGTGACATTTCCAAGCTCACTCGTAATTGGTTTGTTTACCAGAGGAGCGTTGTTCGCAATGCGGTCGGCTCGTTCTTCGGCATTCGCCCCCCAAACAATGGCATTATGGGTATGGTGCGATCCGGTTACGTGGAGTGAGTCAATTTCTGGATGTTGGACGATCGCTTTTCCAACTTCATTTCCACCACGTATAATGTGGAGCAGTTGGCTTTCAATTAATGGGGCAAAGACCGAGCTAAACGTGGAATAGAGGTATTCATTGACGGGATTGAGTTTCAGTAAAACGACCTCACCATCGTGAAAGATCTTGTAAAGCATATCGGTTGCCGGAATAGCGCTGACATTCCCAGCTCCCAGAATACCGGCAATTTTCCCATTGCCCAAAGAGTTCTTGTTGGAAGGTAGTTCGGCAAAAAGATCTTGACCGTCGTGCTCAGGGGTCATCCAGACTTCCGCGGTCAATCCGCGGAAAATCAAGGAATCAAATAAACTTCTCACCGGCAAAATGGGAATACAAGTTCGACCTATTTGATTGCAGTGGGGTGCGTTGGGAAGTTGCGGGGCGCCGACCTGTTCGACATCTTGAAATAAACGGGATAGCAGTCGCAGGTATCTAAGTAACGTCGCGGGACCTGCGAGAATTTCCTCGGCTGCTGCGGTTTGCGTGAGTGAAACTTGTTTCGCATTGCAGGCGACTTCGACCCATTGTTGGGCGAAAGTAGGAATGTTGGCCGCGCAAGAATCAATTAGCTGGTAGCGCTGCTTTAAGGACATCGTCTTAAGTGACTGTGCGCCCTGTTTCAGCTTAAGAATGGCGGAATCTAATTCCGCTTGACTTTCCGACGATGCAGCCGCGTTCAATTCGATCGTCCTGTGTTATGGAAGGCCATTCGGCAGCCGTTCGCAATGTTGAGAACTGACAAAGGTTCGGAGGAACTTTTGGGATTAAATGTACACGGTCGGCCGTCAAAAAACACTTAACGGCCAACCTGTGTAGATTTAAATAACAAGGTGGTTGGATTTCGTTTAGCTGATACTGCCATTGTGAATAGTTAGTCCAACTCAAATACTTCTCGGCCCTGAATAGTAGAAATGGCCTGATAGACATCAATAGAAGGATTAGCGATAAACTGAACCGAACCGTCACCAAAAGCAAAATTTGATCCTCCAGGATGGTTGCTCCGGAAGTTACTTGTCGAATCATTATCGTTAGCGGTTCCACCGGCTGTACCTGCGAATCCCGAGTCGTCAATCAGCGATTCGGTAACCGGATTTTTGTTCAGGTAATCTGCAGTGGATGCGAAAATGCTGGTTCGAGGCGATAATCCTTGAGACTGGAAAACGGTACTGTTCGGTTGAGGAACAAGCCAGACTTGATTTGCAGCAACTTCGCCGCCGAACGCATCCGTTGCCGGCGGACCTTCGCTACCTTGACCAACAGAAACTTTCCAATCTTTTCCTGTTGCTCCTTCGCCAATACCGATCGTATTACTTGAGCCGTCGGTAATATCGCTGAATCGAACTTTCATGCCGATATCAAACATTCCTTTGCCTTGAAGCGAATAGGGTTGGTTGCACCACTTGTAGCCTGATCCGCGCGAAAGAACATAGGTTGTTACACCATAGGTGTCGCCAATCGGCAGTCCGAGTGCCTGGGCTAGAAATCCGAACTCAGGGTCCTTGATGGGGCTGTCGCCAACGTTGGAAGGACAGAAAAATGAGTTGACCGGGGTGCTTGCGACCTGCGCGGTTTGTTGCTCCCACGGTCGTGTGAAATCAATTAGGTTCTGCAGGTTTTCTTGCTCAATGAATGGGAGTGTGGAAGCAAAGGCACTCATGTAAAGATTCGTGTTTGGAAGCATTGTTCCAAATTCAGCTTCGGCACCCATTGGAAAGTACTTGTATGCACTTTCGTAGTTGTGCATCGCAAGCATAACGTTCTTAAGGTTGTTCGCGCAGGAAATGCGACGCGCGGCCTCTCGGACTTGTTGGACGGCGGGGAGTAGCATCCCGATCAAAATTCCGATGATCGCGATCACAACTAACAATTCAACGAGGGTGAAACCTCTTTTGGTCTTTTTCACCTTGCTTCTCCTTTTCTAAAGTCAAGCATTATGCTGCCAGGCATGCTTTTGATGGCAACGAGGGATGGAAGTAAAAATAATGAAGGGATCATCACATTCGAAAACAAAATTGATCGCTAGGAATTTAACTAAAATTCAAGCTGCGACTATCGGATTTCCGCAATGACGATCTCAAAATCCACTTTGGAATCTTTTAGTGTGGATATGGTCTCCCTTGTTGTGGTTCTGGCCGTTTTAGCGGTGGCCAATCTTGTTTTGTGTGAATTAGGTTCTTTTCGGGGGGATCTTAAAACAGAAATACCACTCAATGAGGGGGAGCGATCGAGAGAGTGTTTCCGGGGTGTGTTGAGCGAATTATCGAACTGGCGACTTGAGATCAAAAAATTCGTGCGCGTTGAGGGAAATCTTGCATTGATGTTTGAAGGAAAGCTAATTGGCGTTGAGCTCGTTGTTGGCATGCCTGAATCGGTGCCTGCTTTCGGCAAAAAACGTCAACGGACTGAAAGAATGTAGGTAGGTTTACAAACAGTAGAACAGGGTTTGTTTTTTTAATCGGAGTGTCATAATAGAAGAGAAGGCTGGATTTGTTAGCGCAGCCCTCTTGTTTGCTCTAATTTTTGGCGGATTATTTCGTTCTATGCAATTTTTAGCTCGTCCCAAGCGGGGATTCACTCTCGTTGAATTGTTAGTTGTGATCGCGATCATCGGAATTTTGATCGGGATGCTACTCCCCGCCGTTCAAATGGTTCGAGAAGCTGCTCGTCGAACCGCATGTCTTAACAATGTTCGCCAAGTAGTTCTTGCAGCGCACAACTATGAATCTGCTTTCCAGCATTTTCCACCAAGCTTTGAGATTGAGTCCGGAAGTGTTTTGTCGGGTAATAACGGATCGTGGTCTGTTCATGGAAGATTGCTTCCTTTTTGCGAACAAAGTAATTCCTATAAGGCGGTTGATCTTAATGTTGCTTGGGACGCCCAGCTTGATACCGGCGTCCCGATGCTGAGAATTCCGATGTATCAGTGTGCGAGTGAAGTCAACGACCGTGTAAGGAATGATTCCTCGGGCAACCCGAAAGTATATCCACAGAATTATGGATTTAATTTCGGAACTTGGTTGGTTTATGACCCCGTTAATGGGCGGCGAGGTGATGGTGTGTTTTTCGTTAATAGTAAAACCCGTTTCGGTGGAGTGACAGACGGTGCGAGCCAAACTCTTTGCCTCGCGGAAGTGAAAGCGTACACCTCTTATATTCGAAACACACAAGATCCCGGTTCTGAACCCCCGACATCTTCGGATGCGTTTTTAGGATTCACCGGGCAATTGAAACTTGGCCCCGGCTTACAGAAAAATACCGGGCACACGGAATGGTGCGATGGCAGGGTGCATCATTCTGGATTTACAACTGTTTTTACTCCAAATACCAAAGTGCTTTATCAGCATGAAGGAAGAGCCTACGACATTGATTTTAATTCAGTGCAGGAGGGAAAGCGGAGTGATCAAGCTACTTATGCAGCGATCACCTCACGGAGCTACCATTCGGGCGGATTGGTCAATGTTGGCCTGATGGACGGTGCGACGCGAACCGTGACAGACAGAATTGAATTAGAGGTGTGGCGGAGTCTTGGAACCGTCAGTGGCGGCGAGATTGTAGGCGAATTCTAACGCGTTCGCCTGTAGATTGTGACGCGAATTAAAGGTTCCCGTAAATAATTGCGGGGTAATGATGCCCTTTCATAGATAGGCTTAAATTGCTAATATTAGGGTTCGCAAGTAAGGTATTCGGCATATTTAGATTGCAGATTCCAGCGATATAAGAAATTCGGACGGATGGCTGAGTCTGGTCGAAGGCACCGGTTTTGAAAACCGGCGACGTGGTAACGCGTCCGGGGGTTCGAATCCCTCTCCGTCCGCTTTTTCTTACTCCATGCATGGTCGTGTTGAAACGGCCTCTTCCGTTTTGCTGCTTAGGCATTGGTCATTCTTTGATTGGGGAATTTCTCATAAACCCAAGTAGTATTCGTGCAAATGACTGCTGGATGCGTCGGCAGATCCCTGGGGCCCTTGTTGAGTGTTTTTTTTAACAATCTCTGCGTTCGCTGTTCGCTATCTACGTAAACATATCGTGAGGACGTGCATCAAGTAATTTGTTTGAACTTGAGGTGCTGAGTCAACAAGGTGCGGAGTCAAAACATTCAAAATTCTGTCGTTTAGTTTACGTAGTTTGCTCGTCGTATAAAAAAATGGCGTGGGGCGTAAAGAGTTGTTAAAGTAAACTGCTCAGAGAAGTTGGTAATCGTTTGCTACGGATTGCTGACTGCGCTTCCAGTTGTTGTCATTTTAGCTTGCCACTTGGTTGTTTCCTCTGTGGAACTGAAGTGCAATAACGCGTTCGCACCAGAGTTGTCCTCTGGTCATTGTGTGATTACCAGTTAATTCAAAAATTATATCTCAACGTTTGCCAGGAATTATGACTTATTCTTCGAAATCAATACTGAGAACCCGCCTGCTGTGTTTTCTTGTTTTCATTTTTTCGTCGGTGCTTGCAATAGGAACTGCGCACTGTGACGAAAAGTTTGAATTTAAGAAAAATGATATTGTCGCGATTTACGGAAACGGCTTGGCGGATCGAATGCAACACGATCCGTGGGTTGAGACGGCACTTCAAAGTCAGTTGAAAGGAAAAAATGTAAGCTTCCGAAATATGAGTTTTTCGGGAGATATGGTAAATCAAAAACCTCGTAGTAAGGGATTTACCAACGACGAGGAATATTTGCAGCTCGTCGGACCTGACGTTGTGTTTGTGTTTTACGGCTACAACGAGTCGTTTGCGGGGCCGGATGGTGCTGATGCTTATAAGAATGAACTGGTTAAGTTTGTCAATCGATATAAAAAACTCCGGAAGTCAGTGGGCAAGAGCGTACGGTTTGTTTTATTCAGTCCGATTGCTGCTCAAAACACCGGAGATCCTCTCCTCTCGGATGGTGTAGCGTTAAATAAAAACTTGGCGGCTTACACCGCAGCCACGGAGGAAGCGGCTAAAGAAACGGACGTGACATTTGTAGATCTGTTCACCCCTACCAAACGCCTATTTCAAACGAGCGTTAAGCGATACACGATCAATGGAATCCATCTGAATGCGTTAGGTTACAAACAGCTGGCAGGCTTCATTTCGGAGGCATTGTTAGGGAAGGCCATGCCTTCTGAGGAATCTCTGGAGAGCCTTTACGCAACTATCAAAGACAAAAACTGGCACTGGCACAATCGCTACCGAGCAACCGACGGAAATGATGTCTGGGGTGGTCGTTCGACACTAACGTTCGTGGATGGGCAGAGTAACGCAGACGTTTTGAAGCACGAGTTGGTGATGCTTGATGTGATGACTGCCAACCGAGATAAGGTGATTTGGGCGGCGGCAAACGGTAAAAAAATCGTCGCTGATGATAGTAATGTTCCACCGCCGGTGAAAGTTATTTCGAATGTGGGAGGCGGAAGTAAAAGCTCGAGCGCTGAAAAAGAAGGAAGTCTCGCTTACCTGAGTCCGGAGGAAAGCTTGGCCAAAATTAAAGTACCTGAGGGCTTTCAATTAAATGTCTTTGCTTCGGAAGAGATGTTCCCCGACTTGGCTAACCCTGTGCAAATGCAGGTCGATACCAAGGGGCGACTGTGGGTGGCAAGTTGGAATACTTATCCCAAATGGGAGCCGCTCAAAGAGATGAATGACAGCCTCATGATTCTTGAGGACACGGATAACGACGGTGTTGCGGATAAAAGAAAGATCTTTGCTCACGTCCACAATCCACTGGGTTTCGAGTTTTGGGGAGGTGGAGTGTTGGTCACTTCTGGTCCCGATTTGTTGTTCCTGAAAGATACCGATGGCGATGACAAAGCGGATGTTCGGTTTCCAATTCTTCAAGGTCTTGGAACATCAGACACGCATCATGCTGCGAATAACCTGATCATGGGGCCGGATGGTGGTATTTATTGGCAAAGCGGAATTTTCCTGGTTCACAATCATGAAACCCCGTGGAAACGAAATTTGACCACCGGCGGCTCGGGAATGTACCGCTTCGATCCGCGAACGTTCTCCATTACTCCTCACGCCGCGAACTCGCCTAACCCACACGGTACCAGTTTTGATTATTGGGGATACTGTTACGCCAATGATGGAACTGGTGGGCGTTCGTATCAAGTCCGTCCTGAAGGTAATGGATTTAAGATGCATCCACTGTTGGTTAAGGAGTTCCGGCCTGTGGCTGCGGATGAAATTTTGTCTTCCGAGCATTTTCCCGACGAGATGCAGAATGATTTTCTAATTTGTAATTGCATTGGTTTTCTTGGAGTCAAGCAATATGTACTTGATCGCGAAGGCAACGGGCGAAATCGAAAGTTCGGTGACGTTTGGGGGACTCCCGGTCTTGAGCTGCTCAACAGCGAAGATCGAAATTTCCGTCCCACGGACGCCATTGTCGGGGCGGACGGAGCGCTATACGTGTCGGATTGGCAAAACGCAATCATCGGCCATATGCAGCATAATATCCGCGATCCAAATCGTGACCATTTGCATGGCCGGATTTTCCGATTGACTGTGAAAGACCGCCCTTTGCAGAAGCCCGTCAAAATACATGGGCAGCCCATTGAGGCGCTCTTGGAGAATCTAAAGCACAAAGTCGACGGGGTGCGTCAGCGGACGCGAGTCGAGTTAAGTGCTCGCGACGGTGATGCGGTTATCTCCGCGACTCAAAAATGGATGCGAGATTTTGATCCGAATGATGAAGTTGAATCTCACCATCTTTTAGAAGCCCTCTGGTTGCACCAGCAGCATCATGTGCGAGATGACCGGCTTTTACAGTCTTTGTTGAGTTCGAAAATTGGGCATGCGGCTATGGCAGCAAAGACTGTCAAGCATTTCTGGGACAATGTTGATGTCAAAGGGGCAACCAAGTTTGCTGCTCCTGCTGCGTCGCATGTAGTGAAGTACACCGCTCCCAAACACCTCAACGCTGCCGATAAGAAAGTCTATAAGCTGGGCTCTGAGATCTACCAGCGTGAGTCACATTGTGCAACTTGCCATTTAACCGATGGAAAAGGTAACGCAAATGTTTATCCGCCTCTCGTCGGTAGCCCATGGGTGCTCGGAAACGAGGATCGGCTAATCAAAATGACATTGCATGGTTTGTGGGGGAAAATGAAGGTTAACGGGAAGACCTACGATCCAGCCCGTGGCGTACCGCCCATGACTGCCTTCCGTTCAATTCTTAAAGATGAAGAACTGGCTGCCGTGCTGACGTTTGTCAGGAATACCTGGGGCAACAAAGGATCGAGGATTAAGCCGGAAGACGTGAAGCGGATTCGCGAATCCACGGAGAAGCGTACGACGTTCTGGACCCCGGACGAACTACTAGCGGCGCACCCTTTTGGGGAAGCTGAACTAGCCATGGATAAGGCAGGCACAGAGGTTGATGAATTCACAAATGATCAACTGGAGCAAGAACTACTCGCTGCTGATCCTACTGAGCTTGCACAAATCGCAATTTCAGAGGGAAATGCCAATCGAGGCAAAGCCCTCTTTTATCAGTCGGCTGCCGCATGTTTCGCTTGTCATGATCCCGGAAACGGAGCACCGCAGGCTGGACCCGATTTGAAAGCACTTACGACCTCTTTAACTCATGGAGAGTTAGTCGAGTCGATTCTCTATCCTTCAAAGCGAATTGATAAAGAATTTGCTCAGGTCAAGGTGTTGACGCTTGACGGTGTCTTGTACACAGGTATTCGTGTCTCAGAAACAGACGATGAGTTCGTGCTGCGGAGTTTGGCTCAGCCGAAACCGATTGTAATTAAGCAAGATGATATTGATGATGTCGTCGAAGCGAAAACATCGTTGATGCCGGCTAATCTGGTGAAAGCGTTGAAAAGCCGCGAGGAATTCAACGACTTGATGAAGTACGTCATTGAACTCAGGAAGCAGTAATCACCGCTCCTTTGGGCAGCGTTCATTGCGTTTGAAACCGTGGTATTGGCCACGGTTTCCTCGCCAGTAGCATCGCGCGTTACGAGCTTTGGTTCGTGAATAGCACTTCCGGCGAGGCATTCTTGAGAATAGATGAACGCTTCCCACGGATGCGTTTTTCTGTGAGTTAGTCGGATGGGGTGTTGGTAGCGTCCGTTGAAAACAGTGGGAGCAAATGATCAACAATTGCCTTGAGTGGAAGATTAATTGATTTTTTATTGTGAGCCGTGGCGACCGCCACCAAGTTAAGCTCTGGAAAAATCGACATGTACTGTCCACCGGCGCCGATTCCACTGAAAAAATTGATCTCCGGCTTTGAAATTCCAATGCTGCGGTTATGGAAAAAGTAGAAATAGCCAGCTCCCTTGCCGGGGTCCATGACCTGAGCGATATAATCACGGGAAAATAATTGTTTGCCGTCGTATGATCCACCGTTCAGGACGGCAACGCCGAGTTTGACTAGGCTTCGTGATGTGAAACTGCTTCCTGCTCCGCATTTGGGAATACCGCAGCTTTGATTTTCCCAGACGTAACTGAGTTTAAGTTTATCGGCGATTTCCTTTTTGATGAATTGTTGTACGTCGGAATCGGTTTTAATATCGATCAACATCATGATCATCGAAGGGTCGACACCACTGTATTTATATTTTTTGCTCGCCTCAGTGACGGGGGAAGTGATTTCAAATAGTTTTTGAAAGTAGGCCTGTTTTTTGAATTCGTTTCCTAGAGAATTGATTACTTTGGGATCTTTGAATCGCAGCCCTGACTTCATCATGAGTGCGTCGCGGAGAGTAATAGATTCGACGCCCGGTTGGATCTTTGTGCGGTTAATTTCCGGCATGAAGTCGATGATCGGTTTGTCCAGGTCTGTCATTTTAAAGAGACCTAGTTGAATTGCTCTGGCAAATGTTAGCGAGGTCAATGTCTTTGTCACAGACATTGCGTAGTGCGGCGCGTCAACACGGCCGTGCCGGTTATACATTTCGAATACTAATTTGCCATCTTTCCAAATTAGTATGCTGTCGAGGGATTGGTAGTTTCCGGCTTGATCGGCGTCGATCAAAGATTGAACTGCTGAACTGGTAAGGGGATGACTGAGTTTGCCAACCTCAAGTCCATCCTTGAGATTCAGTGGAGCGATGCTGATATAGGCTTTTTCTAGATCCGGAAGCCTTTTTTGCTCTTTAAAGGTTTGTTTTTCAGCGGGGAACTGTTTGGAAAGCCTCGGTATCCCGTCGTGGTTTATTTTTTCATTTGACGTTGTTGGGGGCTTCGTTTTTTTTTCTCCTAGAGGGGCTTCATCTGGAATTTCACGACTTGGACGTCGTTCGTCTGTTATGAATGGCGAAGCAGGGAGTCCTTCCTTGTTAATGAGGCTGATTTTTGGATCAGGGGTTGGTTTTCTAAACAAATACCGTACGTGAACGGGATTGGGTACAGAGGGCGAGGAGACCACAACCGAATCACCGATAATCTTGGCGTTGGCATCGAAATACTTTCCATCGTCCCCTGAAATTTCAAAATAGTTGAGCTGCTCTCCTTCTTCCGCATTTGCTAGACCACTTCCGATGTGGTCAAAAGTCAGCGTTGCTTTTTGGTTGTTGATGGAGACGTCCTTTAAAAGGGGGCCGGAGAAAACGATATCAGTTTTTCCATAGTCTTTGGCGAGGGCCCAAAGAGACAGTCGCTCTCCGGCATAGCGTTTTTCCTCGGGGTGCAGACTGGGGCCATGGTCATAAAAGACCGCCATCCCCGTATTGGGACTTTGCTCCAGTGCCCGCCGCATGCCGTCCCGCAGCCACGGCCATTCATTACTGGTTTGCCCTGATCGATTGTTGGTTGAGTTAGCTTGAGTTGGAACCTGCACATAATAGAAAGGGAAATTTCGGGCCTTTGTTTTCGCAGACTTCGCCCAAACTTCTCTCCACGTTTGAATTAAAAAGGGAAGCAGGTCCTTGTACTCCCATCCAGTAAATGCCTTTGCATTTCGCTCGCCTTGATACCAAACAACGCCACGGAATGAGAAAGGGATAATTGGATTGATTTTGTCCTCAAATTGAACGCCGGGGTTTCGGTTTTCTTGGTCGTCGTTCCAGTCAGCAGGAATGTTGAGTCGCTTTCGAATTACTTCCGATTGAATTTTAGGGATCCACGCCTGAATCGGTGTGCCAGAGTTGTAGCGAAGAACCAAGCCGATTGGGATGTCTAGTTTTCGGTAAAGTTCGTATCCAAAATAGAATCCAACACGAGAGATTGATCGTTGTGATTTGTCATTGATGCCCTCCCAGCCTCGCGGTGTTGAAACACGAAATCCGGAAAGGTCAGAGTTGAGGATTTCAGCAGGAATGAAGCGGTTTTTATTTGGATTGAACGAGTCTGCCATGTTTGACTGCCCGCTGCAGAGCCAGACTTCTCCAACCAAGACGTCGTTTAAGACCAATTCGTTGGAGCCTTTGACCGTCAGTTTGCTGCCCTTGGAAGAGGTGGAGAGTGGATTCAATTTGATCATCCATTTGCCGTTTTCGTCTGCGATTGTCGAATGTTGTTGGCCGGCAAATTGAACGGTCACCGCTTCGCCGGGTTCGGCAGTACCCCAAACGGGAACCGGTAACTCTCGCTGCAAGACCATTCCGTCACTAAACACATTGGGTAAAACAACGGCAGCGGATGAGGTTAGCGGAATGACGGCGCAGCCCAGTAAGATTACAATGCCAACAACATCGCCGATACTTATTTTTTTATGTCTGTTCAATGGATTGGTAATCATTTTCGTTTCTTGTTGAAGGGTGCGTTTGACGGAGCAGATTTTAGACGATCCACAGTCTGTGGTGAGATGTTCTAGGAAGCGAGAAAATTGGATAAAAGTCTAAAAGTTTGTGGTGTGTCCAACGCCGCCTTCCCAAACCCCGGACTAGCCCCCGCGGCGATAGCGGCTTCTTGAGTTTCCTGATAATCAGAAATGATCATCACAGGTATATTTTCGGTCTGCGGCATAGATTTAAACTCATGTAGAATGGCGATTCCCTGCGAACGATCCACGTCCATGAGTCGATTGATAAGGATCAGAGCGTAGGATTGTTCGAGCGCACTTTGAATGGCATCATCGAACGAGTCCGCACGATCAATCTCTATGTCAAAAATTTTTGAGATTACGGAACTTATCCGCTGATAATCGAAATCACATTGGCCGACAATTAGTAACTTTTGCATGGACTTGCCGAGGCATTGACTGAAGGGGAAATCGAGTTGTCGCGCGTTAGCGGGGGCGTTGGAGCGGAATCGATGGCGGTAAACAACTGCCTGTCAAACCGTGCAAATGGTAATCCCCTGTTTCAGCGATTCTAACGGATTATCTCGAGAGGGGATAAATTCCTGTCCAACAAAACCGGTGTAACCCGTATCCCGGATCGCCCGCATAATCGCCGGGTAATAGAGTTCCTGCGATTCGTCGATTTCATTGCGGCCGGGCACGCCGCCAGTGTGGTAATGGCTAATGTAACGGTGCGATCTTTTAATGGTGTCAATCACATCACCTTCCATTACCTGCATATGATAGATGTCATAAAGCAGTTTGAAGTTGTCGCTTTCAATGAGGTCGCATAACGCGAAGCCCCATTCACTGCGATCACACATATAGTCTTCGTGGTCGATCTTGCTGTTTAAGAGTTCCATGGTTAACGTGATGCCCAGTTTTTCACAGAGCGGTAAGATACGCCTCAATCCTTCGGCGCAGTGTTGAAGACCTTCTTCGTCACTCATCCCATCTCGATTGCCAGAAAAACAAATTACGTTTTTTGCACCGGCGTGAAACGCGTCTGTGATTTGTTCTCGATACGCAGCCTCAAGGACATCGTGATATTGTGGTCGATTCCACGCGAGAGGAATGCCGCCGACCTCTTTGCCGTCAGCCGCCACGGCCGTTGGGAAGGTCACCATTGCACATTGCATGTCAAACTGATGAAGGGTGGTGATCTGTTGAGGCGTCAGTAATTCAACCGATTGAAGGCCAAATTGTTTTCCCTCGCGGCAGAGTTCTTCGAGCGGCAGGGAGTCGTAGCACCATTGGCAAACCGAATGGCGGATGAAGTTCGATTCGTCGGAGCTGACTGCTTGTTTTGATTCTAATCGCGAGGCGACAGGTGAGATGAAGCAATCTGCTGATTTTAATTCGTTGTGCATGGTTTAGTCGGAGGCTCGGGAGAAAGTTATGGTGATGGTGAATCAGTTTGGGAATCAGGCGGAAGTTTTTTGAGGACTGGCCGGCGATTTCGTCGTGTTTTCTTGGGAACGAGTTCACGCATGGATTCAAGTTTTCCAAAACAAAGGAGCCGATCTTCAGGTTCTAGAGTGCGATCCGATCTTGGGTTGGGGATGACCTTTCCGTGTCGGTATAGCGTTAGCGCGTTGATATCACGGTCCTCAAATCCGGAGGCATTTATTTGTTGGCCGATAAATTTAGAACCGTCGGGAATGTGGATTTCGGTCACTCCGTAGCCACGACTGACGGTCAGTCGTTGTCTCAGGTCGATTTCGGGGAAGTCAACTTGAGCGGCGATGTAGTCAATGATGGCGCCGGCGATGTCGAGTTGGAGGCAATTCTCGATACCTTCGAGACCGGGAGATGAGTTGATCTCCATTATTTGCGGCCCATCGGCCCCTTCGAGCATATCGACTCCTGCGACACGGAGGCCAAGGATTTGGGTAGCCCGGACAGCCGTTTCGCAATAATTCTCATCAAGGATTACCCGTTCAGTTTTGGCACCACGGTGAACGTTGCTTCTAAATTCTTGCCCCTGAGCGACGCGTCGCATCGCTCCGATCACTTGATCGCCTACCACAAAAGCACGAATATCCCTGCCCTTACTTTCGGAGACGAACTTTTGAATGAGAACGCTTTGCTTTTGACTTTGCAATAATTCAATGATCCCCTCGGCTGACTGTTGGGTTTCTGCCAGAAGAACTCCGATCCCTTGTGTGCCCTCGAGCAGTTTGATGATGACGGGTGCTCCGCCTACCCTTTCTATTGCTGGAAGGACATCTTTTTTATCCCGCACGAAAGTTGTCTCTGGGATACCGATTTGATGCCGGCTAAGAATTTGGAGGCATCTCAGTTTGTCTCGTGAATTTGTCACTCCTGCGGCCGTGTTGGTGCAGAATATGTCCATTTGCTCAAACTGACGCAGGACGGCTGTACCGAAGTATGTGATCGAAGAGCCAATTCTTGGAAGAACTGCATCATATTCTGAGAGTGGTTTCTGGCGATAAAACAGTGCCGGGTTACCTGCTGCGACGTCAATTGAAAACTTAAGTGTGTTGAGCACTTTGCATGTATGCCCGCGGTTGACCGCAGCTTCAACTAGCCGGCGGGTGGAATAACAATTGGGGCTGGTGGAGAGGACGCCTAATTTCATTGTTTGCTCTTTTTCGATTTCTTTTTTAGTTTGGGCTTGCCACCATAAAATGATCGACCGGCATCGACGATAAATTTTCCGCGAAATGCCTCGCGACCGAGCAACATCCGGAATCCCATTTCTGAGCGATTTGCGAGTGTCAACTCAACGGGCCAAACTTGGCCAAGTAAGCAGACCGTACTTGAGATCACCGGACGATTGGTTGTTTTTCCAGATGAGCTTTTTACCAATCGGAATTCCTCAATTTTTGCCTGCACGGAAACAAACCGTTCGGGGAATCGATGGTAGGGATGTATTTTAAATCGTGCGAAAGGAAGTCCGTCGAGTTCGAACTCTTCGACATCAGTAGCGTGCAGTGATGAGGAGCGGGCTCCGGTATCGACTTTTGCTTTAATGCGTTTGATTCCCAGATCGGGAAGGCCAACCCATTCACGCCAGCCAATAATCGGTAGATTAGTTTGATGGTTCACGGTGGTTCAGTTTCTCTAAAGGCGTTAAAAAGCTGATTAGATATTAGTCTTTTTTCGGTTTTTATCGAGTCACTATGGGAAATTCAATCTGCCTATCTCGTCAGATTTACAGTGATTTTCTAGTTTATTAATGAAATGAGGGGTCTGATTGATAACGCCTCAGAATGGTAAACTGCTAATCGAAGGGTGGTCTGCCGATTTCATGACTTTTTTTCAGGCCATGGGATGGTATTGTCAGATTTAGTTCAAGGCAAGTAAGAATGATCAAGCGGATTTTAATTGCTGGTGGCGCAGGTTTTTTAGGATCTCATCTCTGTGAACGACTCGTCGAGGATGGGCACGATGTAATCTGCCTCGATAATTTTTTTACTAGCCAAAAATCCAATGTTGCTCATTTATTGAATCGGGCTAATTTTGAGTTGATTCGTCACGACGTGGTGGATCCAATTCTGTTGGAAGTGGACGAGATTTATAATCTTGCTTGCCCCGCCGCGCCAGGGCACTATCAATACAATCCCATCAAGACAATGAAGATCTCTATTCTTGGATCGATCAATCTGCTCGGCATGGCAAAACGTTGCAATGCAAAAATTTTTCAAGCTTCGACGAGCGAGGTTTACGGTGACCCAGAAGTTCATCCGCAACCAGAATCTTATCGTGGTTGTGTCAATCCAATTGGCTTGCGAGCTTGTTATGATGAGGGGAAGCGAGCGGCGGAGACGCTTTTCTTTGATTATCATCGGATGAACAAAACGAATATTCGCGTTGCCAGGATCTTCAACACCTATGGACCACGAATGCACCCCTTTGATGGCCGTGTAGTGAGTAACTTTATTAGACAGGCTTTAAGCGGACAGGATATTACGATTTTTGGAGATGGGACTCAAACTCGATCGTTTTGTTATCGGGACGATTTGGTTGAGGGTTTTATTCGTCTAATGGAGGCACCTAATGAGGTGGTAGGTCCTGTTAACCTTGGTAATCCAGGTGAATACACCATCAAACAGCTTGCTGAGCTCACGATTGAAATGGTCGGCAACGACAATAAGATTATCTATGAACCCCTGCCACCGGACGATCCAACTCGGCGGCAGCCTGATATTACGCTGGCTCGCAAATATCTTGATTGGGAGCCTACCGTTTCACTTCGAGATGGTCTGTCCAAAACCATTGAGTGGTTTAAGACAATTAATGCGGATGATTATCGACCGCCAACCCCGAACTTTTGATTTTGATGGACTCAGTAAGGTAGACGCCTGATTTCATTTTCGAAAAATAATAATTAGAGGATCGACGATGTTGAAGAAGTGGGATCGAGTCCGGCCTGCAGGAGTCATGGGGGCTAAAGCGCAGATTGTTTTTGGCTTTGTTTGTTTGATGTTGTTGGCAGGATCTTTACCTGCTGATGACTGGACTCAATGGCGAGGGAACAACCGTGATGGAGTTTGGCATGAAACGGGTGTGATGACCGCTTTTGAGGAATCCGACTTGGAGCCTCGCTGGCGGACACCCATCGGTACTGGGTATTCCAGTCCAACGGTTGCCAGCGGAAAGGTTTTGTTGATGGATTTCGATGAAGCCAAGCAAGACGAGTCAGTCAAATGTTTTGATGTAAAAACGGGCGACGAACTTTGGAGCCATACCTATCATTCTGAATACAGGATCAGTTACACGGCGGGACCACGGGCGGCCGTAACGATTGTAGGCGATCGAGCATTTTGTCTCGGCGCGATGGGTCGATTGCATTGTCTCAATCTCAAAGACGGAGCGGTTCTGTGGGAGAAAGATCTGGACGAAATCTATCGGGTTTCTGCAGATCGTCGGATGCCAATCTGGGGAATCGCTTCGAGCCCTATTGCTGTGGGTGGCAATTTGATCATTCAACTCGGAGCCAAGGAGGCCTCGGTGGTCGCTTTTGACCAAGACACAGGGGCTGAGGTTTGGAGGTCATTGAAGGATCGCGGGCAGTACTCCTCACCGGTGCTCGTCAAACAAAATGGGAAGGATGTTTTGGTTTGCTGGACGGGAGATGGGGTTGCCGGATTAAATCCGACCACAGGAATCCCGTATTGGCAACATCCGTTCAGGCCGACGCGAATGCCGATTGGAGTGGCGACCCCCGTTGTTAACGGAAACAGAATTTTCCTGACCTCTTTTTATGATGGATCCATGATGCTGGAGATGTCAGAGACATCGATGGAAGTCAGCCAACTTTGGCATTTGATTGGGCCTAACGAGAAAAAAACGACAGCGTTGCATTCGATAATAAGTACCCCGATTTGGATTGGTGATTACATCTATGGTGTGGATAGTTATGGTGAGCTTCGTTGTCTTCGCGCCAGCGATGGGAAGCGGGTTTGGGAAGACCTAAGTGCCGTCGAGCGTCAGCGTTGGGCCACGATACATTTTGTTGCCAATGGCAATAACACGTGGATGCTCAACGAACAGGGCGAGCTAATGATTGGGAGGCTTACTCGCGATGGCCTCGAAGTCACTTCGCGTGAAACCATTCTTACACCAGACCAAATGAGAACGCCCAACCGGAAAGGCGGGGTGTGTTGGTCTCATCCAGCATTTGCAAATCGATGCGTTTTTCTCCGCAACGACCGTGAGTTGATTTGCATTGATCTGGCTGCTCAAAAAAAGTAGCGACATGCGATTGCCAATAGGATATTTATTAAGGAGTTGGGTTTGTCGGATCAATCGACGGTTTATGACTGCATCGTAGTCGGCTATGGCGGAGTGGGGAGTGCGTCGCTGATGGCGGCTGCCCAGAAAGGGTGGAGTGTTCTTGGAATAGACCGGTTTGGTCCAGCACATGATCGTGGTAGTTCTCACGGCCAAACCCGTATTATCCGCCGGGCTTACTTTGAACATCCGAGTTATGTGCCTTTGGCAAACCGGGCGTTTGAGATGTGGGGAGATCTGAATAAACGCCATCGAACGTCACTTGATAAAAAGGAATTGCTGACGCAGACCGGCTTACTCCAGATGGGGCGGGAGGATAGCGATGTTATTCAAGGCGTCGTTGCAAGTGCTAGGACCCACGGTCTAACGATTGAGCATTTTACGCCCGATGAGATCCGTCAGCGATTGCCTTTGTTTAAGATTCCCGACCACTTTGTCGGTGTTTTTGAGCCGAACGCAGGTTTTCTAAGAGTGGAGCTTTGTGTTGCGGCAATGATTCAACAGGCCGTCAAACATGGAGCAGAGCTGAAATCAAATCATTTCGTCCAAAGCTGGAATGTAGACCAGCAGGGTTGCGTAACCGTGGAAACTGATCGCGGGGGGTATCGAGCTCGGCGGCTTGTGATTGCGGCGGGAGGTTGGAGTGAGCCATTACTTGGTAATTTAAATTTAGGGCTTCAGCTTCTCCATAAACAACAGCAGTGGTTTCAGTTGGATCGGGTTGATCAGAAATTGGAGAGCCAATTCCCCTGTTTTTTAATGGAGGAAGATAATGGCGATTGCTTTTACGGTTTTCCCGAAATCGACTATCTGGGGATGAAGGTCTGCGAGCATTCCGGTGGTGTGCCGGTAAGCTCTCCAGCTAATATCGATCGCGGACTGGATGAGACACAATTAATGCGAACTCGCCAGTTTATGAGAGAGTATTGCAATTATGGCAAGAGCCGCCTGGTGCACCACAGTGCGTGCGTTTACACAATGTCTCCTGATGGTCATTTTTTTGTTGATCGGTATCCCGGATTTGCCAACGTAGTGTTTGCAGCCGGATTGTCCGGCCACGGATTTAAGTTTGCCCCGGTGTTGGGGAGTTATCTCGTTGATCTACTAGAAGGGAATCAGGCGTCAGAGTTTGATTTTCTGAAAATTGGAGGCCGTGCAAAACCAAGTGACTAGGTTTTGGGATTTTCCGAATGGATGACCGCGAGTAGTATCATGCCAAAGGCACAGCGCTGTAAACGATTATCATTTATTATTTTAAAATTGTGTTCCCGGAGTTTGAATTCGGGTTGGCGATTCAAATGAATTAACTTAATTCAGGATTGGGGTTTTTGTTTTGAAGGATCGGAATGTCGATGTCGTCGTGATTGGTTCAGGCCCGGGTGGCGAGGGGGCTGCAATGCAGTTGGCCAAAGCTGGGAAGAGTGTTTTGCTGATCGAGCGATATGACCGGATTGGTGGAGGATGTACGCACTGGGGGACCATACCGAGTAAGGCATTGCGGTATTCCATTAACCGTTTGACCGAAGCACTCAATAATCCACTGTTTCAGGAATGTGGAGTGAATGTTAAGCCGAGCGTGGCGGAGTTAACGCGAGCAGCGAAAGAAGTGATTTCAAGTCAGGAAACGATGCGCCGTAATTTCTACACACGCAATGACGTGGAGGTAGTATTTGGTCATGCTCGATTTGAAGATGCAAACACGATTTCGATAAACTCAGAAGAACGAGTTAAAACCGAGAGTGTTGTGATTGCGGTTGGTTCTCGCCCTTATCGACCCGAAGGGATTGATTTTTCGCATCCACGCATTTTTGATAGTGATACCATTCTAAAGCTGGATCATAAACCGCATTCAATCACGGTTTTGGGCGCCGGTGTAATCGGTTGTGAATATGCGTCGATGTTTCGAAATTTGTCAATCAAAATCAATCTGGTCAACAGTCGAAGTGAGTTGCTTGATTTTTTAGATGACGAAATTAGTGATGCGCTGAGTTATCACATGCGTGAGCATGGCGTGGTGATTCGTCATAACGAGAGTTTCGAAAAAATTGAAGCGTTGGACGATGGTGTGATCGCTCATATGAAAAGTGGAAAGCACTTCAAGACAGATATTCTTTTGTGGGCTACAGGTCGGACCGGTAATACGCAGGATTTGGGATTGGAAAACGTCGGCTTGGTGGCTGACAGTCGGGGTTATCTCGAAGTAGATAGTTGTTTTCAGACGGATTGTAAAAATGTATTCGCCGTTGGCGATGTGATTGGGTTCCCGTCTCTTGCAAGTGCGGCTTATACACAGGGCCGGGCTGCTGGAATGAGAATTCTTGGTATGGACGAGGCTCAGTGTAGGCTGGCAAGCGAAATTCCGTCCGGGATTTACACGAGTCCCGAAATCAGCTGCATTGGGAAAACAGAAAAAGAGCTGACTGAGGAAAAAGTCCCCTACGAAATTGGGGTCGCTAATTTTAAGAGTTTAGCGCGAGCTCAGATTTTGAATCAGCGAGTTGGAATGCTAAAGCTCTTGTTCCATCGGGACACTCTCGAGATTCTAGGAATTCACTGTTTTGGGGCGAGTGCTTCGGAAATTATTCATATTGGTCAGGCAATTATGAATCAGAACGACGGAGCGAATACGATTAAATATTTTACCGAAACAACGTTCAATTACCCGACCATGGCCGAAGCGTATCGAGTTGCAGCTCTCAATGGTTTAAATCGTTTATTCTAAAATATCGTATTGTTAAAACAAAAAAGCCTCCCAGAACACGGGAGGCTTGATCGGTTGTGAGGTAGCCAATACTACTTAGCGGGTGCAGTAAAATCTGTACCTTTTCTTAACCTCAGCTTTAGATTGGAAGCCCTGACAATGGGTGGCATAGGCTTGGAAGCGGTGCTGGCAACCGTCGTTTGGTTGTCGGTTGCAGTTTTCGTGGCGGTCGACTCGGATTCACCGGCTTTCGCGATGGACCACTTGTAAGAACAGGCCGGGCTTTCGTAGCTTTCCTTTTTCAAGACTTTGATCGTTTTTGTCTTGGACGTTGTTGGTGGGTTGCACTTATGCCAAGGCATGCGGACCGCTGGAACGCAAATGACCTTTTCTTCGACTTTGAAGCAAGTTTTCTTTTCTTTAATTGCCTTGGTCTCCAGCAAACAGACCTCGCAGTCGCAATCAGAACATGCATCGCGCGAAGATTTTCGAAGCCCGATTTTTTTGAGTCCGCAGTTTGCGTTGTCGCACCCACATTCGGTCACCGTTGGGGCAATTTCCTGGGCACTGCAGAGGTTTGTGCTAAGAATTACAGAGACGGTTATTGTCAAAGCAGCGAGAATTTTGATTCCGTATTTCATTTTAATCACTTGCGTATTGTTGGGGTTAAACGGTTGGGTCGGGTACACACAGTCGTCGATTAAAAGTCGACCATCATTCGAACACCGGCAATCTGGTAGTTTCCTTGACCGGCCGCCCCAGCACCTGAGTGAAGGTCACCGAGGATGTAGTTGAACTGCATTCGGGCGTGAGAGTTCCAGTACCAGTTCATACCAAAGGTGTACGAATCTGCGTCTCCTCCGAGAATGTTGTCGTCATTAAGATCCGCATGTGAGTATCGAAATGCGACTTCCCAGGCTCCCATGCCCTTTTGACGGCAGCCATCACAGTCTCGAACCATAAAGAAGTTCTCAAACGGCTTCAGTCGACCGAGTGTACCGGTTTTACGATCCCAAGGATGGTGTTCTCCGGTTAGGACATAAGCAAACTGAGTGTAAAGCCCTTTAAAGGTCACGTTAGGACCAAATGCCGGTTGGCGTTCGACTTTCGTTTGCAGGTATTCTGAATGCCAGCTGAAGGCACCCACGTTGACGACAGATTCGAATCCGAAGACAGAGTTTCTATCGGCTCCAGCAATTCTTCCCGTATCTAGCCATCGGCTGTCAGTACGTGCTTCAGGGCGTGTGCGATATCGAGCTTGGTTGTTCGTAGGTGAGTTGCCATCTGGAACGCCGAAGGAGCTACTGAGGGCAAAGTGAATATATCCTCGTCCTCCCGAGGCTTCGTCGTACCAGGCGGTTCTGGCAAGTCTACTTGCAAATTCTCCTTGGTAGTGATCCCCTTTGTAACCGGATTTCGTTTGCGTAAGTTCTTGATTCCAAACACCGAAACGCCAGTTCCATCCGAGATCATCCGAATAGCCGTTGCTTGAGATTCCCATTCGACGAGCATCTTGGTTGATCGCTTCGATGATGAAGGGACGTTCGATAAAAATGTTGTATCGACTACTATTTAAATGGTCTAAACCGTACGGACGCTTTTGATTTCCAATGAGGACAGTCCGAAGAAGAGGGAGGTCTTTAAAACCAAGGAAGCAATCGCGATACGAGGTTGCTTCACCGCCTGCAAATTCCCACTCGAATTTGTAGAGAGTGTTGTCATTAAGATCGCCCGAGACACCAAGCCGCATCCGTCGGAAATTGAATCGATCCTGTGGATTGCCACCTGCTTCAAGTGGGAATATCGTTTCGTCGACATTGGGGAATGCCCAATAGTCAGTATGGATTCGGCCAAAGAGCTTTAATTTTGGGCTCTTGTGGCCATGGATGACATACCCCGGAGCGGCAGCTTCTAAATCTTCGATCGATTCTCGTTGACCAGTTAGCTCCTCTTCAAAGAGAGAAAGACGTTTCCCTACGTCAATTTGATCAACCGATTCTGAAGGTTCGGCCTTTAATTTGTTAGCAACATCGATTTCAAGCTCTTTCAGACGAGCTTCAAGCATTGCAATCTTCTTCTTAGCTTCGTCTTCTTCTTGATTAACGAAACGGTAGGCAACGCTAGAAGAGGTGAGTCCTGAGGCAGCCGTTTGCTGCGCGGGAACGGTCTGCCCTGATAGTGAGTTGCAAAAAAAGCTTGCTAAAACGAATGAGAAGAAAGTTATCCTTGCTAGCATCAATCCGATCCTGTTTAGACAAAAGATTCATCAATAC
>WTFU01000168.1:16452-33187 GCA_011523945.1 Mariniblastus sp. | reverse complement strand
GTTCACATCCACGATCACCAAAGTCTAGCTATTTATTATTCTCTGACTTTTCGTCCCGAGCGAGATTCTCCGCGATCCACTTTACCAGCGTTCCACTTCCTTGACCGTAACCGCCTGGAAGTGGACGCAGATCTCTGGTTTGCAATTTAGGCGGAGCTCCCCAATGCTTTGGATAGGGTTTGCCATTGGGTGACTTGAAAACTGGCTGATCCATTGCCCCCGAGTCCTTCTCATTGGCTTCATTTATTTGCAACGTTACTTGAAATTGCTTAACTGCGGGTTTGTCCTCAAAGGTTCGCAAATAACCAAGCTTAATCTCAGATTGACCGGTTTGCGTGGTCATAAAACTGGCCGTCGAGACTCCACCGCTACCGATTGCGTTCCCCGATGCCGCATATTTAATCTTCCCGATCAGGCGGATCGCTTTTGACTTACTCTGATCTACCCACGTGAAACCAGTGGTTGGATTGCTATCCAGTTTGATATGAATTTTCTGTCCCAATGCAACTGGGATCGTTTTACCATTGTCTTTCATGGTCAATTGGAGCGCTTTCTTTGGTTTCGCTGCGGCTCCATTTTCAGTTTCAGGCAGTTTAATACTCGTGATCGACATTCCATTCTTGGGTGCATCGTCAGCGATCCGCGTATCCACAATAAAACAGTCGATTAAAAGACCGCGGTTGTCTGTCTTTATATAGCGACGTTCAGCTGGCTCCAATTTTTTAGATGCGACTTTGATTGCAGATTCATAAAGTTGATCCAGCGTCTTGGCAGCGGCTCCCTCTGAATGCTTTCCTATCTGATCTCCCTCTTCCTTCCATTTTTCAAAAGGCGATTTACCAGTTGGGTTTTCTACGATCGCTATCGGACGAAAGGTTCTGCGCACTACCTTTCCCTTCCTCACAAAAATTCGCGTCTCGTGTCCGTATTCAATAAAACTTGACCAACGAACCTTGTATGAATAAGTATTGCCGGCATCTGCCTTAGCTTTCTCCCACTTGGCTAAACTATCTTTAACTTTATCGAGATCACTGGAATCATGGAAATCGGCACGGGCCGTCAATGCTGAGAGGGCCAACGTAAAACCCAAAACAATCATTCGAAACGCCATAACATTCTCACACAGAGGTTAAATCTACAAACTAACTCATGGACACTCTACAAGATAATAGAGTTCCACAAAACCAAGAATGATATGCTAAAAACCAAATGCCCCGAAACCCTGTGACTTCTGCCGTGGAGTTTTTCGAGAAATAAGTTAAATAGCATGTAGAAACTGGCAAAACAGATAAACAAAACCAAGTGCGCTCATTTCTGGTAACTTAACAAGTCAGCCTAACCTCAAAAACATTGAAATACACTGCGAGTCAGCCATGTCCAAGACTACCTCCCATTGCCTCTATCTAATCGGAACTGGCTGTTTATTGCTTGCGTTACTCCCTCTCTCAACCACTCCTGCAGTTGCTCAGGACGTCGAATCCCCACCAATCAAAACAGTCGCGGACCTCCAACATCTCCCTTCAAAAATCGCATTTGGATCGTGTAGCAATCAAAATAAACCACAACCTATTCTCAATACGGTTGTCTCGCAAAAACCAGACCTCTTTATCTACCTCGGTGATAACATCTACGGCGACACCAAGGATATGAATGTCCTTGCTCAGAAATACCAGCAACTTGGGAACAAAAAAGAATTCCAGAATTTGCGTGCGAGCACTGCCGTACTTTCCACTTGGGATGACCATGATTACGGCTGGAATGACGCTGGAAAGGAATACCCTTTTAAAGAGGCGTCCAAGGAGATTTTCATGGATTTTTGGAAAGTCCCTCTTCGTAGCCCGCGCAGACAACACCCAGGCATCTATGGCTCACACACGTTTACAGACGGCAAGAAAACGCTCCAGGTGATCCTACTCGACACACGCACCTTTCGAGATCCACTTAAACGCAATTCCAAAACAAATAATGTAGACGGCAAATTCAAAAATGATTATCAACCCGACACCACTCAAAAGACCATCCTCGGAACCACCCAGTGGCAGTGGCTAGAGAAAGCATTAAAACAAAACGCCGACCTTCGAATCATCTGTTCGTCGATCCAATTCGGACATGAATACAATGGCTGGGAATCATGGACGAATCTACCCAATGAACAGCAGAAAATGATTAGGCTAATCAAAAAAACACAGGCCAACGGCGTCGTCTTTATCTCAGGCGACGTTCATTGGGCTGAAATTTCAAAGAGGACGTTCCACGACGTCTATCCAATTTACGACGTCACCGCCAGTGGAATCACGGAAGACTGGCACAACCTTGAACCCAATCGATATCGCGTTCAAAATGCCTTTCGAAAAAATCATTTTGGCATGATTGAAATCGACTGGAAAAAGGAAAACCCTGAAGCAGTGATGCAAATCAAAGATGTCACCGGGGAAACCGTGATCCGCCACTCAGTTCCCTTGGATGAACTTCAAATTAATAAAAAAACCAAGGGCAAATAACAACTTGTATCTAAACTACAAAAAAGGAAGACGGATTAAAAACCCGTCTTCCCACGCAATTAAGCTCAAAACTTGTTCGTCAAGCGCTGAAACAGCCAGCCACGAACTCTAGTCCTCGATCGATACGACCTCGGCACCCGAACGCGTTGCGAGCTGTTGGAAAACAACTTCGTTAATTGACTGAGTAACAAAGTGAGTCGATCCATCGGCCAGCGTTACATTAATGCCCTGAGGATGATAACTACGGAAATCTTCAAAGTGACCGCCCGGATCGTTAGGAGCATGATCCGCGGCTCCGACAATTCTAGCAAATGGCTCGTCAACCTCCGGCACCATGCCGACCCATGAAATTTTACCGAGGAGATTGATTCGCTCACCAACCATCAGTGTATTACTAGTTCCGTCAGTAATGTCTCCCATTTTGACTTCACTGTTCCCATAGAAAAGACCGTTTCCTTTAAGTGGGCTATCTTCGATTTCGGTACTACCAAATACACCTGAATAGTTACTGCGACCAACCATTAATTCTTCGTGATCATGATCGTCATCCGAAGTCGGAGGCTGATCATGCAGATCATGGTCGTGGTCATCGTGATCATGCTCAACATGTTCGTCAAGATTCACAACGGGCAAGTCGATTTCCGAAGGGCATTGATAGGCCGGCACCACTGTTTCTATGGTATGAATGTGACCAGCATCATCGATCGCAACGGTAAAATCAATTTGATTGTAAAGGTTATTCTGCTCCATGAAGGGCAGGATATAAGCTGACCAGCCCCAACCTGGCTCGTCATCTGCAATTAATGGATTGCCGGTTTTCCATCCGGGTGGAAGCGTTTGAAATGCGCTCTCATAATTCATGATCGCGAGGCCTTGCTGACGGCTATTGTTTGCGCAGGAAATCCGCCGCGCTGCCTCGCGCACCTGCTGTACCGCCGGAAGCAGCATTCCAATTAAAATTCCAATGATGGCAATGACAACCAGTAACTCAACAAGCGTAAATCCGCTTTTTTTATTTTTATAATTCATTACGCACCCAAAAAATAAAGAGAATAAAATCCAATCAAAACTTGATTCAGATTGCCCTAAAAGAAACTTAGAAGACAGCCACGGAAAATTTCTGTTCATTGCTTTGGTCACCACAACGATGGCAACGCAATTTCCTCGCGTCGAACATCTTCGTCTGCAGAACAAAAAACGATGAGCAGAACCTGCTTAGCCTAGGGGGTGCGCGACCCGCTTGCCTAAAATGGACGGCCTCAAGAAAGACGGAAGCGACGGAGATACTTTCCAACACACTTAAGTTTTTAAGTGAGAGCTGGTTGACTGCTGGGGCATCTACTTGAAATTGAGCTAACAATCGACATAAAACACAATCCTGATCAAGTGCGGAACCACCCACAAACTGGTCGCTAGACGTCATCGGAATTGGGGGGTGCTTGGGAGGAACCAAACAACAACTCTCCGCCTTAGCGTTCCCTTCCAAGACGTGGGCATCGCAACGGTGTGAATGACTGGAAACCAACAAACCGCTCAACGTGATCGAGGTCACGACGAGTAGCTTAATCAGGCTGGCTGCAAGTGAAATCACGGCAAACTTCTTGAACGAGTAGGTCAAACGTCAGTTCTCTCACCCCTCATAGTAAGTATGTCAACCAAGCAAGTTCAAGACAAAGAACTCTAAACGCTTGAATTCTCTACCAGATCACCTCAAATTATGCCGATTGCGCCCCCTGAGACCGAATCGATCGGAATAATCGTCAGCTCGCCCCAATCATCAATTCTGCCTTACAACTGAGTGTGATCAGCAACTACGGCGGTTACGCAAGCTCGGCAAGAGAGTACTGAACCCTGATTATTGATTAGATTTCTTTTCGCTATTAAAACGCTTCAGCCTCTTTTTTAATTCATCCCCATCTAAACCGGCGAGGGTCAAACGGGGATTATGCATCAACTCCAGATCCTTGTAAGTGACTCGCTGAGCGGGTCCACCATGAATCTGCAACGCAATTAAGCCCGTCAGTTCGCCATCTGGATCTTCCAACGCCACGGTAATCCGACCGTTAACTGCCAGCCAAATCTGATGATCAACGGCAAGGATTTCATAATCATTCCATCCTTCCCGATAGATGTACTCCTCGCCGGAATCCGCATTACGTGCGAGGATGCCTCGACCATGTTCATGGTACAACGACCCCCACCATCCTTTTCCAACATCCGCTTGATAACCGACAGCTTGCCCCGACTGTTTAGTCTCAGAGGATCGAAACTGAATCCCTGCATTGGCGGAATACGGAACCTGTTTCACCTTCAGCTTGAGACGAAAATTTTTCACTGGAATCTTGGAATACAAAAATTGATTCCCTTTAATTTTCGCATCTCCACCGGTACCGATGATTGCCCCGTCTTCTACGGACCATAAATCCATATCCTTGGCGTGCCACCCTCGAAGATCTTTGTAGTTAAAAAAGGTCTCGTCTTTCGTTGATTTCAATTCTGTTGTACGACGAACATCCTGGGCGTCAACCTTTTCGATTGAATTAAAACCAATGAACAAAATCACTATCGGAAAGACGAAACCATTCCGAAGAACACAAAATCTCATTACAAAACCGGCAAATTGAATCATCGCCTTCCCCAAACAACAAAATGCTAAATGAATACTGGAAAGCATTAGAGCGTTCTCAAGAAGCAACCGCAAATTATGCCTGTTAAATGGATCTGTCAATCATCAATTCAAACTTACCTGACTCGGCGTGTTACCAGACAAGTTCCACCTTCGGATTACTTTCAATTGAGCGGGGGTCACCACGCCAATCGGCCGATTACTTCCATCGACGACTACGAGATATTGAAGGTCAGGATCTTTCGCAAACAACTGCTCAGTTGCAAAACAAGTGGTATCACTTGGCACCGTCAGAACGGGAGAAGACATATGTTTTGTTACCTGGTAAAATTTAGTCTGATTTCCGCGACGCAATCCGTATTCATCGATTTCAAAGATCTCGTCTAATACAGACTCGTCGTGGCTGGCAAGCCGCTCGTTCAACTCCTGATATCGACGAATATCCTCCTCGGTCAAAATGCCGATACAACTTCCCAGACGATTAATCACCGGAGCAGCAGTAGCACGCGAAGCAGTCAATGCCTCGATCGCGTCAGACATTTGATCATAATCGTGCACCGGCACGATATGCGACATGGCCGAAGTGACGAATGGTGACTTTTCGAACCGGTGCCTCAAACCATTAGACGCACCCTCAACTGGCTCATGCCAGCCATCGGTTGTTGACTCTGACGAACTTTTACTGGCTCGCGATTTTTCACTTAATTTCACACTGATGACAGGGCATTTCGAGTGTCGAATAACATATTCCGACACACTTCCTAAAATCCACCTCACTAAACCAGCACGATTATGAGTTGCCATAATAATTAGATCGCAATTTTGCTCATCCGCCAATTTTACAATCTCAGGCCCCGGGTTCCCCCTCAAGAATTCATGCCGATACTCTATCTCCGAATCTGTCGGGATGACTTTACGAAATTCCATCTGCTCTTGAACAATTAACTCATCAATTTCAGCGCGAACGTAGTAGGTCGTCGGAGGCAAAGGAGGAATGGCGACATAACAAAAAATTAGCGTCGCTTCATTTTTTTTTGCCCACGAGGATGCCAGCTCAACCGCATCTTGGCAATTTTTAAAATCATCGATAGGTACAAGAATTTTCCGAATGGCATTCATTGTTTTCCCCTGAAGTTGAAGAGTGTGCTTATGAAATACTCCTTAAGCAAATCGAATGCCAAAAAAATCCATGATGAAATAACAGGAGTTTCTGCATAAATTCCTGAACGCAACTAAGAGCGCTGTGCGAGATCACCCGTAGCGCCCCCTGGGAAGCGCGCGATATCGCATTAATTTCCCCTACCGACGCAGCACACTGACTCTTGCACGAACCATTCCCCAGTTGAAGATTAAAAGAAGGAAAGAGAATTCCTGGAACTGAAAAACCGATGACCTTAACGATCGCGTCTTAACTTCATTAAATCATCGTTGAATTTGCGTGCGAGAAATAACGTCTGTCTAGGTAAAAAAAAAATGCACTGAGCAATTCTCAGTGCATTATTCTTTCAGACGTTCGAGAAGTTAACTAAGTCGAGTCAGGCTATCTGCCACATAACCGACTTAGTTCTACTTCGCTCCAAGAGCAGCAGTTTTCGCCGGTTCTGTCGCCTTCAAATCGAATCGATCCAGATTCATGACCTTATTCCAAACGGCGGCAAAATCTTTAACAAACTTAGCGTTGCCGTCCTCACAGGCATACACTTCACAGATCGCTCTTAACTGAGAATTCGATCCAAACACAAGGTCAACTCCAGTTCCTGTCCATTTGAGTTTACCTGTTTTCCGATCCCGACCCTCATACACACCTGGCTGGTCCGAAGACTTCTTCCAATCCGTTTCCATATCCAGAAGATTGACAAAGAAGTCATTGGTGAGTGTTTCGGGACGCGATGTAAAGACTCCCAACGGCGAATTATCAAAGTTCGCATTGAGTACCCGCATACCACCGAGAAGAACGGTCATTTCCGGAGCGCTCAGCGTCAACAAATTTGCCCGATCCACCAACAACTCTTCTGGCATGCGAGAATATCCCGTGCGAAAGTAATTAATGAATCCATCAGCAGTCGGCTCTAACGCCGCAAACGATACTACATCCGTCATGGCCTGTGAAGCATCCGTTCGACCAGCCGTAAACGGTACGTCGATTTCCTGGCCGGCTTTCTTCGCCGCCGCTTCAACGCCCACACATCCGCCGAGCACGATTAAGTCGGCAAGTGAGACCTGGACACCGTCCTTACGTGATTGATTAAAATCCTGTTGGATCTTTTTCAAAACGTCTAAAACCCCATCGAGCTTCTCAGGCTGATTAACCGCCCAGTTCTTTTGAGGTGACAAACGAAGCCTTCCCCCGTTAGCACCACCTCGTTTGTCTGTTCCTCGAAACGTAGAAGCAGAAGCCCAAGCAGTCGAAATTAACTGAGAGACCGACAGACCGGAATCACGTAACTGTTTTTTCAGCAGTGAAATCTCTTTCTCGCCAACTTGCGAATACGTGGCAACTGGAATTGGATCCTGCCACAATTGAGGGGCTGGCACGAGAGGGCCGAGACATCGAGAATACGGGCCCATGTCGCGATGCGTTAGTTTGTACCAGGCTTTTGCAAACGCGGCTGCGAACTGATCCGGATTCTCATGAAATCGCTTCGAAATTGGCCCGTAATTTGGGTCCATCTTCAATGCAAGATCCGTAGTAAACATGATCGGAGCGTGAGACTTATTTGGATCGTGTGCATCGGGAACGGTTCCCTCGGCCGCTGCGTCCTCCGGGGTCCACTGCCAGCCGCCACCGGGACTCTTCGTCAATTCCCAATCGTAACCGAATAAGTTATCGAAATAACCGTTCGACCACTCAATCGGTGTCGTTGTCCAAGCGCCTTCTAGACCACTGGTAATTGTGTCATCCCCGTTGCCAGTCCCAAAATTATTTTTCCAACCGAGCCCCTGCTGTGCCAGTGGCGCCGCTTCAGGTTCGGGACCAACATGCTTACTTGGATCCGCAGCACCGTGAGCTTTCCCGAAGGTATGCCCACCAGCAATGAGTGCAACCGTCTCTTCGTCATTCATCGCCATTCGACGGAATGTTTCACGAATGTCCCGAGCCGAAGCCAGCGGATCCGGCTTGCCATTTGGCCCTTGTGGATTCACATAAATCAAACCCATTTGCACCGCGGCCAGAGGGTTTTCAAGCTCTCGATCACCGGAGTAGCGCTCATCTGCTAACCACTCACTTTCGGGCCCCCAGTAGATATCAGTTTCAGGCTCCCAAACATCGACGCGACCACCAGCAAATCCAAACGTCTCAAATCCCATCGACTCAAGCGCACAGTTACCAGTGAAGACCATTAAATCAGCCCAGGAAATTCGCTTTCCGTATTTCTGCTTGATTGGCCAAAGAAGCCGTCGAGCTTTATCTAGATTCGTATTGTCCGGCCAACTATTGAGCGGTGCAAACCGGAGCGTTCCCGAAGCCGCACCCCCTCTACCGTCAGCAATTCGGTAAGTCCCAGCGCTATGCCAAGCCATTCGAACGAAAAGAGGACCGTAATGACCGTAGTCCGCTGGCCACCAATCTTGGGATGTCGTCATGACCTCGACAATGTCTTTTTTTAATTCCGCAAGATCAACCTTTTTGAATTCCTCAGCGTAATTGAAATCGACTCCCATCGGATCACTCGCTGGCGAATTTTGATGCAGAACACTTAGATTCAATTGCTCCGGCCACCAGTCACGATTAGACATCGCATCTACCGCCGCCTTACCTTCGGTTTCGATTGCCGGAGAGTTCGCATTGGGCGCACTGGGGGCGGAGACGGGAATGGTCAAACCGGTCACCGGGCACTTACTGCCAGGCGGCATTTTCTTCCCATGCACAGGCACTGCGTCATAGCCAGGACCATCAGAGTCCTGCGCAAGCAGGCAAGGGTTAAAATTCAACAAACAAACCAACAGCAATGCTGTCACAATTCCAGTCGCTCTCATTTTATTCCCTTAAATTCCAAAGTAAGAATTATCTTGAAACCACTCAAAAGCGAGGGCCTCAATTTGTCACCGGTAACCGACTCTACAAAATTATATTAACACCACGAAAACCGGCATGGTACTTCGCGCTGGGGATATCATAGGCTTTCTAATTTCACTTTCAAAGTGCCATCATCTAAATCAAAAACTGCCAAAAAAACGTTCAGCTCAATTCAGCGCGCGCTGCAACGCCACGAAATCTTCTGCCACTCCAAATTCGGTTATCTTACTCACAAATCTACGCCCTCTAAACGTCGCTTCCACCCTCCAACTAAAACTCACGAAGGGAGGAGAATTAGGGTTATGAGGACTCTAAGTTCGATGAATTAAATTTGCTTTTGGCCTCTCGTAACCTAACTTTCCGTAGCGTCCGATTGTGGGCGGATATCCCTTCACTTTCTCGTTTTTATTCCAATGAACTCCAGTTTTCTTGCCGCATCTCAGCGGATAACGGCCGACGTTTTTGTCTCTCGATCAACGAACGGTACCAACCAACAGCACCTCGATGCTGCAATCCAGTGGCTTACGAGAGCTCACGATATCAGCCTCGATGGCGGAGTTGCCTACGGTTATTGCCTGAGGGGTGGAGGCTGGAAACCATCGTATGTCGAAACATCAGGCTACATTGTGGAGACCTTTTACGATTTAGCCGCATACCGAAATGACCCCGAATTCGCCGACCGTGCTAAGAAAATCGCCGACTGGCTTACGACCGTACAGAACGCTGATGGTTCTTTTTCCAATGATCATTTTGAAGTAGGGAAGGGGATTGTCTTTGACACGGGACAGGTACTATTCGGTTTAGTCAGAGCTTATCGTGAAACAGGCGATCCAAAATTACTAGCAAGCGCAATGCGAAGCGGACAATGGCTTGCGGATTCGATGGATCAAGACGGAGCGTGGCGACGCAACACTCACCTAAAACACATTCACACCTACAACACGAGAAGCGCCTGGGCAATGCTCGAACTTAGCGATGCCCACGATGCACCTGAGATTCAGTCCGCAGCGCGCCGGAATCTCAATTGGGCGATTACCCAACAGACTGAAGGGTGGTTTGAAAACTGTGCCTTCCGCCCCGGTCTACCACCATTTACGCATACGATTGCCTACGCCATTCGAGGACTTCTCGAAGGAGGGCGTTTGCTATCGGAACAGCGCTTCACTGATGCAGCGACCCTCTCAGCGAACCAGATCCTCAAATACGTCGATTCGAAAGGGCATATCCCGGGACGCATTGACACCGAAGGCAAACCACGAAGTCGGTCTTGCTGCCTAACCGGAAACTGCCAGTTAGCAATTATCTGGTACAAATTATTCCAACAGAACAATAACTTGGAATTTGAATCCGCGGCTTCGCGAGCAATGGATTTTGTCATGTCTGTTCAAGACATCCGAACCTCAAACCCTGACACTTTTGGGGCAATCAAGGGCTCGCACCCCGTTTGGGGAAAATACACTCCGCTTGCGTATCCAAACTGGGCTACTAAATTTTTCATCGACGCAATGCTCTTGCGTGAACAAAACCAAAAGGCCCCGGCATGACTACTTCACACAATATTTTAAGCTGTCGATTCGATGCAGTAGACGAAGCGGGAGCGGCAAATTGGGCGAGAGAGATTCTCCGCTCCGGCAGGCGTGGAACCATTTCAACAGTCAATGTCGCAATCCTAATGATGATGCGATCCGACGCGCGCCTGAAACGATATATCGATGACTCGGGATTAATTGTTGCTGACGGCCAACCTTTAATCTGGCTTTCAAAGCTAATTGGAAAACCACTGCCAGAACGAGTCGCCGGAGTCGAGCTTGTTCATGAGCTGGTTAGTGTCGCCAGTGAAGAAAAGTCAGGCATTTACCTAATGGGTGCCAAGCAGGATATCGTGGAAGACGTTGCAAAAAAATTAACGGAACAAAGCCCGGACGCTCAAATCGTCGGCATCCAGGACGGGTATTTTACTCAAGACGAGTCAGCAGCGCGCGCTCAGGCAATTCGAGAAAGCGGGGCTAAATTACTCATCGTTGCAATGGGTGTCCCGCGTCAAGAACAGTTCCTGCAAGATCACTGGGAAGATCTGAATGTTCAATTGGCGATCGGGGTCGGAGGTAGTTTCGATGTAATCGCCGGGAGAACGAAGCGAGCGCCTCAGTGGATGCAAACCGTCGGCTTAGAGTGGTTCTTCCGCATGTCACAAGAACCCAAACGACTGGCTAAACGGTACTTTATCACAAATACCCAGTTCATCTGGCTCAGCGGTTGGACGCTGCTTGGCCACCTTCTAGGGCTCGGTAGAACTCCCGTACAATCAGACACGCGTCAACCGCTTGCCTAATTCATAGGCGCTCGTCGCGAGTTAATGTCGTGCTTACGACAGTTCTCAAACTACCGATCTTCCATCTAGTTCAATGAACCGACTGGAGGTATCGCCGTGACGCCTGAGAGTCGGGTTTCCATGATCTGGTCAAACGTTGCAGGAAGTAACGCATCGCCGCGTTGAGCCGCTGAATAAACGCCCTCAATCAGATTCTCATATCCCTGAACCATTACCTCCAGCGAAAACTCACGACAAACCTTGGATCGAGCCGCGACTCCCATTTCGGCACCGCGATCGTCTTTCGTTAATATTTCAAGAATCGCCTCGGACAACGATTCGATGTCATTCGGCTTGCACAACAAACCCGTAACTCCATGCTCAACGGTATCGATCAATGAACCTACCTTGGGTGCAACGACCGGAAGACCGCAAGCATTCGCCTCGAGAGTGGATGCTGGATTAGCCTCCATTTTCGAAGACAAAACTTTCAGGTCGAGCCCTGCCAATACCTCCGGAACGTCCGATCGCATCCCCAGCATTCGCACATTCTTCTCAAGCCCAAGCTCACGTGTTTTACTTTCGATTGCCGCACGCTCAACTCCGTCACCAACGATGACCAGAATGGCATCAGGTAGTCTTTGGATTACTTTGGACCAGGCCTCAATCAACATGACGTGCTGTTTCTCCGGTCTCAGCGCCGCAACGATTCCTACAGCAGGCTGGTCCATCGAGACTCCAATCCGCGCTCTCATCGCCGCTTTATCTTGCGGCCGGAACCGTTCTACATCGACACCATTCCAAACGGTAAAGACTTTATTTGCAGGACACCGCTCCCCCTCAATCAAGAACTGAGAATGAGTCTTTGCACAACCAATGAATCCATCTGAAATTGGCGACAACATCTGATTCAAACGTTCGACCTTCATGGGATAGCCGGTAGCATGCAGCGCAGAAAGAACCACGGGAACACCCGCGCGATAAGCAGCCAAGCGTCCCCAAAACATTCGGTCGCCTCCCGTTCCGACAGTCACGATGGCATCAATCCGCCGCTCCTTGAGCAACTTTGCCAGCCGGCCAATCACTCCAAGATCGTACTTGTTTTTCAGTAGCCCTACGAACGTTGGAATTTCCTGAGAAATCACTTCTCCAAGCTCTGCAAGCTGCTTCAAACAGCAAAGCTCGGGTTGGAACCGTGTGCGATCCATTTTTCGAATGATCTCAAGCAAGAGCGTCTCCGCGCCACCAACCACCACCTCCGTATGGATAAACATCACCCTCAGAGGGCCCCGATCTGCCAAAGGGACGAGTTTTTTAAAATTTCTTCCGAACATTGATATCTACAAAATGAATCTAATTGATTGTATTTAGAGAACTCGCAACCGGCGCTTCAGGTGACTTTGGAAATAGCTCCGGAGTCATTTGTGATTGAGCTTGATAAAAATCAAGCGCCTCCTGAACCTGCAAGCCATCCGTTTCCAAGTGAAATTTTGACTTATTAAGATGGCGGGGATCGAAAGTCAGTGCATTCCGAATACGAATTAACTCGGGATCCCCGTGAATTCGTTGAACATGATAAGGGTCTTCTCCGGGGAAATTGTAACCACCGTAGGCGCTCACCACGCACTCGATACCATCCGCTCTCGCCATCGCTGCAGCCTGATGACTGAGATCCGGCTTCATCCCAAATGGAAATGCAAAGTAGCGAACGGGCTGACGAACCAGCAACTCTAACTCTCGCTTCGTTGCGACTATCTCATCGTAAATCTCAGGCAAGCGATTTAGGCTGCCCATACTCGGATGGTGACGTGTGTGAGCACCAATTTCGATTCCATTGGTCGAGAGCTCTCGGAGTTGTTCTAACGTATTCACGGGGAATGGCGTGCCGGCATCCTGATCATGAGTAAACGGATTTCCCGAGGCCACGTTGTCCAGCGTCACAAAATAGGTAGCGGGAATCCCCTTACTGACCAATAGCGGCAATGCTTGATCACAGTTCTCTGCATAACCATCATCAAAAGTGAGGTGGACAGCAGGAGTGGAGTTGCCCGTCCGCATTCGATTCTGAACTTCTTCCAAGGAAATAAATTCGAAACGCTTTTCCAGCCAGTCAATGTGCGATTGGAACTGTACATTGGAAAGTGACCAGGGCACCGGATGTACGTCCGCGACGCGGTGATAATACAAACACATCAAAGGCATTCCATTGGAACGCTGAGCTGCCCGATGTTTCCACCAGCGATAGGGTAGGGTCGCTCGGCGAAAACACTCCAACAGTGCGATTTTTGTATGATTTTTAATAGACGACATATCAAATTGGTGCACGTTATGGGATGCCCCGAAAAGTATATTTTTAGAAGCCTACGTTTGGAATAATAAAGCGGCAAGCGTTTTACGTTTTATTCACGAATTCACAGCTTTAATTTTCAGCAATGACCTACGCTTAGGTTGATTACCGCTCGTTTTCACTTTGGGACATTAAATCCAAGATGCAAACGAGTACACGTTAACCAAAAAATCGCTACAACCCGACTTTACTCCCTCCGTCCCGGTAACGCTTTCCTTATCGCTTAAAGGCAGTTGAATGTTACCCTGCAACCTTTCCGATACCTCCATCTCTGAATTGGCTTCGCCCATCCTTGCGGAACGAAAACCGCAGCAGCGGCTGAAGGTTCTGCACGTCGTAAACGGTGAATACTACGCAGGCGCAGAAAAGGTACAGGACCTGCTGGCGCTCCACTCAACGCGGCTTGGTATTGACTCCGGGTTCGCTTGCGTCCGTGGCGATCAATTCCCCGTAAAAAGGGAGTGCCAAGACGCTCCGCTCGAGTCTCACAACCTCTCGCATCCCTGGCACTTTGAATCGATCAAGGCTATCGCAAAAATGGTAGAGTCGGGAGATTACGATCTCTTACACGCACACACCCCAAGAAGCGGCTGGGCCGCCTTGTCCGCGGGAAAGCTAAGCGGGCGCCCCGTCGTTTATACCGTCCACGATATGTTTCTCGGACAGAAGGCCGGCCTGATCAGATCCGCCTTTAATCGATACAGCATTAATCGTCTTCAACACGCTGACTTCGTTACCACCGTTTCACCGGAAACCACCCAACTGGCCGAACGATTAAAGCTGGGCAAGAACCGCCGGATGATTCTCAATGGAGTTCCCGCAGCACTTGATCTCAATCGCCTCCACCCCGGGAAAGTCTGGACCCTCGGTTCCGTTGGTTTGATTCGACCCTGTAAAGGAATCGAAGTCCTAATCGAAGCCATCGCGATTCTTAAACAACGAAACTGCCCAATTGAGGCAACCATTGTTGGAACCTTTTATACTGAATCCTACAAACAGGAAATCATGCAACTAGTGACTCGAAACGGTGTGACTGCAGACATTCATTTTCCCGGGTTCACCACCGATGTTGCTTCACACCTAAAGAAGTTTGATTTGTTCGTTATGCCTAGCGTAGAACCTGAGGGCCTACCAATGGTCTTGCTAGAAGCAATGGCTCACGGTTTGCCAATGATTGGTTCGGATGTACCCGGCGTGCGGGATGCGATCGCTCATGACAGCGACGGTTGGATCATTCCGAATCGAAATCCTGAAGCGCTTGCTAACACGGTTCAAAACTTTGTCACAGGACAAATCAAGTGGGAAGAAATGAGCCGAAATGCGATTCAGCGACACCACAGGCAATTCTCCGCGCAACGAATGGCAATGGAATATTCAGAAGTTTATTACGGCCTAAACGCGGGTTAACGCCGCGAAAAAATACACTTGGTTCCCAGGAGCGTCACCATTGGCTAAGATTGAAACAGCAAACTGTCAGTGCTAACCCAATCAGCCTTTCCAAGGGGACGCGAGATGCACGAAGATCAGAACACCCCCTATAGTTCGCAAGATAAACCGACCATGGTATCTAACGACCATTCCGCCGAGTTTGCCCCCAACCCAACCGTCCTCCCCTATCAGCGGGTTTACGTTTTGCTGATGTTCGCCCTGTACATGCTTCTTTTCATCGGCATTGTTTACGTGGCAGGCGATCTAGAAACTTTCAGCCGAGCACTTGAAACTACTCCGGCCGAACTCACGATCATGCTTGCCGTTCTTGGCGTTCCAACCGCCTTATTGGCTATCACTTTCCTCATTGGACTTTTTTGGAATCGCGGGTTAGGTGGTTGGATTTACAATCTCATCCTTATTTGTCTAGGACTGACATCTGGTTGTACCTGGCCAATGACCATCCCATTGTTGATCTTCTGGATCAAACAAAAGAATGACATTCAGTACAGTCGTAAGCAGCGTGGTTGAGCAAAACCAAAAGGCGTGCTTACCCGAGTCTACTGTTTCGCTTTGAGGCGAATGGATTCAACTTCAAGTTTGAACCCCCCCGGTTTCTTGTCTCCCAAGAGTATACCGAGCCCGGCAATCGCGGATGGATTTAGAGCCTCATTGCGGAAACTTCTTCCTCGCCATGTGGCAACAAACTTATCGACCGGAAGCTCGACGTCTACCCATTTGCCATTGACGGTCGCAAACGACTGGCGGTACGAATATCCACCCAGATTCCGCTGAGTGTAGACATTAAAATTGTACGTACGGCCGTCACCACGCACACGAAGCACCACCGTATCCCCAGATTGCATCGATAGCCCGTCATCTCTCGCCCTTACCGAAGCAAAGCCACCGTTGTTTTCGAGCGACAAATTCCCATAGAACTCAAGATTCTTGTATTGGTTTATCTTTACTTTTCCAGAGGATCTCCCCCCCATCACGCCGTCATTGACCGGTCGCCAAATCCGAATCGCATCAGGCTTATCAAAGTCAAAGAGAACTCTGTCTCGCTCACCATTCTCAGCAGGTGAAAAGGCAACGACCAAAGAGAGTAGAAGATAAATTAGAAAGGCCATCGGAACACTCGTCGATTAGATTTTGCCAAGTGGCTTGGTGAAAAGTTACTCAGGTTTTTACGATGTTGAGCAAAACCGCAAGCGAACTTTCTAAGTAACCCCTTAATCAGAAATAACCCCTTAATCAGAAACAAAACCCTCAATTAAAAAATAAAACCAACGAAAACTGCCCAACTTTCTAAATACTGAACATTCTTTACCAACAGCCGTTTAACTTTTAATTAAACTCCCGAATTCAAACCACAAAAAAAGACTCTTCGAATAGACGAAGAGCCTTATCCTGAAAAAACAGCGTTACTTACTTGCCAAACATCTTCTCTCGCAATTCACTCATCTTTTGCTTTGCGTCTTTTTTTGACATCTCGCCCGACTTA
>WTFU01000168.1:15970-16352 GCA_011523945.1 Mariniblastus sp. | reverse complement strand
GACTTAATCGCCGCTTCGTATTCCTTGACGGCAGCCTTGTAACGACGCTCGCGTACCTCCATGTCGCCTACCTCAACTCGATCCGATTTAGCGCCCTCTTTGCCGCGTGCAGGGAACATCTTCTTTCGCAATTCACTCATCTTTTGCTTTGCGTCTTTTTTTGACATCTCGCCCGACTTAATCGCCGCTTCGTATTCCTTGACGGCAGCCTTGTAACGACGCTCGCGTATCTCCATGTCGCCTCCCTCAACTCGATCCGATTTAGCGCCCTCTCTACCGCGTGCAGGGAACATCTTCTTTCGCATCTCAATCAACTTCGTTTCAGCATCTTCTTTGGATATCTTGCCTGCTTCAACCGCCCGTTCGATCTCCTCGGCGGCTC
>WTFU01000168.1:9702-15870 GCA_011523945.1 Mariniblastus sp. | reverse complement strand
CCATGTAACGACGCTTGAGAGCCTCCATGTCTTTATCGTAGAAGACGCCTTCCACGACTCGATCCGATTTAGCATCGCTCTTGCGGCGTGCAGGGAACATCTCCTTCCGCATCTCAATCAGCGTCTTTTCTGCTTCTTGTTTTGATATCTTGCCTGCTTCAACCGCCCGTTCGATCTCCTCGGCGGCTCCCATGTAACGACGCTTGAGAGCCTCCATGTCTTTATCGTAGAAGACGCCTTCCACAACTCGATCTGATTTAGCATCGCTCTTGCGGCGTGCAGGGAACATTTGCAGCCGCATCTCGGCAAGCCGTTTTTTCCCATCTTCTTTGGAAATTCTGCCTGACTCGATCGCCGCTTCAATCCTCTCTGCACCAGCCTTATAGCGACTCTTACGCTGCTCCATGTCGTCGCCATCAACTCGATCTGAGTTCGCATCTCCTTTGTCACGCGTCGGGAACATCTTTTTTCGCATCTCGGCAAGCCGTTTTTTCCCATCTTCTTTGGAAATTCTGCCTGACTCGATCGCCGCTTCAATCCTCTCTGCACCAGCCTTATAGCGACTCTTACGCTGCTCCATGTCGTCGCCATCAACTCGATCTGAGTTCGCATCTCCTTTGTCACGCGTCGGGAACATCTTTTTTCGCATCTCGGCAAGCCGTTTTTCCCCATCTTCTTTGGAGATCCTGCCTGACTCGATCGCCACCTCAATCCTTTTCGCCCCGTCGGCATAACGCTCTCGACTGGTGGCCTCATTACTCTGCTCCGACTTCGGCTTCCTTTTCATAGCCTCCATCATTGGAGCAACTTGCTCGCGGGACAACTCACCCGCTTTAACGGCCTCGATCAAGCGACGCTGCACGGCTTCGTAATCCTGAGCATAGACTAAGCCCACTGGGAAAATACAAACCGCCAAGACGATGGTGAGCATACGCATCCCTTGGCTGAT
The DNA here is from genome assembly GCA_011523945.1 of Mariniblastus sp. Lineage (GTDB taxonomy): Bacteria > Planctomycetota > Planctomycetia > Pirellulales > Pirellulaceae > Mariniblastus. The sequence goes on along the minus strand of WTFU01000168.1, from coordinate 14,921 downwards.
GCCTAATTGTTCGTTTGAAATAATCATTTTCAGTCTTTTCTCCAAAACTCCGCCGCTGTTAAATTCACTGGCGACGGTCGGCGGACGGTTCGTCGACTTTGCCAATATTTCTGCCATCTTCAATAAGGATTTTGCGTAATCGAATTTGGCGCCCCCTGCCAATCTTACGACCGTTGCATCACACGCAATTTCCTCCGTTGCCCGCAGTTGCTGCCTTGCCACCCACATGACTGGATTCCACCACAGTACTGCCGCCGAAATCCACTCTAACCACCGGACGTAATGATCGAACCGCTTGATGTGCACCATCTCGTGAGCCAAAACCATCTTTAATTCGGTGGGCTGCAATTGATCAATCACCACTTGCGATAAAAAGATCTGCGGCTTGCCCCCCACCCACCATACGAATGGCGAAATATTTGCGGGCAGCACTGCAATGCAAGGCATTTTCCGTAGACCAAGTGTCGCGGCAACCTGATTGCCCAATTGCCGAACCCGGGGTTCGACAGATTTAGCTTGCCGATGAATCTGCATATGAAATCGAATGATTCGGAACAGGGAAACGACCAACAAGAGTGCCGTAACACTTACCCAGACAACACCCAAGGAAACGACCGCCTGAGACGAAATGATTCCCTCGTTGCCAGCCAAACCCAGCTCCTCTGCATTGGCATTTAAGAGGTTCAATTCAGCAGCATCTGAAATAACCACATCGTCAAGCCCTCCCGCCTCTGCCGCAACGGAAGGACTCAAAGTTGCCTCAGCGCTGTTGACCAACGATTCCACTTCCACCAATGGAAGCGAAACCAATGGCGGGCTAAGCAATTTAAGAAGAACCATAACCCAAACAAGGTTAGCAAGGGCATTTGCCCGGTATCGTCGCTGCAACACCAAAGCCACAATCACCAGTGCGAGCGCTACCAACAGATTACTTAATGTCATCTGCAAAATATAATCAATCATTGTCTTGAGCCTCTTTCAGCAGTTTGCGAAGACGCCTAATTTCAACCTTGCCTAGCTTTTTCTCATCCAATAGATGGGTTAATAACGGAGCGATCGAGCCACCAGTCAACTGCTGGGCAAGTGACTCTAACTGCAAGCCGCCGTAAGCTTCCCTCGTGATCGTTGCATTGAAAAGATAAACACCTAAGCTTCGGTCTCGCTCAACAAAACCTTTCTGCTCCAAACTTTGCAATAAACGCTGAACCGTTCCATGCTGCGATTTTTTAGAATCTTCATAGAGCTGCTCCAGAATTTGGCGGGCAGTAAGCCGCTCCGACTCCCAAATCAACTCCATCACTGAAAGCTCGGCGTTGGTTAACTTATTTACACTCATCTAATTTCTTTCAATTTTCCGCCAATTACGCACTACAAATTCAGCACTAAAACCGCAGCAATACGTCAACAAACCGTAACGATACGTCACAAAACCGTAAAGATACGACAAATATGCGTAAACGTCAACCGTGATTATAAAAAAAGCCCGCCAACTTATTTTTGGCGGGCCTTAATTCGTTTGTATCCCGCACTTAGCGAGACTTGGTTAATCAAATCACCAACAACCGCTGGAAGCTCGATTAAGAATTAGCTTTAAAGTTTCTCAGCGTTCCCAGCTAGATACGAAGCAACTCCCTCCGGAGAAGCCTGCATCCCGGTGTCCCCTTTTTGCCAACCGGCCGGGCAGACTTCCCCGTTCTCCTCATGAAACTGGATCGCGTCGACGATCCGCAACAGCTCATCCATATTGCGTCCAATTGGAAGATCATTAACGATTTGCGAACGAACCACACCTTCTTTATCAATAACAAAGGCACCACGGAATGCCACTCCGCCTTCTGACTCAACATCATAAGCCTGGCATATCTCGTGATTCATATCAGCAGCCAAGGTGTATTTCACCGCACCGATCCCGCCATCTTCGATTGCAGTACTTCGCCAAGCGTTGTGCGTAAAGTGAGAATCAATCGAAACTCCGATGACCTCAACGCCTCTGTTACGAAACTCTTCCATCCGATGATCCAGTGCAATTAACTCGGACGGACATACAAAGGTAAAATCAAGCGGATAGAAAAACAATAATCCGTACTTCCCTTTGATAGCCTCTGATAGCGTCAATGAATCAACAATTTCACCGGTTCCCAGAACTGCCGGAACAGTAAAGTCCGGAGCTTTTTTTCCAACTAACACACCCATCCTCAAATTCCTTTCAGATTGATAATTTATTATTTGGCAACGCTTGCCACACGCTTGAATAGCTCAAGCGTTTTTTCAATAAAATCGACGCAACAATCAACACGACCACCGCACAGCTTTAGCTTCGACTCAAATGCCGGAGACGACGCAAAACCGTTCAGTAAACCTGGATCAATTGGAGACGAACTCTCAAAGACCAACTCAGAACTGTTCGCTTCCGATAACTTCTCCACGGGGCTTTTTGTATACAAAACACAGGAATTGTTGACCAGTAGTGGGAGACGTGATTTGAAATAATAGACAGTAGAATCCACCACAAACCAGAGAATATCGTCATCCAGCCAACATTCGAATTAGCCGAGTTCAGCAAAACCCGTTACAGTAAGATTTCCCAGCTAAGATCTCCGAGCCCAAAACAGGTTTTTCGAACGCGCTGACCTCCCTCTCCAAATACGGGCGTTTGGTTTCCTACCATGCGAGCATCAATATTTCACGACGGGCTCCGTGAGCTGCGTCGTCTTTACAGGCTTCCAATGAAACTACTTCTCATCACCGTGCTAATAATAACAGCGCCCAACACACTCTACGCCCTCCAGTCCGATTGGATGTCAAAATTGCCTGACGACGTATCGCTGGCTGCGTTGAATATCCCGGGGACTCACAACAGCGGCGCGACCCGCGAGCCAATACTGGGAACCGCCCAATGCCAATCGATGTCCCTTCGGGCGCAATTAGAATCGGGAACTCGATTTTTCGATATTCGTTGTCGGCACAGCCATAATCAATTCGAAATCTACCACGGCTTCGTATCGCAGAACCTCACGTTCGCCGATGTCCTCAAGACATTCAAAACACACCTTCAAAATCATCCAAGCGAAACAATTGTTGTTAGCATCAAACCAGAATATAAACCAAACCAGAATTCACAGTCGTTCACCCAAACCCTACGCGACTATGTCGATCAAGCAAAATCAGCTTGGTATCTAAAAGAAACAATTCCTTCGCTTGGAATGGTTCGCGGAAAAATTGTATTACTGCGACGTTTTGCTTCCGAGAATCCATTTGGAATTCCTGCAACCGATTGGAAAAGCAATGGGTTTCACAAAGCTAACCAAATCTTTGTACAGGATCGATACTCGCTACCTGACGCCAACAGTAAATGGAACACTATCGAACAAGCCTTTCTTTTTTCAGTCAAAGAGAAATCCGATTCTCGACTCCACCTCCATTACACGAGCGGATATTTAAAAGGTAGATTTGGAATTCCTGACATTCGCTCCATCAGCACCCCGGTCAATCAACAATTGATGGACTATTTGAAGACAGCGTCTCACCATCGCCACGGCTTCATTGTTGTCGACTTTATGACCCCCGAACTTGCCAAATCGATATACCAACTGAACTTCGCCACAAACGATTGATTGCGACTTGCAAAAGCCAATCGCCTCGACGTTTACCGGCTCACCGTACTTTTAAACTTAAGTTAATACTCACCATCTAATCGCTTCTCATGAAATATGACGAACTTCCTGCCTGGTCGGCAAAAGCCGCGGCCTGGGCAGCCGATTACCATGCAACACTACGTGAGCGGCCCGTTCGCCCTAACGTAAACCCCGGGGAATTCTTAAACCAAATTCCAGCCGAACCTCCTCAATTAGCGGAGCCTTTTGATAACATCTTTGCGGACTTTGTAAAATTAGTTCCCGATTCAATGACCCATTGGCAACATCCTCGGTTCTTTGCCTACTTCAGCAGCAACGCTGCGCCAGCTTCGATGCTTGCCGAACAACTTGCGAATGCCATCTCAGCCCAGTGCATGCTCTGGCAAACCTCACCTGCCGCGACAGAACTCGAGACTGCGATGATCAACTGGTTACGTCAGGCACTCGCGATTCCTGAAAGTTTTCGGGGAGTTATCCAGGACACGGCAACGTCATCCACCTTGGCTGCGGTTCTGACGATGCGTGAAAAAGCCCTGAACTGGCGCGGAACCAAAGAGGGACTCGCTGGCATGCCAACGCTCCGAATCTACGCCTCAGAGCAAACTCACTCTTCTATCGACAAAGCGGTCAGGCTTGCAGGAATCGGTCAGAACAATCTTGTCAAAGTTAAAACCAATTCAGAATGGGCCATGTGTCCGGCCAGTCTAAACTCGGCAATCAAAGCTGACCGTCACAAGGGTCTCGTCCCCGCCGGCGTCATTGGTTGTATCGGCGGAACCTCCATCGGTGCGTCAGATCATCTCGACCAAATTCTCAAAATCGCCCGGGACAATAAGCTCTATTCACACGTCGATGCGGCCTGGGCTGGCTCTGCCATGATCTGCCCCGAGTTCCGATCGATCTGGAAAGGGATCGAGATGGCCGACAGTATTGTTTTCAACCCCCACAAATGGCTCGGAGCAAATTTTGACTGCTCCATTCAGTTTCTGAAAGAGCCAAAAGATCAAATTAAGACGCTCGCGCTGAAACCATCTTACTTAGAGACGCTTGAACAAGATCGAATCGATAATTATTCAGAATGGTGCATTCCTCTGGGCCGCCGCTTTCGCGCCTTGAAACTCTGGTTCCTTATCAGAAGCTACGGACTCACCGGTCTCCAAGAGAAAATTCGCAATCACATTGAATGGGCAGGGCAGGCCGCAGAAGAAATCGGGAAGCTGGATAACTTTTCCATCGTCACGCCACCCATGTTTTCTTTGTTTACTTTTCAGTTCTCCCCTCCCGGTGATGATCCCGACAAAAAAACGCGTGAACTTATCGAAGCCATCAATGCTGATGGACGAATCTATCTCACCCAGACCCTTCACGATGGAAAATTCGTTATTCGATTCACCATCGGCCAATTTGACACAGAAAAGTCAGACGTCGACATGGCAATTTCCGTGATTCAAGAACTTGCGGAATCACTCAACTAATTGAATCCATGAATCCAGTATTTTTCAAACCTGACTCGACCGCGCCGCTGCATAAGTCTGAAATTCCCAAGAAACGGTTACGCTCGTAAAAAAGGCAGTTAAACTATGC
>WTFU01000168.1:0-9602 GCA_011523945.1 Mariniblastus sp. | reverse complement strand
AGTCTGAAATTCCCAAGAAACGGTTACGCTCGTAAAAAAGGCAGTTAAACTATGCCATTCCAACCACTTCACCCACCTGAACGGTAATCAATCGTTCAATCAATTAAAATTTCCCTCAATCCATGATGAAATCTCGGCTTTTTTTGGCTGTTGCTTAGGTTCTCACCGTAACCTTGTAGTATCGTCCCAATCCTTTAGGTTACGCGATGTCTACTTTTCTGCCGGGCAAACGAAGAAAACCCGAACTCCGCTACGATTCACTTGAACCCCGGAATTTACTCGCCGGCTTGGTGAGCGTCGATCTCTATGCTCAGGATCTCTTTATTCGCGGCGATCGATTCGGAAATGAAATCAGCATTTCCCTCGACCCAGATCAAGGAACAATCATCGAAGGAGGCAATGGAACGAGAGTTGAATTCTCCAAAAATGCAAGCGATTTCATTGACCCGAACTCACTGAACAGCCTTTTTGTTTTCATGGGTTCCGGTGACGACGTTGTTGCCATCGACGCTCATGACCAAACCCTCGATGGAAATATTTCAATCCGCCTTGCCGAGGGCGACGATACACTTTTCTTCGTGGGTGACTCGCAACAAAAAGACAGCATTGCAAATGATATTCGGATTCATTGCTCGGCAGGCGCTGACTTTGTTTTTATTGCAGACATGACAATTACTGACGACCTTTGCCTCACAGGTGGTCTAGGAAATGATCAGGTCATCCTTCAATCGGTAGCTGTCACAGACAACGCCCTGATTAGCTCCCAAACTGGATCCGATTCGATCGCGATTGCTAACTCCAACTTCCAGGGAAATACTAAAATTGCGACGGGAAACCAAAATGACCACATTGAGTCCGTGGCAACTAATTTTCAAAATCGATTTAAATTAAACGCAGGTGCCGGCGTTGACAGCAGCAGCGTCGACGTCTCAAAAGAGTTTTCTGGTAAAACTAAAACCAAACTTATTGAAATCGCAGGCCTCTCAAAAGCCGACGACGTCGTCAATTCTCTTCGAGATACTTTTGAACAAGAAACACGCTTTCTGACGCCTGACTTGAGAGATAGGATTCAAAATGCAGCAACAAGATTTAGTGAACAGATCGGTAGTAACTTCATCCAGTTAGACCTAAACCCTCAATCACAAACGGTTACGGTTGCTGACCCAACTCCAAGCCTTTCAGTTCAATGGGACGAGGTCACTCAGCAGGCAATCGCCGCGACCGATCTCGGCCCCACCGTCGCCTCGCGTGCACTCGGAATGGTTCACACCGCAATTTATGATGCTTGGTCAGCTTACGACGAAGCCGCAATCTCCACGCAACTTAATGACCAATTGCAACAACCTGCCAACCAGATCACTGATGAAAATAAATCGGAAGCAATGAGCTTCGCTGCCTTCCGCGTTCTCGACGATCTTTTTGCGTCGGAAACCGACTCATTTCAGTCCTTGATGAATAACTTAGGTTACGATTCGACGAATCAATCCAGGAACCCTGAAACACCTGCTGGCGTTGGCAATCTCATGGCCGACGCAATCCTCGACTTCCGCCACGCAGACGGATCCAACCAAACCGGCAATGATGCCAATGGCAATGGACAACCCTACTCGGACACGACAGGCTACACGCCTTCGAATCCGGTCGGTACGGCCATCGATATTGAAAAATGGACGCCGGAACGAGTGCCTATCGACAGCACTCCCGAAACGGCCACTAAAGTACAAAAATTCCTGACTCCCCAATGGATTGAAGTCACTCCCTTCGCATTGTCCAGTCCAGATCAATTCCGCCCCGAACCACCGGAACCGTTCCTACTCGTCGACGGAACCACGGATCTTGAAAATGCGACCATCACGTTAGCTGATGGCACGGAACTCGACATAAATACAGAGCTAATCGGCACCGTCATCAATCCGGTTTTTATCTCGCAGGCGGAAGCATTAATCGAAACCAGCTCTAACCTGACCGATGACCAGAAATTAATTGCCGAATTCTGGGAAGACGCCAATGGCACCGCCTTTCCCCCGGGAACATGGCATACCTTTGGACAGTACGTATCGGCAAGGGATAATCACTCGCTCGACCAAGATGCCAAGATGTTTCTCGCACTTTCCAACGCCATCTTTGATGCCGGTATCGCTACTTGGGATGCCAAGGTCCATTACGACTATGTGCGACCGGTTCGCGCCATTCGGGACCTGGGGCAACTCGGACTAATTGGCGAATTCAATGAAGAACTCAATGGCTATGCGATCGACGCATGGACTCCCGAAGGATTCACTCAAACAATCCTGGCAACGGACTTCTTGACGTATCAAACTCCCGGCGGTCACCCCTCTCCTCCCTTCGCGGAGTACCCATCGGGCCACAGTAGCTTTAGCGCTGCCGGTGCTGCGATCCTCCAACGATTCAGCGGTAGTAATAATTTTGGAGCTTCGGTTAGTTTTGAACCGGGAGAGTCCAGGTTCGAACCGGGGGTTACCCCTAACCAACAAGTTACGTTAACTTGGGATACATTTACCAACGCCGCGAGAGAGGCGGGACTTTCCCGACGCTACGGTGGCATCCACTTCGCCGACGGTGATCTCAACGGCGAACGGCTCGGCCAGCAAGTCGCCGAGGTTACCTGGCAGCGGACGCAGGATTTAATCTCAGGTAACACCGCCTCCTAGAATCTGATTTCCAGATTCCCTTTCGATCCTTCCTGAACTGCTTCAATCCCTCAGCACTTTGAGTTGCTCGTCAATATTTAGATCGAGAAAAGCCTCAAATTCCACTTTGAATTCGCGAGAACTCTGCCCAAACACTTTTTGAAAAGCCGCTTCCCATCCCAGCTTTTCTACTTCGGGGTGGAAGGATTTGAGTAAAACATCACGCCCCTTGCGTTTCATTAAATAGGCAACCGCCCACGCACCGCCTTCGTAGGCAAGCTGTCGACAATCGTCATCGTAGGAATTGGGTAGAGAAGTTGGACAGGTTTTTCGTTTTGACTGAATCAACTTCATTTTATCGCTCATTCGCTGTTCGAGCGTGCCCCAGGGATAGGAGGCATTATTCCAATTAGGAAGCTCCCCAGAGCGACGAAGTCTTGCGGTGGTAAACTCGGCCATCGCCACCGCCGAACCTTCGACAAACCACACAGGCCCCATCAGCTCTTGCCGTTTTCGATGGTCTCTCGTCTGTATGAATGAGTTTTGCAGCGAGTGCCAATATTCGTGAAAAATAGTGACTTGCTCATCTTCACCCGCAATATTAAGAACACCCGCAAACCCAAGCGGCAAGGAGGAGGTCATTCGATGGAATCCCCATTCAGCTCCACCATTATGGCCCGCAGTTCCACTTGGCATTCCCGTCGCCAGAGCCTTCGCACCGATTTCCTGATACATCAGAAATCCATGGTCACGATTGTCGTTATCCGCCAAACAATCACGACGCGTCATTTGACCGCGCGCCACGCGCCGCTCACAAAACTTTATCCCCAGTTGCAACGCCGCTTTCCGGTCTGTGCCCAAAACCCAATACTCAAGCCTTCCTGAAGAACCCCAGGTATTAGATGCTGCCGCGAGCGTCTCAATCACCGCCTGTTTCACTTTTTTAGAAACATCCGTCGCCGTAAATACTTCGATGAGAATTCCACTCTCAGCATCTCTGCCAAAAATATCGTCCGGTGGAAAAACAGCTGGATCAGCAGTCCCCTGTCCTTGCAGGGAAGCTGCCCCAAGCACAAACGACAAAACGAACACCGCTGTGATGCTTTGTGAATTCCAAACACTAAAGACGCCACCAATTGATCCGTTCATTAGCCTCTCCACCTGATTGTGTTTGCATTAGGCTACCTTACTTTTTTCAAAAGCAAAAGAAGATCCATACTTGCCCCCTGAATCCAGCAAAACTAGTTCCATTAGTTTTCGTTACTGGAAACAAGCGAAAGCCGAACCCTCAAAGCGGTCGAGAGTTCTTTTCGGCCGGGCTTCAACGCTTAGGAAAAATTAGTCACCGGGCCGCTAGAAAAACTCACCAGCTCCTCAAAGAATGCTACTCATCCTCATCATCATTGTTAGGCCAGACAATCCAGTCCCCGTCAGATTTGCCTAAACTATGTACATCAGACATATAAATGTTGGGTCTAACACCCTCTGGCGTCACACCTCCATCATCGTCAAGATCGTATCCTAAACTGTAGATCAGCGGACTTTGATCGACGATTTTAAAGATCAAGGGTTCCCCCGTCACCTGATCTACGGGTGACCTCGGGAGCGTGCTTTTGGGGATTTCATCCCACGAACTTGGCCACGCTCCATTAGCAAGGTGAAAACGTTGTAGCGCAATTGCTCCCAGCACTCCTTCTTGGCGCGCAATCAACCGATCCATTGCTTTGCGAATATTCTCGGTCGCGGGCAAAACCAGGCCCAAAGGCGCATACTTCCATTTTTCAAGATCTAACTCTTTGTGAATGTCTTTTGACTTCCCAACCCACATGGGGCGGTTTAAGTCGGCACTCGCGGCTTCAAAAAACTGATCTGCTTTGGCCACAACCTCTCCCCTAGTTGCAACCGTAAAAAGACCGAGCGGCCCAATAACACTCTCAGCGAGAGACTCCCAGCTTTCCTTCTTTGAAAATTCGCCACCGAAAATGCCCGGCATGCCGAAACTGCTCAACGCTGACATGACCTCAAAACCTTGAGGAGTGATGTGACCGTCGCCCTGACCATCATTCGTGTAGATACGTTGAATCAAATCACTGACTAACAAAGCCTCACCATCATAGGAAACCCAGTCTTTTAACTTGGCATTACGAACTGCCAACTGCAGCTTTTGCAACTGTTGCTCATTAAAAAAACTGGGATCTTCATTAACGACACTTTCAATTTCTGAAAATGCCATTCCTGAGATTGCATAACCGACTAAACCACATACCAGAACACGACCTTCTGCCGCTTGTCTCGCCAATCCAAGCATCGTTTCGATATCTTGCACGACCCGATCTGAATCTCCCTCTTCGATTGCCAATTGAATATCGAACGCAAATAAACGCGCGGCATTTCGCATCTGATGCACATGTGGAAGCAAGATGCCAACGAGCCAATCATCAAGCAATCGCCCTGACACCCCATCGCTCCCTTCCTCCACTCCGACTTCCTGAGAATCACCGCGAGTCAAATTAGGAAACAGAGCAGCAAAATCTTCCTCGGAATATTCGTTTTGGTTTGCTTTTAATTCAATTCCAAAATACGGTCGCTTTGCTCCTTCCCGAAAAGCATCGATTAAATCCTGATGCTCTAAAAATGCTGCCTTCGCGGCTTCCCACCCCGGTTCCCCCTTCCGGACAAACCGTGTACTCAAGTAGCTTTCTTCACCTTCTCCTTCCCTGAACCAGATTTCAGGAATTACCTCGCCTTCTGAAAACTTATACTTTGTCCACATGGGGCGATAAATTGGCCAGGCCTTTTCGGAATCATCGACATCCGCGATCCCCGCGTTTAATTGAACAACGTAATCCGTTGAGATAACCGGCACACCTTGATGATAAAAGACCCAAATACCTGCATAGGCTATGAGCAGAGCAATGATTCCATACCCAAAAGCATGAAGAGATTTTTTCCAGAACGGACGATTTTTCCGTTTGGAAGATTGAATTAATTTTGCAACCACGGCAGGATCACCAAAGTCGTCGACTAACTGCTGCGCGGAAATATCGCGTTCCATTCCATCAACGAAATGGGCAATCAGTTCCTCGACGACAAACGCTTTTTCGCCTTTGGTGAGCCAGCAACGAGACATGACCTCCGTCAGAATCGCCTGCACCTCCTCTGGAAGGCCACTCAGCTTGAGCTGCTTTTTCCAGGAAAGTCTCCCGATTAATGGTTTTGCAAATAGCCTGTTTGAAAGTTTTGAACGGCCTTGGGGTGTGTCCACTTGACTCATCGAAACCTCCTTCTAGGAAAGACAGGGGACCGGACTAGAAACGCGTGTCACCCCCAACGCTGATAGACCGGCAATGAGAGAGCTCCATTGCTTTCGATCAGCCTCTAATTTTCGACTACCCTTGACCGTCAGCCGGTAATAACGACGCTTCCGCCCGTTTTCTCCCTTTTTTTCTCGAGACTTGACCAACCCCTTGCCCTCAAGGTTGTACAGCATTGGATAGAGCGTCGATTGGCCCATTTCAAACACGCCCGCCGACCCCTTGGCGAGCCGTTCTACGATCTCGTAGCCATACATTTCATCTTCACTAAGCAAATGCAGCACCGCAGTTGGGCCTGCCCCTCGCATCATTTCTCGCTCAAGTTTCATAATCAACTCCTACTTCCTGTTGGTATGCAATACATAGTATCGACCACATAGCAAGGGGGCAAGATGTTTTTTTTGAAAATTCACGGCATTACCAACCCCACCTAACCGACGGGACACTTGCTCGCCAACAACATTCAATTAGTCGTGTATTCACTGGCCTCACAATGGCGTGCCACTTACTTCAATCCAACATGTGAAATCATGTTGGAGAACTTATGCAATAAAACAAAATAAAGCTCACCAACACGCGAACAATAATTGTGGAAGTAATGGCGAAGAAGCTAGGTCGAACAAACTGAGGCAAAAATCAGACAGTTGAAATTTTAGATTTTTTCTCTAGTATTCCACGTCAGATCCGACGCCCTCCACCGCGAACATCAACGAAACGACAGACGGAAAACTATCCATGAGCAACTCGTTTGCTGAAGTCTCAGCGCTCAAGAAGTCATTCGGCGACATCGACGCCGTCAGTGGCTTAAGTTTTGCGATTCAACAGGGAGAAACACTCGGCTTACTCGGACCTAACGGCGCGGGAAAAACGACCGTCATCAGCTTGCTCGTCGGCTTGCTTAAACCTGACTCTGGATCAGTTTTAATTGGCAACTCGAACTGTGCAGAAGCAGGCGCCCCAACCCTGACTGCGACCCGTCGAATGCTGGGGGTCGCGCCGCAGGCACTTTCAATTTACGAAACAATGTCAGCTCAAGAGAATCTAGAATTCTTTGGTAGGCTGTACGGATTGTCTGGAAAAAAACTTCGGGACCGAGTGAACTGGTGCCTTGATTTTGCTCAGCTACATGACCGAGCCAAAAGCCGCGCAGGAACATTCTCGGGAGGTATGAAACGACGATTGAATATTGCCGTTGCACTGATTCACGAACCAGCCATTCTATTGCTCGACGAACCAACCGTCGGTGTCGATCCGCAATCAAGGAATCATATTTTCGACAGCATCGAGTCGCTTCGTGAACGTGGCATGACCATCCTATACACCACACACTACATGGAAGAGGCTGAGCGATTATGCGACCGCGTTGCAATTGTCGACCATGGAAAATTGCTGGCCCTCGATACAGTCGATAATTTAATTGATCAATACGGTGGGGCGTCCATGGTAACGGGTACACTGGCCGAACTCTCTGAAACACTCGAGCTTCCAGGTGAACTGACCGGAAATGCAATCCGCTTTTCCTCCGACACACCATTGCAAGACGTCGCAGCCTTATCAGCCAAGGGCGTCGCATTCCAAACACTGAACATCGCACGCCCCAATCTAGAAAATGTATTTTTGACCTTAACCGGCAGGAGCCTGAGAGACGGATGAATCAAGTGCTTGTCATGGCGATCAAAGACCTTCGATTGCTATTCCGGGACAAACTCGGGGCGTTTTTCATTATTGGATTTCCCATTCTGATGGGCATCTTTTTTGGCATGGTGATGGGGGGCCCCTCTTCAGGCAGCAGCCGGGCCAAAATGAAAATAGCAATCGTCGATCTCGACCAATCTTCCCTGTCGGCCAAGTTCGTAAGCCTCCTGGAGAGCAACGAATCTATCGAGGTAATTGAAACAGAGCTTGAGCCCGCGAAAGAAGGTGTTCGCAAAGGACAACGATTAGCAATGCTGGTTCTGAACGAAGGTTTTGGAGAAACAGCGGGCATCTTTTGGGAAAAACCGCCAACGATTCAAATCGGTGTCGACCCTTCGCGATCTGCTGAATCGGCCATGCTGCAAGGAATGATCCTGGAAGGCATTGGCCAGCTGGCCAGCCAAAGAATGGGAGACCCCTCCTCGATGCAAGACATGCTGAAAAAGTCACGGGAACAACTGGCGAGTGACAAATCTATTAGCTCCGGCAATCGTCTTCTAATTAGTTCTTTTCTTGGTTCGCTCGAAGGCATGACCCAAAGCCTAGAAGCGCTGCAGACAGATGCAGACGATTCCTCTTCCAGCCCGATTGGCAATGGCGGTTTTGAATTTGCAAACCTGGAGTCGATTGATGTTTCAAGAAAAATTGATCCTGCTAGTCAAGCTGGACAAATGAATAAAATCAAATCCAAATGGGACATCAGCTTCCCCCAATCCACCATGTGGGGTGTCTTGGCGTGCGCTGCAGGATTTGCGATTTCCATCGCCCGTGAACGAACGCAAGGCACCATGATGCGGCTTCAAATCGCCCCCATCAGTCGCTCTGAAGTCCTGATTGGCAAAGCCCTCGCTTGCTTTCTCTCGGTTATGCTCGTGATTTCATTCATGGTCGGCCTTGGACTCCTGCTTGGAATGAGACCGGGGAGCTATTCAATGCTGGCTCTGGCCGCTCTGTGTGTTGCCTCATGTTTCGTGGGAATCATGATGGTTATGTCCAACTTAGGCAAAACTGAAGAATCGGTGAACGGCGCGGGTTGGGCCATCAACATGGTGATGGCCATGTTCGGAGGAGCAATGATCCCCGTGATGTTCATGCCCCAATTTATGAAAAACCTAAGTATTCTCAGTCCAGTTAAATGGGGAATCCTCGCCATGGAAGGCGCAATCTGGCGCGAGTTCAGTCTCTCCGAGATGATGCTGCCCTGCGGGATCCTCGTCGGAATCGGCATAGCGGGAGTCGCAATTGGTACCCGAATGCTAAATCACAAGTAAATCCTTCTGTTTCAACCTCGAATGTGATGAAAACTCTACGTAAACAGCCTCAAACAGCAGACTCAAAAAGGCAGAGTCAACCAAAACTCCAGGTTCTCCACGGTCGCCCGCGTGTCCGTTCGAAACACAACTGCCTCGCCACCACTTTGCTTAGGCCAATTTAACCGACCCAAAAAAGACGCAAAAACTGCTTGGCATTACCGCCACGCTAAGATGATAATCAAATAGCAGATTAGTTATTATCATCCCGTCTTCCTCCCAATGCCATCCATCCGCACCTACTACGAAATACTCGGAGTTCCGTACGATGCGGACGAGTCAAGCTTGCGACGCGCCTACCGTCGCGCAATGCAAACGGTTCATCCAGACCTAAACGCTGACGGCAAACGAACGGCACGACGAGCTCGACACCTCACCGCCGCTAAAGAAACTCTTCTTGATGCTGAAAAGAGAAAGAGATATGACGCAAAACTCCGCCGCAGAGGACTAATCCCGCCGGATCTTCCCCAAAAAACAAATCCGGATTTCTCAGCCCCGACGCAATCACAAAGTCCCTCTCAAGACAGTCCAGTCAACCAAAGCAACCAAGGGTTTCAATTTGCTCCTGAATCCCGACGACCACTAGGAGGCAGCACGCGCAGCGATTTTGACTACGGTAGACCGTTAGGAAG
>WTFU01000016.1 GCA_011523945.1 Mariniblastus sp. | reverse complement strand
AGCGGGAACCGACAATTCCGACGCAAGATTTACCTTCGCTACACCATCGGCCCTCGGTAAACTCCACATTTTTTGCGGATCGCCATACAACGGATCCAGAGAAATTCGCCCGAGCTGAATCGTGATTTCGGCAGTTTCTCCATTTGCTTCCACCATAACCACTTTGATTTTTTTTGGTATATCAATCGGCCGCCCATTCGTGTTGACGGCCTGATAGTCAGAAGAATTCATGTAGGCGACCAGTTTATCTTCCGAGTTGTATAAGGCCTGTTGAACGATCACAAAGGATCGTGCATCAAACAACGTCACCACGCGCTGAAGCCCTGCAGGACTCTGCTTTTCGGTCATTAATTCAATCTTTCCGTCTGGCCGAGCAAATGGACCGACGTGTCGATCCTGTGCACTAAACTGGCTCAAGCCGAGACCGTCCAGCAACCATTTTGGATCTAACGGAATTGATAAACGCAGGGCACTTCGATCGTAATCGCGATGTCCCGCATAGTACATGACCTCCGGCTGCTCACTCGATGATGCTTTTAACCAAATCCAAAATAGCTCGTCGTTTGATCCAACATCAATGCCTAACTCTGAAAGTCCCAAGAATCCAGCTTTCAAACGAAGCCGTTCCGGAAATTCGACCTGGATTGTTCCTTTGATCTTGGGAGCCCCCGTCATTTTCACAGACACGCTCGCTCGCAACTGTTTCACCAACTGCGACCTGGCTTTTTGTATTTCCAAAAGCTCTACTTGCGTCGGTAATTTTGGCGTTGCCGAGAGACCTCCGCGCTTAGGTTTAAACAGATCGAATGCAAAATTATCGAATAATTGTGCACAGGAGGTGCCGGTAGCAATGCTCATGAAAAAGAGAGTGAGCAAGAGCGCAAACAATAACTTCAGCTTCGGATTCCCGACGAACGAGAGAACGTTTGCTGCGGTCCCTAACCAAGCTGTATTTTTGAATCCCAATTTATTTTCTCGGAGATCTAGGTCACTCACTCTGAATTTACTTCTCCGCTCACTTCATCGCCTTCCGCATCATCTGAGATCGGTTGGTCAACAAATAATTTTTCGGCAAGCTCTTGCTGAATGGCAGCAAGTCGCTCGGGACTGATATCAACAACCGCCAAAGAATAAGTGGTATTGGAAGATCGACAATGCAATTCCAGTGTTGATTCTCCATGCTCGCTATCCAACTGGGTCAACATCTTTTTTTGCATTAACAACAAACCGGTAACAAACGCCAAATCTGCCGTTTGCTCACTCGTTTGCAAATGCTCAAAATATGCAATGAGCACTCTTTTCGGCGCCCAATAAACTCTTCCCTTTCCCACTTCAGGAACACTCGACTTCCACCACCCGATGCAATCTTCTGGCGGCCCGTCCCACTGATCGATGGAAAAATCTCTTCGTTCCGATTGCCCATCTTCACACTCCAGCAGGGCTGAATAAAAACCGTCACCCGGCTTAAATTCTCGCTCGCTCGCATAACATTTTCGGCTACTCTTTTTGAATTCAAAATGAAGCATAAAAGTCACCGTTCACGACAAATTACTCACTTGACGCGATGCCCTTGCTTACCGTGCAGAAACCTAAAATGGGGTGCGGAATACTAGAGTGTTTCCTAAACAGTCTCAAGACATGATCTATCTGATCCTGCACACGTCGGTGGGCCAATTACAATTCGCTAGCACTCTCTCAAACGCCCTTCATCCATCGGATATTACGATCGAACCGACATTAACGAATCCGTAGCCTGAAACCGGTCACAAACTCCCGGGGTTACCTATAATTAAAGAAATTACGATTTCATTTGTTGGTAAACTGTCTTTAGCAACGGCATCACCACTCGCCCTCGCTCATCAAGAAATCAGCTAATCCTATATTTATCCGAATCAATACCGTGAAATTTGGATCCTCCCTCACTCACATCAAATCACTTGCAACTCAATATGCAGGTCAGTCTGATAAAGAACTTGCGGATATCGCGTTAAATCTCGGCTTTGAATCACGTCAAACAGACTCAGTCGATGGGCTTATCGAACGGGCATTTGCCTTGGTTCAGGTTGCCTCCCAACGGCAACTCAGCATGCAGCATTACGATGTCCAACTTCAGGGAGGCCACGCGATGTGCAGAGGGCATGTCGCTGAAATGCGTACCGGAGAAGGTAAGACACTCACCGCTACTCTTCCAATGTTTGTCCACGCGCTCGCCGGTCGAGGCGCACTGTTGGCGACCAGCAACGATTACCTCGCGAAACGAGACGCCGAATGGATGCAACCGGTTTACCAATCTCTTGGTATGACCGTCGGTGTAATTCAGTCGGAAATGTCTCGCGAGCAGAGAAGGGCAGCCTATCAATGCAGTATCACCTACGGAACCATGAAAGAATTTGGTTTCGACTTCCTTCGCGACCATTCTCAGGAACGCGAACAAAAACAACGTGAACTTTGGTACGGGGGTAGTCAAGCTGGCGTCGCCGAATCCGCTGCCTCCAAGCCCGTTCACCGAAAGCCGCATTTTTTGCTGATCGATGAAGCCGATAGCATTTTGATTGACGATGCTCGGACACCATTAATTATTTCAGCCGCACAGGATGAAACAACCAAACAGCAGCAAACCTCCCTGCACCAATGGTCCGCCAATGCCGCCCAGTACTTCGATGAAGACATTGACTATTGGTACGACAAAGAGAAACGAAGAGTTGACCTAACTCCTGAAGGCACAGCCAAGGTTCGCACTATTTTCAAACCCGAAGAATTAGCAGGTATCGGTCTGCTTGAAATGTACGACTTTCTTGAACGCTCGATCCAAGTCAATAGAGATTACAAACGAGATCGAGATTACGTCGTTCGCGATGGCGAAATTGTAATCGTGGACGAAGCAACAGGACGCATCTCTGAAGGTCGCCGATGGAGCAAAGGGATCCACCAAGCCATCGAAGCAAATGAGGCCGTAGAAGTCACAATGGACACCAACACTCAAGCGAAGATTACCGTCCAATCTTTTGTCAGTCGCTATCCAAATATTGCCGGGATGACAGGTACTGCCAATTCATCCAAACGGGAATTTAAAAAAATCTACCACATGGGCGTGTCGATCATCCCTACCAACAAACCCATTCAGCGGAAGGACCTTCCCATCAAATACTATTTTTCCGAAAAGGAAAAATTCGAAGCAGTTGTTCGGGACGCGATCGAAATCCATAGAGAGGGCAGGCCAATTTTGATCGGAACGCGTTCGATCGCAAAATCAGAACAAGTGTCCAAACTGCTCAGACGGTTCAATATTCGACATGAAGTTCTTAACGCGAGGCAAATTGAGCGGGAAGCAGAAATCATTGCCACGGCAGGCGAAAAAGGAAAAATCACCGTCGCCACCAATATGGCCGGCCGAGGTACTGATATAAAAATTGGCGGAGAGTCCGAGGATGCGACAAAGCGTGAACAAATCCTGAAGCTCGGCGGAATGCATGTCATTGGAACGGAGATGCACGAATCCAGCCGGATTGATCAACAGCTCTTCGGACGCTGTGGTCGGCAGGGGGACCCTGGCTCAGTACAACTTTACATCGCAGCCGAAGACAAGCTTCTCGAATCTGCATTTGGTAAACAAACGGCCGAGAAGTACCGGAGGACCGGCAAAACCCGCACAAGTTCCTACTGGATCTCCCTTTTTAAGCGTGCACAGCGAAAGGTTGAGAACCAACATTACCGTTCTCGGCGCATACTCATGTATAATGAGAAGGCGTTAGCGAAGTCCCAAAGAGAAATGGGACTTGATCCGATTCTTGACAACTTTGATTAAAACCGCTTTATCAGTCCGCTAATCGAACTTTAGCTTAAACCTTCGTCTCTATAAACCGAACCTCCCATCACCGGATACTCTTCGCGATCCCATACACAACCTTGTCTAATCGTCCATTGCCGGGGCGTCACCATTCCCTCCCGAGAAATGCGATCTACAATTAGCTAACGCCTTTCATTTTTTCCGTCCACGATCAATCAATCATGTCCACTGGTGAACAACAAAACAGTCCTTCTCCTTCTGCCATCCGCGATGAAGTTCGCCGAACGGTTCAGCAGTTGAATGAAATGGCCAGCACGGAGAAAGACTTCGATCAATTTTGTGATACCGTACTCAGTCGCGTTGTCAAAATCACCGGCGCGCACGGTGCGTTACTCTGGCAGGTCAATGGCAACCAAACACCGCAATTAACCCATCAAACCGGCCGACATCCAAATGCAAGCGCCAAAGATGTTCTCTCGCAAGAGAATACGCAACACAGCAATGCGGTAATGGAAGTAGTCACCAAAGAGCGGCCGATGGGTCTCACGTCTGATTCATTCGCCCAACCCCCTGATTCTGATGATGGCAATAACAGCGGCCGTGATGATTCATTTCTGATGCTGTTTTCACCGGTATACAACCGAACCAAAAAATGCTGCGGAACACTGGAGCTTTTGCAGCGGGGCGACATTTCCCCCCAAGCGCAGGAGGGTTATTTGAGATTCCTTTCTCAGATATCCCAACTGTTTCAACGCTGGCATGAAGAACAGGAACAGCAACAAACACAAGTCGTAAAAACGATATCAAATGACTCCTGGACGAATCGACTAGAGTTCATCAATGAAACTCACCGTTCGATCAATACAGTCGATACCGCGTATGCGATTGCCAACGAAGCTAGGCGACTTCTTAACTGCGATCGCGTTAGTGTTGGCCAGTGGAATGGAACGAAATGTAAGATTTCGGCAATCAGCAGCCAGGATCGTTTCGATAATCGCTCAAACGTCGTGCGTTTACTGTCGGACGTCGCAACCGCCAGCGTTAGCGCCGAAGCAACTTTCTGGATCACTGGCAGTACCGAAGGGATTGCACCGGAAGTCGCTCAAAAAATCAATGATTACCTTGATGAATCCCACAGTCGGACTCTGATCGTCATCCCGCTGCTGGCACGTGCTCCCGCCTTGCCAGATCTTGAAATGAAAAGCCACCAGCAGCAAGCGTCGCAAAAACTCGGCGTCTTAATTATTGAGTACTTTGATGCTGACGTTCCTGAAAATCAAATTGAGTTCGACACGCAACTCATAGTAGGGCAGTCCGAAATAGCTTTAGAAAACGCGAGAAAACACAGCGAGATCTTTTTGCTTCCACTTTGGCAACGCCTCGGTTGGTTGCAGCAAGTGTTGTTCCGGGATCATAGGGCTAAAACTAACACTGGGTTAGCCGCATTAGGCATCTTGATTCTTTTCATGCTGTTCTTTCCCAAAGAACTCAAAATGAAAATAGACGGCGTGATGCATCCGTCGACTCGAAATACGATTTACGCCCAAACCGACGGCATCATTCGTGAAATCCTGATCGATGAACGAGCGAAAGTAACAAAGGGACAACCGTTATTGCGTCTTGAGAACCAAGATCTGGACATGCAAATCGCTTCCGCTAAATATGAAATCGAAGCAATTGACCACCAGATTGACAATGCCAACTCACAATTAGCCAGCGGTCTCAAAGACTCCACCGAGAGTGCAGAGATTGGCATGGCAATCGATCTCTTCAAAAAGCAGCGCAAAACCCTGTCATCCAAACTTGAATTAATGGAGTTTAAAAAAAGCCAACATGAAATCGTAAGCCCGATCGACGGAACGGTCACGACTCCTCGTCTCAAACGAAGGTATACCGATTTCCCAGCAGAGTCCAATCTGGCTTTACTTGAAGTCGTCGACCTCGAGGGCCAGTGGCAACTGGAACTGAAAATTCCACAAAATAAGATGACCTATGTCGATCAGGCATTTGCCGACGATCCAAACAAACTACTCGATGTCGAATTTAAGATTGGTACCAATCCCAACCTAAATTTAAACGGAACACTTGCGAAAATTGCCATTGACGACCGTGGAGTTCCGACCGCCGATGGAGCACCAGAATTTCGCGCGTTTGTGGAAATTGAGCCTTCACAACTCGCCGACCTCCAAAACGAACTTCGCAGCGGTGCTGGAGCGACAGCAAAAATTCGTTGTGGAACACGATCTCTTGGATTTGTCTGTTTCTATCAGATATACGATTTCCTCCGAACCAAAGTATTCTTTTAAGAGGTTGCGATGTCGATCATCCCGCCTCCCTCCGACCCTCCGGCAAGGCAGACGCCGCCTCCGAGCAGTCCTCCCATTCAAATGAGAATGCGGTCAGACCTGACTTATGACCGCATGACCTATCAGGGAGTTGAATACTGGGTCATCAAAGAACCCCTTGGTCAAAAATACTTTCAGTTTCCGCCGCACGTGTTTTACTTACTTCGAGAACTCGATGGAAAAAAATCTATCGACGAGCTCCAGGATGGTTATCACGAAAAATTTGCCCCCAAGCGAATTACCCGGCAGGATCTTCAGCAATTATTAACTCGATTTCACCAAGACAGTCTTGTGACTTCGAGCGTCCCGGGACAGGGCGCAGAGCTGCTGAAAAGAGGCAACAAGAACAAAATGATGGAGAGAGTGGGAACCTATTCCAACGTTCTAGCGATTCGCTACAAGGGGTTCGATCCGGAGCGAATCCTGAATTGGATGCTTCCCTACACTTGGTGGATCTTCACCAAGATTGCAATGTGGGTCACCCTGTTTTGTGCAGCAATTGCCTTGATGTCAGTCGTCATAAACTGGAGTCTATTTCAGGCGAAACTTCCTGGTTTCGATGCCTTTTTTGACCCCAAACAGTGGTATTTGTTTGTAATCGTCCTCGCAGTCACAAAGATATTTCATGAATTTGGCCATGGTCTTGCCTGCAAACGTTTAGGAGGCGAGTGCCATGAAATTGGCTTCATGCTGCTAGTTCTCACGCCGTGCCTTTATTGTAATGTCTCTGATAGCTGGCGACTGCCCAACAAGTGGCACCGAGCAGCCATCGGCGCTGCCGGCATGTATGTAGAGATCATCCTCGCTACGATCGCGACTTTCGTTTGGTGGTTCGTTCAACCGGGACTCGTTCAAGACGTTTGCCTGCGCGTCATGCTGGTGAGTTCTATCAGCACGATTCTATTCAATGGTAACCCGTTACTTCGCTTTGACGGTTACTACATTCTTAGTGATCTTCTCGAAATCCCCAATCTCAATCAAAAGTCAACAAAAGCGTTGACCACACTGCTAGGTCGCAATTGGTTAGGACTGGAAATCCCCGACGATCAACTTATGCCCTCGAATCGACCGTGGGCCTTTGCCATGTTTACCGTGGCAGCATTTTGTTATCGCTGGTTTATCATGCTTTCGATTATTATCTTCCTGACAAAAATGTTGGAACCTTACCACCTCGAATCCATTGGAATTGGAATAGCTTTATTTTCTATGGTCGGCATGCTCGGAATGCCCGGCTACAAACTGTACAAATACATGGCGGTGCCCGGACGAATGCATCAAGTGAAAAAAGTTAGATTTTTTGTTGTCCTAGGAGTCGCAAGTTTCGTGCTCGCGTTCATCCTGTTTATCCCACTTCCTCATACACTGCGTTGCAACCTGATCGTGATGCCCAGTGAAATAGAAACTGTGTGGGTTAAAGAATCGGGTCTATTGGAATCGTTCGAGGTCAGTCCCGGACAGACGGTTACGGCAGGGCAAACCCTAGCCCAACTCCGAAACTTGGAGCTTGAAATGCAACTCGTCACCGCACTGGGCAAAATCCAGGAAAAAGAAGCTGCTCTCAAATTAGAATTAGCAAAACGCAACCTTACCGAACCGACACCCAATGATCCTACAAAATCCATTTTAGCCGATCTCGCAAAACTCAAAAAAGTTTACGCTCAACTCTCAGAGCGTGCTTCCAACCTAACCCTAAAAAGTAAAATCGACGGCACAGTACTGGCAACGCCTTATCAACATTCTGGCCAACAGTCAGAAGAAACAGAGGACTATGACATGCGTCCCCTGCTTTACGGGCAGCATAACAACGTCTCTGCTCAACGGGGACAACGCTTTTGTGAAATTGCCGACCTTTCCAAATGGTACGCCGTTGTCATCCTGACCGAACATCAAGTCAAATTTGTAAAACTCGACCAGGCGACAAAAATCAAACTTTACTCAGACCCGGGACACACCTACCACTCGAAAATCGAGTGGATTGGCGAGACTGACGTCGCGATCAACCGCGAAGATTACGATCCACTTCAGCCCTCGATGAGCGGCAACAACGGCAACGCCTCCGATCCCGTGATTGAAATGGTGGCGGGCTATCAACATCAGGACTTCCAGTATTTTGCACGTGTCCCAATCGATTCGCCGACCATCGCTCCCAAGATTGGAATTGGTGGCCAGGCTCGCGTCTCTACCGGTTATCGTTCGATCGGCTACCGAATCTGGTGGTGGTTCAACCAGAACTTTAGAGCCTAACGGAAGGCCAATCTTCAACCGTTACTGCAAGTTGTTTCGTTGGATAAAGAAAGCAAGGCAATAGAGAAAAGCCAACTGAAACGAAAGCCAGCTCCCACGACAGGCTCGCCCTTGAACCCGCTAAGACGATAGACTCACCTTAAAAAACTGAAAAAACTGGGACGAGTCGTTTTGAATCTCATCGGGAATACCCAGCCCCTCAAAACTATCCAGGCTGCGGTCGACTTTCTTTTTGACCTTTTCAAAAAGAGATTTCATTAAACTATTCAGTGATGAAGTCGTTTTAACGTTTCCGACTGCGGTCCTGATTTTAGCTAGTCTCTCTTCTTCGCCACCTTGAAATCCTTCAACCGACATCTCGTCAAAGACAATCGCCTGCCCCGCGTAACCAATGTCACGAAACTCTTTTCCAAGCAGCTCATCGTATTGAACAAATTCATTAAAAATAGCAAACGCCTTATCCCACTGGCCGTCCTTCATGTAAAACTCGGCCAATCGCTCCTTTGAGCGACGAATAATCAGAATTCGCTTATTCTTTGTATTGGCAGGCGCATCCGCGATGGGAAAATTCTGCTCAACGGCCAGCCAATATTTCTCTTGAAGTGATTTTTCAAAACGATCACTTGCCATCTGTGCTGCGGTGTATTGCTGTTCCGCGGTTTCCATTTTTGGAACATCGCTTTGAGCAATCTGCTCCACATTCAATAGAGCAGACGGGGCTGTTTGCGTTGCCACACCCCACCCCCCGACTGTCCCTAGAATGCATAATAAGAGCAATGCAGAAAATGTTGCTCCACTCCGCCACCATGGCTGTAAATTCCCCTTCATCACCGTTTGCAATTGACGGGTGGCCTCCAGCTTCGCCTGGCTCCAACCAATCGAACTCTCCATCGCGTATTGCTCTGAGGTTGCAAGTTTCTCTACGATCATCTCCCAATCTTCATCAAGATCGATTTTGATACGTCTCAAATCCTTGATTAATTGAGTCGCACTATCGACTCGGTCTGATGGATCTTTCGCCATCATTTTTTCGATCAACTGACAGAGCTCGATTGGAATATCCCGACGCAAATCATTCAGGGGAACCGCAGTATCTTTAACGTGTTGTACCGCGATCACTAAAGCTGTGTCACCCTGGAAGGGTGGATGCCCCGCAAGCATGTGATAAGCCGTAACTCCAAGTGAATAAATATCTGATCGTTGATCGATTGCCGTTCCTTCGACCTGCTCGGGACTCATGTACAGCGGCGTCCCCATGGTAATTCCAACAGAGGTTAACGCCTGCTTGGATGCACTATTGTTGATTCGCGCCAAGCCAAAGTCCGTAATCTTCACTTCGCCTTTCGTCGAAAGCATAATATTTTCAGGCTTGATATCACGATGAATGACACTCAACTCACCCGCTTTTTGTAAAGCGAGAGCACATTGCCGCATAACATTGACTGCCATCACCGGTTCTACGGCACCGTAACGATTAAGATACTGCTTAAGGTTTCTTCCCTGCACATACTCTTGAGCAATAAAGTGAAAACCTCGTATTTCACCCACTTCATAGATTTGTACGATATTGGCCTGCACGAGATTGGCAGCCGCCTGTGCTTCCCTCTGAAATCGCTTGACATAGGAAGCGTCTTTTGCAAGATCCGGCTTCAGTATCTTGAGTGCGATATTCCGCCGAAGCGATCCTTGCTTAGCCAGATAAACATCAGCCATTCCACCACGGCCCAACCGTCGCAGTAACTGGTAATCCCCCAGTTGTCGACCCGTCAGATCGACCGGTTGTGCAGTTGTAGGTAGTTTCGAGTCTGGCATTAGTAATAACAAAGGAAGGTGAGCGAGAACATTCACTTCTTACACGCTCTTTAATCGCGAAGACGACCAAAGAAAAATACCGCTAGTGGGATTCTACTCTTTCGCCCCCAAACAGTGTGCAATTTACTTTTCAGTACTTCAGTTTAGTTGCTCAACTCTAAAACGCTGAATGGCAATTCCAATAATCTCCAAGAGAACCTTTACCCCTCTGCAATCCATTAAGTTTCGAAAACAAACGGGAAAACCAAGGCATATCAGGTTATTTTGCGGAAAGCCCAAAAACACGGTCCATATTAGCTGATATTTGTTTCAAACGCTCCAAATCTCCGCCACCAACTTCAGCGGCGGCCCAGCCATAATAATTGATCTCGATCAAAGCCTTCCGTACGTCCGCCCAATCAATATCACCGGTTCCTATCTCTTTAACCCAGTTATTTTTAGCTCGCGAATAACCCTTGAGATCTAATTTGACAACGCGCTTTCCAAGGCTGCGAATCCAGTCACCCATACTTCCATATTTCCAATGGTTGCCAATGTCGAACTGCATCCCCACCCACGGTGAGTTCAATTCATCGACGAATTTAACAAACTTGTCAGCCGACTGGCGATGGTCACCATCGTGATCATATAAAAATCGATTCCATACATTCTCGATCGCGATATACACTCCCAATTCGGCGCACAACGGCAACGCCTTGGAAATATTCTCAATGGCTCTCGGCCAAATTTCACTCTCTGGCCCATCTTTCCCGTGACCGATGACAAGCAACGCGGTGTTACCACCGACCGCGTGCGTATCACGAATTGCCGTTTGCAAATCCCTCAACGCCTCTGCCCGTACTTTTTTATCAGGACTGGTGTGGGTCTTATTCCAATGAGTCGAGCAAACCGTACCGTCGACGGGCAATCCGGATTCCTTGATTGCCAAGCGGGTAGCCTCGACGTCCATGCCAGGCGAATTCATTTCAATTCCAGCAAAGCCTGCTTCTTTGGCTGCCGCAAATTTTTCAGTTAAAGAGCCCTTAACTTTGACCATCCCGATCTTCAATGTCTTGTAGATTCGCCCTTCCAGAGATGGATCCAAAGGTTTCGTCGAAGCATCAGCGACTCCAGCGCAACCCATTACGCTGCCACCAAGAAACGAGGAAGATATCAGTGCAGCGGATGAGCGATGCACAAAATCACGACGGGACAATTCTTTAGACGGGATGTAATCAACGTGTTCTGAATTCATTGCGACCTCAATGTTTAGGAATCATTAACACTCAGATTAGGCCGCCCCCGAAGGGTCGTCAAGTTTTGATCTTTCTTCAGAGATAATTCCGCTGGAACGCTCGCATCTTTCCAGAAAAAATTTAAACCAACTTCTACTCAGAGAGCCGTTTAAGCGTTTGGTTCACAATCTCCAACGCATCATTCGGATTTTCACCGATAGCATTTAGCATCGCTTCAATCTCGGCAACCTTATCTGGAGCTTGATCTGCAAGATCAGCGAACCAATCTTCGATTAAACCAAGCTCTTCGACAGGGCGAGTGCCCTTCGATACAGACTTCAATAGACCGTTAATCTTATCCATCGCGGGGCGCCCGTGCTGAACTTGTTCCCAATAATCATCGAAGGCCCCCTCTTTAAGAAAATCTGGACTGTTATCGAGATCGTGGCACTCCTTGCAGGAGTTTAACCTTGCCTCACTGACCGAAAGATACATCTCTCGAATTTTCTGCACCCGTTCTTCCGGATCCACCGCTTGCCCCTTGGCAACCAATTCCTCGATCGCAACATGAGCCGACCCTGGACCATGACAATTTTCACACCCATTGCCGTGAAGGTCTTCGTCGGCCAGCTTCGAATAGCCCGTCTTGTAAGGATAGAAGTTTTGCGGATTCCATCCGGTCACATGACAACTCACGCACTCAGGGTCAAAATGCCGCTGCACCCAGACTCGATCATCATTCGGATTCTGTGCGAGATCTCGTGTCGCTTCTTCGTGCGGTCCACCATCTCCCTCGACACCCTCTTCCCAAATGGCAAATTCTTCATCATGACAGTCGGCACAGGCACTCGACCCAACAAATTGATTTCCGCTCGGATGGTCCCGCTCCACAATATCCTTGAGATTGCCGGTCTCCCAAAGCGTCTTTAGCTCATCCTGATAAGACTTAAACACAGTCTTGATATCATCCGAGTCTTTAAAACGATCCGTCAGCTCCACTCGCTCATACTCAATTCGAGACTTCCCATCTTTCTCAAAATAGCCGATCAGCCCCACATGCATTCCCTTTACACCAACCTGAACAACTGCCGTCTGGTGCCCATTGTCAGCGGTGACTATTTCCGGTCGCAAAGTTGGATCACCCGCACCGCCGGCTGTGACTAAAACATTAAATTCAGGGAATTGGTTGGCCAACTCTCGACTTGAATCTAAACTAGTAAATGCAACCAACACTTTGAAGTCGCAATCAGCAATTTTGGGAATTACTTTTTTCAAACCAGCCGCAGCAGTTTGTGTCTCAACATGCTCTTGCTTAATTGATTCTAGATGCTCGTCACCGAGAACCATCGTAATTCCAATTCGCTTGCCACCCTTCTCGACAATTAAATGATCATTCGTCATTCCAAGCAGGTCAACGTTGGCACAGGTGAACGGGCTTGCCCCGTTATCGACGTTGGCAATGGTTTGTGCCAAATCAATGGCAGGCAACTTTAAATCATCTGGGCCAAGCCCAATGAATTCGTAGCCCATTTGATCACAGAGTGCCTCATAAGTCTTTCGAATCTTAATTAAAGGCTGTTGCCCAAATCTTCTCACTTGATTTCCGGCGTCGATCGAAACAACATCCCAACCACGCGCCTGCAACATTTTTTGAACTGCATGCCGACGCATCAGTCCACCTTTTTGACGAGCAAGCGTAATGCAGCCGCAGGGCTCAATGTAACCGTGCTGGCGGCCAGAAATGAAAAGTACGAACTCGGGCTTGCCCCAATCCTTCACTAAATCATCTGCAGCCTTATCGTCGGCAGAGGTGTTTTCGCTAGCATCAAAGCGATTTGAAGATCTGCTGGCAAACAAATTCGCATCAGGTTGCTTGCTACCAATTGAAACAAAGGCAAAAAGCAAACCGAGGCCGGCCAGAAAAAAACGTCCCGCAATCCAAGCAAATTTCATGGAATCTACGCTCGCAGGGCAAACTGCGCCAAAGGAAAACATGAATGAAACTAAAACGCGTGACCCATTAGGTATCACCCGAAACTACCATCGCAAGGATACAGGGACGCCTCGATGGGGTAAATGGCAACGATTCAAATTCGCACGCAGAAACGTGCTCGAAATCACGAAACAAGATAGCAGGCAATCCCCATAAGCACCTGTTGATAAAAATGTATAAACCGACACCCTCAGCGTGGCATTTTCTTTATTCGTTCACGAAGTAAATTTCGACACTTAGTGAAAAACGCTTGAAAATCCTCCCGCTGATAATCAGGGTAAGTCCAGCGGCTACTGGTCCATTG
Source organism: Mariniblastus sp. (assembly GCA_011523945.1). Taxonomy (GTDB): domain Bacteria; phylum Planctomycetota; class Planctomycetia; order Pirellulales; family Pirellulaceae; genus Mariniblastus. The sequence goes on along the minus strand of WTFU01000016.1, from coordinate 19,916 downwards.
CTTCGCGCGAAAGTGCAGGGTGACCTCGGCAAAAATCCCGTCCGATAAGTAGATACGATGGTCACGATCCTTGGTTGTCGCCAGCACTAATTTGGCTTCGCTGATATAACCGGGATCAATGTTGAGTGGACGACTCTCATCCACCTGAGCCAACTCTGCGTATTCTTCTTCCCAGTGATTAGACTGATGTTTCCTGGGAGGCAGATCGCCTGGATCGATCAATCGATCAAATGCGATAAATTGCTTCTTTAAATCAGTCCCCATCGACTCGGTATAAAAACCAGTTTCGGTGAAGTCGAAAACAGGACTCTGAAGCGTTAAATCTCCCCAGGTTTCTCTGGTCTTTTCGATTGTCCAATCCAATGCTGCCGAATAACGACTGGTCACCGCGGCAATCAACAGAACTGGTTTATGCTTTACAATTTCACCCACTGCTATCCAACCGATTAAAGAATAAAAAACACCAATGGCCTGATCGGTTAACCACGATCGACAGCCTATTGTTAACCGATAAGATTAGTAGGACTTTGCGAATATGCCGCGTGTCTTCGTTGGCTTGCCTGTAAAAATACAAACACCAGGTTCGGCATCTTGATCCACTGGCGTACAGCGAGGAGTGACCTTGAGTGGAACCAACATCGCATCCGTTTCAGGGCAGTCAACGAAATAACATTCGGCAAAACCACCATGAATTTCTGGCTTCCCTTCATTCTTGGGAGTGAAAAAAGCCTTAAACTCTTCGAAGGAACCAATCTGTTGAGTGTTGTCCATTCGAAGCTTAAGGGCTTTGTCAAAAAGCCCCTGTTGCATTTCCTCAAGGATCTCACTGACACGCTCCACAAACTCCACCCGCGGCATACCAAATGATTTTGGCTGATCACGACGCCCAACGAATAAGCTGTCATTCTTAATATCCCGAGGTCCCACCTCCAACCGAATCGGCACGCCTCTTTTAATGTGAAACCATTTTTTCTCTCCACCGCGTTTGTCGCTATCGTCGATGAATACTGCAACTGGCTTTCCATCGTACTGAACATCCCCAAGTTCCTTGGCAAGGGATGTGCAATACTCCATCACCTCGGCGCGTTCTTCTTCCTTGCGAATAACAGGACAGATCACCACGTGCTTCGGCGCTAAACGTGGCGGCAGCACCAACCCATCGTCGTCACTATGGGTCATGATCAACGCTCCAACCAAACGTGTCGAGACTCCCCAGGAAGTCGTCCAAGCATATGATTCACCGCCCTCGGCATTTTGAAATTTAATACTCTGGGCTTTCGAAAAATTCTGCCCCAAAAAATGAGACGTACCTGCCTGAAGTGCTTTTCGATCCTGCATCATCGCTTCGATCGAAAGGGTCATATCGGCCCCCGGAAATCGCTCCCCCTCCGTCTTCTCACCTTTGACTACCGGCATTGCCATGTACTCCTCGGCAAATTTCGCATAGACGTCGAGCATCAAGCGTGTTTCATCAAGCGCCTCCTCCTTGGTCGCATGTGCCGTGTGACCTTCCTGCCAAAGGAATTCGGCCGTCCGCAGGAACAGGCGTACTCTCATTTCCCAACGAACGACATTACACCACTGATTAATCTTCAAGGGCAAATCACGATAGGACTCGATCCATTTCGCAAACGTATGCCCGATGATCGTTTCACTGGTTGGCCGAACAATCAATGGCTCCTCTAATTTTCCCGCCGGCACCAAACCTCCGTCAGCTCCCGGCTCTAATCGGTGATGCGTTACGACTGCACATTCTTTGGCAAATCCTTCAACATGTTCTGCTTCTTTCTCTAAAAAACTCTTCGGAATAAAGAGCGGAAAATAGGCATTTTCGTGCCCTGTTTCTTTAAACATCCCATCGAGTACCCCCTGCATATTCTCCCAAAGTGCGTAGCCCCATGGCTTGATAACCATGCAACCGCGAACCGGTGAATTCTCCGCAAGATCAGCGGCGCGAACAATTTGCTGATACCAACCAGGATAGTCCTCTGAACGAGTAGGTGAGATTCCAGTTTTAGCCATTTCCAGTCAACAATCATTTCGGGGGTAGGGCGGATGTAATTGTCTCTCAAGACGCCTATTCTACGCTTTGCCAGCCATTGCCAAAAGGGACTCTCTACGACGAACCGTATTCCAGATGCAGGTTTCTTTTGTCTCAACCCGTTCTTGATGCAAATTGCGACGGCACCTAGAATTCTCAGTCCGGTCGCTCAAATCCGCCAGGGCACCATTCCATTCTCTCAAATTTAATTGAGTAAGCCCAAAATGCCCAATCGCCGTTTCGTGAACGAACTTTCTGATGGTGAAACAATTGAACAGGTCTTCTTAGCCTCTGAAAAGCAACTCAGGACTAATCGAAACGGAAATCTCTACTTACAAGTCCGCCTGAATGACCGAACCGGTTCAGTGACTTCGATGCTCTGGAACGCGAGCCAAAAACATCACGATGCTTTTGACAACGGTGATTTTGTCCGCGTAAAAGGAACTGCACAACTCTATAACGGAGGCATGCAAATTCTTGCCAAGCAGTTTGACAAAGTCGACAATTCTGCAGTTGACGAATCGGACTTCGTCACGCTTTCCAATCAAAAATTAGAATCCATGCTTGGCCGGGTTTCTGAATTACTAAGAAGCATGAGTAATGTTCATCTCCGCAATCTAGCCGAATGCTACCTCATTGATGAAACATTTATGAGCGGGCTTCGCACGGCGCCGGCGGGCGTGAAAAATCACCACGCTTATCACGGTGGGCTACTCGAGCACATCCTCTCTCTTATGGAAATCTGCCAGCTAGTCGCCCCAAGGTACCCTCAACTCAATGCCGACCTCCTACTCATGGGAGCCTTTCTTCACGACAGTGGCAAAATCCGAGAACTCACGTATTCTCCCGACCTCGGCTATAGCGATGCAGGGCAATTACTTGGGCACCTCGTTCAAGGCGTCTCCATGCTTGATGAGATGATCGCAGTAACTGAAAAACAAGCAGATGAACCTTTCCCGGTCGAACTTGCAAATCAACTCCGCCATATGATCATTTCGCACCATGGGCAATACGAATTCGGCAGCCCCAAATTACCCATGACTCTCGAAGCAATCACGCTCCATCACCTCGACAATTTAGACGCCAAGATTCACAGCGTTTCAAAGTTGATTGAAGAAGATGTAAACAAATCAAGTCCATGGACTGTTTATCACCCCTCCATTGGACGCAAGATATACAAGGGGCTCTCATCCTAAACCGAGTCTGCACCTGACCGCCGCACGGTCTCTCAAGACCGTGCCAATAATTCTGAGGGGTCTCACCCGACAGCCGATCTTTAGAGGCAATCCCCCGAACTTCATTTTCAATTGGCCATTCGAATCCGCCAAAAGAACTCGCTCGGATCCTCAATTCGCTTCTGGGCAGCGATTTAATCCTTAACACCGCTTTTATAAAACTTCGATACCCGGAATTACGGCAAATCGCCGTTTCCAGTAGCTATTTGCCGGTGTGCAAAATACACTCTAGGCATGAATGAAGCAAAACAAGTAGAAAAACTAATCCTCGAATTGGTTTTAAGCGACAACTACCAGCCGCTCAAACCCAAAGCCATCGCAAAGAAACTTCGACTTCTGGACGAAGAGCGTGAAGTAAAGAGAACGATCAAGCGGTTGATTAAAAAAGGACGGCTGGCTTACGGACCAAAGCACTTAGTCATCCGCTGTAAGCAAAAACCTCAGGCCGCTAACAATCGCAAGACCAAAACTGACGCTCGCGAAAAAAACATCACGGGGCGTTTCCGAAAAAATCCTGGCGGCTTTGGATTCGTCACCCCTGAAAACTCCACCGTCACCGATCGTTCCGACGACATCTTTATCCCTAAATCAAAAACCTCGGATGCCTCAGATCGCGATATCGTAAAAATCCGAATCAACAAATCACGAGGGCGAGTTAGCGGGCAAATTATCGAGGTTGTTAAACGGCACACCCATCGTTTTGTCGGTACTTACCGAATTACCGGTGGCTTAGGATTTGTGGATGTCGACGGCGGCGTTTTCGAATCGGGAATTCTCGTGGGAGACGCTGGAGCAAAAAATTGCAAAGTCGACGACAAAGTCGTCATCGAAATTGCAAACTTCCCCTCAATTAATCAGCCCGGAGAAGGCGTTGTTACTGAAGTCCTCGGAGATCGCGGCTCTCCCGGAGTTGATACGCTTAGCATCATACGACAATACAATCTTCCTGACGATTTCCCAGAATCCGTGCTCGAAGAGGCTCGAAGCCAAGCCGTAAAGTTCGACGAATCGATCGGAGACCGAACAGACTTTACAAAAACGACCGTCATCACAATCGACCCTAAGACGGCTAGGGATTTCGACGATGCAATTTCATTGCAAAAATTAGAAAATGGCCACTGGCAGTTGGGGGTTCACATCGCAGATGTATCTCACTTTGTACCACTACATAGCAAGCTAGATACAGAGGCCTTCCAACGCGGAACCAGCATCTATCTTCCCGACCGGGTGATCCCGATGCTTCCAGAGATTATTTCCAACAATCTGGCCAGCCTCCAGCCAAACCGTGTTCGTTATTGCATGACCGCCCTGATTGAGTTCACACCCGACGGAATCCCCGTACAAACCGAACTTCACCGCGGCGCAATTCAGTCCGCTCACCGGTTCACCTACGAGGAAATTGACGATTACCTCGCCGATGATGAACCGTGGAAACAAAAACTCCCCAAGGATGTATTCGAACTCGTTCGAAACATGCACACATTAGCCATGACGTTGCGCCGACGACGAATGAAGGCTGGAGCCATCAACCTGATTCTTCCAGAAGTCAAAATAGACCTCGATGACGACGGGAAAGTCGTCGGCGCTCATACCGTCGACAACACCGAAAGCCATCAGGTCATTGAAGAGTTCATGCTCGCTGGTAACGAGGCGGTCTCGCAAAAAATGGCCGACAAGAAACTGTTCTACATGCGCCGAGTTCATCCACAACCGAGTGAACAAAAACTCAATCAGCTTACAGAATTTGTCCAGCAACTCGGCATTCAGTGTGATTCTTTGAAAAGTCGATTTGAAGTTAAACGCGTAATTGAAGAATCTGAGAATCTGCCGCAACAGCACGCCATTCACTATGCCGTTCTCCGCAGTATGCAAAAAGCGGTTTACAGTCCCGATGAAATCGGACACTACGCATTAAACAGCGACAATTACTGTCACTTTACTTCTCCAATTCGCCGCTACCCCGATCTCATCATCCACCGGATGGTCGGAGACCTGATCGATGGCAAACAGCCGGATGCAAGTTTTGAACGTCTGGCAATGCTGGGCAATCATTGTAGCGATCTTGAAAAGCGGGCGACCGAAGCCGAGCGAGATTTAATCAAACTCAAATTATTGAATTTTATGGCGGGAAAGATTGGCCACACCATGTCGGCAGTCATTACCGGAGTTGAATCGTTTGGAGTTTTTGCTCAGGGGATCGAGATCCCGGCAGAGGGGATGATCCCTGTTGATAAACTTCCGCCGGACACGTATGAGTACGACCGAAATATCAGGACGCTCGCAGGTTTCCGTGAAGGGAACGAGTATCGCTTGGGAGATAAAATTGAAGTTCAAGTGACACAGGTTGATCCCGATGCGAGAACACTTGAATTTGAAATCTCAAAAACGAACAACCCGAGTCCTCCGCGCACTGAACGTCCGCAAAAAACAGACCGACCGCCTCGTGAAAATCGATCCCGTCGAACCAACATGCATATCCGTGACACAGCCCAGGAAGAATGGGAAAAAATCCGTGCCAACGGACCACAGAAAGGTCACAACAAAAAACGACAAGCCCGCGATGTAGAAGCAAAACAAGGCCGCAACAAATCGAATTCCCGCAAAAAGAAAAAGTCGACCGACGGTAAGAAAAATAAATCCAAACTGAAAAGCAAGACAAAGTTAAAAAACAAAACCAAGTCAAAAAACAAATCTCGCTCCAAAACCGTCAAACCAAAAACGGCAAAACCCAAAAAACGAGCCAAACGCAAACGCAGCTAAACGTAGTAGCCCTTTGGGTAAAACTGTCCATTGAAGACGGGTGCACAAAAACGCCCCATGAGCATTTACCCAAGGCCGCACCACGCTCGGTTCGAAATGCCATTTGAAAACGATCTTTGAAACACCTCTTGCTTAACGCGGGTATAGTGCGGTGGGATTTCGAAATTTATTTTCATCGATCCGCCGATCGCCTTCATTTCCTGAGCCACTTATTTCTGTTTAAAACCTTGGAAAAACATGCCATACCGACTGATTCGCCACAGCTCCTCGAGAATTTCAACCAGTTCAATTGCGCTTTTAATTGCTCTCGTCACTTTTAGCCAGGTTCAAAGCCAAGAAAAAATCAGTTCGGAATCTCTGTTCTCGGCAGATCGAATTTCTTCCATCGAAATTGAACTACCTCAAAAGGACTGGGATTTCATCCGCAATCAATCGCGATCTTTTTCTGAATCACTGGGCAAAGAAGTCGCAGAATCCCCTTTTGAATATGTAAAAGGGGACGTGACGATCGACGGGAAAAAGATTGAAGATGTCGGAATACGAAAAAAAGGATTTCTGGGCTCTCTTAACGTTGAGCGTCCTTCCCTGAAGATACGGTTCGACAAATACCGAGATCAAGATCCTGTCGACGGTTTAGATCGATTGACACTTAACAATAACAATCAGGATCCTTCACGTGTCTGCCAGTATTTGAGTTATAAACTGTTTCGCGAGTCAGGGACTCGAAGCCCTCGCTGCGGATTCGCAAAGGTCTCTGTTAATGGAAAATATCTTGGTATCTATTCGAATGTAGATTCGGTTAGACCAATCTTCTTAGAACGGGAGTTTGGTGATGGTACTGGTGATTGTTTTGAAGGAACCATCACGGACTTTTTTCCGGACTGGGTCAAAAAGTTCGAAGCAAAGAACAAGAAAGCAAGCTATAAGGATCTTAAAAAGATTGCGGCAGCACTTGCCCCTTCCGACCCGGAGCAAGACGAACTCCGAGAGTTAGTTAACCTTGACGCCTTCATGCGATTCTGGGCCATGGAAAGCCTCATTGGCTTCTGGGACGGCTATTGCAGCAATCAAAATAATTTTTTTATCTACCAAAACCCCAGCGACTCTAAGTTTTACTTTATCCCCTGGGGCACTGATTCCGCATTCACCATCTCCTCCCCAATCCCACCGTATCGAATTCGGCCTAAATCTGCTCACGCCAAAGCGATCATTCCCAACAAACTCTATCGCATTCCAAAATTTCAGTCGCAGTATTTTGAAACGCTCAACCAATTCCTTGACGAGCACTGGGACGAACCGCTTCTCCTTGCCGAACTGGATCGTCTGGAATCCATGCTCGAAGAACATGTAATACCTTCTAATAGCAAATTTTCAACATCCATGAATGGTTTTCGCAGATTCATCAAAAATCGCCGCGGTAGCCTGGCTAGAGAATTCAAAGACGGCCCACCCAAGCTGAGCTCCCGTGAAAAGAAACCAATCTATTTTGCTGAAGTTGGGAATGCAAAAATTGAATTCTCGACCCAGTGGTTTAATGAAACGCCAGGTAAAGAAATTCCTGTCGGGAGCGCCAAATTAGATTTTGCAAAAGACGGGAAACAAGTCACACTCAACAACCTTTCTGTTTACGCCGAACAAAGCAAGGCTCCCTCGCGAGATAAAGTTAAGCCTCCAACGATTGTAATCACGGGTAAAGATGAGCGCAGCGGGAAGACAATGACCATCGCTGTTAGTATTGCGAATGATCAATTCAAACCGTCTGAAAACAACAAGGTGAATGTTTCTGGTTTATTCCTAGTTAACGGCATCTTCATGCCCTCGAAAATGGAGATGATCGACGGTACCGCAATTCTGGATGCAGCCTCCACGGAGCAGGGAGCTAAAGTGAAAGGCCAGCTTGAACTTAGAATAAGAAAGATGAAGACTTCGGATTGAAAAATTCGTCACCTGAATTCGCTTGCACATTTTAGAACACCAAAATCTCTCGGTTGCTAACGAAATAACGCACAGCAACTCCCAAGACGTGCTGGCGAAATTGCGAAACCATACATCCGTTCCATTCCCTTCGGCCTTGCCCGAGCTGAGTTCTAAAGTCAAACAGAAGTTTATTAAGGTGCGGCATTCTGGAATTAAACAGGATCTATGACATCAAAAAACTCCCTTGCTTTCTGACTATTCCCTGAATCACGGGCACTCATGCCGCGGTTTAAATTGCCTTCCACGAACTAGACACTTGGATTGGCTATCTACCTGCAGTTGCCGCTCAAATTCAATGGCCACATTTTGATTTGGTCTAAAATTTAAATTCGGAATTTGCTTGCATCAAATTTTGTTTTGGCATTACCATGGAAGTCGCGGATGGATGTTGTGTTTCGGCATGTCTTAAAACAAATTGGCTGGCTGAAGTAAAGGTCTCAAAGGAAGAGAATTATGATTCACTATTCGTGCGACCGATGCAGACGAACAATTGAACCTGATCATGAGCTTCGGTATTCCGTCAACATTAAGATTGAGGTCGCGCTCGACACGATTGAATTCGAATCCGAAGAAGATCGCGATCACCTCATTGAACTCAATGAAATACTTGAGCGGCTGGATGAATCTGAGAGACAGGAGATTAGCCAATCGGCCTATCGAACCCGCAAGTTTGACCTCTGCTCGGATTGCCATCGAGAGTACATTCAAAACCCACTTGCAATTGACAATGCGGTTAAGCTTGGATTCAGCCAGAACTGACATTGAGAAATTCTCTCACTTCCCAAACTTAAGAAAAAAGAGATTCAGGTGGAACTGTTCTTAAAAGTCATTAGCTCGCTATCGACCTAGCTTGAACATGCCTTGCCTCGCTAACACAAACTGATCGGCAACGTCTACCAAATCTGGGGGCAGATCCGATCGGTACCGCTCAAGATACTCATCCTTCCCTGACTGAATCAAACGGTGAGCCCAGTGCGAAGGTAAACTCTGCGAATCTTCGCTTCGTCCTAAACGAGGCAAATAATTTGATCCGGCGGTCAACCGGTTTTGCAACTGATCCCAGTTAATTCGCAACCGGGTTTCCGAATCAACAAAATCACGGGCAGCTTTTCGCGCCTGGTCATCGCCCTCGAGATAAATGGGGATTACAAACATGCAGCTCTCTTCAAACGAATCGCTCCAAGAACCGATAATTCGCCTCTTCCCAGTGACGCTGCATTTAAGTTTTATGACTCCACCACTCCACGTTTGAGGCACTCGAAAAGCGATGACCAGATCACGACCTCCCTCCAGTGTTGTTTGTTTTGACGGATGAAATCGAAAAAAGACACCACAGCCACGGTTCACAGTTCCACTGGCTACCAAAACATCATGCTGAGGTCGCTCTTGATATTTAATCGTGCTACCGGTGCGACTTGATAGGTCAGCTTTGATGGATCCATTGACCATGTCTGGGAAACGGCCATTGAGGCTACCGCCAATTCCTTTGGCCTGATCTTCGTTTTCTTCAACATCGATAAGTCCTTCGATCTCACTTACCGTTTGAGTTTTAGGCGCGTAATCCACCAGAGGATACGATTGTTGATTCCAAACGATATCGTAACGAAAACTAGAGATTTCCCCTCGGTCTTGCATCCCAATTTCAGAGGAAACTGGAATCAGTAATTCGATGACTTTCTCAGACGAAGCTTCCCCCGCACTTAAATGCCCGGCGGAGATAGGACGAACCGCAATCATCGCTGGGGCATCAAATCGGACAACGGAATCGTTCGCAGCAGCCAACCCCAATTGAAACGCCAGAAACAAACTCATTGCAAATAATAGCTTGGTGGTAAAAACACACCTCATCATGCACTCCCGAATTGACGGTGTCCGTCGTTACTCTCTTTCCTCAGAGAGCAACAAACAATAATCAAACTCCGTCTTGGAGCGAGTCAGCGGCAACCTTTTGCCAACAATAGCGATTGCAAAAAAGAAGAGAAAATGCCCGCAAATGACGTGCAATCTCTTATGCAAACCGACTTACGTTTTCTAGAACGACTTGGTTCATGTATTTTCTTATAATAATGTCATCGTCGGAGACCGTGCTATCAAAGAAAATCGGCAAACTGTAGACCGCCCTTAATTCAAACAGCTGATATCACCAAAGCTGGTAATTTCAGCGAACCCGTGGCCGGATTCTACTGGCTTATTTCCCGGTCGAATGCTGAGAACCACCTGTAAACCCGCCGACTTTGCCGCTACCAATTCCCCAACAACATCACTCACAAACAAAATTTCACCGGGATCAAGCCCATATGAATTGGCAATCTCCCGATAACTATCCGAATCCTGTTTGGCACCTGTCGTGGTATCGTAATGTCCATTCAACATACCAAGTAAACTACCGGCAACCGTGTGTCCAAAAAACAGTTTCTGGGCCTGGACACTACCTGAGGAATAAATTCGCACGTCTTTATCAAGCATATTCCACTGACGAATACTATCGGCAACATCTTCGTAAAGATGCGCTACTAATTCCCCACTATGAAACCCTTCTTTCCAAATTAAACCCTGAATCTGCTTCAGTCCAGTCGCTTTTACATCAGCATCCATCAGCCCGATGATTCCAGACACCACGCACTCCTGCTTCTCAGAATCGGCCGCACAATCCTTGAGCCAAGCATCCACAGAATCGTAGCCGAGATCGCCAGCCAGCAACCCAACCGCTGCCTGGACCGCTTCATCGCTCCAGTGGCTCGAAATATACGTTTCTGCATGCTCTCTTACAAATGGAAACATTGCATCGTAAACAAAGCTAATAGAGGAAGTCGTTCCTTCAATATCCAGTAAAATTCCGCGCGCGTTGGTTTCAAGCATTAGTTCACCATAAAAAAAGCGGAACTCTTCAGCTCCGCAAAATCAGTTTTTCAATTTCCGAATTTCAATCCAACAGAAGATTAGAACTGAACAATTTTCTCTGGGTCAAGATCGCCACCTTCACCCTCAAGGTAGCTTGGCCCCATACACATCGGAGAATACTGGTTGTGAACGGGCTCCTCCATGTAATGCGGAGCCCAGCCACTCATGTCCTCAAACAGCCGGATGCATCGAATCGTCTTATCGGAGCAGAGATTAAACCAATGGTGCGTCCCCTTGGGAACGCTGATCAAGTCACCGGACTCAACGGTCACTGCAAACACGGGGGCTGATTCGGGATTAATGTGAAAAACTCCGGAGCCCTTCACGGTAAAACGCACCTCATCTTCAGTATGCAAATGTTCCTTGTCAAACTTCGCGAGCATCTCATCAAGCCCGGGCGTCTCAGGATTTACATTGATTACGTCCGCAGTAACGAATCCGTGAGCCTGCTTGAGCCGTTCGATCTCCGGTTCATAAGCTTTCAGAATCTCATCATTAGTCGCGTCCGTACCGATCCGACCCTCGACATCCCACTGTTCAAATTCAATTCCATATTGTTTCAAGAACGCTTTGATTTCAGCAGGTTCACGAATTTCACAATTTTCTTCTGGAATTTGTACTCGGGCCATCGGCTTACCTCGCAAAAAGAGATCTCGATCAATTTCACCAACAGCAACAGGCATCACGCGCCCGCCGAACATGTTAGCTAACGCGTCGTATTCTAGCCGAAAGGGCTCGATTCGTCATCTATCAAACAACCGGGAACCCACTTTTTCGGGCAATGCATTCGAACAGAAACTCGTAAATTTCGATATGACGCCTCGCGGAAAAGACATCTTTCCCCCACGTATAAAGGCCATGCTTTCGAATTAAAAATCCGTGCGTCATCGGTTCCATTGGATCAGAAAGCCGTTCCCTCACGAGTTCGGCGAGCGCTGGAATATCTTGCGTATTCTCAAAAATCGGTAACCAGTGGTTATGCTCGTGGGTTTTAATTCCCTCGAGCCCCTTCAACATCTCAAACCCCTCTATTTCAAAGCCACCGTCTTCAAAAAAATGATCCGACAATAAAGTCCCCCAAACACTGTGTGTATGAAGGATACATCCGATATCATTTTGTTCGGCCAGCACTACGTGCAACATTGTTTCAGCTGAAGACTTAGGTTGACCCGGCTCAATTGGATTTCCATCCGCTCCGATATGAACGAAGTCCAACCGGCCAAGTCGCCCTTTGTCTTTACCACTGGCGGTCACAATCAGCTCAACCGGATCGTTACTCAGCACTGCACTGTAATTACTACTGGTTCCCACTGACCAACCACGGGAGTGAAAAAGTTGCCCGCATTCAATTAACTGATCCAGAAGTACTTCGTGATTAGCGAGCGGACTCGATTCGGGCATTAATTCTGACATATTTCGTATCAAATCTAAAATATTAAAGGAGCGATATTTCGATAACTCATTCGATAACAGCGACTTTATTTAGCTGTGCATCCGAGGTAAGTCATCACCAATTTCAATAATCTCAGCCTCCAGCACCGACAACTCTTTCAGCCGTCGCTTCACTTCGTCGTCGGACCCAAAAAACTTAGCCATTCGGACATAGGTCGTATGATGACGTGCTTCCGATTCAAACAGACTACCATAAAAATCAGACAGCTCCTGATCCTTTCCATCCATATATTTTCGCAGAAAATCGAATCGCTCACAGGAACGCGCTTCAATTAAACAGGCAACCAGCATTCGGTCAATTGCCCGTTCCGGTTCGCCGCGCCTAACTAAGTCGTTCAATTTCCGACCGTAACTACATGGTCTTATCCGCCGAAATTCAATCTGGCGCCGATCCAAAATATCAATGACCATATGGAAATGCTCTAATTCTTCATTGACGATTTCAGTCATTTCCCGACAGAGCTCTAGGTTATCGACGTAAGCAAAAATAAAATTCATGGCCGTACCGGCCGCTTTTTTCTCGCAATGAGCATGATCGATTAAAATTTCGTCGAGGTTTAATTGAACTTGTTTTAACCAACGCTCAGATGACGATGAATGGAGGCTTAACATGGAATTTCTGAGATTAACTGGTAAAAAAAACTCGACTAAATAAAATAACAACCAAGTTATAATTCCCAGCACATTGAATTTCCAGCGGCCCCACCAACCCGGCTAAAAGTCGCACCACCGGTATCTTCCAGCTTGAAAAAAGACCGCTATGAATTTACCGCCAGATAAACCTTCCTCCCAACCAGCACCGGACTACTCACCCGCGTTCTACTGGAAATCATTCGGGGCTCTATTTTTAGCAACCATTCTGATCTTTTCGGTATTGTTTTTACTCGCTGGCATGACGATGCTCGAGAAAACACTTACTAGCCTAGCAATGCCAGTGGGCTTGATTTGGCTAGGGTTAATTACCACGACCTATTTATTGCTTACGTCTCGGCAGTGGATGCTGGGAGTCTTCTCTTTTGGTTGCCTATTAATAATCACTCTGGGTGGGAACAAGTTTGTTTCCAATTATCTGGCCCACTCACTTGAAGCTCCCTTCACCCATATTAATGTTGCTGAATTACCTTCCTTCGATGCAGTTATTGTTCTTGGAGGAGGCACCAGTTCCACCTACAACAACCGGGCACAGCTCCAAATAGCTGGAGATCGCGTTACTACCGCGGCACGACTGTACCATTCCGGCCAAGTAAAAAAAATCATCTGTACTGGCTCGCAATCATTTCGAGCAACGCCGGAAGATCTTCACCCTCGTGAAGAAGCCAGACTTATCCTTATCGAGCTCGGTATTCCTGCAAACGCCGTTATTCTGTTAGAGGGAGAAAATACCTCTCAGGAAATGAACAGCCTCAAAACGTGGATTCCAGATCATATCAACACACCACAACCTAGAATCGGGTTAATCACCTCCGCCTGGCATCTCAAACGAGCGCTACGACTTGCCAATTCTCACGGGCTTAATCTCGAACCCATTCCCGCTAATTTCATTTCCGGCCCCGTCAACGCCAGCCCACATTGGGTCGTTCCCAGTGGAGACAACCTGGCAACCACAGGCCGAGTCGTTAAAGAATACCTAGCCGCGCTCGTCAAACGATAAAGCGAAGCAAAAAATTTCAAGAGCAGACGGTAACGCACGCTGTTTGGACTAACTGAGCTGAACAACAGCTCCAGCAACTAAGATCGAAACAAACGGTTATTGGAATCAAACAATGAATGGATTCGCAAGCAATGAGTGGATTCGCATCCAGCTTAATTCCAGCACGTCTTGCTGATTATCGAAAATCTCTCGGCTGGATCTTCAGCTCCGACAACCGGCTCGACATATCCTCAAGCCGATTAACGATAACGTGCGTGACTCCTTTCTTCCTCTCTAGCTTTCCATGAGCGATCCACGCTGAACTTTGCGAAGCAACTTTAAAATATCGCTGCCAAACGGGACGCTTTACAATTAAGTTAGCATTCCCAGTTTCGTCTTCCAAAGTCACGAAAGTAATTCCATTCGCCGTTGCTGGCCTTTGCCGAATGATTACTAAACCTGCGACTCTTAAATGCCGATTGTCCTCCGTCTTCTCCAGCTCTCGACACTCAGTAACGCGAAGCTCATTTAGCATCTCCCGTTGAAACGACATTGGGTGTGCTTTTAAGGAAAGCCCAATCGTTTGGTAATCTGCTGCTACTTGATCATTGAGCTCGAGCTCCGGAAGAGCGAACGTTGGATCGTCTTGCGTCTCAAGCCGAGCAAACAACGGTTGTTTTTTGGGTTTCTTCTCCTGCCCTAAAGCCTGCCACAGTGCTGAGCGGCGATCTTGATTAAGCGAGCCAAAAGCATCTGCTCGACTTAAGTGGGCGATGATCGCCTGGCCAAAACCAGTCCGCCGTGTGAATTCAGAAACACTTTCGTAAGCCCCCGCCTGACGCATTTCCATTATCTTTTCAGCAACGGTCGACCGCAGCCCACTGATCATCCTCATCCCCAGACGCAGGCACCGTTGATTCGTTTCGAGTGTACAATCCCAATCGCTATGATTAACGTCGACTGGCAGCACCTCCACACCGTGCTTTCGGGCATCAGCAACCAGTTGTGCCGGCGCATAAAAACCCATTGGAAAACTATTAATGATGGCCGCACAAAATGCTGCCGGATAGTAGTACTTCAGCCATGCCGATACGTAAACTAATTTCGCAAAACTCGCTGCATGCGATTCAGGAAATCCATATTCACCAAACCCACTTATCTGACGGAACACCTGCTCAGCAAATTCTGCGGTCAATCCACGCTCCGCCATTCCCTGCATGAGCTTGTCGTGAAACTGTTGAATAATCCCGGTCTTGCGCCACTTTCCCATCGCTCTTCGCAGCTGGTCCGCCTCTCCGGGGGTAAAACCAGCGGCAACTACCGCCAGCTTCATCGCCTGTTCCTGAAAAATTGGCACCCCCAACGTGCGCTCTAAAACAGCTTTAATCTCTGGTGTAGGGTACACCACTGGTTCATTACCACTACGTCGCCGCAGATACGGATGAACCATGTTCCCTTGAATTGGTCCGGGACGGACAATCGCTACTTCGATCACCAAATCGTACCAGCAACGGGGCTTGAGCCTCGGCAACATACTCATTTGCCCACGGCTCTCTATCTGAAAAACACCAACCGTATCAGCTGCGCAAATCATATCGTAGACACGCGGATCCTCTTGAGGAACATTTGCCAGTGTGCAATGCCGACCCCAGTGCTGTTCGACAAGATGAAAACACTTCCGAATCGCTGACAACATTCCTAGGCAAAGGCAGTCTACTTTTAAGATCCCCAACTCTTCGAGATCGTCCTTGTCCCATTGAATCACCGTTCGCCCATCCATGGAAGCATTTTCAATTGGAACCATTTCGTCCAATCGTCCTTGCGTGATCACCATCCCACCAACGTGCTGCGAAAGGTGACGCGGAAACCCAAGAAGCTCGTTTACAAGATAGATCAAACGAACGCCAATTTCAGACTCGGGATCCATTCCAACATCTTGCATTTTCTTAGACAAATCAACTTTTGAACGACTGCCTTCTACGTACTTAGCCAATGCATCGACGCGATCGAGAGATAACCCCAAAGCCTTACCTACGTCACGGATCGCACTTCGCATCCGGTAAGTCACGACCGTTGCCGCCAGCCCAGCACGCTCTCGACCATATTTTTGATATAGATACTGCAGCACCTCCTCTCGACGTTCATGCTCAAAATCAATATCGATGTCGGGTGCTTCATCTCTCTCCTTACTGATGAATCGCTCAAACAACAGCTCGGTCGTTTCTGGATCGACTGCCGTTACCCCCAAACAGAAACAAACCGCTGAATTTGCTGCTGAACCTCGCCCCTGACACAAAATCCCACGCCCTCGGGCAAACCGAACCAAATCCCAAACAGTTAAAAAATAGGCTTCATATTTAAGCTCATCGATTAACTTTAATTCGTGGTCGATTTGCTTCTCAACCCGGCGAGGCACCCCTTCCGGATAGCGTTCACTAGCTCCTGCCCTCGTCAATTGCGTCAAATACTCAATTGGCGGTCGACCGTCAGGCGACAGCTCTTCAGGATATTCATACCGCAGTGCACTGAGACAAAAATCACAGCGATCAACGACCTCGTTTATTCGTTCCAAGGCTCCGGGGATGTTGTTAAATGCTTGGCAACGATCACGCTCCGTCTGCAAATAACGCTGGGCATTGGGAAGAACAAGATCTCCCGCCGAAGCTACCGTCGTGCAATGCTTGATCGCCGTAAGCGTATCATGCAAAGGCAATCTCGCTGGCGAGTGATACAGGACATCTCCTGCTGCGACCAATGACAAACCTGAATTTACTGAAAGCTGTTTAAGCTGCTCACTCCGCCAGCGGTCATCAACGCCCCGATATAGCGACGCCAACAAATAAACACGGTCGCCAAAAATCTCTTTGTAAATACCAAGCTTTTCAAGAAACAAACTCTCGGACTTGGCCCAACTGGAGTTACCTTCGCAATGATACCAGGCGTAACTTGGATGCAATGAATCCATTGGCTCAGTCCTCAGACGCTCACCTTTAAAACTAGGAATCACACCTCCCAAAAGCCCGTCGGCGTACTCTCCTATGTCCGCCAACGTTAACCAACACTCTCCCTTACTTGCCCGCCGACGACCGACAGTAATCAGTCGGGAAAGATTGGCGTACCCTCTACGATTGGTTGCCCATAAAACCAACGGCGGGGAATCGTTAGGGATAATCTCGGCACCAATAATCAATTGCAACTTTGGAACTTCCTCGCAATCACTTCCCCCTGAATGCGTCTGAGCGCCGTCTCTGCGAACAGGGCAGCCTGGCGATCGATTTCCCGTTGCTTCTCGCACCGCACCAAAGGCACGTACAATTCCAGCAAGTGTATTTTCGTCAGTCACTGCCAGTGCACGGTAGCCTAATTGAACAGCTCGGTTCACCAATTCGTCTGCATGAGAACCACCTGTCAAAAAAGAATAATTTGTTTTGCAATGAAGCTCTGAATACATCTGCCAGTTCCGTCTCTCTGCCCCTTAGTGAATAAACAACTAAAAAATTTTCCCGCTAAAACTCTCCATGTAAAAACCAAGCGTTTGATCTTAAATCTCGGTAGACCCAAAAATGCTGTTTCGTATCGATTTCAATCCGCCAGTAATCTCGACAAACCGTTAACCCCCGCCACCAGCCCGTTTCAATTCGCTCAGGCCCCCAGGCATCCGCGACTCGTAAAGCAGTGTTATCACTCACCCGCAACAAAACGGGGGGGACCTCCCCACACAACATCGATTCATCACCAACGTTTAACTGATTTGAACTCCCTCCGTCCCTCTCAGATTTCACCACCTTTATCGTTCGCAAAGGCAGGGGAGGGCGAAAGAGTCGAAGCGGACGTGCCTGGACATGTGACTGACGAACCGGTTTCGATTTTCTACGTCGATGCTGGCGGCCAGGATCAACCAGAGGCCTTAAGCGATATGCGTATTCGGGCTGCGCTCCTGCAAGCAGTGCAGGGTAGACAACATTTTCAGAACCTACACGATTAGCAAGACGATTGATTAAATGAGACAATGCCTGACGATCCAGTCTGGGGTTTTCATCAAACAACTGCCGCTGCTCCTGCACCAATAAAACATGCGAATTCACGCTAACGACAACCTCTTGAACCGAAGTTGTCGTATACCGATGAAAAACTTCACTTTCCCGTATGCGCAAACTGGAACTATCCCCTGATTCACCAACTGCCTGTGCTCCCTTTTCTTTTGACTGATTTTTCAATCCTCTCTCTGCCTGAAATCTGTTTTTTTTTACTGGCCTCTTCTTTTTCGATGAACGACGCGTTACCGGCGCTAATGCTTGCTCTAATTGCATTGCGATTAAGGGCATGACCTGAGCTGTTTCAGCAGTAGGCTGAAACAAATTGACTCGAAACTCAATTGTCGCTCCCTTCTGACATTTCAATCGAACCCACCATTCCAGAGCTCCTTGCTGACCAACTCTCAACTGTTCACATAAACGGCATACCAACCTTGCAACCACCACTTCAATGGTTTCTCGATGGCTCGTGGGATAGTCCAATATCTGTTCTGCAACAAACTCAGTCGGCTTCCGCCTTGCAACGATAGGCTCTTCAATTTTCCCCGAAAACTGATCCAAACGACGATGAATGACGTCCCCCAGTCTCATCGCTAACTCGTCTCGTGAAAGCCTCAGAAGCTGCCCAAGATTCTCTATTCCCAACTGAAACAATGTATCGATGAGGGCCGGAGCTAATCGCAACGACTCAACTGGTAACTGCCGAATCAATCCGTTCGCTATCTCGTCGCGTTTCTTCGCAACTGGCATTACTAATGGCTGGCGTGTCTCAGAAAAATGCTGCCCTGCCGCATACCGCGCCAAACCCCATGCTTCTCCCACCGTGTCCGCAATGGCGATTCTTGGCAGGTACCCCAATCCGTCACAATGCAGAAGTAATTGACGAGCTAGTTGAGTCTCATCTCCGAATAAATGAGCCAATCCAGTCACATCCAAAAACAATGAATTCGGTCGTCTGCCTCGCTTAAATTCTCGTGAATCGATCGCTTCCAACCCAACAACCGGGCTGAACTCCTCTAACGAATCGGATAGCGTTTCCAGCCCCCTTACGTCCTGTTCCAAATCGTGCTCAAAAATGGTAAATCTACCGCTACCATTAAGAAGAGATTTTGCCTCAGAGACCGGCATCCCCTCACACACCCCCTCCTTGATTGCCAAGGGACTGGCCGCAGAAACCACTCGCCCGCGCCTGGAATCCCGACGAAACAATATAATTCGTTGCTTTCTAAGCTCCACTTGCTCTACAACCAATCGCTGAATTGGCCAATTGGGAAACCAAAGGCAGAGAATTCGCTGACTGTGGGAAAATCGAACTTCAGGCACCAGTTCCACTCCCCAGCTGTTCATTTGTCCACAACGAAGAGTCACTGGAAATTGGCAACTCACTACGCTCTGCCTGTTCCAAAAATACGGAAGTCTCACTTCCACAGCGTTTCCCAATCGATTGAACTCGATTCGCGCTGCCTGTAATCGCATCGATTAATAAGTCAATTGATTTTCCAGTCTGAGTTCCACGACAGCGCGTTAACTGCAGCCTCAACTTTTGCCGAATACGAAAATCTTTCTTGGGCTGGGCTTCAACACTTTTATTTCCCTTGGCTGAAATATGAGATTGTTCAACACCATCCCGGTGACCCCTCTTCCCCGTGTTTCGCCGCCCACCATCACTGACCACCCACTGGACTTCCGCCCAACTGGGCTGACGCAATACTCCTAAAGGTTGAACAAAGATTCCCAAGCAGCCACTGGTCTCGGCCGATAATTGAAAACGCCGAAACCAACGCTCGTCCACTTTCCCCAGCGGCCCCCAAACCGCAGCAACGCCGGAACAACGCAACGCTTGATCAATTGACCAAAAAAAATCAGCCTGCCCTTGCGAATCCGCC
>WTFU01000005.1 GCA_011523945.1 Mariniblastus sp. | reverse complement strand
GAGCCTCCAACTGCAAATCCCGCTGACAAAAATGACTTCCAGATTGGCAAACTAACCTTTAGACGGCAGCAAGCTCAAGATATCGCCTCGCAACGAGTTAACCAGAGAAACCGCCAGGTTGAGTTTTTAGGTCTCCAATCGGTCGAACCCTCTGCCGATCTATCAGCCTCTGAATTCATCGACCAGATTACCGTTGGCGATCCAGCTCCGGAGATCGAACTAGAGCCTTCTGATATCAACGCGACCAAACTTACTGCATTGCAGGCTGGCAAATTCCCACCGGCATCGAAAACAAATAATCCAACCAATTCGTCCAGCGAATCACAAATCCGGACGATGTCGGCTAACACGCAGACAATTAACGGGATGAAGCCCGTTATCCAGTTGCGAGCACCAGCTCTCGAAGTTGACACCTATGGCCCAAAATCAGTTGGGATCAACAAACTGGCCGACTACCAAATCGTCGTGAAAAATAACAGTAGTATTCAGGCCGAGCGAATCCTCGTCGGGGTCAACATTCCGTCTTGGGTCGAGATTGAAAATGTAAATCTCTCGACGGGAGAAAAAGAGCTTACCGATGGAAAGAATCAGGCACGTCTGGTTTGGAGCATTGATAAGATTGCCGGCAACTCATCTCAGACGATGACCATTTCTGCCACACCACGCAAGCCACAGGTATTCGATGTCGGCGTCGAGTGGACTTTGATTCCGCGAATCGGCTCAACGAACGTGAGCGTCACCGAGCCTAAACTTGAAATGAGCATCGCAGGTCCTCCGGAAGTTCTATACGGAGAAACAGCGATTTACCACGTTACTGTCCGCAACCCTGGAACAGGGACCGCCGAAGATGTGGTTGTTATGCTACCCGAAGCACTCGGTGGTGAGAGAGCATCGCTGGGATTAATCGAAGCAGGTAAAGAGAAAAATTTCCAGGTCGAGCTTTTGGCCAGAACGGCAGGAAAACTGAACCTTGTGGCGAAAGCGGCCGCTGAAGGAGATTTGAAGGTATCCGCCGAACGCGACCTCGTCGTTAGGCGTGCCAACTTGGAAATTGCGATCAACGGTCCTGGGCTAAAGTATTCAGGAAGCGGAGCACAATACACTGTCTCAATTACAAATACGGGAGATGCAACTGCCAGTGATATTATCTCAGCCATCGCCCTGCCCAACGGAGTTAAATATCTAAGCGGCGTGGAATCTGTCAAACTCATCGAAGGGGGAATGAGATGGCCCGTCGGTACACTTGATGCAGGTCAAAGCCGAACCTTCAAAGTCAATTGCCTCCTTGATACTTCCGGCGATCTTCAGATTGAAGTCGGGGCACGAGGCCGAGGCGATCTCGCCGCTTCCGACGCCTGCGTCACCAAAGTAGAAACCATTGCAGATTTAGTTCTCAGCGTCGCGGATCCGAAAGGCCCGCTACCCACCGGTGAGGACGTTCCTTACGAAATTAAAGTTCAAAACCGCGGCAGCAAAACCGCAGTAGGTGTCAAGCTGGTAATGCAATTCTCTGAGGGAATCGAACCGAAAGAAGCCACTGGTCTAAAACACCAGCTTACCGACGGTCAAGTGCTCTTCTCCCCAATCGAGGAAATCAAGCCGGGTCAGGAAATGACCGTTCAGGTTACCGCTGAAGCAATGAAGGCTGGAACCCACATTTTCCGTGCCCAGCTAACCTGCGATGAATCGGACTCACGGGAAGTCGCTGAAGGAACAACTCGCTTTTTCGGTGAGACAATCCAACCAACAGCCACACCAGTCGCAAGCGAAGCGAAGGCTTCAGCTTTGAAATCAAATGATTTTCAAACACAACGAAAATAAGAGCTAAGCATCCGCAGGGCCGCCTCCAATCAACGGACGGTCACCGCGTGGTTTTCGAATTTTCTTTCAACAGGACGCAGACCGATTTGGGCTGCGTCTTTTTTTTGGGGGAAAACCGCGAGTTTGCACCACAACTTCAGAAACCATTCGCGAAGAACTGCTATTCAGAAAAAGACCAACCGCAAACTTGATTGAAATTGAGTTAATCCCCGCGGCGTCAGTGAATTCCCGCGAATACTCTGCTGATTCCACGATTAGCACGAGAAATTTGGAGAAATGTTCTAAAACAGGACATTTACCGGCCAGTTGCCCCCAATCCACCTCCTAATCCAACGCCCGCACCAGCAACGCAGTCCTCTCAAACAACCCAGACAACCACTGGATCTGATGTCTCCAAGACGATTAATCACTTGTCGAAGGCTAATCTAGCGATAATAATGCTCGGCTAAATGGGGAAGACATTCAATTCGTCCAACCTCCGGATTGCCGTTTTCCGGTCCGCCTAAACCAAAACTAAATTTCAGACGCGAAGCTAAGTTTGGCAAAATCAGCGCATGCCGAGAGCTAGCACCTGAGTGGAGTAAATATGAAAATCGGTTTCTGCTTAGCAGCATTCATCGTAGGTTGTTTTGTCACAGTCTCCTTCAAGGCAAATGCGCCGCGTAGTGCCTCTGCCAGCGGGTCAACCATTGAGAAGGGTGTCGAGAGCGTCCCCCCCGCGAGCCGACCAGAATCCCCGAAAGCGTTGGAAATGGAAATCGTAACACGTTCCTTCGGTAAAACTAAAAACGGTGACGAGGTCACCCAGTTCATTTGCCGGAATGCCAACGGCTATGTTTTAGAAATGATCGATTACGGAGCGACCGTTACCGCGTTTCGAGCGCCCGACAAGAATGGCAAACTCGAGAACGTCACCCTTGGCTGTAGCGACATGGCTGGATATGAAGCTTGCTCGTCGTACTTTGGCAGCACAGTTGGGCGTTATTGCAACCGAATCGCCAAAGGCAAATTCTCTATCGACGGAACGGAATACACACTCGCGGCGAACAACGGCGCAAACCACCTTCATGGTGGAAAGGTCGGATTCGATAAACGCATGTGGAACGCTGAAAAAGTAGTTTACGAAAATGCAGACCTCGTCGGAGTTCGCTTTTCGTTGGTCAGTGAAGACGGTGACGAAGGATACCCTGGAAAACTCAATGTATCCGTCGAGTACACGCTGAATAATGCCAATGAATTGAAAGTGGAATTCACGGCGACGACCGACAAGCCAACTCACGTTAATTTGACCAACCACAACTACTGGAACCTGGGCGGTGCAGGTAGTGGAGAAATCAAGAATCACTTGCTTAAACTGGAATGCGATCAGTATACGCCGGTTGATGCCGAGTCGATTCCCACCGGTAAACTTGCGAATGTCGAAGGGACGCCTTTTGATTTCCGCACTGCCACACCAATCGGTGCTCGGTTAGAAAAAATCCAAGCCGATCCTGTCGGATACGACCACAACTACGTTTTGCGGTCCACTGATGCCATGAAGCTTGCAGCAACCGTCCATTGCCCGGAATCCGGCCGAAAAATGGAAATCCACACGTCTCAACCTGGCATCCAGTTTTACACAGGCAATTATCTGGATGGACAACCGGGAAGTGGCGGTTTCGGTCAATATGGGGCGTTTTGCCTGGAAACTCAGCACTTCCCCGACACTCCTAATCAACCTTCCTTCAAATCAACTCTGCTGAAACCCGACGAGACCTATCGGGAAACCACCGTTCACAAATTTTCGGTTGAATGAAATTGGATGTTCGTGAACGCTTGTTCTTGAAAGTTCAATGCCACTGGTTTTTCTTGCGAGCGAAACGTGCCGACCACGCGTCGCACGAACCACAACGATTTCGAAACCGAAAAACTGTTTCTAACGTTATTTGAGAGTCAAATTCGACAAAACGAATCTACATCGACAGGGCGATCGACTGTCAAAAAATCAAATAGCTAAGACCGAAAAATTCTCTTCGACGCATGGGATCAAAGCCAGCACACAAGCTAAGCCCTCAGACCATTAGGCAATTTGAACGGTGGGGCGCGTCGGCACTCTTTAAAGCGAGTGGTTAGTTAATAGGCAACACTTGCTAATATTGAGTTAGACTGTACCCAGTTATCAATCCAAACTCCCATTGTTTGTAACTGATCAACCCAACCGTTTTGATTTACTAAGAGAATCGCATTACTCCATTATGAAACCACACCATCAAAAACGACTTCTCAAAATCCGAAAATCGGTAAAAACCCTCGGCGTCTCCGCACTGCTTATTTCCAACATCAAGAATGTTTCCTACCTGACGGGCTTTTCCGGCAGCGCTGGCTATTTGTTCATCACACCCAAGACACAGGTGTTATTAAGCGACAGTCGATACCTCGCACAATTACAGGACGAATGCGCGGAACTCGATGTCGATATTCGCACCGCCGGTTCAACCATGATGGATTCAGTAAAACGAATCGCGGAAGATTCGAAATTTGCTTCCATTGGCTTCGAATCGACTTCGCTTACAAAACATGAATACGATCAACTGACCTCGATGACCCCAACGATTGACTGGGTACCCTCGGTCGGTTTAATTGAATCGGCCAGAGCAATTAAGGATAAAACTGAAATCAAAGCAATTCGTCGGGCAATAAATATTAATCAGCGGGCGTTTGAAGTCATTAAGCACCAACTCCATCTCGATCAAACGGAACGGCAAATTGCCCACAATCTGGAACACCAGATGAGATCTTTCGGCGCCCAGGGTTGCGCTTTTGACCCGATCGTGGGCGTTGGTGATCGCTCCGCTTTACCCCACGGTCGCCCCGGCAACAAAAAAGTGGCGGAAAGCCCATTTCTTCTGATTGATTGGGGAGCCGAAGTCGATCACTACATGAG
>WTFU01000060.1 GCA_011523945.1 Mariniblastus sp. | reverse complement strand
GCACCAGATGACAGGACTTGATAAAGAAGAGGCAACCAAACGCCTCCTCAAGTTGTTGGAAGATGAGCTTGAGGATGAAGTGGGAGGGCGAATTCTTAACCACGAGAAAAGGATGCAGGAAATTTGCGAAGAAAAGTCTCGTGAAATTCTGATGATGACCACCCAGCGCTTTGCTGCAAGCCACACTTCGGATCACACCACCAGTACGGTTGATATTCCGAATGACGACATGAAAGGTCGGATCATCGGACGAGAAGGCAGGAACATCAGGGCTTTTGAAAAAGAGACCGGGGTTGATGTAATTATCGATGACACACCGGGTGTGGTCATCGTTAGTGGTTTTGATCCTGTTCGTCGCGAGGTCGCGCGGCTTTCTCTCGATAAATTGATCGCAGATGGGCGAATCCATCCTTCGCGGATCGAAGAGGTAGTCAAAGAAACCCAGGCGGAAATGAACAATTTAATCCGTAAAAAAGGGACTGAGGCGGCCCAGGAGGTAGATGTCCATGGGCTGAAAAATCCTGTGCTTGATTTATTGGGTCGGCTCCATTTCCGCACCAGTTACAGTCAAAACGTACTTCGTCACAGTATCGAAGTCGCATTTATTGCCGGCTTATTAGCGGAAATGATGGGGCTTGATGGGCGATTGGCAAAGCGATGTGGTTTACTCCATGATATTGGAAAAGCTGCGGATCACGACATGGAAGGCGGGCACCCGAAAATTGGTGCGGATTTGCTGAAACGATATGGTGAAGGCCCCGAGGTCGTTCACGCTGCCTTGGGACATCACGATGAGATTCTTGTGGAATTCCCCTACACGGTGGTCGTGGCAACTGCGGATGCCTGCAGTGCATCCCGCCCTGGCGCACGGCGCGAATCTTTAGATCGGTATATCAAGCGAATGGAAGAGTTGGAGCAGATTGCCAAAGAGTTTAAGGGTGTAAGGCAGGCCTTTGCCGTACAGGCGGGAAGAGAAGTGCGAGTGATTGCTGCTGCTAAAGATGCAGACGATGCGAAGGCAGCCAAAATTTGCCGTGAGATCGCCAATGCTTATGAAGAACGCCTGTCTTACCCCGGAGAGGTAAAAGTGGTCGTTATTCGTGAATCGAGATTTACGGAATTAGCTCGGTAAATTAGTGGCTTATTCACCCGCAAGCGAATTTTCATGTTTCCAATCGTTGAATCTCCGAGAATTATTTTGTGGGCGTATTCATAGCGTGACATCAGTAAGTGGAGGCTCGCGGACGAGGATTGTTGCGGGGCTCGATTAGAGAAAGAATTATATCTGTGCGTATTCTGTTCATTGGTGACGTCGTAGGTAAACCGGGTGTAGAAATAGTTTTGCAGGCACTGCCCGGATTTCGCCGTGAGGAGTCCATCGATTTGGTGATCGTCAACGGTGAGAATGCAGAAAACGGTTCCGGAATTACTTCGTCGATTTATCGAAAGTTGATCGGGGCTGGAGTCGACTGTATTACGCTTGGAGATCATATCTATCGAAAGAAAGATATTATCCCAATCCTTGAGGAGAAGGATAACATTGTAAAGCCGGCGAATTATCCGGCCGAGGCACCGGGTAAAACTTGGACGGTGGTCAAAGCCGAGAATGGCCGGGAAGTCGCAGTCTTCAGCTTGATCGGAAGAGTATTCATGAAACCGGTGGATTGCCCCTACGCGAAAGCCAATGCCATACTCGACGAAATTCCTGAAAGTGTCAAAATTCGATTTTGCGATTTTCACGCAGAAGCAACCAGTGACAAACAACTGATGGGGCGGCATCTTGATGGTCGCGTGACGGCGGTCTGTGGAACCCATACTCACGTCCCTACAGCTGATGAGCAAATTCTTCCCGGGGGGACGGCGTTCATTTCAGATGTCGGTATGACGGGGCCGCACGAGAGTATCTTGGGGCGAAAGATTGAAAAAGTGCTAAAGGCAACCATTTCGTTTCGGCCAATTCCGTTTGATGTGGCGACTGGTAATGTTCAGATTTCTGGCGTGGTGATTGACCTGGATCCAAAGTCGGGAAAAGGGCAAGGCATTCGTCGAATCAAAATCAACGAAAAACTGGCGGCACAGTTGGAAGACCAGTATGAAGATTAAATCTTTTCGGGGATTTGGGTGGGTTTTCCAATCGATCGCTGATTTTTGGGGTGCTATCAGAGTTCAACGGGCTTTATCCGTTTAAATGCCCTTGTTCCACCTTATTCATCTCGCTATGCTCCCCGCGATTATAAACGCGATTTTTTCAACGAGCGATCGCCTCGCTAATACAAATGGGACGAAGGATGAGCAAAGTTACCGGCGGCAGACTGGGAATACGATTCGCTACCTGCGCGCTAACGATCGTAATTCCGTTGGCAGTACTTACAACGTCTACCGGCTGCATTCAGCAAATGGCGCAGTTGCTATATGTAATTAAGGGCCATAAGATCCCGCCGAAATTTGCTGGGCTGGAAGGAAAGCGAGTGGCGGTTCTATGTCTTTCGGATGCCTCTGCCTATGGTCCCGACACTTTGACCTATTCCGTTGGTAAGCACGTGAGTGGCAAAATTGCCAACGGCGTTAAGGACGTCACCGTGGTATCGCCCGGAAAAGTCGAGTCATGGATAGACGAAAATGGCTGGGAAGAATCCAGCGTGGTTGCAATCGGTGAAGCCGTGAAAGCAGAGATGTTGATTGTGCTTGAAATTGGATCGTACTCGATTCATGACGGAGCAACGCTTTACAAAGGCAGAGCGGATTTGACGGTCACTGTGTATGATATTGAGAAAGGTGGCCAAGTGGCATTCTCAGACGGGCCGGATCTTTTCGCGTTTCCTGAAAATGGACGGCCTCGAATACAGACAGATAAGCGGAAGTTCGAAGCATTTTACCTTTCACGACTTACCGACCATATTTCAAGGCTCTTCGTCGCCTATGATAAAATGGATTCCTTTGCCGAAGACGCGATGATGAATTAGTGATCGTGAGTTCCATTCAAATAAAAAAGCCCGTGGTTTGAACCACGGGCTTTTTTTTGTTCGCTTTACAGTTTCGGCGGTGGGCGTTTCGTTTTGGGTACCGCGTTCATGCGTGGTTGAGGGATTCTTGGTTCGGCGTTGTTGTTGTTATTATTATTGTTGTTAGGACGAGCCTCCCGAGGTTGTGGGGGGGCAGTGTAATCCTGTTCCCATTTCCAACCGATGGGCGTTTCAAGTTCCCTCTGGGCCAGGAGAGCCCAAGGAGTACCGGGATGTTCCTCAATCACTCGGTTGAGGTAGTTGTGGGCTTTTTGCAATAGTTTTGTGTCCTGACTTCCAGTCTGAACAATATCGGCAGGTACCAAAACCCAGGTATTATTCTGGGGCGTCTTCTTATCTTTCGGCGGATCAAATTTCAGTTTAGTTTTGATCAACGCGAGCATTGCGTTATAGGAGCTTGCTCGGACTTTTGCCGCGATGGCGCGTCCAATCGCGAGATCGAAACCTGCTTGCCAGCGAAGCGAGAGTTCATCCGGTCGAGCTTCTTCACCAACTTTGAGCATTTCGTACAGTCGGTTGATCTGGGGCTCCACAATCGCAGCGGTTTGTTGCGCTGCACTTACATTGGCAACAAACGTTGCCTCGTTTAATTTTTCAAAGCGCAATACTGGCGACTCCAGGGTTCCAGTTGTTGTAAATGTCGCGGCCCTCACCAACGCTGATCTAGACTCACTGGCTTTCAACCGAGCGAGGTAGGTTTGATTAGAGACGTAGTCCGGTTTGTAACGTCGCATGATTTTGGGGTCGAAGAAATGCTGAATCGAGGCAGAGTAACTTTTGGTTTCCCACTTCTTCACACGACGTTTGGTGTTTCGATTGGGGTGAACTGCAAAATAAATTCCACCAGTTTCATAACTTAAACGTGTCAAATGAAACGGTCCGAATCCAGAATCAATCATGTTCAAGTCACCAAAAGTTCCGGTCGAATCAAGCCGAAGCCGTTCCGGCATAATCGATTCCGGTCCCTGTGAAACGAGCGCCCATTGAGTGGATTGGTCGAATTCAGGATCCGGATCAACCCATTTGACTTCAGTATTTGTTCTACCAAATGGGGCGGGAACGCCAATCACGTAAACTGGCATCTGATGTTCGTTGCAAATCCTGATTGCATCATCAACCTTATCTTTGTCGTCGCCGGCTTCATCAGAAACTACGATCAACATAACGTTGTTCTTGGGTTTGCCCGTGGTTTTATCGATCCGGCGGTAGGAGGCATGATCCTTTGCCGCCACGATGACCGTTTCCATCACATTTTCAATTCCGCTGGAGTCGCGGTCAATCGATTGAATCGCCTCTTTAATTGTCGCCAAACTGGGCGTTGGATTTTTGAGAAGCGGTTTAATTCCAGAGCCGAAGGCGTAAACCTGCGTTAGCAGCGGTTGTTTTTTATTCTCGAACGAAGCATGTCCCGCAGCTTGTAGAATACCAAGTTCATCGTAAATGCGATCGAATCGCTGAACGATCTCTTCACGCTGTTCCATCAAGCTTGCCGATTGGTCGAACATCCAAACCACAATGGTTTCCCGCTCCTGCATGGACATCAAGATTTCCTGTGTCATTCGATCAACCGCGCCCGAGGCCGCTTTGACGGAATTTCCGACCGATCCTTTGACCGGGACGATTGCCATGCTCTCAGCGGTCGCTTCGATGAAGTCGTTGTCAGTGACGATATCTGCGACGTCTCGTAACTGCATCTCGAGATCAATCGTGTCCTCAGAGATTGGATCGACGATAGGAGCCTGTGCGGCCGCCGTTTCAAACCCGTCGTCTCCGTCAGCACCGATTTCTTCAGTGAGTAATTCGTCAAACTGGATTTCCATCGGAATATCTTCTTCGACGATTTGCTCGACGGGTTCATCCAGCATCAAGCTAACCGCTTTGACTGATTCTTCCGGCATCATAATTCTCGCAAGAAAAATGATGACCACGAGGTGAAATCCAAGACTGACGATCCAAAACGGAACTTCGCCGTCGATCGGCGTATCCATTTTCCCTGTTTTTACCTGCCACCATCGGCGTAAACTGCGGATGCTCAACTCAATCTCCAAATACGGGGAGAGGGTGCGAACTCTTTTCAACCATTCCTTGGTATATCTTAGCATTTTTCACCGCGATGCGGTCTTTGGCAAGTGAAATCCACCCGTCTATTTCCCGGAATCAACCGGTAACGGGGGGGTTGTACGGTCGAGAATCGATGAATTTGGGAAAAAAGGGCGAAATCTATTTTTGTTGAATAAATAGGAGTTTAGCAGGAGTTAGGTCGACACATCTCAATGTGTGATCAAAATGCAAAATCCTTCGCTATTTGCTATGATTAATGGCCTAAGCTTCAATTGTTGCAGGCAACAATTCCAGAGTTTTCCCTTTCAATGCTTATCCACGGGGCGAAATAGCCGCTATGCAGAAATCCCTTCCAGCTCGAAGTCAATTTTTACGCGGTTCTCTAAAAATTACCGCTTTCCTCGTCTTTTTGACCATTTCGACGTCGCAGCTTCAGGCGGCCTCTCCATTCGGCGAGCTGATGGCTTTTGCGCCAGTTCAGGGAGAGAAGATCGCAAGACCCGGTAATTCCCAGGACGATAAGGAGGTCGAAATTCCTAAGTATGAGCACATCGTTCTCGACACGCCCGATGGAGTACGTCTTAAGTGCACCTACTTTGCCCCACCTAGACTAAAGGATGCCGCGGATGACGCTCCCGCAACGCAAGCAATCCCGTTTATTCTGCTTCATGATTGGGAGGGCGATCGTCGGCAATTACTCAAATATGGCTTGTTTCTACAGAAATCAGGACACGCAGTGATTGTTCCTGACCTTCGCGGTCACGGTCAAAGCGTTTCGGTTGAAGGTTTAAAAAAGCCTCTCGACTACAAAAAATTTCGAAAACAGGAAGTGATGTCGGCTCAGAAAGATATCGAGCGTTGCAAAAAGTTTTTGGTACAGAAACATAACAAGGGCGAAGTAAACATCGACTTGCTCTCCGTGGTAGCCGTTGGCGAGACATCGGTTTTGGCCGTTCAATGGGTTTTGAACGATTGGTTTGCATTTCCTTCTCATAGCCCTCAAGGCATAAAGCAAGGGCAAGATGTCAAATCTTTGATGCTGGTTTCACCGGTTAAAAAGATAGCTGGTGTTTCCATGGCGAACAACATTCAGCACCCTTTGTTCACAGGGGTGGATGGAAGTGCTGCGATGCCGATGCTGGTTCTCTGGAGCAGCTTTGAGAAAACGGCTAAAGAATCACAAGAGATCGCAGAGATTTTGGGTAAACATCGTCCGGATGTTTCCAAAATTGAGGACCGAGAGGAGAGATTGAAGGCCAGCGAGTTAATTGAAATAAACACCAAAAAGAGTCGGTTCTCGGGAGTGCAAATGCTTTCCGAGTCCAGAGTCGACAACCTTTGGAAGGCAATTACCGTTCGTTTGTTTGAAAACAAAGTAGCGGCCAACGCGGAGAAATTTCCATGGATTACCCGCGAAGTCGATTCTGGAGAAGACGAGTAAACGGTCGGTAATGGGCAGCGAAGTCACAGAGCGTCGGCGAAATTAAAAGTCCGCGATGTTTAGCGGTAGGTTCATTCAATTTGGCCAGGCGAACGGATAGCCGTTCATCTTCGCAGCTGACAGTTATTAAGCCCCTGGCTTAAACGACCCCAAGCGAATTCTCATCGCCTGTTTAGGTTATTTGATCGTGGGGATTTTCAGTTTTGTACCCGGCTTGATTCCCACCGGGCTCGACAGATTTTCGCGGTTGGCGAGGTAGATGTCGAGATAGAAGTCCGGTTTGCCAAAGTAGTCGGTAGAGATGGACTGGAGCGATTCGTTTGCGCGAACAATGTGCTCCTGGAAGTCCTCATACTGTTTGCTACGTGCTCGAATATCTCGGAGCTCTTCTTTTCGGGCAGAGTTAAGTTTGAATGGAATTCGCCGTCTCGTATCGAGCTCCGAGGGTTCTTCGATCGAAAACGTTAAATTGGTTGGAAGCGGATTGGTATCCTTAAACGTGTTGGCGGGTTCACCCGACTGGCGCGGTGTGCTCTCGACAAGCGCGCTCGGCGGTTCGGTAAGCGATTTAATTTTCGTTGGTTTAGGCTGCGATCCGACCAATTGTGGCTCGAAGTCGTTTGCGCTAAATGCCGATTCAAACGGTTCAATTACCGGGCCAGCAAGCGGCTCGGAAAGCGGCGTACCAGAGACGGATTCGGAGACCGTCTGGGGAGGGGTAGCTTCAAGCGGAGCTTTGTTTACAGTTTGTGTCAAACGATTATCTCCAAGCGGTTCTGAGATTTGATTTCGCATTGCCCTTCGCGGTGGATTCGATTCTGTTTGGATTGCTGCCACTTCGTCGGCGGCTTCCGAAAAATCAGGGACATCGTTCGCCTGTGCGATTCCAGGAGGCCCCATATCCTCAACCAGAGAAACGAGTGGTTCGTCGACGGTATTTGAGATCGAAGAACTGGGGGGTGGCGGAGATTGATCGTCGGCTCGGTTGCCCAGATCGCTTGGAGCGGGAAGGACGGGCGGCTGTGTAATGGAGTCGCTACCGAACGAATTATTGGGGAAAGCGAGCCTTGGCTTGAGAGGCTTGCGCATCATGCCCATTTTGGCGGGGCGTTTTTCTACAAAATCTAATTCGTTGATAACATCATTTGAATTAGCTCCGTTTTGTTGAGCCAGATTAGCGCCCTCACTCTCCGGCCCCGAAGGGTGTGTATTGACATATGCACCAAATCCGAATGCAATTCCGAGGCAGACAATACTAATTAAGATTTGTTGAAATGAACCCATCAACGTCTCCAAGAATAAAGCGAGTTTATTATTTGGTAAATTACCAAATGCAACCCTCTGGCAAGCTGCTAGAGAATAAATACGCCAATCCATGGCAAGTTAATGTAACCCTTGAACTATTGCACACCTCCAGTAAAAGACATGATTTAACCCGCTGGACATAGCATTAGATGCGTTTTCGAATACCGGATTTTGCGATCAGGTAAACCTTTCGGGCGGTTTCCCAATCCACCCGTTAATCTGTAATGAGATAGGTGTTAACGCGAGTGCTTTCCGGAGGAGCGAATTCAGTCCAAACACCAATAAAAAAAGAGCTGCCATCGAAAATGGCAGCTCTCACTTTGTTTAGCCTTCTGTCAACCTATGGAAAGTTTGAACAGAAAGGTGGGTTAAGCTCTGCGGGCTATGCCGTTTCCGGGTCGACTTCCCCCGGGTTCAAGCCAACCGTGTTCATCAACCAAAGCAGTGCTGGTGAAGCGATAAAGATCGAACTGTAGGTACCGACGAGGACGCCGATGACTAAGGCGAACGCAAATCCGTGAATCGCGTCGCCACCAAAACAGTAGAGAATGAAAACCACGATAAAGGTGGTTACCGAAGTCAGGATAGTACGGCTGAGGGTTTGTGAAATACTGGCGTTAACAATGTCGGCAGTAATCTCAGTTCGTTTGCCCCGAACTTCTCGGATTCGATCAAAAACAACAATTGTGTCGTTAAGCGAGTAACCGATAACTGTCAGGAGTGCAGCAATAATTTCGAGGCTGATCTTGAACTCGACGATCCCCAGAAATCCAAGCGCACCGGCAATCCAGTGGCTGATAGCGATTGCACCGAGCACAATCAAAACGTCGTGAATCAAGGCAATCACCGCAGCCAATCCAAACGCAACATTTTGGAAGCGAATCCAAACGTATGCGATGATTCCAAGCAAACTGGCGAAAATCGCGACCAGTGCCTGCACCTGAGTTTTGCCCGCAATCTGACCCCCCACTTTACTCGTGGTCGGGAAGTAAGGCGTTTGGTTCAGCTTTTGGCTCCACGCATCAATGATTGCGTCAGCCTCTTCGGCTCGATTGACCTCCATCGTGACTTCCCAGTTTTCTGAAACCGTCGAGGCAGCTGATTCGTCTTGCTCAACGTCGCTTGAGTCGACAAAGATCTGCTCTTCTTCCAACTCTAGTTCCGCAGTTTCTGATGCCTCAATCAACATGTTGATCAGTGATTTTCCAGAAATCCCAGGCGTGACTTTGAGGCTGCGGGTAACCGACTCGGGTTTCGCAATCTGATTGTCGGCCGGAGTTTCCGGCTTGAACTGGTTGTCGTCTTCGTCGGTCGCTTCTTCCTGGGGAGAATCTGCTTCAGACTCCGGCTTTGCCTCATCCGATTTCGGTGTTTCCGGTTTAGGCTCGGCGGAAGTTGCCTCAGTTGCATTCGATTCCGGCTTTTCTTGCTCCGGCTTCTCTCGCTCAGTTCCTTCGGCTGGAGGAGTTGCAGGCTCTTGTTTTTCTGCTTCTTGGTAGGTGAGCATGAATGACGAAGCGGCACTCGCCAACGGTGTCAGGCCACCCGCCTCCCAATTCAAACCGGTTTTCACAGGCTCTTTCGTATTTGTCTCAGCAGGTTTTGCCGGCGTTGAGGTTGGGTTTGAGCTTGCAGCAGAGTTAACGACTTCTACGTGGTTAAGTTTTAGGCGTCCTTTGAATACACGTGCCAAAATATCTGCCAGTTCATCAAACTTCTCCTGAGGCGGGCCCTCATAGGCCGGCAGATTACTGTCGACACGAAATACGGTGTTTTTCTCACCGTCGCCGCCCTGCTGAAAACCGGTTACTGAAAATTCGACGCTCTCGCCGTTATGCATTTCGTTAAGATCATCCAGTTCTTTACGAAGGGCCTCAACATCTTGTGCATCATTAAAGACCATTCGAACCGTCGAACCGCCACGTAAATCGTGATCTAAGATCTTTGGACCCAAGAGGAATACGCTACTGAGTCCTCCGACAATCAATGCAAAGGACATGATTCCCGTAAGACTTACTTTGCTTAGGAAATCAAACTGCTTCCGCTCAAGAATTCTCGTCATGTTGAGTTGCGTTAGCCATCGTCGACGCTCGAAGATATCGAATATCAATCGAGAAACATAAATGGCAGTGAACATACTCATCAAAATACCGAGAATCAAAGTGACCGAGAAACCTTTGATTTGCTCAGTTCCAATCACGTAAAGAACAACAGCGGTGATCAAGGTTGTTACGTTGGCGTCAATAATGGTGGTGGTCGCCTTATCGAAACCGTTTCGAATTGCCATTCTCAAGGCCGCACCGCGGTCAAGTTCTTCTCGGATCCGTTCAAAAATCAGGACGTTTGCATCCACTGACATACCGACGGTTAGAACCAGGCCAGCCAGCCCCGTTAGGGTAAACGGTTGATTGATGGCCATTACTAGTGCGAGGATGAGAACGAGGTTCAGTAACAACGCGGCGGTCGCAACAATGCCAGCGAAACGGTAGTAAAACATCATGAAAATCAGAACAAGAACCAGTGAGCAACCAATTGCCAGAAATCCTTGTTCAAGCAGCTGTTTACCAAGGTTCGATTCAATGAAATCACGACTGATGGGTGATTTGTTCAACGCCACATCGAGCTTACCGCTTTCGAGTGTAATGATCAGTTCGGAGACTTCCTCAGGCGTGAATTCGCCGGTAATTCGCCCATTCGCGTAAATCGCAGATTGGATGTTAGGTGCGGAGTGCAACTGGCCATCGAGAACGACTCCCATCGGACGGTCAATGTTCATTCGTGTGAGCATGCCCATTTTTGAGCTGCCGACAGCCGTGGTCTTAAACGCGACGCTTCCACGGCCTCGTTCATCCATGGCAGAGCTAACGCTTGCGAGGTGCTCGCCTTCCACGTTCTGGTCGTCTTCCGGTTGAATCACGAGGATTTGAGGCGTGCGAACACCCTGTTCCGCACACCATTTTGCGAATTCAGCGCCCTGTGAATCGGCATCCGAGGAGCCTGAGGCAGACCAAGTGGAAAGATCGAGAATCTTGCCGGATGCTTTGTCGCGTACAAGATCGCTTCGCTGCGGAACAAATTTAAAGGGTACGATTTCGTTCGGTGAATCTTCCGGTTGAACGACTCGAGCGAGGGCAACCCATACGGCAACCGTCTGTTTTTTTCCGTCGACCTCATCCTGAACTTTGCGGCTTCGGTTGCCCGCCGCGGCTTGTGCCTTGGCTGCATCTCGTTGGAGTTTAAAAGCCTGGGCGTCTCGCGCCAAAATTCTAAATTCGAGTTTTCCGGCTTCGACGAGTCGTTTCCAGATACCGTCAGCTTCCGCGTCTTCAACCGTGGGGATTGTGACTTCGATTTTGTCGGCACCCAACGGGCGGATCATGATTTCCTTGGTACCTGACGGGTTCACTCTGCGAACCAACGCGGGAATGATGTCGGTTGCTTCCGGGCGTTTTCCGGCACCGTCTTCATCGAGAAACGCGTCAAGATTGAGCGAGCCAATCATGTTAATACCGCCTCGAAGATCAACGCCCAGTTTAGGCGGCCATTTCGCCCAGATCATTAACGAAGCGACAAGTACAGCAATCAATACGATTGACATTCTGCCCTGGTACTCGGCGACTTTTAGTCCCGAAGAAATGTATTTTGCGGCAAAAAAACCTAAAACGACTGCGGCAATTAGCAATAGAAAAACAAAAAATCCCGTTTGGTAAAAGGGAACAATGTTTTCAGCAGCTTGCGCAGTATTTTGGGCCAAAAGGGAAGCGTTGGAGCTGAACTCTAACATCCGAGGATTCCTAAAGTATAAATGGGTAAAGGATTCGCATTATTTTTTAAAAACGTAACTCTCAAAAGGTTATTCAACCGGAGAGCAGTCTTTGTTGCATCAACTATCTGTTCCGTCTTCATCGGATACTACGCGAACGATTGATTTCGCTAGTATCTGCATTTTCGAGTTGCTTGCTTCGTCGACTCGCAAGGTGACGTATTCGGCATCCGAGCGGTGATTTACAACGGTTCCAAGAATGCCACCAGCCGTGACGACTTTGTCGTTCTTTTTCAAGTTGGCAAGTAAATCCGAAGTTTTGGATTGAGCTTTGTTTTTTGGCCGAGCCATCATGATGAAGTAAACCAGCATCACAGCCATCAATGCCGGAAACATCCAGCTGTCGAAGAGACTTGGCGTGTTATTCGCCATCTCTCCGGCCGGACCCCCGCTATCGGCTGGAGCCTCTGATGTTTGAACTTGCGTTTGCGCAAGAAAATACCAGCACGTGTTGTAAAAGTTTATCATTAGGCCTAACTCGTCCCACGATTAAGTTTGGTTCCGTGGTTTCTCGAATGAAACCGCCGATCACTCTTCGGTGCCAAACAATCACGGTGGAAAGAAAACAAAAAACGAATGGAACCAAGTACATGGAGTCTTATTAAGATGCACCCTCAGAAATCTTCACAGCCGATTTAGGGCTTAGAAATTGATCGCGTGAGGTGCTCTTCTCTTAGCACTTAAGTCTTTTTTCAAGCCGATAATGATAAAACGATGCCCGCTAACCAACAAGGCCAAGTCGGGGGGCAAAACCCCGAATAAGCTTGATTTTAAAGGCTTAAATGACTGGAAAGGCTTGAATGCCCCTCTTTGTTCGATTTCTGTCCTCGCAAAGAGCGGGGATGGGCAAAAAACATGCGAAAAATCGCGATTTAGTGCGGCGAAATTGGGTGCCAGCCAGACATTTGTTTGGCATGGAAATCGATAAAGCAGTCGTTCGCAATCGCTTCACGCGCCTTTCGCATCAACTGCTGGTAGTAGGCCAGATTGTGGAGAGAGAGCAGAATCGGCCCCAGCATTTCTTTCGCCTTGAATAGGTGACGCAGATAAGCACGGCTGAGGTGTGAATAGGGAGTCTGAATATCATCCTGCAACGGTCGAGGGTCCCTTTCGTAGATAGCGTTGCGGATCTTGATTCTCCCCTCGTCGGTGAAAGCCATCGCATTACGTCCATTTCGGGTGGGCATCACACAATCGAACATGTCAACTCCCCGTTTAACCCCCTCAATTAAATCTTCAGGTGTTCCGACTCCCATCAGATATCTTGGTTTTTTTTCAGGTAAAACGGGACAGGTCACATCGAGCATCGCATACATTTCACTTGGCGGTTCCCCGACACTTAAGCCACCGATGGCGTAACCCGGGAAATCAAGGTCGATCAGTTGTTCCGCGCATTGCACTCGCAGTGCCGGATCGAGCCCACCCTGGACAATGGCGAATTGAACTTGCGAATCGAGGTTGTGAGCGTCTTGGGAACGTTTGGCCCAGCGAATGGTGCGTTCCATGGCGTCGATAATCGTTTCTTTTTGGTTGGGCAGTTCAATAACGTGGTCAAGTACCATCGCAATGTCAGCTCCGAGTTCCTGTTGGATTTGCACGCTCCTCTCCGGGGTCAATTCCATTTTTGAGCCGTCAATGTGTGATTGGAATGTAGCTCCATGTTCTGTAATGTTGGTTAGTTGTGCGAGGCTGAAGAGCTGGAAGCCACCACTGTCGGTCAGCATTGGCCCATCCCAGCCCATGAATTTTGGCAGACCGCCGAACTCTTGAACCAGTTCGGAGCCAGGGCGCAGCGCGAGGTGGTAAGTATTGCCAAGGATAATTTGGGCATTGGTCGATTTTACTAAACCGGTCGTCAGACCTTTTACGGCAGCGCAGGTTCCAACAGGCATGAACGTTGGTAGGTCGATGGTGCCTCGAGGTGTGGTTAGTCTGCTCAGTCGAGCACCGCAGTGTTTGTCCGTATGCAGGACTTCGAATTGAAAACCATCTTTGTTCATGCCAAGCCCTCTGCGTTAACAGGGAAAGTTTAGGAATCTCTTCTGATTCCCAGTTGTTGCTCAACGAGCGAAAAAAAAGACCCGCGGTTTCGCGGGCCAGATGTTTTACCAGTTGTAAATTAAGGTGAGGATTACTCGCCGCGAAGGCTCAAATTTACCTGCACAAGTTTCTCTCGGACTTCGGTGAGGCTAGTTACGCCGAAGTTTTTACACTCTAATAAGTCATCCTGCGATTTTCTTACGAGTTCGCCGATGGTTGCGAGCCCCAGACGAGTCATGCACTTACGGGCACGAACCGAAAGGTTGAGGTCAGAAATCGGACGCTCGAGAAGCATTTGCTCTTCAGGACTGTATTGGCTGGTGTCGATCGGCTCATCCGCATCATCTTTTTGGTGAGCCAGTTGTCCAATCATCAACCCTTTGTTGGTCATCATCTCGCGAATTTCAACTAGAGATGTTTCTCCGAAGTTCTTGCTGTTCAGCAATTCCATTTCAGAAACTTTGCAGAGATCTCCAAGGGTGAGAATTCCCATTTTCTGAAGGCAGTTTCGGCTGCGAACAGAAAGTTCAAATTGAGCAATTGGAATGCTCATCACGCCAGCGATTTGCTGACGAACTTTCTCGCGATCGTGGTCGTAATGTTCATCCATCGATGCGACAGAATCGTTGCGGTAAAGCAATGCCCGATCATGAGTCGGATGTGATTCAAGAATGCGATCGTAGCATCGGGTCGCTCGCTCGAATTGATCGTGATCTTCGTAGATTAGCCCAAGATTTAGCAACGCTCCCACGTTCGTTGGAAATGATGCTGCGGCACGTTGATAAAGCTCGATCGCTCGCTCGTCATTTCCACGGCGATCATTCTCCAGTGCGAGTCCGAACAATGCCCCTGGATGCGTGTCCTCCAGTTCGACCGCTCGTTCATAAAGTTTGCAGACTTCATCCGGATTGTCGCTCATCGCAGCGATGGTCGCTCCACGCTGGTAAAGGTATTCGGCCGTTTGTTCGATCGGTCCGAACATGTTGTCGAGGATTGTCATTGCACCGGTAAGGTCTCTTGAGAGACGCTTTGTTTCGGCGATTGCAATTTGGCAGTGGTCGCCGTTGTAGCCAGCTCGCTGTGCCGATTCATAGCACTCAATCGCTTTGTCCCAGTTTTCAAGCGCAAAATGGCTCTTGCCTTGTTAAAAATAAGCTAAAGCACCGCCGTAGGCATTTTCCAGAGTGGCGATGGCAGTCTCGTAATTGCCAATCATGTATTGGCAGACACCAAGGCGAACCGATGCGGCAGGTGTTCTCTCAAGCTGTGATTCCAAGACCCCCGTTACTTCTTTCAAGTTCGGGAATTGAGAGTAGTCGTTGCAGACTTTCGTGAGAATGAAAGTGATCTCGTTGGGACCAAACGAACTGTTTGACAGCAAAATGTCTTTTAATTCGATTTCCGGAACCTGAGCCATTAAATAACCTCGTTTAAGCGACAGATGTCAAAGGGCAAGCCGAGATGTGTTAAATCTTCGGGCGATAAGAGTTTTGGACTTCGGTGCAAATGCACTGGCCCTGAATTCAAGCCACGTATTTTGCCATTTTTACAAAGAAAAGGCAACTGCCATTCCTCCGTTAAAAAATTTGGTCAGGCCTTGATCGCGGAGTGCAATGTGGAAAATCCCATGAAAATCAATTGTTGATGGTTTAGGTCAACGGGAAAGTGGATTTGTTCAATGAATTCCAAGGGTTTGAGGGGAAAATGCCCCCAAACGTATTCGGCAAACTAAACAGATGCAATACAACGAAACAAAAGAGAAATCGGACTATTTCCCCAAATTACCGAGAGAATTCAAGCCAAATCGCGGAATAAGAAGAATAATGAGTCAGAAACTGCCTCCGTACAGCCTTGCCTTGCTGCAAATTAGGCATCATTGGCAATACCTGCGGCGATCGAAAGCCGACCTCTCGGTTGCAGGAATTGTGTTTGAAACACCTCAAAAGAGCCACCGGTGGGAGTCGAACCCACAACCCCCGCATTACGAATGCGGTGCTCTGCCAATTAAAGCTACGGCGGCTATCAGTTTTTACTGAAGGAAACTGCCCGACCTCGTTTCCTAAAACCAAGGAGGCTTTTCAGTAAAAAAAATTTTTGTTGTCGCGACCGGCTGATCAGTGCAACGTTGTAAATTCCATTGCCGGTCAGATTCGATTCTACGCGCAACTGACCCGAGAAGCCAAGCCCCGATTTGCTGCTAACGGCCTTAAGAACCATTGCTAGAGGAACCGGGCGTGGGCTCGACTCTGGGATCATGCGTTCTATTTATCGGGAACTCATTCAAAGGGTCGAACTCCAGTAGCATTTTTTTCAAAATCTTTCCCAACTTCAACTGTATTTTGACAGGCTGTTATTGAACAGGTGAAATGCAATCGGTCTCGTTTCCAGTTTTTCGGCTTTTCATTGCTGAAAGGTTGGCTGTGTGCTTCTGTGACGGCAGAGTTGAGTTTTTCAGCGTACCCGTTGGATATCACGTTTAATGGAGCCAAAAAAATAGCCGAAAAAGGGAATCGATTGACCCGCGTATCAAGGCAACTATAAAAAGAGGGGCGATTTATTTTTTAGAGGCGGAGGTGGATGATGCGCTTGGCTAATTTTTCAGTTGTCGGCAGTTTTCTAGTTGCCATTATGGTCATGGAAATGTGGCCAGAGAATTCGCAGTTGGGCGGTCCCGTGCGAGCTCTCGCCAAAATTCAGGATCAACCGCTTCAGGACCCTGAAGCAGCGCCGTTGGTTGCTTCGCAAGAGACGTCGCCGGCGGCAGCTGCAGAAGAAGCGATGAAGGTAGTGCTTTCTTTCGATTTGGTGGAGCAATCATTCTCCGATGTGATTGAACAGCTTGAGAAAAAAACAGGTTTGAATATTGTACTCACCTCGTCGGCGATGGATGACAGTCTTACAGGGAAGCAACCGATTACATTCCAGATAAACGCTCTGCCATTAAACAAAGCGTTGGCTTTGATGCTGGAGTCGCATAACGCGGCGTATGTGATTAGTGGTGGGGTGGTGAAGATAATTTCTCTCGATGACGCCTTGGATCCAAAGTTTCATCGCATCAAGATGTTTGATTGCCGTAAGCTGTTGAGTGCTTTGCCGGAAACATCTCCCGACGCTTCAGGAAACGGGCTCATCGAGGGTAGTGTAAACGAGTCGGGAGTTGGCGGTGTGCGAGAATCCGGTGTCGGGGGTAACCGTGCCGGTGGTATGTTTGCAATTCAGCCAACGACTCCTCAATTATCCGCACCTCGACCCGCATCTCTGGGAATCCGTCAAGATGCTAATGGGAGTGACACAAAGTTATTGGAGCAAAAGTTGAGTCAACTGGTTGCCGTGGTTCAAGCTCAAGCT
This sequence comes from Mariniblastus sp., assembly GCA_011523945.1. GTDB lineage: Bacteria > Planctomycetota > Planctomycetia > Pirellulales > Pirellulaceae > Mariniblastus. The sequence continues at coordinate 18,165 of WTFU01000060.1, read as the reverse complement.
AAGGCGCGAGTTGAGAAGAGCCAAGTGAAGCCGTCAAGCGAACACACGTTACTGGATCTTGTTACCACCATGGTTTCTCCGGATAGTTGGGAGCAAGCGATGGGGGCCGGGAAAATTAGATTGGTTAATGGAATCCTGATTGTTTCGCAAACGGAATCAACGCTACTGGAAATAAGTAGTTTTTTGACGGATCTCAAATTGAATGTTCTAACATCCAACGAAATAAAATAGGTTCCAAGGTTTGTTTAGAGTCCAATGGCTGGGCTCTCGGGCAGCCTCAGTTGTTTCTGAAAATTGAGCTTTCGCAAATTAGCTGGATCAATTCCTGAAAGCCGAGCGATTGATTTTGCAGCGTTTCAAGAATTTTATTAACTGTTGGGCGATCTCCTGCATTTAATTCACGCCCGATCGCATACGTAAGCAGTTTTTCGGTCAAGCATTTTGAGAATTGCTCGTCTTTCTCCTTGATTTGATCACGGAAGCCGGAGAAAGAGTAAAACTCAGTTCCAAGGGGAAGTTGTCCTGAGGGATCAATTGGCAGTTTGTTTTCATATTGTTCGCGCCACTCACCAATTGCGTTGAAGTTTTCGAGTGCAAAACCTAGGGGGTCAATTTTGCGATGGCATTCAGCACAGGTTGCTACATTCCGGTGTTTCGCTAGTTCGTCCCGGATCGTGGCAGCCCCGCGGATGTCAGGTTCAATTTCGGGGACGTCCGGCGGTGGGGGGGGCGGTTGGTAGCCCAGGATTTTATCGAGTACATATACGCCTCGAACGACTGGAGAGGTATCAACACCATTAGCGGAGGCGGTCAAAAATAGACCGTGCCCCATCAAACCGCGGCGCGGGGTTTCCTGTAATGAAACTCGGCGTAGGTGAACACCTTCAATTCCGTTGATTCCATAATGGGCGGCAAGTTCGCGATTGAGAAAGGAGTAATTGGCAGAGAGGAATTCACTTACCGGAAGATTATTGTCGAGAATGTGGCGGAAAAAAGTCTCTGTCTCCGAACGCATTGCCCATTTAAGATTGTCACGGTAATAAGGTAGGAACTCTTCAGACGGGGGCATTTCACCAATGTTGTCGAGCTCGAGCCAACGGCGGATAAAATGGCTGACAAATCGATTGGATTTGGGATCGCTGATCATTCGCGTGATCTGTCCCCGCAAGACAGCTTTGTCGCGAAGTTTTCCTTGGGCGGCTAGTCGGAGAAGTTCTGAATCCGGCATCGAGGACCATAAAAAATAAGATAGTCGGGAGGCGAGTGCATAATCATCGAGCTCGCCCTGCCCTTCATCGAGATACAGAAACCCAGGCGAGCACAAAATAGCTTGGAACCCGAGTTGAGCTGCGGCAAGTGGCGGCAGACCTTTGTCAATTTTTGATGCGACGAGTGATTGGATGGGTTCTAATTCAATGGAAGAAACAGGTCGGCGGAAAGCTATTTCAGCAAATGAGTGGAGTCTCTGGCGGATCGAATCGCGATCGAGTTGGTCCAGATTCAAATTGCCATAAAGTTTCTGGTGACCGCTAGGTGGCCAGTGGGTTACCTTTGGTCCCTCCACCTCGATTTCCCAGATTCGAAGTTTGGGCCCCCGGTAGGCTTTGAGGACACCATGCCCTTTTTCCAGACCGGGTTTCATGTCGACGAATGGCCGAAACTCTTCGTACTCCTCGCCTAAGTTTGAAAGTAATCGAACCATACGTTTTGCGGCAATCGGGCCATTTCGAAAGCGAACCTCCGGTTCAAATCCAGCTTCGAGATAGCCGGTCCATTCGATCCACTGGGGTGTGTTGTCTATCAGTTCCACGCGTTTTAACGGGATCATTTTGGAGACGTTGCCGGTACTCTCAGCGCTGCCCTTGCGATCGACGGAAGCTATTTCAAGCACAAGCGGGTCGTTGCTTCGGAAATCTCCAAGCGCTTTTCCGTAGTTGTGGATGCGGTCAACAGCAGCGGCACGTACGCGGATTGTATAGATGCCACTATGTTTTAAACCGCCTCGTGCGGTAGGGAGAAATCCAATGTGCCCACCCCGGTAATGACGGCCATAGAGGTCGGTGTAAGGTGTTTCGGGAATAAATCGAAATCGATCCACCTGAAATAATTTGGGTAAATCCTTATTTTGTTTGTCGTTAAAATAAAATGGTGACTTTTGTGTTAATTTTTGTGTGACCGGGCGACTCCCAAATTGGGTTGCACGGGCGATCGCTTCTTCTGCCGCAGCTAGATAATGTTCGAGTAGAATCCCGGAGGTTACCAAATGCTGCCCATTATTATCGAAGCCATTTACTTTTTCGTCGGTTGGGAAATTTGCGGCTGGGTTCCATGCCTCCACGTTTAATTCAAGTAAATCCCCAATCGTTTGTTGGTATTCCCAGGCATTGATGCGGCGGAGAACACTGTGTCGCCCCTCGCTTTTTAATTTCTGGAGGGCTGCGGAAATTCGCTCCGTCAGGTGGTCAATCATCGCGAGTTGAGCCGATGCCGTGGGACGCCGTTCCCCCTCCGGTGGCATGGATTGAAGGTTGAGCTGGTCAAGAATTTCTTGATAACGTTCTATTTCGCCAATCGTCTCGATTGTTTTGGGCAACGTGTCAAAACGCCGACCAGCTTTCTGCTGTGTCCCGCCATGGCATTGGTTGCAATAGGTTTCAGTAAACTTCCGAATTCGTTCGTCGCTTGCAAACGCGGAGGAAGAAAGGGACGTCACTGCGATCGCCAGTAAAAGGCAAGCGAATTGCATCATGTGCGAAACTCCAATTCTGAAAAGGTTCCGCTACTTCTATTAAATCGTTCGGTTTCGAGTCCAAACCATTGCAAGGCCGACAGCCACAAGTTGCAGAGTGGTACCCGTTTATGGTCTTCGGCTGGGCAGGCGATGTGTTGCTTATGTTGGAGGCCACCCCCCGCAAGTATCACGGGTAGGTTTTTGTTGCTGTGGCTGGACGCATTTCCCATTCCGCTTCCATGAATGACGAGCGTCTGGTCAAGAATTTCAGATTCGCGAAGTTTGTTGAGGAAATACCCAAATTGCTTCATCAGGTAAGCCTCAACCACCGCTAATTGTTCTAGTCGCCCCGCCTCTTTTCCGTGGTGGGAAAGTCCGTGGTAACTTCCAACGTTGAGCTCCGAAGTTTTGAAAGCCATGGGGATTTCGAATGTGGCAACGCGTGTGGAATCAGTTTGCAGTGCCAGTGTCAGTAAATCATAGAAGAGTGGGATTTCTTCGATATGCATTCTCTCTTTTTCGAGGACTGGTTCGATTGGCGGTTTGGGCTTGGGGCGGTCGAGCCATAGGTTTGACATCTGGACGCGTCGTTCCACGTCACGAACCGAAGTCAAATATTGATCCAATTTGTTGCGATCGGTGGCGTTAAGACGACTTCCAATTCGCCGAGCTGAATCGTTAACAGCATCTAAGACACTTTTTTGATGCTGTAATCTCGATCGTTGGATTTTTTGGGAAGCTGCATCTGATTCAACGAACAGGGCATCGAACATTTTTGCCGGGTTGTTGACGGGGGGGATACAAATTCCCGTTCTTGTCCAACACATGCTGGTGCCTTCACCTAGTCCTGCGTTGATGGAAGAGAATCGAGTTGCACTTCCGCAGTGTTCAGCAGCCGCTTGATCCAGCGTTCTATTTTTCTCAGGAAAACCAGCCGCCTCTTCTTTGCGAATTCCGCTCAAAAACGTGTGCACCGCTTTGTGCCCGCCGCTCGTGCCGTGATCCAAGTTCGAAAAGACAGTAAAGTCATTCCTCTGGTTTCTGATGGGATTGAGAGTGGCGCCAAGTTGGGAATTAACTCCCTCTCCCTCCGGAAAAAATCCACCTGGCCAAAAACCAAGATGATTGCCAATGCATACGATTCTTCGCGTTTGCGGTTTAGCCGAGCGAGAGGAGGCAAAGCCGGGTAATTTTTGGCTTGCGAGAAATGGCAAAGCAAGGGTTACTCCGGTTCCTCGTAAAAAATGACGTCGATTGATCATAGTAGGAATCCAATTAATCAAAGAGCAAGCGAGGCTTTCATCTTGATTAGACACGTTGTTTGAATAGTAACTAGATGGATGAAGACCTTAGGTTATTTGAATTTTTAGAAAGTCAGTGGTTTGAGTCCAGGTAATAGTTTTCAGCTTTCAAATCAGGGTTAAAGGTTGGATTCGGTTTCATCATCTTTGCGCGTACCTTTTTTCGCCAGTCTTCTAATTCTTTTCGCAATTCTTCGGATTTCTCCGGGTTCGTTTTGGAGAGATCCTTCTGCTCGCCCAGATCATTTTCGAGGTCAAACAACTGCACGGTGCCGTTTTCAAAATACTCTAACAGCTTATACCTGCCCGATCGGATTGCACCTCCAGGGCTGTGCATTCCGTGATTGCTGTAGTGAGGAAAATGCCAATAAATGGACCGAGTTTTGATGGGGTCTCCAAGGAGCAGGGGCGAAATGTTAACCCCTTCTTTATCCTCGCCGATCGATTCTTCTAACCCGACCATGCTCATGATAGTGGGAAAGAAATCAATGCTGCTTACTGGCGTGGAGCAAACAGTGTTCGTCTGGCCTTTGCCGGGCCATTTGACGATTAGTGGAACGCGTATTCCGCCTTCGTATAACCAACCTTTTGCGCCTCGGAGCGGAAGGCAAGATGTCGAGTATGCTTTATTGATATTTTGCTCCGCTACAATCCGTTTCGGATTGCCGACATTCATCGCAGCCATGCCGCCATTGTCAGAAAAGAAAATCACAATCGTATTTTCATCAAGTCCAAGTTGTTTTAATTTCGCGGTGATCCGCCCGAGGCTTTGATCGACGCCTTCAACCATAGCTGCGAATTCCGGGTTGTCTTGCTTTTGCTTGATTTTAATGGTGCCACGGGGAAGTACTTTGTGGCGGGCGAATTCACGAGTCTGAATTAATGCGTTGAGCTCATTTCGCGTTGGATTGTCAGGATCGTCCGGATTGCCTTCGAGAATAAAGTCAGCAGAGTTTGTTGCAGGCATTTGTTCTCGTTTTTTCGAATACTTTTCAACGAGATCACGACGTCCTTGAATCGGATCATGCACCGCGAAGTGTGACATGTAGAGAAAGAACGGCTCATCCTTCTTGTTCTCAATCCACTCGATTGCCTCATCCGTGAGTCGGTCCGTTAAATAATCTCCTTTTTTACTTTTCAGGTTTTTCATACCAAATGGTCCGTGGAAGGTTCGCCAATTCGAGGGAACATTGGGGACGTGTATGTCAAACCCATGTTCCAGCGGAGTGGTAGGGGCGCTCCCAAGATGCCATTTTCCAAAGATCGCCGTCGCGTATCCATTCTCTTTGAGTGCTTCGGCGATGGTGACTTCCTGTTTGGGTAACTGCTGGTTGATTTCAGCGTTCAACAATTTCTGAAAAGGAAAATCGCGACGGCCCTTTAGCCAGTCAGTTAAATTTAAAGTAGCCGGATACTTGCCAGTAAGAATACTCGCTCGAGTCGGTGAGCAAACATGGCACGCTGCATAGGCATCCGTAAATCGGACACCTTCGCTAGAGAGGCGGTCAATGTTCGGCGTCTCATGGTAATTGCTTCCGTAGCAACCGACGTCAGACCAGCCCAAATCATCGACCAGAAAGAAAACAATATTCGGTGGAGAACTTGCTGAGTTAGATTTCTTTTTATCGACACTCCATCCCTCAGTGTGAACCACTCCGTAGTACGGGTAAAAATCCCAGTCGACAGAACCGCCAGTCATGCGTGGATCTTCAGTTTTTTTCAAGTAGTCGAATAACCTCTTTCGAAGCGGTATTTGAGCTATGTGGCTTTGGTCAGCTGTCGCAAGGTTGACTAACTGGTGAGGGTCATTGGTTAAATCATAAAGTTCTTCGGCAGGTCGCATGCCGAACGCCAGTTGAGCTAATCGAGTGACTTCAGCCGAATCGCTCTGCTGCATCATGATGGTTTTGGTTGGGGAACTGTCTATTTCGCCAAAAGGAATGGCACGGGCACAAACGTTGGGATCGGGCGAACCTGATGGCCAACGGTTCGGCTTGAAATTGTGGATGTAGAGGTAGTCGTCCGTGCGAATTGCGCGGCACGGGAATCCTTTGCCTCCTTCACGGCAGCCATCGTGGCGTTCCATTGCAAAAAATGCTGCGTCTCGACCCGTGGCTGAAGGGTTTTTGAAGGTTGAGGCAAGGCTCTTGCCAGTCATGGAATCTGCTGGTTTAAGTCCGGCTATTTCTAGAAATGTTGGAGCTAGATCGCTGAGATTGACGAAAGACTCAACGACTCGTCCGGGGCGTGCGATGCCAGACGGCCATCGAATGGCGAGCGGTACTCTCGTTCCCGCGTCATAGAGGCTGGCTTTCGCGCGCGGGAAGGGCATTCCGTGGTCGCTGGTCACAACGATCAAAGTGTTGTCCAGATCGCCTCGAGCTTCGAGAAGTTTGATGGCGGCCCCCACGACGCTGTCGAAGTATTCGACTTCGACGAGATAATCCAGAATATCGTTTCTTACGATATCGTTGTCGGGGAATATTTGGGGTACGACAACCTTGGCTGGATCCTTGCCTGTCAGCTGGCCCACTCCGGGTTGAAATCCACGGTGTGGCTCCGAGGTGCCGAGCCAGAAACAGAACGGTTGGTCGGTATCTTTTTGATTGAGGAAATCTTCAAAATTTGCGGCATAATCGGTCGAGCGAATCTGTCGAAAGGCGGGTTTGCGGTTTTTTTGATTGAACGTTTCACCCGCCGGATTCACCGTCCGACCTCCCGGTTTAAGCCGACCGGGCCCCCAGCCTTTTCCTGTATGGCCCGTGGCGTAACCTGCTTTTTTTAGGAGTTCTGTATAGGTTGAAAATTTTGCAGGCAGCGTGCTGTGAATATTGCCTGCTTCTTCCAATCGCCAAATGTGTTGGCCCGTGAGGATTGCCGATCTCGACGGCCCGCATGTGGGTGCGTCGCAAAAGGCATGGGTGAATCTGAGGCCTTCCCGGGCAATTCGGTCAAAAGCCGGTGTCTGTACCAGCGGATCGCCATTGGCCCCTGTATGTGCATAGCTCTGATCGTCGGAGATGCAAAGTAAAATGTTGGGACGATCGTCAGCCTGAAGTGTGGTTGTCAAGATTGCGGTAATCGCAACCAGTAGCGAAACCAGGTTTGTATTAATAGGCATAGGTTTTACCCTGCTGTTCTGGAGTTTCTACTTGCGACGAACGTAAACGTAGTAGGCGCTTAATATTGTATCTTCACCGCGGAACCAAGTGTGTAATGCAATAGGTCCTTTTTTTAATTTAGCATTGAACACGATTGCTTTGTCCCCCGATTTGACCGGTTGAGTTAGTCCTTCAAAACCGTAGCTTCGCTTTTCAGAAATTTTTAGATGCTGATAGTTGCTTAAATAAAAACTTGCCGAATTGATGGGAAGTGCTTTGCCAGTTCCGTTGGGCACAGCTTCATTGATGGGTGTGTCTGCGTCTTTGGGCCAGCGGCGGAGTTGGAATTCGTAATCACCATCTCTGGCAACTTCTAGCAGCCAATATCCTGATTTCTGTTGGCCCAATCTAACTTGGCGCTGCTGATCTACGAATACGTCGAGCCAGTCACAAGCGGTTAGTCTCGTAGGATTTTCATGTTCGCTACCGATAATGATTCGTTGCGGTTCGTTTGCCTTCGGCCCAACTACATCCCACCAATCATATAATTCCTTTCGCATTTTTTTGACGACCTCAGGGTGCGTTTCGAACAGATTTGTCTTTTGCAGGGGGTCTGTTTCAAGATTGTAGAGCTCGCGGTCTTCTAGCAATCGCCATGTTTTCCAAAGAACTGCCGCATGGTCGCGACGCATGATTGACTGCGCGAATGGAGTGGGGTAGTTGACGAAATTAGGCATGCGTGAGTAATTGATAATGAGCATGCGGTCGGTAGGAACAGTGGATTCTCCGCGAAGAACCGGTGCCAAGCTAATCCCGCTAAATTTAGCGGTTGTTTGAATGTTGCAAAGTTCAATAAGCGTTGGCAGCAGATCCTGAACTTGAGTCAGGCCATTGATGTCTCTGCTGGATGAGAGGTTGCCATTTGGCCAGCTAATAAAGCAAGGGACTCGATGTCCACCGTCCCACAGCTGTGTCTTACCGCCGCGCATTCCTGCGTTGAAATAACGGGGGCCATGGGTACTTCCGTTGTCGGTCAGGAAGATGACGATTGTATTTTCCCGCAATTTTTCCTCGGCAAGAAATTTGAGAAGACGCCCCATATTTGTATCAATGTTTCGAACCATTCCAAGATATCTGGCGAGCTGTTCTTTTAATTTTGGTTTCATGTTTTTAAATTCAGGGCGCGCGAGAACTGCTTGAAGAGCGGCAAGATCATTAGCTTTTGGGGTGAGCGGTCCGTGAGGGGTGTTGGTTGCGATATAAGATAAAAATGGTGTTTTTGATTTGGCTGAATTTTTCATAAACGCAATTGCTTCATCAAAAAAAACATCGGTGCAGTAACCATGAAAGTGAGTTGGTTTTCCATTACTAACATAGGTGTCGTCGAAGTAGTCATTCCCCCACGCGTCGGGGACTGAGCCTATGTGGGAAGAAGGGAACCAAACGGTTCGATCAAATCCTCGATCCTCCGGGCGATAGGGATAATTTGCACCGAGGTGCCATTTTCCAAATACCCCGGTGGTGTAGCCGCACGATTTAAAGATGTTGGCGATTGTGGGAACTTCAGAACGTAACAGTCCACGACCACTACTGACATTGATACATCCATTGCGGGCGGCGTCTAACCCTGTCAAGAGTTGACCCCGCGTCGGAGCACACATTGGAGCAACATGGAAGTCGTTGAGCCTAAGGCTCATACGATGTAAGCCGTCGAGGTTGGGTGTCTGGAGGATTGGGTTTCCGTGGGCAGAGATTTCCGGAAAACCCTGGTCGTCGGTCATGACAATGACAATATTAGGCTGGTCTGCAAAGATTGGTGAAATGCCGGTAAGAAAAACTAAGCTCAGTAAATAGAAGATGGCTGGCAGTTTGCGGTGAGAATTCATGCTTGCAGATCCACTTAAGAAAAAATGATTGCTAAATATATTTTAAAGTTAGTTTGCCATCCACATTTTTGTTCACATTCGGAATCGGTTGTGCTTGGCCGAGGGGGTGTGAAGGAGTAAATGATGTCAGGAGAGTCTAAACAAGTTCGATTGAATTAAATTCGGTTGAACTAACTTCTAAAATTCTCCCGTGTTTGACTTGGCTTTGAGTAGTGGTTTTTTGGGCGACGTTCTTTGTTTAGTTTTTCGGTAGTCATGGTTGCCGAATTACTTTGAACTTACCAGATGTAGATTGACTTTACTGTGTTCGTGGATCGGTTTCTGTTTGGAATGACCGTTTAAGTTCGTGAGTTGTGCCGTTTCCATCTGAAAAACTAAACCAGATAGGATTTTTCTGTCAGAAACAAATCCGAACCGTCGTGTGGTTTTGAGTTAGGCCACGTGAATTGTAGTATTCAGGTATTGATGAAAATTGTCTCTACGTTTTTTGTGTCGTTCTCGTGAGTGTTTGTTATGCAAAATTTAATTGCCATTGTTCTGAGAACCGTGCGTTGGGTTGATTTGCTTTGGACGATGGGTTTTTTGACACTTGCCATCGCCACTGCTTTGTTGCACTTTGTACTGATCGGAGTTTTGGGGCTGGTGTTAGTTCCTATTTCTCTTGGTGTTTTGTTATTGGGTTATCTTCTTGGCGTCGTAGGATCCTCCATACCGTGGAGGCGACGGATCGCTGGATTTGTTATCTTCCTTGTTGGCATTTTGACACTCCTATGGGTTTCAGTAACCGCCACAACCATTGCGTATGACTACGTCACCCAGCCAGGCTTAGGTTTCGCATCTTCGACATTTAATTTGGTTCTTTTAGCGCTCGGTTGGTTGATCTCAGTTACCTCGATAACATTATCTCTTAGGCTGAAATCTAGCTGGTCTGGAATGCGTTGTTTCTTTTGGGGGAGCGTTACTTTGGTCGTGCCTGTCGTCTCGTTGTTGTTTTTCTGGATTCTGCATTCGACAGGTCAGATATTGGAAGCTTAAATATTAAGGTGCTCAACTAGAAGGGCTTGGGGGATCCGTCTGTGCACGAGAGTTAGGATCACTCCAAGGGAAGGAGTGGTCTAATCCCAGTAGGTTCACAAAATTCGTTTATGAATGATGAAGGGAATTCAATAGCCGAGAATTCTCAAACTAATTCTAAAAAACAGAATTTTTAGATTTCTAATTGCTTACAGCTTCGGTGAATCGTTTTTTCAAACGAAACTCATAGGCAATTAGCAAAACAAGGGTGAGTAAAGCACAAACAATAAAGATGCGGTTACTTTGAACGCCGATTCGTTTAAGGCCAATAAAGAGGAAGTTCCCGAAAATAATGCCAACAAAAGAGAGACAATTCCATAACCCAAGAATTTGTCCTCGTTTTTCATTTCCAGCAAGTTGTTGAATCATCGTTTGGAGGGGCACCATGACAAACCCCGCCATGAATCCACCGGCAGCAAGTAACGCTGTGACGGCAATGAAACTATTGGGAATTAGGCCAAGTGTTAAGAACGGGACAGACGTTCCAATGGCTCCAAGTGGGATAAGAGCCGGGCGGATCTTGTGTCCGGAGATCCAACCAGCCACGTAATCACCGATGCCTGTCGAAATTCCCAGGATCGCCATTAGTAAAGCGGTTTTGGTTGCCGAGATGTCGAGTAGCTCTTTGTAGTCTGCAATGATTAGAATCGCGATGCCAGCGACGACTAAGTAGAAGAAAGACCAAACCAAAATGACAGACTTTAGCGTGGTTCCTGAAAGTGTTTTCCAGGTGGAAATGTAGCTTTCGAATAGGCGATAGCTGATTTTTAGATCGGGGTTCTGTGCAGTGAGCCTGGGAATGCCGTAAGAGGCGAACGTGCCGAATATCCCGATCACTAGAATGACCACACCGGGCAGCCACCGCATTGCTGTTGCGGGATCTTTAGGAGCGTAAATGTCATAAAGCGGCCCACCGACTGCACTGCCTAGGATGATCGCGACATAAGTGAACATGTTGATGGTGCCGTTCGCTCGGCTAAGTTTTTCAGTTGGCATGATTTCCGGCAAGATGCCAAATTTAGCTGGTGAAAAAAAGGTGCTTTGCACCGCGATGATCACAAGTGCAGCCAAGACTAGCCAGACGTTACCAATCCAGAGTCCCAGCATTGCAATCAAAGCAATTAGAATTTCAGACCATTTAGAAAAAATGCTGACTTGTCGTTTGCTAAACTTGTCAGAAAATTGTCCAGCAAACCCCGAGAGTAGAACGAACGGGATTGCCAGGCATAATGAAGCCCAGCCTTGGCCGCCTTCGCCCAGTTGATTGCCCCAGATTCCACCCGCAGCAAGTCCGAAAATCAAAACTTGTTTTAGAATGTTATCATTCGCAGCGCCTAGGAATTGAGTGACGTTTAAAAAATAGAAACCACGGTTGCTGGATTTTGTCACTTCAAATACTCCGGGAAATGCGGGTTCTCGTGGTGATCTTCAATTGATCGTTTGAAGTCTAATTCTTTTAACGCTCTGTTGATAGAGAAGTACACCGCAATGAACTACGGTTCAGGCAAAGGCGGGTACCCTGTTTCCGGTCGTAGGGTTTCAAACCACACGGAAAACAAGCGGTAAGACAGGCGATATTTGACGCGTTGAAGTTGACCAGTTTTAGATAAACGTCGTTTTTTGGCGAGGTCAGATTGCCTCCTACTCGTAAATTGGAAAAAAGGTGTTGAATGCGACTTCACAGAAATGGCCGGGGTCATTGTAACGTTGATTGAGATTTAACGATGTGATTGCAATCATTTCATCATTGTTTAAATCAAAATCAAAGATCGCAAAATTTTCCCGCAGGCGCTTTGCAGAGGACGTCTTGGGTACGATTGCCGTTCCTCTTTGGACTCCCCATCTCAGTATCACCTGTGCTGGTGTTCTGTCATGGGAACGGGCAATTTTCGTGATCACAGGGTGGGTTAGCAGCGATTGTTCGGGGGCGGCCATTCCGATTGAAAAGTAAGACTCCGCTCCAAGCGGAGAAAACCCTGTCACCGCAATATCCTCCTGTTGGCAATATTTGAGGAGTTTTTCCTGAGTCAATCGAGGGTGCAACTCCACCTGAAGAACGGAGGGGCGGATTTTTGCATAGGAAAGCAGATCCCGAATTAACGAGCAGTTAAAATTGCAAATACCAATATTCTTTATTCGTCCTTGCGAAACCAGTGCTTCCATCGCCTCCCAGGTTTCACGAATTGGTACTGGGTCGATTTCTATTTTAGGGAATTCAGCATCGGGGTCATAAAACCACTCTGGCGGATAACGATGTTCGAAAGGGACAAATTTTGAGGCGATGGGGAAATGGATTAGGTAAAGATCGAGATAGTCAAGTTGGAGGTCATCGAGGGATCGTTGAAGCGCGGGGCCAACGTGTTCGGCGGCATGGTAGGTGTTCCATAGCTTGGAGGTAATCCAAAGGTCTTCGCGATTACAGAGTCCAGCTTCCATCGCGGTTTGAAGCCCTTCACCAACTTGCGGCTCATTTCCATAATCACATGCACAGTCGAAGTGTCGATAGCCAATTTTGACGGCTTCCTCGACCAATCTGGGAAGAACTGTTTTTTCGATTTTCCACATGCCCAAGCCAAGGGTTGGAATTTGAGATCCATTATTTAAGGTGAGTAAATCATTCACGTGGCGGCTTTCAATTGAATTGGTTGGTTACCAAGGGATTGTCCTCAGAACAATCCCGCGGTCAACGGGCATTGGCGGAGATGCTTCTCGGAGGCAAACTTCTGATAAGCGAAGTGGAGGTTGCGAGTGGCTGCTGTGTTTAATCGCGTGACTTTGGAAGAGGTTTTATCGATTTTTTGCGACGACGAGCCATCGCTGGCATGCCTAATAGGGGCAGTAAAGAGATTGCCGATGGCTCCGGGACAGCGGTGATTGTAAAGTCAAAAGTCCGATTGTCCGCGAAGATAATGCCATCGAGCTTTTCGGCAGTCGAAGTTACAAAATCATCAAGTGAGGAATCGTAATCACCGAACGAAAATTGAGTCGTCCCGGGCGAGGAAAGTAATAAATCGAATTTTCCAAGCAAAATAGTTGGCCCCTGAGGTAGTCCGTTGGAGGCGAAATCAATATCGATTCCCGCGAGATTCAGTTCAGAACCGGTGAAACTGGTGTCGGTTGGCGTGTCGAAGGCAGCATCGACTGAGTTGGTAATAACGGTCGCGCTGGATCCTGATACGGCTGAATAATCAGCTTTCAGTCCAAAGCCAATCAGAAAATTATCAGTCATTTCCGAATTGGGAAGTGTCTCTTCAACTGAAACGAACATGGTGACCGTCTCACCCGTCGTGGCAAAAAATTCGGTTCCCGATGTTGAGCCATCTGAGAAAGTAACCACGATATCCGCACCGACGTTCGTCGCGAAACAAAATAGGCTTGTGATCAGAATGGTAAGTTGAGTCTTCATGCAATTACGATGTGAGGAGAGCAGATGATCTTGGTCCAGTGTGGCGGGGCACGTGCAGTATCCATTGGCCCATCCGGTATGTTTTATTTGTTCAGCCTAATCTATTCAGGTCTCGACAAAAGCAAGGTGGACGAATTTTTTATCAATCTCTTCTACTGCGGTCGTACCAGTGTTCCAACTTTTGACGTTACGGCCGTTCTTTTTTGTTCTTAAGTTGACGTTCCTTGGAAAAAACATCGCCTGTGGGGCGTTCCGGAAGCGTTGACTTCCATTTGGTGAGCTGCTGAAGCAGCTGTTCTGTAATTTGTGGATTGGCCGAAGCAAGGTCGTTTTCTTCTTTGAAGTCGTTTTCAATGTCATAGAGCTCGTAATGCGACATATTTCCATTGGCTACCAATTTCCATTTTTGATCGACAATGGCCCAGCTAACCCAGTGGTCGGGGGCGTTTTTTCGGGGCGGCCAAGCTGCCTGCGTTTTCCAAAACAGAGGTTTATTTCTTTTCGTTGTTTCATATCCCTTTAGTGTTTTCAGTTGACTCATGCCATCTGGTACATAGCCCTGCGGAAGGCTGACACTTGCGATTTCACAAAAAGTAGGAAGAAGGTCAACTGCTGAAATGAGTGATTGGGAGTCGGTTTTTCCTGCGGGAATTTTACCCGGCCAACGTGCGATGAACGGCACTCCGACCCCGCCTTCAAAAAGTGACGCTTTATAGCCTTTTCGTCCGCCGGTAATTCCCTTTGCGGCTGCGATTCCATATCCCGCACCAGTTGCAGTGTCGTGTTTGAGTTCGAGTTCTGTAGGGCGTGATGCGCGAGCGGGACCATTGTCTGAGCTGAAAATGACAAGTGTGTTTTCCGTTAATTTTAACCGGTCTAACGTCTCTAGAATTTCCCCGACTCGATCATCGGCGTGTGAGAGTACCGAAGCGTAGATGTTGTCTGTCTCCTCAAGATCTCTAAACCGCCAGCGATATTTAGGAACTGTGTGAAACGGTGTGTGTGGCTCATGCAGCCAGACGTTGATGAAAAATGGTTTTCCAGCCGCAGTCGATTTTTCAATAAATGAAATGGCATTTTTTGAATCCTCATGGACTGGCATCTGCTCACCTGCGCAATTGAATGCGCCGTAATCGTCATAACCATATTCTGCAGGGAGCGGAGAATCGGGAATCATATTGTTAGAGAGGTGCCACTTTCCGTAGTGAGCCGTTGCATATCCGGATTTTTTAAGAAGCCGCGGAAGTAATATGCTGTTCGGAGAAAGCCAGTCTGGCATATTTCTTTTTTCATTACTGGGAACCCATGCGAAATGTCCGTCAATGTTGTAGCGAGCAGGAAAGTGACCGGTCATGACAGCTGTGCGGCTCGGAGAGCATACGCCACTAGCGACAGTAAATCGATGAAAGTCAGTACCTTCTTTGGCGAGTCGATCGATGTTGGGCGTCTTGACATACGGATGCCCGTGACAGCTCAAGTCTCCCCATCCCCAGTCGTCCGCAAAGATGAACAAAATGTTGGGGCGCTTGTCTCCGGCAGTTTGTGCGGCGGCCTGAGTTGGTAATGCGATAAGTAGGCAAATAAATGTGGCCCACATTGCTGCAGCAGAGGAAAATTTTGAATTTTTGAATGGCAAAACAAATTCCTATACAAAGTTCATTGAAATTGTCGTCTTACTTGGTTTGATTTAGGCTGGGGCTCCAAGGATTTAAACCATCCTTGGCTTGTAAAAACTTAGCATCCACCGAGCGGTACCATTCGTGCAACTCAGCACGCATACTCTTGACTAAATCCGGCATTTCGCTCGATAGATCTGTTTGTTCTCCGGTGTCCCGTTTCAGATTGAATAGATGAATTCGTCCATCTTCGTAACGCTCCACTAATTTATAATCGCCGCGTCGAATTGCACCGCCGGGAAATCCTCCCTGGTTGCTATAGTGCGGGTAATGCCAGAACAGTGAGTCGCGATCCAGCGGTTGAGCGCTGAGTGCAGGGCTGAGATCGATGCCGTCAATTGAGTGTTTGACCTCGATTCCAGCAGCAGCACTGATGGTAGGAAATAGGTCAATGGAGCAAATGGGTTGATGGCTCACCGCGCCAGGCTTGGTAACACTGGGATAGCGAATGATCCAGGGTTCACGTATCCCGCCTTCGTAAACCCAACCCTTGCCCCCTCGCAGTGGAAGGTTGGAGGTCGGGGATCCCTCGGAAGTCGAGAGTCCACCGTTGTCTGATGTAAAAACAATGATCGTGTTCTCGGTTAGCCCGGACTCTTCAAGTTGGTTCAAGACGGTTCCCACCGCTTTATCCATGGCTTCTACCATTGCGGCATACACGGCATGTTTTTGTAGGATTCTCACCTTGCGCGGTTTGTCGCCAATCACTTGTTCTTCGGAGGCAAATTCTTCTCCGACAATATCCGCTGCCTTTTTATTGTATTTTTTGACGAGGTCCGGACGTCCCATCAAGGGCGTATGGACAGAGTAAAAAGAGAGGTAGGCGAGAAAGGGGCGATCTTGATTATTGGCGATGAAGCGGGCGGTTTCGCGAGCCAGACGTGCAGGTAAATGCTCACCTTCGGGGCTTTCGACTTTGATTTCCGGATTCTTAAACGGAGCAAAATATTTATTGCCAGTGTAAGGGCCTCCGCGGCTCCAGCCCCCAATGTTTACGTCAAAACCGCGGTTCTGTGGATAGTATTCAGGAGTGTCACCAAGATGCCACTTCCCCGCAAAGAAAGTTGCGTATCCGTTTTCTTTGAGCAGCTGGGCAAGAGTTATTTCACTGAGAGGCATCTTGTTGTTGAGCGGAGCGGGACGAAACTTCCCGGCTCTTTTTCCGGAAAAGAAATTGGTGGCGGCCACGCGCGTAGGATATTTACCTGTCATCAGGCTGTAGCGAGTTGGAGAGCAGACAGGATTGGCTGCGTATCCATCGGTAAAGCGCATTCCCGAATCTGCCAACCTATCAATTGAGGGCGTTTCGTAAAAACAGTCGGGATTGTTCGCGCCGATGTCCATGTATCCAAGGTCATCCACCAAAATTACAACGACGTTGGGTGGTCGGTGTGCCAGCTGATCAGCAAGGGCATCGGCAGGAAGGGTTGGCAACGCAATAAGGCCTACAAAGACCAAAATCATGTGCTTCACAAATCTATTTTTTTGAACCATGGTCAGGGGTGCTTCTTCCATCAAAGTATTTTTCACGGATCCATTCGGGTTGCCAGACATCCATCCGCCGGTTGCGATTGTCATAAGTCGCCTTTTTGGGTTGCGGGTTTTCAACGGCGAGCGGTGTGGGATCTCCCAATCTTGATCTCCATGAATTCATGGATTTCGTTAATTTCTTGATTCTCTCCTGCTGTTCAGGGGCTTCCGCTAAATTGGTCATTTCATGAGGATCAGATTCTAAATCAAATAGCAACTGGTGATTTATCTGCGGGTAAATGTGAAGTTTCCAATCGCCGTCATTGATCGATCGCTGGTTATCCTGAAATGGCAAAAAGATAGAGTCGCGAACTTTTGCAGCGTCACCGTTGATTACGCCTGCTAGGCTGAGGGAATCGATTCCATCCGGTTGTTTGATCTCAGCAAAATCGCAAACAGTAGCATAAAGGTCATGGACATAAGTGAATGCCTGACTGGATTGGCCGCCATTAATTTTGGGACCAGTAATTATGAGCGGGCATTTCATGCTCTGTTCATAGATGTTTTGTTTCCCCAAAAGACCATGACTTCCCATCGCAAGCCCGTGATCAGCGGTGTAGATGACATAAGTGTTTTCTGCATGTGGGCTGGCTTTGAGTGCCGCTAAGATCCGACCAACTTGCAAATCCAGGTGTGTCACTAAGCCGTAGTACTCGCACAATTGATCGCTTATGATCTCGCGAGTTCGAGGCCAGGGAGCGAGTCCTTCGTCGCGTCCCATGGTCGATTGTGGAGCGTTCCTGAAGGGATGTTGTGGAAGGAAATTGGGCGGTAACGGCGGACGATTTTGATAATACATTTCCCGGAATTCTTCGGGCGGATTTCTTGGGTCATGCGGAGCCGTAAAGGCGACATAAAGGAAGAATGGTTGATCGATTCCTGCGGACTGAATAAAGTTCACTGCTTCGTCTGCAAAGATCTCACTTGAAAACCCTCCTGCGTCGCGAGCAGCACTCAATTGGTTATCCTTGAAATCTTGAACCTTAAATGCGGCATGATTTACCATGCCTCCCATGTAAAC
Organism: Mariniblastus sp.; assembly: GCA_011523945.1. GTDB lineage: Bacteria > Planctomycetota > Planctomycetia > Pirellulales > Pirellulaceae > Mariniblastus. The sequence goes on along the minus strand of WTFU01000060.1, from coordinate 439 downwards.
CGACTTGCCATCAGAGAACGCCTGCTGGAGTGTCGCTTTGCCATTGTGCCACTTGCCGACGATAAAAGTCTTGTAGGAGGCCTGCTCCTCCAGCCAACTCGGTAGCAATGGCAGCTCTGCCCAGTCGGATGATTTTTTTGCAGTAGGGATGCGCATCCAGTGCCTGCCAGTCATCAACATTGCCCGGCTTGCGACGCATACCGCGCCGCTGAACGACCCCGCACAATAATTATTTCGAAAACTGTATCCTGATGAGGCAAGCTGATCTAAATTAGGCGTTTTGATTGCCGTGTTTCCATGGGAACCAATGGTGTCCGCTCGTTGGTCATCGGCAAACAGAAAGATAATGTTGGGTTTTTCAACTGAGAGTAAGGGTTCGGCGGGAAACAAACAAACGAAAGCGGCGTAGATAAGAATTGAAAATCGCAGAAATAAATAG
>WTFU01000113.1 GCA_011523945.1 Mariniblastus sp. | reverse complement strand
CGCTGAAATCAACAAGATCCATTTTATTAACAGCAACGAGAACGTGCTTGATGCCTAGCAACGAAGCGATGAAACTGTGACGCTTGGTCTGCTCCATCACACCATGACCGGGTCGCGCATCGATCAAGATAATCGCGAGATCCGCCGTGGACGCTCCGGTCGCCATGTTTCGCGTATACTGAACGTGGCCGGGAGTATCGGCAATGATAAACTTGCGTTTCGCGGTTGAAAAATAACGATAGGCAACATCGATCGTAATGCCCTGTTCTTTTTCTTCTTTCAGGCCATCAGTTAACATCGCCGGGTCAAAACCTCCACCCGTTGTTCCATGCACCGCCGAATCTTTTTCCAGTTTGGCAAGCGTGTCTTCGTAAATCATCTTTGAATCGTAGAGCAGTCGCCCAATTAGCGTGCTCTTACCATCATCGACGCTTCCACATGTCAGAAAACGTAGCAGTTCTTTTTTCTCGTGCTGATCGAGGTAGGCGTTGATATCGCTCGAAATTAAATCGTCTTGATTAGACATTGTTTTGAATGCAAAATTCTAGTGTTGGAAACAGAAACGCTACTTGGACACCTTCAACTCATTCCCGGACAAGGGTTGGATTAAAAATAACCCTTTTCTTTTTTGTCCTGCATGGACCCTTCGTCATCATTATCGATCACTCGCCCGTTTCGCTCAGAGGTTGTCGCGAGCAACATCTCTTGGATGATCTCCGGCAGCGTGGTTGCGGGAGCTTCGACAGCGCCAGTCAGTGGATAACAACCGAGTGTTCTAAACCGAATTGTCTTTTCGACTGGAACTTCACCAGGCAATAATTTGAGCCGGTCATCATCGACCATGATCAAAACTCCATCCCGCTCAATGGTCGGTCGTTTAGCGGCAAAGTAAAGTGGAACAATTGGAATTTTTTCCAGGTGAATATACTGCCAGACATCTAATTCCGTCCAATTAGAAATTGGGAACACTCGTATGCTCTCGCCCTTGTTTACTTTGGCGTTATAGAGATTCCAAAGTTCAGGCCGTTGATTTTTCGGATCCCATTGGTGAGACGCACTTCGGAACGAATAAACACGCTCCTTCGCACGCGATTTTTCTTCATCTCGTCGAGCTCCACCAAAGGCAGCATCGAATTTGTATTTATTGAGCGCCTGGATTAATCCATCTGTTTTCATGACCTCCGTATGTTTTCCACTGGAAACCATCGGGTCAAGGTTTAACGCTCGGCCTTCTTCATTGATGTGCGTGATAACATCCAATCCAAGTTCCTTAATCGCATAATCTTCCTTGAACTTATACATGTCCTGGAACTTCCAACACGTATCAACGTGCATCAGTGGAAATGGAGGCTTCGCCGGATAGAAGGCCTTCAGCGCGAGGTGCACCATGACCGATGAATCTTTCCCGATCGAATACAGCATGACTGGATTGTCAAACTCGGCGGCAACTTCGCGGATGATATGGATGCTTTCAGCTTCCAGTTGCTTCAGATGCGTCAATTGATAGGAGGACAATGGAGACTCACTCTAATTCTTAATCTTAAAAACGAAAACCAGAAGCGCCCATAATAGTTAGGAGTACCAGTGGCCACAATGCGGATATAAGCCGATTATTTCCGCCCCAAACTGCCGTTATTGGTAGAAAACCGCGCTGTTAGCCACGCTCTGAGACCCCGCTGGGTTGGCTCGTACCTCCGCCTCCTCCTCGCCGTTAAAAACTGAGGCTGATTTCCATAATCACTCGCTCATCAAATAGCACGCTAAAAGGGTGATTCGCGTCGTGCTATCGTATGAATTGAAAGGTTTTAAATACTAACTACCAATCTCGGGCTTTCCATCATTTCCATTTAGGAAATGCCGATTGCCGCTCGCTTCTCTCCAATGAGTGCAATCAATTCTTGCTGAGGATTAGAAAATTTGGAGATGCCTTCCTGCATTAAGACTTTTTCAAGTTGAATAAAATCAACGTTTGTTTCTATATCCTGTCGAACCGCCTCTAATACAGGCAAGTCGACCTCCCGTTTAAACTCAACATCGCTATCTGCAATCGCATCATTGGTAGCGGGCGGGTTGGTCTGGATATCACTCCCTGCCAAGGCAGCAACGTATTTCCATTTTGGATCTTCCGGCTTCTTTGTTCCTGTGCTCGCAAAGATCATCTCTTGCTGGAGTGGGCAACCTTTACCAGACCAAAATTTTTGATTCGACGCCCAGATATTTTTTGCATTTGCAATACCGACGTACCCCTGAGTCCCTTTTTGCAAGCCTGGCAAGTGCTGCTCGGTGTAGACATCTATACGGGAAACAAAAATACTATAAACACTTTTGAAATGATCCAATGAATCGCGTCGCTGTGCACCGCGCCAACATGCTTCCCGCGCCGCCTCATACTGTCGCGTGGTAAATATCAACGTAACATTTAGACTTGCTCCCAATGCGACCAGTTCTTCAAGCGCTTCAATGCCTGCGGGAGTTGCCGGTACCTTAATCATCCGATTGGTATGCCCGGCTGACCATTTTTTTCCCAAATCGATGTAACGTGCAACGCGCTCATCGTGGGGTAAATCCAATTCGGGGTCTTCGATTAGTGGATCCAATTCGAAGCTGACATAGCCGTCGTTACCATGGGTCTCCGACCATACCTGTTCGAAAACGGTTTGAGCATCTTTGATCATTTGGTCTGTGATTTGCCACGCGACTTCACTATCGTCCGCACCAGTCTCCATTAACTCGTTAATTTTCGAATCGAATCGACCGGTTTTTATCAGATTGGAAACGATGATCGGATTCGAGGTTGCTCCGGTTGCGCCGAGTGCACGATTGGATCGGACTAAATCTGGATCAATGCTGTCTAACCAAAGTTTTGTCCCAGTGTTAATTAGCGACGATAACGAATCCGACATAATTTATTCCTGTGCTAGGCTGACTTCTTTTTCCAGATCGAAACCTCTTTTTAAAGAAAGCCAAATTGAATCACCACATGGGGCAACTCATTAAGTAGTCCATATATTGACGACTGGAAAATAAACCACTGAAACCCGTGAGATAGTTGGATTTCAGAAATAAACGAATTTATCATTTTTGAAATCAACGATGAGCTCATCCACGATATGAAACGCTTTCCCTAAGTCAATCTAAACAATTTCAACCCAAACAATTCGGGATCGCTCAGATAAATTGCAAACCTTAAAAAATCGATTTATAGAAATCTTGCCAACTCGTTTGCAATAGAATTTGACGCCCGTTCATCAATTCCATGATCACCAATCGATGATATTTTATTTTCTGAACTACTCGATTCTGATGCAGGTCCAGCCACTAAAAAGCTGGCAACTGCCATGTGAGCATCCGCCTCACGTGGAAAATCATGCAAGTAGGCCTGATCAATGTCCCACGCTCTCATTGCCAAGAATTCTGCGGTTTTCCGAAAAACATCTCGCGCCGAACGACTGGAGGAAGCAACAGTTACTCTCGATGACTTTCCATCTTCTACCGAAATCCATCGGACCGCCGTCTCATTCGTGCGCTGTGAATCGAGACAAACAAGAAATTGGTCAGCAACGTCACTTGGGGAACTTAGAATTCTGTTGCCGGGATGGTACTGCGATACGAAATCACGAACCTGTTCTATCGGTGACCCAACCTTATTGACGACCGCTTCAACAGTGGATTCTAAATCGACCCATTCGACCGGCGAGACAGGCTCAGCCTCTTCAACAGGCTTGAATTCAAACAGGTCGATGATGAAGTCATGTTCAGTCGAGGTAAAAATTTTCGCGCCAATTAACTCCGAATCCGTTGGAATTCGTTTAAGCAAGTTTGCGAGTAAACCCGGATAATTTTTCCGGGCGACCACTGCTATCTGTTGGCCGTCGTCGCTGCGCAGCATAATCTCTTCCGTAAGATTGCAAACGCCCATTGCAAGCAATGCTTTTAGCTGGCGAAGCTGATCATCTCGCGATAGCATTTTGAAATAATCTTCTGGTAAGCCTCGCACAATTCTTGCGATTACATCATCGAGTTCAAAGTCGATATCGGCTCGTAAGTCTTCGACTATCTCATGAGCCCGCTGTTCAATTTCGGCTGACATATTGTTGGTTATTGGCTCCAAATTACCTGAATCACTTGCCATTATTGTCACTATTTATCGAATTTCTAACAGCAGACAATCTCTCAATTGCAATAAAACCCTCGAAAAGGGCTGCGATCTACCCTAAATCTATCGGCTCAACCTAGCGAACTTATAAGCTTTACATGCGTAGTGTTTTTCTGTACACTATCTGTGCTTCGGGCTAAAAGAGTGGCCTTTACGCCCTTAACAATGTGGCAATGGTGCCTGAAAGGATTTCGTGGCACAGATCGACCGTCAAGATGTCGGATCAGTGATTACCGACCATCAACTTTTTGAAAGGAGTCTGATATGTTAATTCTTTCGCGACGCGAAGCAGAAAAAGTTCTTTTTCCTGGCCTCGGTATTTCAGTAGAAGTCACAAGAATCCAAGGGCGTACAGTCCGACTTGGAATTCAGGCTCCGGATGAAATTCGAATCATCCGTGGAGAGCTCGAATCTACCGCAGACTTAATGCCACGGAAACAAAACAGAACGAAACCGAATTGCTCAACTTCTCCCGCAATTAAAAAGTGCCTTGATGCTGCCAATCTCGCCATCCATCTCGCGCAAAATCAACTTCGGCAGAACTTGCATGAGAAAGCAGAAAACGCACTGAATCATGCACTGGAGTGCCTGGAAACAATTCAAAATATGTCTGGAGTCACCAAAGAATCGAATTTATCTTCGGCAACGGTCAACGAAGCACCCTCGAATTACTATTCAGGTCGCAAAAAAGTAGCTCTTGTGGTTAATGACATTGATTACTCAGCCGATCGATTGATTGGCCAACTCTCGTCTCTCGGCTATCAAACCACACACTTCAACCAAGGTGAATCATTGATCGAATTCTTGCAATCACGCAAACAACCTAATTTGATTTTGTTACTTTCACCTGTTCGACTAACGGAATCCACTACCAATCAAGAGACAAACCCACGCACCTTTGAAACGGCTCCCAGCGTTTCCACCGAGAACGCGATACCTGAACGAACGGTGGCAAGTCAAAAAATCGAACAAGCAAGTCTTAGGATGTTCGGTGTTGGCAGTCTACAGCGATCGAGTCGTACTTACCTCAAGCAAGACATCGAAATAACCAGCTGGTTCGCTGAGACAAGCGACGAAGCAGCAGCGGCAAGCTGTTTTTCCTAACACACGATTTCGTTAGTGCTGTTTACTCGACTCGCTTTTGGCGACACGCCCCGGTCGTTCGGTTTCGTTGCCTGGCGTTAAAGTTGTCTGGCCTTCAAAAACAGAAAACTCAGCCCAGACTGGAACGTGTTTAGACACTTGCGAAGCTACCTCGAGAGGTAAATTGTATTGTTGGACAAAGTCAAACACTCCACCGCGGCCCGTGAACTCTACGGTCGCGACTTCATTAAAAACTAAATTATCAAATTGAGTCGTATTGAAATAATTGGTTCCGCGATCCGAAACGACCCAGGTTAAACCTGCTCGTTTGCGCATTGGCTGGAGTTCCGAATCACCGCCGCTAAAATCACCGACGATCAGCACATCATCCTCGCCGCGCCCATCATTTCGGATTGCACGAAACAACTCGATCAACCCTGTTAATTCTCGCTGAGGTTCATGGTGGCCGAGTTTCACATTGACCAACGAAAAGGTAAATGCTTCGTCATCTACGGGGCCCCGTGTTTTGAAACAAGTCACCAACGGTTTATGACTGAGAAGTTCATCCGGGTCATCAATCTCGTACCATTGAGTTTGATTCAGTATTAACGTTCTACGATTGAAAATAACTGCTGACGAGAGAACGGCTTCATCTCCAAGAGATCGATTTAAAGAGGTAAAGTCTGAAACATAAGTATAGTTTGGGGCTTGATTTTTAATCTCTGGGAAAATGCTGTTCCTGCGATCCGCATTATTCATGTACAAAACGACACGATCGAGCCAACGGTTATCCGTCGCGTTGATGTCTTGCAGCGCTACTGCGTCATAGTGAGAACATATGTCAGCTAATAGCTCTAAATCAGACTCTGATTGACGACCGCGGATCTCATCATTGATTTTAAAAGACGCAATCCTGATCACATTAGTGACATATTTGGGTGATTGGACTGCATCCGGTAACAACTCAGCCGAATCACCTGATCCGTTATTGAAGCCTTCTTTTATCTCAAATCCGATTTGGGATGCTAAAAATTGTTCTTTCACTAAAACCAAAATATCTGAAGGTTCACGTATTCTGTCGCGATGAAATAAAACCCAGATCCCACCCACAACTACGCTTGCTAATAATAGTGTTTTTAAAAATCGGGAATTCATAACACCACTGGTTGATTTAGTAATCGCCTTGCATAACTGTCCGATGATTGGGCAGCCGCTGAGGCTCCCCTTTCACACCAATAAGTCTCTTGTCCTGTAATCGGTCTTCGATCAAAGCATTCCAAAATGATTCTTATTCCAGTCACTTTTTGGCGTGAATACCGATTGTCGCAAGCCAATTGACTGCTAACTCGACGTAGCTAATGGCCTCAATCAATTTATTCGGACTAATCAGACCCCGATGATTCATCTCGGGGCACTGGAACTCACGGGCCGAGCACGCCCCTGACTCTGGGGAACGAAATCTCTCTGAAACCCCCGAGCATCCCAATAATCAAAGAGCCGTTTAAGAAGATGGCAAAAGATCTTCTGCAGTTTCTTTTTGCCGCCGCCGAATTTCACCAACTTCCATTTGAGCAGTTCGACCATCAAGATTTGGCCGAAAGAAAATTAGCAATACCATCGGAAGATACCAGGCCATGTAAACTCCACCGGAGAATCCGTGCCAATATTGCACAGCCAACATGACCGCTGCGCTGTAGCCCACCAACGTCCCAATGTTCTTTTGCGATGGCCACGCCACAAATGAAACACAAAACAGAACGAAAGCGACGAGCAATGGCAACCTCCACCAATTACTCCAACCCAGCGCCCAAATTCCTTGGAGCCCGTCCATTCGTGGAAACCAAAAGCCAAACATTACTTGTAGCTGTCCCAAAAATGCCATCAGTGTGGTTGAGGTGAATAGTAAAACACCGATGCAAATTAGAATGGAAATTAACGAGCCAAAAATAAATCTCCAGCGTCCACGTTCCCAATAGAAGCTAATCCACAGGGGCAATAAAAAGATTGGGTAATACGAGACGCTGGTTGCTAATCCAAACAAAACTCCAGCAATCCAAGGTCGGCGAAAGCTAACAATCGCCCACAAAATCAGAGCTGCTGGAAGAACATGCAATACATAGCCGGTGTACATGGAAGTGTAGGGCAGCATCAAATAGATGGTTGATATCCCAACGCCCACTTTAAAATTGTTGTAGTTGAAATAACAGAACAGCACGAGACCCAAGACTATGAGTACCTGGCTCGTAATCGCCAGTGATTTAGCAGCGATGATATATCGCGACATGTCCGTCAATTCTTGAGTATCTGGATTCGTTCTAAGAATCGCATCTCCACTTTCAAATGACGGGATAATCGGGAATAAATTAAAAAGCGTATACCCGGGGCCTCTTCTTATTAACTGTTCTTTCTCGTCCGCATCGACAGCTTTTCGTTGCAATAATTTCACCGCGTTTCGAGACCCGCTAAGATCTTCATTGGTCGGCTCTGATATCGCAATATTGGCAAACAGAAACATCATCAAACTAAATCCGAAAAAGACCATTCCGCCGATTGCTAAGTTGGGCTCCAACTGTGGTCGACGTGTCAAACTTGGATCGATCAACATTCGAATTAAAATTAATCCGCCGATAGAAAACAGCCAGTAATAGCCAAGTCGCTGCCAAACCACTCCCTTGCTATCCAGCTTTAACTCTTTTTCACCCGCGTCCTTCTTATCCCCCTGAGGCACTTCCTGTTCTTGAGGATTCGCTGTTTTCGAATCGGAATCGCCGGACAACTGCGATCCTAAAGGTGGAATATTCTTTTCTGTCGACTGAACTGAATCATTTGCTGAAGCTACCGTGGATTTATTTTGAGCCTCCCACTGACGACCACCCTCGATCAACAGTAAGCCGGGTGCCAATAAGATAATCAGACAGAGATCAAAGTTTCGAATGCTCCAGAAACGATTAAACTTGAAAAACAGCGCGAGCATTAAGAGCGACGAAAGGTAAGCCCACGTCGAAGGCGCTACTCTGACATAGATAAATGGAAAGGTATCCATTAGCTCGCCTATTTTCCAGAATCAATCATCTATCGCAATTTTGCCATTTTTAGTCATTGAAGACAAAGCAATCAGTGATTTCGAGTAGTTTAACCCGTTCCAGTCGAAGCACAATGATTAAAACACGACCCAATCGCCCAACGATCATCCAGTACTAGCGTAACCAAGTCACTTCATGTCGCCAATCAATCGCATTCCGTTCTAATCAAGAAAACGTCGGTTTTTTAGGTTCAACCAAGATCTCTTTTTTCGATTGATAGCCAAAATCCACGGCTTCACTGTGCCGTGGCCCCAATTCTCTCCCGTTGGGATAAATTTATAGATAATAGAGAATCAAAAATACGCCAAGTAAAACAGCGGCCCAGAACGCCATCGAACTGGTCGACCAGGTGCTGCCAAGCCAGCCTTGAGCGCTACATGATTTTGAAAGCCAATTTAGAAATCGCTTGATCATCGCCAGGCACGCAACCCGGAACAGGGAATCGACAAGCCGAACTAGTTTTCCGATATAAGCAAACAATCGTGGCAGCAATCGTCGATAAACCCAGTCCGTGTCGAGATTGGTCGATCGGATTTCTGCGGGATAAAGATTGGCTTTCATCAGGAACACAAATGCAAGCGCCGCGAACAACAATAGCTGGAGCTGCATAATAACGTGCGCCGCCGTATACGGCTCGTAATGTGTTTCAAAGGGCAGCATGTCGTAAAGTGGCTGGTAATAAACTCCGATCGCAATGCAGCAGAAAGACGCAATCGCCATTGCCGTTAACATATTCCATGGCGCCTCTTTGACTCGCTTGCCAGAGTCATGGGCAAAAAAAGCGAAGAATGGAATCTTGATTCCCGAATGCTCCATCACACCCGCGGACGCAATTAATAGGACAATCCACACCGCGAACATCTGCTCATGACCAGCCGCTGAGATGATCATTGATTTACTCACAAAACCGCTAAGCAATGGGAATCCCGCAATTGCTCCACCGCCTATCATGCAAAACACCGTTGTAAAGGGCATCGACTTATGGAGCCCACCCAGTTCCGTCGCTTTGGTAGTACCCACACGAACCAACACTGCACCCATCGACATAAACAAGAGCGACTTATAAATGATGTGGCAAAAAGCATGAGCGGCAGTTCCATTAAGTGCCAGCTCTGTTCCAATGCCAATGCCAACAACCATAAAACCAAGCTGGTTATTGAGGCTGTAGGCCAACACCCTTCGAAGATCATTCTCAATAACAGCAAATACAATTGGAAAGAGTGTCATTGCACAACCAATCCAGATCAATTCCTCTAAGCCTGCAAACCCGCGAGCAAGAGAATAAATTGCCAGCTTCGTAGTAAACGCACTTAAAAATACGGTTCCGGTGGCGGTTCCATTGGGATAGGAATCCTGCAGCCAATTGTGGAGCAGTGGAAAAGCTCCTTTAATTCCAAAGGCAATTAAAATCAGTAGAGGACCAAATCCCAAGTCGCTGATCGCACCTCGCTGCCCCGGTTCTAATCCCAGAAAATTCTCAAATACCAACGAACCCGTTTGCTGAAAATGAATAATCGCCCCGGAAAGTAAAAGCACTCCGGAGGTGACCTGAATAATCAAGTAACGCATCCCTGATCGATAGGCCGTTTCTGTTCCATTGGCCCAGATTAGAAAGACACTCGATACAGCCGTCAGTTCCCAGCACACAAAAAGGGTAATCAGGTCGCCGGCACAACAAGCGGCAATTGCGCTACCGGCATAAATCATTCCGGCAACGTGTTGTTTCGTATCCTTCACATGCAGTGCATAAATGGAAGCGGTAATCGCGGCCAAGTGAAACACTAAACCGAAAATCCAACTCCATCGATCAATTCGAACAATGCTTAAATCTTGGCCGAATAAATTTAAAGTTACTGTATGAAAATCGGGAGTCGTCCAAAAAGCAAACAGGCTTAAGCTAGATAAAACCAACGCTCCCCAAGCACTCAGCCGTTGCCCCAAAAGTGGCAGCAATAACGCGCCGAGAATCATGATCAGACCTGGAGGAAGATTATGAATCATAATAATCCTCATCTCGCATAATGACCAAACGCAAACCTGTCCCTAAAAAAACAACGGCGACAAACGCAGCAAAACCAAACATTGCCTCGAATCCAAACACCTCTTCGACTGCGAATTCAGCTGGATGCAAATGAGACGCCCCATCATGAGAAGACTCACCATGCGCATGTTCATCGTGCGATGTTTCATCATGAGTGCCATCATCATGCGAAGCTTCGACGTGCGAGGCTTCGACATGCTTTTCCGCAAACAAAGGAGCCCACCAAAGTTGTGCAATTAACGATCCGATGCACGCGATGACGAGGCCCGCAATGACAACATTGACATTGCGTTCGAGCCAACTAGCATCGCTGCTGGAGTTGCCGCCTTTCGAGTTGTCATCTTTTGTTTTCATTATTTGCAGCCATCAATTAATACGGCGTCAAGTAAATACGAATCATCGAGTACTGCTGGCGATTGGCAACAGAATGTCATAAATTTCATTACCGAAAAAGAAAAGCACCACACTTCCTAAGGCAGTAATACATAATGGCACCACGCACATCATTGGTGCCTCCTTAAATTTCATTGGCGTCTCACCAATCGGTGTCATAAACGCTCGGATCGGAATTGGAATCAGGTAGGCAATATTGAGCAGGGAACTGACCATCAGCGCGGCTAACAACCAAAAATGGCCAGTCTGAACGGTTCCTAATGCCAGGAACCATTTACTCCAAGCACCTCCTCCCGGAGGTAACCCGATAATACTTAGCGTTGCGAGCAAAAAAGCGCCCATCGTCAACGGCATCGCCCTTCCAAGACCCCGCATGTCGCTAATGTTGGTCTTATGGGCCCCCACATAGATCGCACCTGCACAGAAAAATAATGTGATTTTACCGACGGCATGCATGGCTATATGCATGCCTCCACCAATCACACTATCAGAAGTCGCTAACGCAGCACCCAACGTAATGTAGGCCAACTGGCTAACGGTGGAATAGGCGAGTCGGGCTTTTAAGTTATCTTTCGTCATGGCAACAAGAGAAGCGATTAAAATCGTCGCCCCGGCCAGATAACACAGCCAATCGCTCATCATGACCGGATTCGCGCCTTCTCCAAGTCGAGTTTCGCTGATCAGATCAATTCCAAAAATATAAATCGACACCTTCAAGATTGAAAACACACCAACTTTTACCACGGCAACGGCATGAAGCAATGCACTCACCGGCGTAGGCGCGACCATCGCCGCCGGCAGCCATCGATGGAATGGCATAATGGCCGCCTTGCCGATTCCAAAAGCAAACAAACCCAACAAAACCGATAGTTGGAAATCGGATATTTTTCCATCAATATTTGGCTCAGCGAGAATGCCTCCCGGTGTGAATTCAAGCGTACCAGCGACTGTCCATGTCCACGCGATAGCGAGCATGAAGAATGCAACCGACGTCGACAGCAGAATCCCTAAGTAAATCCGCCCACCCTTTTTCGCTTTCTCATCACCATGATGAGTTACCAATGGATAGGTCGAGATCGTCATTAATTCGTAAGCTACGAATAACGTAAATAAATTGGCAGCGAACGCCGCCGCCAGTGCTGCAAAAATGGCAGATGCAAAACAGGCATAAAACCGAGTCTGGTTTTTTTCGTGATGCCCTCTCATGTAACCGATTGCATAAATTGTTGTCAGGATCCATAAACCCGATGCCACTAAAGCAAACAGCATCCCCAGCGGTTCAACGGTAAAAGCAATCTCAAATCCGGGTAACATTTCACCCAATTTAAAAGTAGGCCTGCCGCCCGAAAATACAAAACCTGCAAGACGTGTTGTCACCCAAAACAAAGCAACTGCGATACCGATGGTGCACGATTCACGAATATTTGGTGATTTTTCACCTACGATAAACACCAAGGCAATTGCCACCAATGGCAACAACATCGCTACCCAAATTAAATTCTCGGGAGTCATTGAATACCTCCCACTTGGCTAATCCCCAACAAGGACTTCGCCGCTGCCTGAGCAATTCCAGCCGAATAAACTGTCCAGCAGCCAAACACAATCGTCGATCCAATAGCGACATAGGTCGGAATCAACATTGCCATTGGTGCTTCTTTGGCAGTTTGAGCTAAATGCGATGCCGGTGAAAAATATAAAATCTCAACGACCCGCCAAATATAAACAACTGCCAATAAAGAACTGAGTAACATGAGTACCGCGACTGGCCAAAGCTCAAGAGAAAGCGCCGATGTCAAAAGCAGCCACTTACTCACAAAACCCGCGGTCATCGGCACACCGATTAAACCCAAACCGCCAACCACCCAGGCAAACGAGGTTAAAGGCATGGTTTTTCCGGCACCACGTAAATCCTCTAACTTTAATGATCCAATTCGCAAGGCAAAGCAACCAACCACCATAAACAATCCGCCTTTGATTAAGGCATGATTAAACATGTGCGAGATTCCCGCAGTCAGGCCACCAACATTGGACATACTGATTCCGAGCAGCATGTAACCGATTTGAGCAACGCTTGAATAGGCAAGCAGCCGCTTGATATTAGTCTGATAGATCGCTGCCGTGGATGCGACAAAAATACCAACCAGCGAAAACGCCATCAAAGCTTGATCGAGCGGCAATCGGTCAAACGCAAACTGAGGCGTGAAAATCACATAGATCAACCGAATGAACGCGTAGACAGAAACTTTGGTTGCCGTCGCCGCGATAAAACAAGTGACAACCGACGGTGCGTAGGTGTAGGCATTAGGTAACCAGGTGTGCAGTGGGAACACGGCCATCTTGATAAACAGGCCAACGGTCATAAATGCGAATGCGACTAACATCGTTCGCGAACTTTCAACCGCCTGAAGTCGACTGGCGATGTCCGCCATATTAAGCGTACCGGTCATTTGATAGAGCAAACCAATACCAATCAAAAAGAAGGTCGCTCCAACCGTTCCGATTATCAGATAATGCAACGCGGCTAAGGGAGCACGACGGGTCTTGCCAAGACTAATCAGGGCATAACTCGACAGCGAACTGATCTCGAGAAAAACGAACACATTGAAAAGATCGCCCGTGATACACATTCCCAGCAACCCGGTCATGCATAGCAAATAAGACGCATAAAAAAGCGAATGTTTGGAATGATGCACTTCCTGATCAATGCTCTTCGGCGCGTAGGTGATCACGATTGCCGCCAGCCCGGAAACAAACAACATCACAAAGGCGCTTAGGTAATCAACGCTATAGACAATTCCATAAGGAGATGGCCAACCACCTAATTCATAAGAAATAGGGCCATATTGCATTCTCGAGAGCAAACTCACTGTTATACCGAACACCGTCCAGCAAACTAATTGAGTCAACAAAAGCACGAGCTTTCGGTTGCCAATCAACACGAATAGCGGAGCCGCCATCAAGGGAATAACGATCACTAAAACTGGCAGTTGTTCGATCAAGAGTTCCGATCCATTTCTAGGATCTCGTCCTCTTCAATCGTTCCATACTCTTCTCGAATACGAACGACCAGTGCCAAGGCCAATGCCGTTGTGGCAATCCCCACAACAATGGCCGTCAACATTAAAACACTTGGGATTGGGTTAGAATAAACCTCTTTGACAGCGTCGACACCTAAATCAACATGACCCTCGGCCGCCACATGCAATTCATGCCCATGATCAGCCCCATGCCCCTCAACTCCATGGCTCTCACCACCGTGAGAAGCTTTTAAAATTGGAGCCGTTCCATGAGTGACTTTTCCCATGGTGATATAAAGCAAGAACACGGACGTCTGAAAAATGTTCAAACCGATAATAGTTTTGATCAAATTTTCGCGAGCGATGACGATATAGAAACCGGTCATCATCAGGAAAATAACAATCCAATAATTATAAAGGCCTAGTATTTCGGTCATGTGGTCACCCGCTCTCGACCGGCAAAGGCATAAAAGATCATCGTCATAACTGCCGTGACAGTAATGCCAACTCCCAACTCAACCAAAAAAATACCGAGGTGCTGTCCTTCCGGAAGAAAGTGGTGTGGCTTGTCACCCGGTAGAAAATCTAAAGCGGCGGGTAGTTCTGTCAGAAATCCGTGATTTAGCATATCGTAGTCGAGAAAATTTCCGCCCAGCAACATGCAGGCCAGACCGGTACCCGCATAAACCAACAGGCCTAACGCAGTTAGCTTTTCAATTACCTTCGGTGGCGCAACTTTATGAACCGCGGGAAGTCCATAAACCAATCCATATAGAATTAATGCCGCAGCAAAAATCACTCCCGCCTGAAATCCACCACCTGGACCAAAATCGCCATGGAACTGGACGTACAAACCGAACAGCAAAATATAGGGTATCAATAGCTTCGTGATGACACGAATGATAGGAAACGAATTCATGCATTCTCTCCTGTCACCGACTGGGATTCAGAGCTGCTCTGGTCATCTGTGTTTTTTCGGAGAATTAATAATACAGCAATACCTGCTGTGAAAATCACCGCGGTCTCGCCTAATGTGTCATAGCCTCGGTAACTCGCGAGAACTGCCGTGACAACATTCGGAAGCCCGTGCATATCCGGCTGCGATTTTTCGACAAAGGATGGGTTGGGGTAAACCTGAATTGGCGCATTTGGATCTCCAAAGTGAGGCATATCAAATGTGCCATAAACCAGTGCACATCCAGTAATCGTCACGATCAAGAGTGGTACTAGTGGTGATTTTGAGGGGCGCTCTTCAAAATCTTCACTCGACAATCGACCGCTTTTTCGTTGCCGACGTGGCGTTAAGGAAAGCGTCGCGAGCATCAAAATCGTAGTGATTCCGGCACCAACCGCCGCCTCGGTAAATGCCACATCCGGAGCGTCGAGTATCAACATCCAACTGGCACTGAGGAAACTATAGATCCCGGTAAACATTACGGCCGCCCAAAGATTTCGAATTCTCGCAACCGTCACCGCTGTAGCGGCGAGAAGCGCGAGTATCGGGATGACAATGAAATCCATCATCTTTGAAAATAACCGTCCTGGTCTAAGTTAATTTTTATTTGTATCTAAAGTATCGACTTCTAAAACAGGCTTAAACCCCTGTGTCATCGCTGACTTGGCCAAGGCATGACAGGACGTCGGACTAGTGACCATTAAAAAGAACAAAATCATCAACAGCTTTACTGTTACTAAACTTAGTTCTCCCTGAAAAAGAAGTCCTGCAATGATCAAACCAGCACCAAGGGTGTCGGTTATTCCACCACCATGCAGGCGCGAAAAGAACTCCGGCAAACGGACAATTCCAATACCGCCAACCACCGCGAAAAAAGATCCGGCAAGCAGAAGGATCCAAGTCAAAATACTGATCAATACCATCATGACTTTACACTCGAACCGATATCGGCTCCTTCCTCACGAAAGCTCCCGTACTCTGAAAATCGCAACAGCGCGACCATGCCAATGAAGTTCATTAAGCTGTACAACAAGGCTAAATCCAGAAAGTCCGTGCGGTCGGTCAGAAAACCAATCACGCATATCAGTAAAACTGTTTTGGTTCCGAACATATTAAGGGCAAGCACGCGGTCAAAAACCGTCGGCCCCAACATCGCACGGATCAACGCCAAAATCATAGTTACCAGAATCGCAACTGACGTTACCACCAAAGCATAGTTATTAAACAACGAAATATTGTTTTCCGTTTCGGCTAAAAGAAAATCCATGACTTATTTCCCCTCCAACCGGCAGACGCGGCGATCCATATCACCAGAAAGGTCTTCCTCGGCACCTTCAAATGAAAGAGCGTGAACGAGAATTCGATCTTTCTCCATGCCAACGGAAACTGTGCCAGGAGTTAGCGTAATCGAATTGGCAAGAATAACTCGGCCTAGTTCCGTTTTTGGGTTGGCGCCAACTTCAATCATGTTCCGCTGGAGTTTTAATTCCGGTGAGAGCACAATTTTCGTGACTTCAATATTCGATTTAAAGATCTCTTTGATTAACCAGGGAGCGTAATGCGTAAAAGGCCGGATACCGAGCTGAATCGGAGCCGACTCTTCATCGACAATTTTCATCCTATGGCAAATCCACAAACTGAAAATGCAAGACAAAAGGCCGAGAAACAAAATAAACGGTTCGAAGTGACCCGACCAAAGCAGCCAACTCGCTAACAGAGCAATAAATAGCGTAAACGAATATTTCATGAGTTTCAGACGATCAACAATTACTTGGGTTTTGAATTTTTAGTGATCAATCATCATCCAACAAAAAAATCGCGGATCACTGTTAATTCCAAGCAGAATTACTGCCGCGCCAAGTAAGAAAACCTCTTCGGTGCTACGTTTAGAAGTCACTTCCGTTTCTTTCCCTGACAGCACGTTAATGTATGCTCTGATGCTAAAAATTTAAATACCGGTCTTCAGCCCATCTGCGGTATCCACGGAAACAGCTATTTCCAGCCCATAGCAAAATACAGTCGATCAAACGGATCTAGGAAACACCCATCAAGCTACCTAATTTCTCAGTTTGATCTATATCGCCGTCTAGACAACAATCCGCAAACGATACGCTTGGTTGGGAGTTAAATTAAGGCGTACCAATGTCAAAAACATTCGGAATTGTTTGCCTCCAAACGGCAACAGAGATACTCGGCCCAAGACAACAACTCGGATCGCAGAACGCGAGATCATCAACCCACGCCGAAACAAAAGAAAAGCAAAAGACACGTTACAAACAGTGATCAAACATTCAAGATGGAGCCGACACTCGGCATCCGTTTACGCTGATGGGTTCTCATCGACGGGCTTACGAAGTACGTAACCAAAGTAGCACGACAACAAACCCGTAACCGCGAAAACTGAAAACCACAGGAATTGCTGATAAAATACAAATCCAAACCCAATAAACCAAAGCACGACCCCCAAATTGAGCAGCCATTTCCCGGGATCGTACTTCATGCCTATTGCCTTCGTAAATTTTATTTGTGTTGCGGAATAAACTCAAAACTAAACGGTGGTGTGAGCCATTCACTTTAAAACATTAGTCTCTTCGTAACTTAGTCATTGTGATCTGGTTGCCCGCCGCATTGTGTGCGACTTGATCCATGAAAGAACGAATCAAAAATAATCCACGCCCGCTGACCTTATGGAGATTTGATTCTGCAGTTGGATCCGGAACTTTTTTAGGATCAAACCCGCGACCGTCATCAGAGATTTGCACGCAAATATGTTTGTCCGAAAACTCAGCTTCTATTCGAACTCTACGGTTAACGTAGGGCTCGATATCTTTCCGAGCTTGGATCTCTTCGTAATACCGAGTTCCGTCCTCGCCATCTCGCAAACTTGAATCGACTTCGAGATTACCGTGGTGCATTGCATTAACGAGAGCTTCGTCTAAAGCCATACCGATCTGCAACCGGTCTCGGCCCGACCAACTCGGCAAGTTCTCTTGCAGAACCTCAATGGTTGGCCCAATCATTGAGGACTCGTTCTCTAAAACGTAATACCTCGAAATGTGTCCAGTCGATGTCTCACTTTCGGCGACAATATGCTGCATCCGATTAGACATCTCGAGTACCTGTTTGATGGTCTGGATCAATGCGGACTGAAGCATTGTTTTGGGGGTGTAACTGGTTGCACCCGCCCGCAAAGCATCGATCGCAATTTGCTCACTTCCAAACGAGGTAATCAAAACGATCGGGATAAGAGGGTGTGACTTTCGAACCTGGCGAACCAGTTCGAGCCCGTCCATCTTCGGCATTTGTAAATCTGTCACGATAACATCTGGAGTTGTCGCGACATCCGATAAGCGGTCAAACCCATCTTTGCCATCAACAGCAAATTCTACTTGCCAAGTCGGCTCTTTTCCCAAAAGCCCTCCGACAAGCATACGGTCGACCGAAGAATCATCGACTACCAAAATCTTTGGCACTGTTGCTACTCAAAAAAGAAAGAAACGAGAAAAGAAGCAAGTGAGATTGATAGCTGAATTTATTCAACCGTTCAACCTCGTTCAACGCTCCTGATTCTCACTTATAAGCAAACTCGAATCAACTGAATTCTACGAATAAAGAACTGGATCCAACTTTCAAAAAGCTTCCCCATCAGGATGCACTCGCTGTCGCACCCAATTTAACGAAAATGAAGGCAGCAATCAGCAACAAGACTCCGAAAACCCCGAGCAACAGTGCGACCGGCACATACCTCTCGGGGATAGGGTTTTGCGTCTCAAAGGCTTGATAATAAGTTGCTCGATCCTTCGTGGGGCGCCTGGCGTAGATTCGCACACGCTCCAGTTCATTAAACTGAAGACTGAATCTCGCGCCTGTCCGATTCAAAAACCGACTCAACTCAAAGACTTTTTTCCCCTGTGCTGGGATCGGTTCAACATCGTAAACTTGATAATTCCCGTTCACCTGAATGTTCAGATGAGTCCAGTCAACATCGCTGTGGTTGTAAATCGTGATCTCGCCGCCCTCTACCGGAGGACGATCGTAATAATCGATACTATAAAAATCCGCACCTGGTAGATTCTCAGCGGTGACCGATGCGTTGAGTTGACCTTCAAAAACAGGCGGCAAATAATTCCACAAAACCAGGATTGTCACCACCGGAACCAGGCACATAAAAGACAACATGATGGTCAAGCCGCGATGACTTAGCTGCGGAGATTTTTTCTGTTCGCTAGAGTGGTACTGAAAATCATCAATTTCTGACGGGACATCAGCCGGAACTTCGGTTAAGTTTTCACTCTTCGAACTGTTTTTTGTCATTGCATTCATCATTTTTAGCAATCGGTGCTGGTAGAGTCGCTAGTATACCAAGTCTTCTCTTTGGAAAACGCATGTCTGAAAACTCTTTGCCAAAAACCTCCCCCAACCAGCATTATCTAAACGCGTCCTGGCTTTTGAAATTGCGTTGGGTTGCCGTTGTTGGGCAAGTGGTCACCATTTTCGGTTCGATTGCGTTTTTCAAAACTCAAATTCCAATGTCGTGGGCGATGGCTGTCGTCATCCTGCTAACTGCCTTATCCAATCTCTTTCTTACGTTTTGGTTTAAACGTTGGAGAAAAATTGATGAAAGAATGCATGCTAACTCGGAAAACCAGAACTCCGTTCTCCCGTGGGATCTAATCCTCGGCTTGATCCTTGTAATGGACATGTTGTCACTCACCACTTTGCTTTTCACAACAGGAGGCCCGAACAACCCGTTTTACCTGTTCTTTTTCGTAAATCTCAGCCTCTGTGCACTCATGTTAAACCGCCGTTGGGCTTGGGCAATTAACGTTCTCACGGTCGTTTGTTTCGCCGGACTCATGTTCGAGCATTACGATATTGAGCAGCTCGATTTGGGACTCGATACAATTCGCAGTCGCCAAGATGTTTCCTTGGCTCATATCGGCATTTTGGCCGCTTTTGCAACCTGCTCAAGTGTCATCGTCTACTTCATGACTCGTTTAACGGATGAGCTCAGAGAGCAACAGCAACACGTTCGCCAGGCTCAAACCCTTCGTGCCAATAGCGATAAGATTGAGGCACTCGGCACGCTTGCGGCAGGAACAGCCCATGAACTTGCCACACCCCTCAGCACAATCGCTATTGTAGCTCGCGATGTCGAGCAGGCATTCGAAGAAAATCCACCTGATTTTCCAGGAGCCGAGGATGTAATTGAAGATGTTCATTTAATTCGAAGCCAGTTGGATCGCTGTCGAGCAATTCTCGACCGCATGGCAAGTCACGCCGGGGAAGCGATCGGTGAGCCAATTCAAACTGTGTCAGTTGCAAATTTTTCCAACCTGTTACTCGAGGGCCTGCGCGGACAAGGCCGCGTCCAACTGATCCTCCCCGATGCAGCTCATACTGAGAACCTCAACATTCCGTTAATTGGACTAAGCCAGGCAATGCGCGGCCTGGTTCAAAACGCCTTAGATGCCGATCCCTCTGACCGAGCTATCAAAGTTGCCGTCGAGCGACTTGATAAAAAATGGAAATGGGAAATACGCGACCAGGGGCCTGGCATGTCGGCTCAAGAACTCAGCCGTGTCAGCGAACCTTTTTACACAACCAAACCTCCCGGCGAAGGAATGGGATTAGGTGTCTTTCTCGCTAAAAATGTAATTCGTCGCCTCGGCGGAACTGTCGAGTTTGAATCGGCAAGTGGCGAAGGAACTTGCGTAACAGTCTGCCTTCCCGTCAAAGTGGACTCGGGTGAATTGAAATGATTTTCCAGTCCATGATCGCTAAGCATTTACGCGTGCCAAAACAAAATGAGAGCTTCCGTTCTGATCGAAGGCATATTGAAAACAGTAACACAATACGCCAATATTGTTTACTTCTTCTAACAGCTTAGATTGCCGATTTCCAAAAAAGTTTAACCTCACCTAAACCAAGTACCTTTAGAAAGTTTGATGTGTCGACAGCCGAAACAATTTTAATCGTCGATGACGATGATGTGCTTCGGCAGCGCCTCGAAAAATCGCTGGCTAGAAGAGGTTGGACCATTTTCGCTGCAGAAGGATTCGAAACAGCCATTGCTTTGGCCGAAACTCACCAACCCCAACGGGCTGTTCTCGATCTAAAAATGCCGGGGAAATCCGGACTCGATGTCTTGCGGAAAATTCGGGAAATTTCACCGAATACCAAATGCGTAATTCTGACCGGGTATGGCAGCATTACCAACGCCGTTGAAGCCGTAAAACTCGGTGCGGTAGGCTACATCACCAAACCCGCCGACGCCGATCAAGTACTGGCCGCATTTGGTGAATCGCGGGAAACCCCAACTCCCGACTTCCCTCCGCCATCATTGGCAGAAGCCCAATGGGAACACATTCAACGCGTGCTTGCGGATTCTGGCGGAAATATTTCCGAGGCTGCGCGCCGACTCGATATCCCTCGCCGAACGCTTCAGCGAAAACTGAAAAAAAATGCTCCGTGAGATGCCAGCCTTCGCTCCCTTTAAGATTGCACTCAGCACTTTCTTTAAAGTACGATGCGATGGTGCCTGGTTTTCAAACCGGAGAAATCAATGCCTTGCTTTCCTCAACAGCAACTCATTGCCCCGGCCGAATTTTCAATCGTTAATAAATACCAAATCCGTTTATCAACACAAAGCAATATAAAGTCTGGAACCTGAACATGATTCGAAGCATCGTTTATCTGACCCTTCTTGTTTACGGCAGCCTGACATTGCAATTGGCCAACTCACAAGAAACCACTAACTACTGGTCCCAATTTCGAGGAATTGATGGTACCGGAATTGCAAAACCCAACGCTCGCCCCCCCATCGAATTTGAAGCTTCCAGTCAAGCCGTATGGGAGACTGCAATTCCAGGCACTGGCTGGTCTTCGCCTGTTTACACCGGAAATAAAGTTTGGCTAACTACCTCGATCACCAGTGCTGCGTCGCCTGATGAAATCGCAGCCAAACTGAAAGGGGATCGACTTGCTCAAATCAAAACAGTCGCCTCTTCAGTCGAGTTACATGCTATCTGTGTCGACATCAACAACGGCAAAATTATTCATGATGTCATTCTGCACGAAATCAAATCTCCCGAACCCATTAACCCGATGAATTCATACGCCTCGCCTACGCCGGCGATCAAAGATGGCAAGGTTATTTTTCATTTCGGAAATTACGGCACCTGGTGCGTCGAAGAGTCAACCGGAGAAGTAGTTTGGAACCGTCAGTTTGTCGTCAAGCATAGCGTTGGACCAGGCAGTTCGCCGATCATTTTCAACGACAAAGTTATCATTGTTTGCGACGGAACCGACTTGCAATATATCGTTGCGGTTGAACTTAACACCGGAAAAGATATCTGGAAAACCAACCGACCCCCCATCCGCGCCAGTGATGGTGAATACCGAAAAGCGTACTGCACGCCCATCATCATAGAGGTCGATGGAATTAAACAGGCTGTCATACCTGGCGCTCAGTGGGTCGCAGGATACAACCCCGACACTGGACAAGAACTCTGGCGGGCGGATCATGGGGCTGGGTTTTCAATCACGCCGATGCCAGCCTACCAATCGGGGCTGATTGTATTCTCTACTGGATACATGAAATCTAGTTTGGTTGCTGTCGATCCGACCGGACGCGGCGATATAACCGAGACTGGTATCATCTGGCGCTCGCAACCCAAAAAAGCACCGAACATGCCCAGCCTGATCGGACGAAATGGGAAAATTTATGCCATCTCTGACAGAGGCATTCTACGCGTTCTTGAAGCAGCAACCGGAAAGATGCTCAACGAAAAACGCATCAACGGTAACTTTTCATCTTCTCCGCTGCTCGCTGGTGACAACCTCTACCTCTCCAGTCGAGAGGGGCTCATGACGGTCGTCACCTGCTCGACAGATCTGTCCAAAATTGCGACGAATAAGTTTGAGTCCTCGCTGATGGCCAGTCCCATTGTCATTGGGGACGACCTGCTTGTTCGAACCGAAAAGAAACTGATGCGCATCAGTGACGAAAAAAAATAAGTCTTGATCTGAGCCTGAGTTTTGCCAGTAATTTAACGATCACCGGTGCTGCGCCAAACGATCGAGATATGCGCCTCAATCACCTTTCAACGGCAGTAGTTCAAATCTATTTACAACCAATCGATCGCCCTGGCGTTCACCTGAAATGATCGCCTCTCGGACGCAGTTGCAAAATCCAGTTTCCCCGTGAGCATCGCCATGGTCATCGATTGATGTCCCCTCGATAAAATAACTTTGACCTTCGATCCGAACGGCGAGATCACATCCCGCCGCCTGCATACCGAACTGACACTGCCCGCAAGAAACCTCCAGCCGCTCACCTTCTATCGCACCGAACCTCTGGTCAGACAGAGAAGAGGTCGAGGCCTGGTCGAGGACCGGTGCATTGCAGGCCACCAAAGTTAAACAGAGACACATAAGTGAAAATTGAAAGCTACGCCGCATCCCCAAAACCCTCCGGCTGACCTGAATTTCTATATCCATATTTCTATACCCACTTACTTCTTAGTTCCAAGCTTTGGCACTGACGGAGAAGAACAGCTCAACTGGGCGCATCCATTCTAGTCATTTGTACGTGATCAATCCGTGCTCCTGGCAACCGATTCCAGCCGCTGAATGTCCACAATAAGAAAATCAATGGCTGCAAGCATGCACGTTCAGTCATTTTTCCAAACAGAAAATCTTATCGAGTCCAAATAATACGGAGCTTTTCATCGAAAAAGAACGAACATTTTATCCACACTTAACGCTCAAACCCCCCCAAAGAAACTAACTCTAAATCCCAGAAAACGGATCATTCGCAACTCAAACTCTCAGCCTATATTTTGCGGAAAACTAACCTCCTAAAAACGTTTTCAAGGGATCGTATTTTAACATTAAAGATCGGTGTGCGTTAAGATTTTATTAGGCTTTCCCCAAAAGAAACGCCCTCAATTCACCCGATAATTAAAGGGTAGAACGGTTTTTACACCCCCCTAAAGTACTGCGACGTTTTTACACGTCGACCAAAAAGTATCTTTGGACTAAAGTTTCCGGTTAATTAACAGTCGAGCGATTGTGAAAAGATCTGGTTACACGGAAACCATCCGCTCGATTTTTATCCACACTTCATTTTTCGCCGGACGTCCAGCGTCTCGCATGGTGATTTGAATGCAAGAGTTTCATTTCCCGAATTGGGTTAACAAGTTTACTTTCCTTGCTGCGGCAACTGCCGTCGTAGTCGGGGGTTATTTAGCCACGTGTTTGTTCGCGGCCATCAGTCCGAAGATCGTGAACGTCGGCCATCAACCCAAGCAACCGGTGCCGTTTAGCCACAAGCTTCACGCCGGGCAACTGAAAATGGATTGCCGGTACTGTCACAACACAGTGGAGAGAGCAGGGCATGCTGCGATTCCACCAACAGCAACCTGCGGAAACTGTCACGGCGGAAGCCGAACGACCAAAGGTGAGCGTGATCTTGGAATCATTCGGGGTGAAAGTACGCTTCTTAAGCCAATTCGAGTTAGTCTCGAAGACAATGATCCTGTGTTATGGGAACGCGTTCACGATCTGCCTGATTTTGTTTATTTCAATCACAGTGCTCACGTGAATAAAGGTGTTAGTTGTGTTTCGTGCCACGGACGAATCGACAAGATGGAAATCGTAACCCAAGTCGAACCGCTTTCGATGAAATGGTGTCTCGACTGCCATCGCAACCCAACCCCAAACATTCGAGATCCACAACTTGTCACTCAATTGGATTTTGTACCTGAAAATCCAGAAGAGTATCACAAGAAATGGGCTGAGAAGCTCAATGTCAATCCAAACGTCAACTGTTCAACGTGTCATCGTTAGTGGCTCGAAGTTAATTGTCACCTTACGACACGAAACCATCTGAAGTATCCAGAAATGAACAAACCTCGCACGAACAAAACCAATCAAATTTCCAATTTAAATCTGCCTGTGGATTCAAACGAATTCAACGAGGCAATTGATCGTGACTTCGGTTCAGCAACCGAGCACCACACCGACGGTTTTTCCCGTCGACGATGGTTGCAGTTGATGGGTGCTTCGTTGGCACTCGGTGGAGTAACGGGCTGTCGTTACGAGGAAGAGAAAATTGCGCCGTTCGCGTTTCGCCCTCAGCACCGCATCCCCGGGGTTCCTGTAAAATACGCGTCCCTGACTGAACTGGGAGGTATCTCTCAGCCAATTCTTGGAACCAGTTTTGACGGGCGACCAATCAAGCTCGATGGTAACCCACAGCATCCCGATTCGATGGGCGCGTCGACGTCGTTTACTCAGGCACGGATCCTCGAGTTCTACGATCCCGATCGCCTAAGAGCGCCTCTTGGCGGTGATGAATTATCTGAGACGAATTTTGACGAACTGGTCAACGCATGTAAATTCAGCGATGCCAGTTCAGTCGCGGTTGTTGCCCATCCAACTTCGTCTCCAAGCATGATGAGGTTGAAGGACGAGTTTACCAGTAAGGGTGGCCAGTGGTTCAGTTACTCACCGGTTTCAGATGACAACACTCGTGAAGGAAGTAAGCTGGCGTTTGGTCGTCCCCTTCGTGCTCATTACAAACTAGACGAAGCCAAGATTATCGTCTCACTCGACGCAGACATTTTATCAACCGTTGGTTCCGGAGTTGCTAACAGCGTTAAGTTTGCCAAGGGGCGCGATGCTGATAGTAAAAAAATGAGCCGGATGTATGTCGTTGAAAGCCAGTTTACAACCACGGGTGCAGCGGCGGATCACCGCATCGCTGTTCGAAGCTCCGACATCGAAGGCTTCGCGGCACAACTGGCAGAAGAAATCGGCAAGGTAGAGGATGGAGCTGTCGATCCTACACTGCCTTACCGCAAAAAAGTTCTCGCCGCGATGGCTTCAGATCTCGTGCTTCACAAAGGGCAATGCGTTATCGTCGCCGGTGAAAAGCAGTCGCCAAAGGTTCACGCATTGGTGCACAGTTTGAATGACAAACTTGGCAACCACGGTAAGACGATCACATTCACTGAAGTTTCTGATCCGAAACGTCCTTCTACCATCAGCGCGATCAACGATTTCGCCACCAAATTAAAGGCCGGTCAGTTCAAGACCGTCATTATTCTCGGTGGCAACCCCGTGTTTGATGCCCCTCGGGAATTAGGTTTGGGAGATGCGCTAAGCAAAGTCGAAAAGTCACTGCATATCGCTTCGTTCAAGAACGAGACAGGTGCCAAATGTAAATGGATCAGTGCGGTCGCTCATCCTCTGGCATGTTGGAAAGATGGTTACGCCAACAATGGATCGGTTCTACTTGGACAGCCCTTTATCAATCCACTCTTTGGTGGGAAGTCTGACTTGGAAACCCTGGCCATTCTGATGGGCAGAGAAGTGACCGATGGCCAGGCGATTGTTCGAGAAACCAATCCAATGAATGAAGCTGCTTGGAAAAAAGCAGTTCACGATGGTTTCGTTTCAGCGGAAATGGCACCGGAAGTCAGTGCCTCAATAA
This sequence comes from Mariniblastus sp., assembly GCA_011523945.1. GTDB lineage: Bacteria > Planctomycetota > Planctomycetia > Pirellulales > Pirellulaceae > Mariniblastus. Next base: position 9,198 of record WTFU01000113.1, on the reverse strand, counting down.
CCGGCACACCATCGAGCTGGGATTGCACACCAAGCGATCAGTGGAGCAGGCTCTGGGGAAAAGAGAGCGGCCTTGAAATTGTCTTCAACCCAAGCAGTTCGTTGTACGACGGATGCTTTGCGAATAATTCATGGCTTCAAGAGCTACCAGATTTTTTCACCAAGGTAGCATGGGACAACGTTGCATCTGTTAGCCCAAGAACAGCGAAGCAGTTCAACCTACATCAACATGGAATGTCGTCGAAGTCGAAGGCGACTCTGATGAGCGTCACTTTGAACGGCAAAGACATTACGATCCCGGTAGTCATCCAGCCCGGTCAGGCGGATGGTTCAATCGGGATTGAAACGGGTTACGGACGGACACTGGCTGGAAGAGTCGGTGGTGACCAAGACACCGGCGTTGATTCAGTGGGTGTTGATGTGAATCCTATTCGATCTGCAGAGAACAACCATTGGCTTGTACAGACAGCCGATGCTGGAGCAGTTGTATCCACGTCAACACTGTATCGACTGGCAATCGTTCAGGAGCCGTGGGAAATTGATGCAACTGCTCGTGACGAAATTCAAGCGAGAATGTTTCGCGATCCGAGCAAAAAAGAGAGTGACCGCAGCGGACTTATCCGCGAAGGTAGCCTCGACAGCTATCAAGAGTTTTTGGAGCGATATCCGCTTCAAACCGATAAGCTACCACCCAAGACAAAATCGGCGGCTAACAAATCGGGAGCTCTCCCCGTTTTGAATCAGGTTAGTTTCACAACGAACGACCTGGACGAGCAAAAGCCACCGGTGGACGACACGCCAGAGATGGAAAAATGGGCAGAGGGACAGAAACACAAGTGGCCTGAAGCCTTTCACATGCATCACGAGCTGTTTGACTTAACACCGGGCGCCCGCGTTGATTATGAAAACCTGAACTCCGAAGGCCTTCCAACGACCTACGAAAACGTCTGGGGGATGTCCATCGATCTAAATAAATGCATTGGTTGCAACTCGTGCGTCGTCGCCTGTCAGGCGGAGAACAACATCCCCGTTGTTGGCAAGGATGATGTTTGGCGCGGCCGGGAAATGCATTGGATGCGAATTGACCGCTACTACGGCGACAACCTCTACATCAAAACCCCTGATAGTCTTACCGACAACGACGAAACTAATTCGACACCGGATGAGATTCAGGTTGTCCACCAACCTGTTGCCTGTCACCACTGTGAGAACGCTCCATGTGAGACGGTCTGTCCGGTCGCCGCAACGGTTCACAGCAATGAGGGTCTAAACGATATGGTTTACAACCGCTGTATCGGCACTCGATACTGCGGCAACAACTGTCCATACAAGGTGCGTCGTTTCAACTTCTTCAACTACAGTGATGCAGAAACTTTCCTCAAGTACCCCGGCGCTGACAAGGTTCCAGAGGGCGACCGAAAACTGCAAAACTTAATGATGAATCCTGAGGTCACCATTCGCAGTCGCGGTGTAATGGAAAAATGCACCTACTGTGTTCAACGCATTCAAGCTGGAAAGATCAAAGCGAAAGTCGAACATCGCAAAATTGGTCCAAACGAAATCACCACTGCCTGCCAGGACTCCTGTCCAACCGAGGCCATTAAGTTTGGTGATTTGCACAATTTTGAGAGCGATGTTGCAAAAGCACATGCCAGCCCACGAGCATACTCAATGCTTGAAGAATTAAACAATCGACCGCGAACCCAGTACCTCGCACGCGTGCGAAATCCGCATGAAGCCTTGCGTGATATTGACGATCGGAATTCCGTAGGTCACCACGGAGGTCACGGTTCACACGGGGAGCATGGTCATGATAGTCATGACGACGATCATAGCCATCACGCGGACACGAAACATGAGGATGATCACGACGGTAAGGCCGCTCATGATCATGCTGATGGCGAACATAAAGCTGAGACGGAAAAATAACGTTTGTCAGTTCTTCGATTGCGACAGTATTTGTTTTTTAAACTGTCAGATTTCGAAGGCTGAAAAAAGAGCCCTGGGTGGATGCCGCCCGGATCACGACGATACAAAAACTTAAACATCCACAAAGAGATTTATTTGATGGCTACGGTCAATCCAAGTTTAGACAATACATATGATGACGCGGGTGAACGATCTCCACTGATTCTTGGTGGTCTTGATTATGCTGGCGTAACGGATGAGGTCTGTGGTATCTGGGAAGCGGATAAACCGCCAAAGATCTGGTTTATCGTTCTCGGTGCCGCCATCTCACTTTTAATGGTTCTCGGCGGATGTGTCGGACACCTCCTGATGGACGGTGTCGGTGTCTGGGGAAACAACAATCCCGCTTATTGGGGTTGGCCGATTGTCAACTTCGTTTTCTGGGTTGGTATTGGACATGCGGGAACGCTGATTTCAGCGATTCTGTTCTTGTTCCGTCAAAACTGGCGAACAAGTATCAACCGCGCGGCGGAGGCGATGACCATTTTCGCGGTTGTCTGTGCCGGACTCTTTCCAGGTGTTCACATTGGACGCGTGTGGGTCTTTTACTGGCTGTTTCCAATTCCCACCGAACACCTGGCGATGTGGCCCAACTTCCGAAGTCCTCTCTTGTGGGACGTGTTTGCGGTTTCGACCTACGCCACCGTCTCCATTTTGTTTTGGTACATGGGGATGGTGCCCGATATCGCGACCTTCCGTGACCGCTGTACATCAAAGATTGGCAAGTTCGTTTATGGACTTCTCTCGCTTGGCTGGACTGGTTCGGCCCGAGCGTGGCATCGTTACGAGATCGCTTACACCATTCTAGCCGCGCTCGCGACGCCTTTGGTTTTGAGTGTTCACACCATCGTTAGTTTTGACTTTGCTGTCTCTCAGGTTCCCGGTTGGCACACCACGATCTTCCCGCCTTACTTTGTCGCGGGTGCGATTTTCAGTGGATTCGCGATGGTTGTCACTTTGTTGGTTCCAGTTCGTAAACTATATGGACTGGAAAACCTGATCACCTTAAGGCACCTAGAAAACATGAATAAAATCATCATGGCCACAGGCATGATGGTGGGAACCGCATATGGAATTGAGTTCTTTATCGCCTGGTATTCGGGCGTTCCCTACGAGAGTTATGCATTCTACAACCGAGCGTTTGGAAACTACTGGTGGGCCTATTGGATTATGGTCAGTTGCAACGTCTTAATCCCGCAAGTGTTCTGGATTAAGTGGTGCCGAACGACACCTTGGTTCATGGTGATCATTTGCATCTTTGTGAACATTGGAATGTGGTTTGAGCGATTCGTGATTACGATCACCTCCCTTTGTCGAGACTTTGTTCCCTCGAGCTGGGCTTACTTTCATCCAACCTGGGTAGACATCCTGATGCTAATTGGAAGCTTTGGATTGTTCTTTACACTGTTCACGCTGTTCTGCCGCTACTTGCCAGTCATCGCAATGGCGGAAGTCAAAGGCGTCATGCCGCGACCAAAAGATCATTAATTGAGCATAAGTTCTTGCCGAACTTCGAGGCCCTCGGAATCGGCAAACAAAAGAGACATTGGCTAACCAAGCTACAACAGAGACTGAAGAAAAATGGCTGAAGAAAATACAAACAGCAATACCGACGAAAACTCCAAACTAATCGGATTGGTTGCCCAATTCGATGACCCGGAATCGCTGGTACAAGCATGCGACCAAGCTCGGCAAGCAGGTTATACAAAGACCGATGCCTTTTCACCGTTTCCGGTGCATGGCATTGATCCAGCCTTGGGAATCAAGCGAACGATTCTTCCGTTCATTGTGCTCGGCATTGCTGTCGGTGCGGTATTTATTGGTTTGGGAATGCAGTGGTACACCAACGGTGGATCACTGGGAGAATTCAGCACTGACGAGTCACCCGTATTTCCCGGCTATCGTTTTAAAATTTCAGGCAAACCGTACTTCAGTCTTCCGGCAAACATTCCGGTAACTTTTGAAGTCATCGTACTTTCCAGTGCATTTGCAACTTTCTTTGGAATGTGGTTCCTGAACAAACTTCCAATGCTTTCAAATCCACTGCATCGGATTTCCCGATTCAAGCGAGCGACCAACGATAAATTCTTTTTGATGATTGAAGAGGCTGATGAGCAATTCGATCGCGGTTCGACCGAAGCTCAACTTAATGAGTGGGGTGCCGTTTCCATCGATGAATGCCGGCGAGATCTCACCGACAACAACCTGCCTAGTTGGCTGCGATTGGTGGCCTTGATGGGTGCGATCCTGCTGTTACTCCCTCCAGTCGCAATTTTCCGGGCGATGGGAATGACCAGTCGGGCACCGCGGCTCCATGTTGTTCCGGATATGGACTGGCAAGATAAATCAAAAACCCAAACTGTAAGTCCGATCATGATGAACGATCGTTACTTGTTTGCAGACGAGCGAGTCATGCGAGCCCCTGTAGAAGGTTCAGTCGCCCGAGGGCAACTCGATGCTGATACCGAGCTATATCAGGGTATTAAAAGCGATTATGTGCCCACCGTTTCATTAACGACACCGCAAGGTTCGGTCCGCACGAGTCTTGGAACGCAAGACGAAGCTCAAGCGGCACCCGCGGAAGAAGACGTCAGCATGTACGTGACCGAGTTTCCCAAAGAGATCACTGTCGACGAGGCATTGTTGGAGCGAGGACAGGTACGTTTCAATATTTACTGTGCGGCCTGTCACGGCTATGCCGCCAATGGCGATGGACTTGTCAATCAACGCGCCGTCGCTCTGGCAGCCACCGGCAAAGCACAGTGGACTTCCGCCAAATCATTGCACGACGCAACCGTCAGCAACCCAGAGAAGAATCCACTCGGTCGTATTTTTGAAACGATTTCCAATGGCCGTGGCACGATGGGACCCTACGGAGCTCAAATCCCAACAGAAGACCGATGGGCGATCGTTGCTTATGTCAAAGCCCTTCAAGAAACTGGAATTAAACCAGTCGTAGCTGTAAGCGATGAAGAGAGTAGCGAAGACTCCAAAGCGAGTGGCGACAGTGAGGCAGCGACCACCCCGGAAGATAAAACCCAACCGAAGCCTTAATTTTAGATGACTCCGCTCAGGCGAACCTGAACGGATTTTACCAACCTATTCTGGCTGTTCAGTAAAACAACAAGACAAGATCTGAAATGCACGAAACTAGACCTGCAAAAATCACCTCCCCGATCACAACACTTAACGGTGGGCATCTCCGAACCGCTCCAGTGGCGTTGATCGTTGGTGCGATCGGAATCGGCTTAGCAATCATGCTGTCTTTGAGCGCCGACGAAGGTGGCTTGAAGCGATTCATGTTCACCTACCTGACAAGTTTTTGTTTTGTACTTTCGATCTCGGTAGGTTGCCTGTTTTTCGTCACCATCATGCACCTCACCCGTGCGGGTTGGAGCGTCACGATTCGACGTGTTGCCGAACTTTATGCGATGTGTGCACTGGGACTTGGTATTTTGTTCATCCCAATTCTCGCCACGGTAATCAGCGGTAGTGACATGATCTACAGTTGGAATCAAGGCGGATGGACGATGCACGATCTGACAGATGCTGAAAAGATTGAGTTTGAAACCGTGGCCAACCGCCCACCTCTAGAACAAATGAAGTACCAGTTTCTTAATCAGAACTTCTTCACCGTTCGTGTCATTGCCTACTTCCTTGTATGGGGTGGAATGGCTTGGTTCTTTCTAAGCAATTCGTTAAAGCAGGATAAAACGGGTGACAAGAGTCTAACCTCCCGAATGCAAGCCTTTTCGGCACCGTTGATGATCCTGTTCGCAGTTACGGTCGTGTTCTCTTCGTTTGATATGGAGATGTCACTTTCCGCGCTCTGGTTCAGTACGATGTTCCCCGTTTACTTTTTTGCCGGGGCCTTTTTGAGTGCTCTTTGTACGATTCTTTTGACTGGCCTCTGGTTGCAGAAAACCGGTCGTGTCACCGACGAAATCACCATCGATCATTACCATGACCTTGGTAAACTGATGCAGGGGTTCGTGATCTTTTGGGGCTACATTGCCTTCAGTCAATTTCTATTGATTTGGTACGCCAACATTCCGGAAGAAACTTTCTGGTACAACCTGCGGATCAATCAACCGGGCTGGATGACACTCTCAATCTTGTTGTTGGTCGGCCACCTTTTCATCCCGTTCTTTCTCTTGATGGGACGTGGACTCCGCCGAAACCGAAAACTGCTGGCGTTTTCCGCGGTCTTTATTTTAGCAATGCACTGGGTTGATCATTATTGGTTGATCATGCCACAAATGAATCCCGAAGCGAACCTTTACACTCTGACCGGAATGGGAATTGTAATTGATCTCGCGTGCATGGTTGGGGTGATTGCCGTTTACATCGCGATGTTCTGCATGATCGCGGGAAATCGTCCACTCGTGCCACTAAAAGATCCTCGGCTTGGCGAAGCATTGAACCACGAAGTTCATTAATCGTTCATTGTCATTGATTCATTAGTAAACCAAAACAAAACACAAAGCGTAAAGAATAAGATGTCCGATTCAAATACAACCCACGAAGCACCTAGCTACGACGACGTTAATACACCTGTGATCGTTCTGGTCGGTGCAATCAGTGCCTTGGTCACCTTGCTGACAATTATGTTTGTGCAAGGGTTATGTTACCACTGGCAAAACAGTTTTCTTATTAGGAATGCATCTGGTGTCGAGGCGATGCCCTCAGTAGTAGAGATCGAAGCCCAAAAAGAAGAACTTGTAAAAGCTCCAGTTCCAATTTCTCTCGCCATGGAAAAGGTCGTTTCCAAATACGGAAACTAACTCGAACAACAACTGACTTTTAAGCAACTTTTAAAAGAATGATCTTCAAACCAAACTATCGAATCGCCTTAATCCTGGCCGCGTGCTTTGCCGCAGCCAACTGGGGCGGATTTGCGTTTGGACAAACACCAGAAGATCAATCGTCCAAAACGGCCACTGAAACATCCAAAAACTCTGATCCTTACGGGATTAATGAGAAGCCAAAAGTCGGTCAAAACATAGGTGTCGATTCTCAGACGGGTGAGTTCATTGTTCCTGACATTACATTCCACGATGAAGAGAATCGATTCGTTCAAATTGGCAAATATTTTGATGGCAAACGACCTGTGATGCTATCATTCAATTACTCGGACTGCCCGAAACTGTGTAGCGTTCAGTTAGAAAACATGACTGACACATTGCGAGACATCAAGTTCAAAGTTGATGAAGATTTTCAGATGGTTTCACTAAGCATTGATCCCAATGAACAGACTTCCCGGGCGAGACAATCGAAGGCCAAGTACGTCAAAAGATACAGCAAGTTCGACCGTGAAAATTCTCAAGACGGTTGGCACTTTTTGACTGGCGACGAAGATGATATCCAGTTACTGGCTGACATCTGCGGATTTCGATACAAGTACGTCCGGGAACAAAAACTATATTCACATCCACCAGTATTTATTTTGATTTCTCCCAAGGGAAAAATTGTTCGTTACATCCACGGACTGAATTATGACGCCGGCACGATCGAGCAAGCCTTGGTTGAATCAGCGGAAGGAAAAATAGGATCACCTATCAACATCCTGAACTACGGATTGGGATGCTTCACTTTTAACGAATCAACTGGTCGCTACACGTTTCAGGCAATGGCGATCATGCGAATCGGTGGTGCACTGACAGCGATACTGCTTCTGGGCACCTTGGTTCCTTACTGGCTGTTCCGGCGAGGTACAAAAAAAGATGATCCCGATTATTTGCCGACCACAGTCGGATGACCAATAAAACAAAAATAGTCCAATTACGATCCTAGTACGATCACACAAAGAGATAGACAACCACAATGAATTGGCAATTACCCTTGATGCTCGCTCAGACCAACAATAGCGAACTGGAAAACTTACGAGAACGCACCGAAGCAATTAGCATGCAGGGAACAACTGTTCCTGAATCATCGCTAGTCCGTGAAGGTACGTCCAATCCTTTCGCAACGGAATATTGGTTCCCCACTCAAGCGTCATCGTTTGCAGGTGAAGTTGATTTTCTGTACATGGCAGTTTTTTGGATTTCGCTCATCTTCTTCGTGGCGATCGTAGGATCAATGGTCTACTTTTGTGTGAAATATCGCCGAAAAGACGGTGTGATCGCACCGGAACCAAGTTCATCCCACAACACGGCCATTGAGATCCTTTGGTCGGTACTTCCGAGTATCATCCTAGTCTGGATTTTCTATGTCGGCGCTGAAACCTGGTTTGAAATGCGTATTCCCAAGGAGAGCGCGGAGGAAATTCAAGTAACGGCCAAACAATTCGGCTGGCTATTTACTTATGAAGACGGTGACCAGACAAACGAACTCCATTTGGTCCGAGACAAACCAGTTCGGCTAATCATGCAATCGGAGGATGTGCTTCACAGTTTCTTCGTTCCGGCGTTCCGACAGAAACAGGACATCGTACCGGGTCGTTACACTTACGCCTACTTCGAACCAATCAAGGAAGGCGTCTACAGGCTGTCGTGTAATGAGTATTGCGGCACCGGTCACTCGAAAATGAAAACTGCCTGCATCGTTCATACTTCGGATGAAGACCGCAAGAACAACACCAAGTGGATCGAAGCAGAAAAAACACCATTCGAAAACGGTCAGCGGATTTATCAAATCCATTGCTCGGGCTGTCATAAGGTCGACGGTCAAGCTGCAACGGGGCCGGCGTTGAACCTGATTTGGGGCAAAAACGAAAGGATGATTGACGGGACAACTGAATTGGTGGACGAGGACTACGTTCTCGATTCGATTTGGTACCCGGAAAAACACATTGTCGAAGGCTATGGTCCGGTTTCAAAAATGAATTCCTTCAAAGGAATTCTGGATCAGAAGGACGTCGATTACGTAATCGCTTACCTGAAAGAACTCAAGGAACAATCAGGAGATGCGAAGTAGGAATTGATCAATTCAGCGAATTGATTCGTTAACTTACAACTAAACAGCGAGCCTAATCAGCTTGCTGAAACTAAGGCTAGAATTATGGTAGATGCAAGCACGCGGCAAAAACTTTTCGGTACCCCTGAAACCAACTTTTTGAATTGTTCAAAGGGTTGGAAGTCTTGGGCATTCACACTCGATCACAAGCGCATTGGGATTATGTACCTCATTGGCGTCACGGTCGCGTTATTCCTCGCGGGTGTATTCGCACTCGTTTTGAGGTCTCATCTGTTTACATTTGATGGCACGATGTTGTCAGATGATATGTACA
>WTFU01000096.1 GCA_011523945.1 Mariniblastus sp. | reverse complement strand
TGCCCCTGTGGATATCGCAATGATCCGCGCCGTGACTGTCATTGTTCCCCTCCACAAGTTGAAAAATATATGGGCAAAATCTCCGGTCCCTTACTGGATCGCATTGACATCCACGTCGAAGTTCCAGCCGCGGACTTTAATGAACTCTCATCAACCCGAGTTGGAACCTCCAGCTCCGAACTACGCGAATGCGTTGAAAATGCCCGAAAAGCACAATACGAAAGGTTCGATGGTGACCGAACCAACTACAACGCTCAAATGTCTAGCAAACAAATACGACAGTTTTGCCAACTGAATGAGGAATGTATCAATATCCTCAAAATCTCCGTCGATGATTTAGGGCTCTCAGCCCGTGCCCACGACAAAGTCCTACGGCTCTCACGGACCATTGCCGACCTGGAGGCGTCAACGACAATCCAAACACATCACCTTACCGAAGCGATCAATTACAGGATGCTGGATAGAGATGTCTGGAAATAGCTGCTAGGCGGAACCGGAACACCTCGAATGGATTTGCATTCTAACCAACAAAGGCTTCCCCACCTTTAATAATCAAAACGATGTTCTAGCGATTCTTTTGTTTTAAAAATAGAATTCATGGCACAAGCGTCACAAATAATCGCATTGATAAATATAGTCTTCGATTAACGGAAGATTTTGTCGAATCCCGTTGTCGAAATAACATTGCGATTGAAAGGAAACAGACAGATGGCTTCCGCTAACTCAGCACCCCAACCGAGCCTGACCGATGAACCCAACCCAGGCACAAATTTCGGTGAAGACGAGTTGCAGCCCGTCGCTGAGAACAAACTTATGAACCAAGGCTTGTTTTCGTTACTCGGCGTTTCATTTTTGGGTGCAGCGAATGACAACATTCTAAAGCAAATTCTTACGTTAATGGTTGTTGCAGGAGGTGTTTGGGTAAACGCATTGGGACCAGGCACACAAAGCTATATCGCGTTGGTTCTCGCAATTCCGTTCATACTACTCTCCGGATTCGCCGGTCAACTCGCTGACAAATATAGCAAGGCGAAAGTAATCTTATGGGTAAAATTGGCCGAATTCCCAATCGCAGCAACGGCAACTCTAGGATTACTACTGGGAAGTTTTGAAATTTCACTTTTTGCTCTTCTGCTCTTCGCCATTCAAAGTTCTTTCTTTGGCCCTGCAAAATTTGGCATCATTCCCGAAATTGTTCCCGCCCAAAAACTTAGCCAGGCCAATGGCTTAGTACTCGCCCTCACGAACGTCGGAGTCATTCTTGGTTCTGTACTGGCAGGTCCATTGACCGACATGTATTATCCTACCGAACCTTCTCCCCAAGTCTCCGCAGTTGATTTAACCGACTCCAGCGTTGAGCCAACTGCCCCCGATTCGCGTTCCCAAGGCGAGATTATTTTCATCCCCCATTCGGAAAAATCACCGCAAAAACTGCCTGCAGGATTAACGCTGATCACAGTCGCAATCCTCGGTATCAGTGCCGTTCGTTGGCTTCCCAAATTACCTCCGGCTTCCCCGAATCGCAGTCTATCGTTCGACTTGTTTCGCAGTCATCGCGAGACGTTCAAGGTGGCAGATAAAACACTTGTCGTTGTCCTGACCTCTTGGTCTGGTTTTTATCTTGTCGCAAGCCTTGCATTACTGCTGCTGCCAGAATTTCGCTCCACACTCGGAGTCGACAATACCAAGATGGCGAACATCGTTGGATTACTCGGAGTCTCGATCGCCATCGGAAGTTGCGTCGCCGGTTTTCTATCAAAAGATAAAATCCGACCCTATTTTTCTTTGGCCGGTGCAGCAGGAATGACTGTCTCATTCTTATTAATGGGCACACTGTCGATCAACTACTTAGGACTCGCTTGCCTCGTCTTTTCCACTGGTTTTTTCGCCGGCTTCTACATTGTCCCTCTTCAGTCATTATTGCAATACCTCGCTCCGGATGACGAAAGGGGTAGGTTTTTTGGAACAGCGAATGCGCTTTCCTTCACCTTCATCTCCCTCGGAGCCGTTATCTTTTTGTTACTGGATACATCTGGGCTAACCCCCGCCAACGTTGCTCTATTTTGCGCGGGAATTTCGCTTGTGGGTACAATCGTCGGCGGAATTGCCATGGAACAAATTCTTCGAGCTCGGGATAAACAAGCAAAAACCCATTCAAACAGCTAAGCCGACAAGGAAGCAAAACGTCAAACAGGCCAATTCGACGAAATTCCATCAAATGCCTCAATTTGAATTTCTCTTGTTGTCGCGAGAGATAACCGAATGTGGCCAATTGAGCTGGGGCAAAACCAACGCGCGATTCCCGGAACTACGGCTACTTTCGCCTGTTGCACTAAATGGCTTGCTTACACTTCGGCCGTCCACCCGTTCTCCGAGATATCCGGGAACAATACAAACGTTGCGTCAGATTTTAAAATAGAAAAACCTGCGTTACCTTCTAATCTAGAAATGCCCAAGTGGCATCAAGACAATCTTTTTGACTTTTCAACGTAAGTTAAAATGGGGGATATGTGATGGGAAGCCGCTTGAATCCAAAGCGCATCGTGTTGCAATCAATATGACAACAGGCGCTCCGTCGAAGGAACGAACAACCGCAATTTTTCTTCGCGAATCCGTGACAATTAAGAATCTCTCATGATTGGCATAATTTCTGCACCTCTGTATGGCAACGAAGAATGAAACTCGTTGGGAAAGGAGTTTTATTCGCCAATTAATCCTTCATTCACCAATCCCCGGGAAACTTGCAATGAATTTCAGATCTACCAGCGGAGTAATTCGCACCCTCAGTTTTGCTGTTCTAGCCGTTATTGGCGTCTCACTCTTTGCCGACCAAGCTCAAGCTCAGAGTTGTCGCTACAACCGTGGTTACGGTTCCTTTTACAGCAGCCCTGGGTTTTCCATAGGCTTCAGCACCAGTAACTACAACCGTTATGGCAGTGGCTTCAGCATAGGCTACTCCTCGTACCGCCCTTCATACCGATCCACGAGATCGTACTACGGCAACTCATACTACAATTCCTGCCCGAACCGAGGCAGCAGGTACCGAAGCCATTATGATTACAACCCCAGTTATTACCGTAGATACCAATCTGGCCACTGGCATCGATAGAGCATGCGTCCAGCTGTTAAAAATAAGAAATCAGTCCACGATTCAGTCGGGACTGATTTTTTTTATTAAAATCCAAGTGTACTTCAATCCATGTCACGTTTCTCATAACCGCCATACATCTTGACCGCTTCGAGCGATTACCAATTTTAAAGCAAAGCGATACCGTAGCCGAATCCATGGATCAGTCGACTCAACTTCGAAAACAAAAAAGACCTCCGGGAACCACGCCGTTCCATTGGTTCTTTCGCGGAATGTTAGGCGGCATCCTTCTTATCACGGCGTGCAATGCAGGCTCCTACTTCCTCAGAACCCAGAGTGTGGCGGATCTAATCAATGGAACCCAAGCCGTCACAGAATCAATCGGATTTCCCGCGCGAGTCTGGTTGGAAGACAGTTTTCCCCACAACAATGAAGCAGGATTCAACCTTACAGCAATTGGAATTAATTTACTTTGTGGAATCCTGGTCGGCTCGGTCTTTGGGCTAATTGGCATTCGGTTTCAAAGTTCTTTGAACCGAAAAATAACCGAGTTTGAACAAAAAAATTTAAACCAAGAATCGAAAGGTTATCAATTCTCGATTATCGGTTTATTATTGTTGACCACAATGGTCGCGATTCTGACGTCAACCATTATCAACTATTTAAAAACACCGCAGTTACTGCTGGTAATTTATTTCGCCGGGCCAGCAATTCTACTCGGTTTAGCAATGCTTCCCCGCGGCATGCATTGGCGTTCCCGCGTTGTGATACTGGCAATCGCCGAGGTTGTTTTGATAGGATTAGCCATGTGGTATGGCCAATCCTTGGGAGTCCCACTGGAGCGGGTAATGCTGGGCATTTTTGTTGGCTGGACTTCGCAAAGTGGGATATTCGCATTTTTGATCACGGTCGCACTTTTAATTCACATGACGATTAAAGAATCATCATTGAGTAAAAACGAGGGCAGCGCCCCCACCTCAACCATTACTTAAGTCGCTTGATAATATGCCACCCATAAGGGCTAGCCGAAGCATTGAATTCAGCGATCCCTATCTCGCCGACCTCCAATGAAAAGCCTACATCACCAAAGCCTTTTACCAACCCGGTTCTTGGCCTAATCCACTTAGATTGATCCTTACCTTCCATAAAGACTTCTTGATCAAAATTCGCCATGCGATATATGCCGGGCGGACTATCATCTGTCAATTCATTAACCAATAAATCGAAATCCTCACCGGCTTTCGCTCTCTCGAGAACCTCTTTCGCCAACTTTTCAGCACCAGCCTGGTCGCGTGGTATGACTTTACTGCTACCTGGCAATGCACCGTCGAAACTAATCAAGATATGTTGAATCGAAACATGACTTGGTTCGCCATTCTCAAGCGTTGTCATTTCAATTTCAACAGGCGCAATCGTGAGTTCCTCTGAAATTGGAGAGGAAACATTCCGCTCACACCCGAGCAAAAGGCAAACGGCCAGGAGAACTGCAAAGTATTTCATCTATTCACTCACTAATTTAATTCTAAGTTAGACCCACGTCCCAACATCGTTACTGGTCATGCCGTCGATAGTATTGGCTCAGGCGATCGGGCGATACCCCCAGACGATAGGCACAACACATCATCCAATTCCGGATCGTTTGCCTTACTACTCCAACCTTCAACCACCTCCGAGGTGAAACGACTGTTGGTCCATCAAGTAACAAAGGTCTACCCAACTTCCGCAGCGTTCGCGAAATTTGAAAATCTTCCATCAGATCAATCTGAGGAAATCCATCTACCAAATCAAACCTTTTTCGCGTTATGAAGAAGGCCTGATCACCGTAGATTAAACCCTGGTATTTTACTCGTAGTTCGTTACCAAACTCTACCCAACGGTAAAGGAAACTATCGTCATCAATTCGCTGTCGAAAAGCACCAAACTCAAAGCCTGAATCCTTTAGCCCCGTTCTAATCTGTGCACAAGAATCGACCTCAAGCCAATTATCAGCGTGCAAAAACACTAGAACTTCACCCGTGGAATATTCGACCCCGTTATTCATCTGGATCGCCCGCCCCGCGTTGGATTGCACCGATTTACAATCAAGCGTTGCCAACTTGGCCAATGTTCCATCAGTACTGCCACCGTCCACCACAATCACTTCATCGGCACCGGCAGACCACGCGCGTTCTACCGATTGAACGATCACATCAATCTCGTTAACGACTGGGATAACAATTGAAATTTTCACAGGAACAAGTGGCAAGCAACGGAACTCGCCTCACCTCGGTTTAGATTTTTGGAACCGCCTGGTTCCAGATTACACCGCGCTGCAGGCATTTCAAATAGCCCAGACCAAAACAACAATGACTTAGTTCAACAAAGTTCGATTTCCCAAAACGCCAAACGAAAAAACGCACTTCCCCAATTGGGCAAGTGCGTGGAATAATTAGACGCAAACACAAAAATGTTTCGACTTACTACTTCTTTTCTACCGCCGGAGTCACAAGATCCGCCGTCCGAACCGCCGGTTTCATTACGAACTTCTCGACACTCGCAACCGAATTGTAACCGCTAAGAAATTTCCTTGTCCACTTTCCGTTTTTCTTCTCAAACAGAATAAGCTGTGGAACACCTCTACTACCGATCAATTGGCGGGCAACAGTTGAATCTTTATCCAGATCAACGTTGGTATAATGGTATCCTTCGAATGCCGACTTTTTCAAAAGTTGAGGGATCGTTTTTTTCTTCATCGCTTGGCACGGCGGACACCATTTCGCAGTTACCAAAACCAACAAAGGCTTATCGCCAGACTGAGCATTTTTATACGCGGTAGCGTAATCAAGAGGCTGTTGTGCGTTAACGCTTTCAACTGCGAACAAAATTAATGCAGCTGATAAAAAGATTAAGACTTGCTTCATTTCTTCCTCCATCCATGAGGTATTTACCGGAACTGAATAGTCCGGCCCCGGTTAAACGATCCGTGGGCTGTTTGGCGATGACAAATTCCTTATCGACGCCTGACCCGTCCGCAAACCGATTCATTTTTCTTTGAAGCCTCGAAATCGCATTCATTTTTTTTGTGCCACAGCGCCATCCTTACGTTCCGAAATTCCCACACCACTGGCGACATCGACTCACCGGATCGGCATGATTTGACAGGTTGTGATGGAAATAAAAATTTTCCCGAAGGGTCCCTTAAAATGGGACAAAACGCCTTAATCCGAGGCAATCCAAAATCGAGTCAAGGAATTTTCAACAGAACCGTCACTCCCGTATCAACCCGAGATAACGTTACAAATTCTCATTTCACGTAAAAACCAGTGGGCTTTGATTTCACAGAGATATAAATCCATGAAGTATTTCTTTTGGGATTTCGACAATGACTTGATACAATCCAAATCGTCGTAATCAACCAACTGCCACAGTCTCAACCGAAAACTCAAAATGAAACTGCGCGTTGGGTTAATTGGACTTGGTGATCAATGGCAAACCAGACATCGGCCTGCTCTCAAAGCACTTTCGGACCGATTCGACGTCCACGCAATCTGCTGTGAGGTTACGGAAAAGTCAATTCAAGTAGCCAAAGAATTTGACGCCATACCCATGGACGGTTTCCGCGCAATGGTAGAGCGTGATGACATCGATGCAGTCCTGGTTCTGTCGCCGGATTGGTATGGACCGATTCCGATTTTAGCTGCCTGCGAAGCGGGCAAAGCGGTTTACAGCTCGGCCGCTTTGGATGTATCTGAAGGTCAAGCTTTGGAGATCCGACAGAGAATCGAAGCTTCAGGTGTCGCATTCATGGCCGAACTTCCTCGCCGCCACGCTCCCGCAACAATTCGCCTAAAAGAACTGATGGCGACGCGATTGGGACCGCCACGACTGTTGTTTTGCCATGAACGAATGCCGATGGAAAGCCAATCGGATTCGCTTCGGCGTGGTGAATACTGCCCACTTGCCTGGCGACATTTAATGGAGCTAGTGGATTGGTGCCGCTACCTTGTTAACTCTGATCCCACTTCGGTTATCAGTGCCGTACACGAACAACATGATGAGAAAACAGATCTTTTTTATCAAATGATTAGTCTCCAATTTCCTCCGAACGAAATTGATCATCCTGATGGGAAAAAGACGGGCTTCGCTCCCCAGGCACAAATAAGCGTTGGACATTATATTCCAGAACGCTGGCCGGACGCTCTTTCCTTTAAACGGCCGGCGTCCGTTCAAGTTTGCTGTGAAAATGGAATGGCATTTATTGACCTTCCGTCCAGCCTTGTCTGGTTTGACGACGCTGGCCAACATACCGAATCTCTTGATTTCGAACGTGGCGTGGGCGAGCAAATGCTCGACCGATTTTACCGAGCAGTTACTAGTTTGATACGCAAGACTACGGATCCCGAAGATGCCTACCGCGCAATGAAGATCGTCGTGAGCGCCCATGAAAGTTCCAAGATAAATCGTCGCGTAGCGATTTATTACGACGATTAATTTCAACGATTATGCATACCAGCTAGTCGTTCATCAGCTCTCGTTCGAAAATCAATTCCCACCGAGGGTAATCTTGCACTGCGAACAAATCCGGTAATAATCACGGATAAGAAAACCGATCGGCGAGAGAACACACGTGGTCAGTAACAAAACCGTGAACACCACCCACCCTACAGTCGAAACTTTTGATTTTAGCTTGGGACGCTTGGTCGTTCGACAATACGGACAGCAAAAGCCTACCTGTGTATGACGGGGACTTTCCACAGGCAACGCATGCGCCGTTTTTTCGTTCAAACAAGCCGGACTACCCGTCGTTTTTTTTGATTCAAAAGCGATATCTGCGAAAACCGCTTTCTCAAAACCACCGCCCGAGCGATCCGATTCAGAATCAGCTCGATCAACTGACTGAGCAATCGTCGGATCTCCACCTACCGTGCTTGCATGGCGAAGCACATCCTGCTCTGCTGAATTAAGCCGATCGCTTCCATCGGGTGAAATTAGCTTGAAACGATGGGAGCAGTGCGGGCAAGCGACATCGAACCCAACTCGATCACTTCCCGTCTGCATGACCGTCTGACACCGTGGGCAGGCAAAACGAACTTTTTCCAAATGAACACCTCACGAAAGACTTCCAACGCACCGAGTCTATTCGATCGGCCATTCGACTTATTGGAAAAATAAATCCCCAACCATCCGAAACTCTCAGAAATCACTAGACTAATCAGAAGTCTTTACTCTATCCGGCGATGCAAATCAGGACTAGTTTCCGGTTCAGGGAAATTTGAAGTCGGAACATCCGCCACCTCACCGACGACAAGTAACTTGGGTTCACTGGACTCTACATCCAACTGAACCTCAGACAAAGGACGCTCTTTTCCGAAAAACTTACCGAGCGGCCCCGCCAAAATAGCCGGGAGAAAAATCAAATCGCCAACCAATGCTGCAGCTAACAAAAACAGCATTAAGACACCAAATCGCTGCGTCGGCGTAAAGGTACTCAGGGCAAATGCTGCCAATCCGAGTCCACCGATCAGCGTCGTCTGCGTCATAGCCGTCGCGACACGCGAATAAGCAACCTTAATTGCTTCCTTACGGCGATACCCTTGAGCGAGAGCGTTTCGATACCAGTTTAAAAAGTGAATTGTATCATCCACCGCAACGCCCATCGCTACACTCGCAGTCATCATCGAACCAATATCAACCAGGAAGCTGTCCACTCTGCCGCCAAACCAACTGTTCATATGCCCCATGAAGCCAAAAATGACAACCACGGGAAATACATTTGGCAGCATAGCGGCCATACCGCCTCGAATATTAAGCAAATTACCAGGGCCAACGGGCGAGCGCCAATCTCTCAACAAGAGCATCATGACTACGGAGATCATGATAAACGCAAGCCCGATACTCTGAATCAAGCTCTCCAATAGCGAACGCTGTGCCTTATAAACAATGGGAACAATTCCTGTATACATCGCCGTAACGTCGATTTCCTCGCGGCCATTATCCTTCAATTCTTTCGCAGTCTTCATCCCGGCTAGCGGCAGCTTGGTTTTAGGATCAACATCAAAACGGTGCTCACGAAAGTCAACAAACTTCTCAACTGCTGTTCCCGAATCAGAGATCAACTTTTCTACCACTGAGTAGGCTGGAATTTCATCGATTCGCACAATGCAATCAAACTGGTTAATAAATTTGAGGTTGTTGGCCTCCTTTTTCTCCCTTGCACTCTGCAGCGGAGTATCTTCAGGATTCACAACAAACACGCCGCCATCGCTCAACCAAAAATACTTTTTCTTCCCTTTGGTTTTGATTGCGTTTTTAAATCCGCGGTTTTCCAGTAGGGATTTAAGTGTTTGAGAATAGATTTTTGATTGGTCAATAATTTCACCGAGAGACTTACCCTCGGCGACTTGCGTGCGAACCTTTTCCGCCTCGCTAAAGGGATCAGGTCCAATCAATAGCACATTCGCACTTTCGAGCGATTCTACCCCGGACGCCTCTTGGAGCCTCTTAAGAATTGTTGTCCGATCTCGGTAAGCCGCCATTATCGGTTCAACCACCGACTTTAGATCATTGACAAATTGGCCATAATCAACATTGTTCAAAGCTGCAAGGCGAATACTAACTCGCCACAATTCTCGCCCAGCACGATTAGGGTCGGCCAAATCCTGCTCGCGGTCATCCCGCTTTAAGTTAGATTTCCCAACCTCAGCCAGATAGGCCTGCGCCAGCATTTCATCCCGTTTACTATACAGCTGCGAGCTATAGCTTTTTCGCTCGATTGACTCTTCATCCGACTCAATTCGGAACAGCGGAGCGAACATGTCGGTCGACATCCCCGATCCTACAATCCCCATGCCGTCGGGACCAAAGTAAAACTCCAATTGTTCCCGAACTCGTTCCGACAGCTCCATTCGCTCAAGCATCGAATACTTGAGGTCGTAGGCCATTCGCTGTTCGTCACTGAAAACGAGTGTAAAATCTTCCAGTGGTTCGCCATCACTGTCCGTCGGAACGGCTGCCAGTTGTTCGGCCTCCAACTTTGCCAAGTACGGCTCTTTCTGCGCACTTAGGTCGACACCGACAGGAATTTCAGCTGGCACTAACTCACCCAGATTCTCCTCCATCCAACGGTAATCGTGGAGAATCTTCGCATCCTTATCGAACAGCTTGAGCAGATGAACGGACGTCTGAATCTTCGTCGCCCCCACAGCGAAAAAAGCCAACAAGATTACTGAGGTAACAGTAACCACGGCATGGTGATCAACGACCCAATTTCCGATACGCTCCCAGAGTCTTGCAACTGCCGCCGTCAATCCGGATTCTTTACTCAACTCCTTTCTGCTTTTCTTCATGTACCCAGGCTTCCAAACTGTCAAGGCACTTGGCAAGTAGGTGAACAAGAGCACGACAGTCGCCATCGTCGCAATCGCAGAAAACAAACCAAATTTATAAATTGGCGTTAAATTACTCGTCGTGAGCGATATTAGACCCAAAGCCGTTGTAAACGCGGCAAGAGTGCAGGGGAAGAGACTGTGTTTCACAGCAGTTTCAACCGCCAGGTCGGGCCCATCTTCATAGCAGGCATCGCGATAATAATTAACGATATGGACCGCACTTGATAACGCCAACACATAAACCAGCGAGGGCATCGACATCAAAATAGCGTCCATCGTTTGTCCGCCAAACCAGACAAAAGACAAACTCGAAATCGCGGCAGTTCCGCCAACGAAAAAGAGCATCATCGCAACTCGGACGCTGCCAAAACTAAAATAGGCAAGACTGAATCCGATGATCAAGGACAGACTAACCAAACGCAAAAGCGTGCTGGTCCCTTCTTCATCAATCGCAACATTATCGCTTGGCGGTCCACCAATTCGTAAGTTGGCCGCTTCAATCCCACACTCACCGGTCGCCAACTCCAAAATACGACCACGTGTTTTCCCCAGCATCGGGCGGCCCACCGCTCGTGCGAGTTCGTTAATTACCGGTTCGTTAAGCGTTACAATAAAACACGTTTGACGGGCAGGTGGCTCAATTTGCAACTTGTACCACATCCAATACCAAACCTCCAATTTTTTCGTGGAGGTCGCATTCTTCAACTCTTCGATATCGCCGTCAAAATTTTTATTCAGCTCCTCTTCAATGAATTCATTAAACACCTCTCGATGCAAGTCGGTTGAACGCAACTGCGTTCGAAGCGGCTCATCAACTTGAGCCAAGAGGGAATCAAAAGTCCAAGTGAAATCTTTTGAGGGCGTCGGGCCATAGAGTGAACCCGTCAGACGTTTGTGAGCTTCGATTTTCGCTTCGATGGTACTTAGATCATTTTCGCTCAAACCACCAATTCGCAAGGTTCCATTGGGGCCTGCCATCTGCTCAAAAACATCCGGCCCTGAGATGACCGACTGGAAAGGTCGACAGCAAAGTTTTTCAGGGTTTTTATAAAATTCATTTTCGATACCTTTCGCATCGTCCGGAGGAGCGCCAAACGTACGGATGAACTTACCAGACGCTTTGTTCTTTCCTTTTACAATACGTTCGAAGAATCGCTTTCCGCCTTCAACAACGTTGTTTTGACCTTCCCATTGATAAAGCTCACCACGGCGGTTAATAAAGTACCACTTTCCATTTCGCCCCCGCAGCCATTTTTCCTGTTGCTCGCCCCAATCCTCATGGAAATTACCATCATAGAGCAGCCCTAATTCATCGCCTTTTCGATGCGCCTCGATTTCTTCATCGTTTTGGGAATCTTTGAAAATCCTTTCATATTCCTGAGATTCCTCGCGTAACTTGCGCAAGAAATTTGTGTATCTCGCATCGCCCTCTTTACACCACGGTCCGCTGACACAAACAAATTGATCGCCACCATAAAAGTATTTTCGGAACTCTCCGAGTTCTTTCGTTTCCGTATAATCATCCGGCAGCCAATCCGCGACATTATTCTGCATGTCATTGAGGCCAAGCCGGGCACCGCGCAGAGCGAACGGCAGTAAAAAAAAGACGGTGCACAACAGCACCATCGCTACGCTTCCAAACACTGGAACGTGGAGCGAGAAAAAACGCTTAGTCATAAATGAGTTTCGGGTCTAACGAAATACGTCTCACCCGCAATAAACCGATTAAATGAAACGCCTTGTGGCAGCCTAAGATTACCGAGACAGGGGGTTCGCGTCCACGTCAAAGAGATCGAAAATCCCCCTTGATAGCGTCCCTGAACCCCCTAAAAGCAAAGGTTTAGCGGTCATGGGGGTTAAAATCACCAACCCTATTCGACATTTCACACCGAAATTTGCTGTAAAAGATACTTCCAAAACGGATGATGTATCCCCACAGCCAACAGGAGCAGACCAGTAGGGCAGGCAGACGAAAACCTACCCAACTTTGGTAAATATCGAATTAAGACCTGTAACACCACAAATATCAGCGTGACGTACACCAAAGATTGCCATCCGAGCACGATTCCGCAAAGAATCATTGCGGGAAACAACGTTGAGCTATTAGATTCGCCTCTGATGACATTCACCAACAATCCCAACCCCGCGCCGCAAACCCCTCCCAGCACCAGTTTCCCCAATTGAGCAAACAGCGAAACCTCACCAAACCAAGCCAAAAAAAACTCCGGAGCGGGAATGGGCTGCAACGGCTGAAAGAAAGTCGCTGAAATTAAAAAGACCAGAAGCATTGTGATCGAGTGCCGATAACCGAGAGTCTGGCCATCCCATTCAATCAAAGCCAGAACGACTAACGCACTGGCAAAAAGACAGTGGTAAAAGTAAAGACCAATGAGATTAAATTTGGGGAACAAGACCACCCACAGAACCCCCGCGTGAGACATACTGTGAACCCCGGGCACGTTAGCGGCTCCCGTGACAAGCTCAAACAAAAATAGCGAACCAAAAATTGATGCAATCAATAATTCGACAACCAGATACCGCGGAGAAATCACGGCCTGGCAACTTCGGCAACGTGCTGACAAATTGATGTAACTAAAAATCGGCAGATTATCCTTTCGCGATATTTTACTTTTGCATACTGGACAGTAGGAGTTCCTCAAGCCAACCGCTTCACCACGCGGAATACAATAAGCCACCACATTAAGAAAACTTCCAACGCAGGCACCCAAATAGGTAAATACCACAAACACACTGAACTTCGCTGCCCGAAACGCCATCTCTTTGCCCATGGTCCAATTGGGATCTCGCGCATTCCCTCGCCCCGTGCCGTCTCCAAAGGCCTCCCACCATAAAGTCGCCACCGGTATCCCAATGACATAAATGATTGCAGGAATGACAACGAATCCTAAAGAAGCCAACTTCATCCAAGTTGGTCGCCGGTTGCCCCTGCACACACTTGCAATTTCAAAGAAGCTTGCTGTGGCTAAGCAAAATACCAAGATCACATTTGGGATAGTCAGCGGGTTGTAAGTATCCGGCTTTAGAAAAAATGCATTCGGATTAATAACGGAAGAAAAAACATTAAGCGTCATCGCCACCAACAGACACGCCCTGACTCCATTGAGACCTCGTTCAGTTAAGAGAGACGCGACAAGAATACCGGCAGCAACCAGCGGAATCGGCGAAACATTATCACGCGTCACTAACTGAATCAGCCAAATCAAAAGGGGGATCGAGACCAGTAAAAGCAGAATACGAGTGTACTCGCCAAGCAGCGAAGACGTATACGGACTACGCCCGTTCAAACTTGGTGCTCTGTGCTGGAAACTTTCGTGAGTTCCGACTTCTTTACTCAAATGGTTTGATTGATCGAGCATGGATTCAGCGCTATTTCTTTTCAGATTGCAAAAACTGGAAAATTTCAAACTGAAACAAAACACCACCTCAAAACTACCGGTTTTAACCGCAACCCTATTTTTGACCCGAAATCAAAAATCCCCAAGGTCGCTGCCTAACGTGTGGGGTGACATGATCCATTCGACTATTCCCGGAACGCCGCGCTCATTCGACGATAGGCCTCCTGAACTGCCATGGAATTAGGCCCGACAGTCTCGCCATTTTTCGACTCAACTGATTCACGAAGGGCATCCAATTTCTCTCGATAAATTTTTGCCTTGGTCGACATAAATTCATCAATACTTCCCTGACGCAAAAACACGCCAACTTCAAGCCGTCTGGATAGGTCGTCGGAATACGCAATCCATTTTTCCGCTGCTTCCCAGTCCTGATTTTTAGAGGTCAAAACTGTCTCCGTATGGACGCTTAAAAAGTCAGCTAGTAAATCATCGGGAGCAGGGTAATACAGGTAACAACCAACAATGCTTGCGGCTACAAGAAATCCAACAGAAACAATTCCCAGAATCCACCCAGGCACTATGATGTCGTATTTACTCTCAGAGGGAACACCTCGGATAAACCAGGATTCAAAATCGACCTTGCGACCAACGACGGAGAGTATCGATCCGAGCAATACCATCCCGACAAGAATAAAAGTGGCTCCCACCTCGTTCGCGAGATAAAAATCTTTCACCTTCCTTCCAGCAACCTCGATGAGCCCCTGAGACTGCGAAAAGAATGGATGCGTATAAACGTCAAAAGCATGGGAATGCCCTGCCGGTTCAATTCCTTTTGGATACAGCGGTTTGTCAATGGCATAGGCAAGGCCAACGGTGACAACCACCAACAGCATGCAAAAAATAAACACCTTACGAATGCCGTATGTTCTGGCAAACCAGCAAAGCAAACCGATATTGGCACCGGCACCAAGAATCAAAAGTGTGAAAGCAGCTCCGATCGAATTCCCGTGCTGAAACATCCCACCGATCTGACTCATTGCCAGTAGGGGAGTGGAATAGATTGGCGTTGCCATCACCGCCATAATCATTGGGGCGAAAAGGTTGTCACGTTCTACCTGACTTTGCAAACACCCCTTTGGCAAAACAACCGCCATCATCACGGACCCGGCAATTCCGATCAAAATGTAAATCATCGTCGGCCCCACCAATTCCCGTGAGGCGGAGTAAATCACAGCAACCGTTCTTTTGATCCCGGGAACAGGGAGTTTTTCATCGACGGGCATATCTTCGTCAGACACAAGTAAAAACCGATCCCAGAAAAATCCCAAAACGCTAACAATCACTAAGGCACACAATGAAAACGACAGAATGGCAATTGGATCAGAAAGGGTGAGCCCGTAGAGCACTGACATAGGATTAAACAAAGGCGCAGTCAATCCAAAAGCAACAATCGTCCCCCGCTTAACACCAGCTCGATGTAACTCCCTCACAATCGGAATTACGCCAAGTGAACAGACCGGCAGGAGCATTCCAATCAACCATCCGGTTACAACCCCCCAGCGTGATCCGTTAGCAAAGATTCGCCGGGTCTTCTCAGGTCCAACCATGCATCGAAAAACGGCAGCAATCAAGCAACCGCTTACAATCCACAAGGACGAGTAAATAATGACCTGCGAAAGACGAAGCCCGGCACCAGCAACATAATATTCGAACATTTTTATTCTTTCGATGATTCCTGACTGTCTTCGCCGGAGTTATCCATTCCAGCCACGACAGCCCCCATGGCATCGGTAAAAGCAAGCAACTTGCTCTGCAGCTTTTGAACCGCCTTCCGCTGTTCCTCTGGTCCCGCCGCCGTGGACAGCGCCTCTTTCAATTGAGAATAAAGACTCTCCGATTCCGTTTTGACCGAACTCCAGGAATCTTTGTCCATATCCGTATCCCCAGCGATATCTGGCATCCATTTGACAATGTCAGTCATCTCAGTAATCACATCCACCTCCACCTCATGATTTTTTTCATTGGACTCTCCATGAGCGTGATCGTCGTGGTCGTGGCTATGGTCGACCGGAGCACTGGCCAGATGATAATGCGAATGAGCCCCGGGTCCTGTACCGTGGATCACCTCGACAACCTGAAACACCTTCGGCTCAGGCAACGCGCTGTCCGAATTAATGACTTCTTGGATTTCACTTAACCTCGCGACAGCCGCCGGAAAACTATCGGGTCGGTGAAACTTCATTTTGGGCAGCTTCTTCAGGCTTGCTGTCCCAGCTTCAGCGTTAGACTTAGCTGTTCCTGTCTGGTTGCAACCTACCAAACCGGCAAGCATCACGGAAACCACGGCAACTACACAGTAAAACTGAATCAAAACCTGTTTCTTTTGCATAACGATTCTCACTTTTTAATTCACCTAAACTATCTGTATTTATGATTTTTCAACTGGCACGGCGACCGACTCAATAATTTCGCGGATAATTAACTCTGCATTTTCCGACGAATTAGAAATCCTCAAATTCAAAACGGGCTCAGCAACCGCCTGAACATCATCCGGTATTACAAAATTTCGACCCTGTAAAAACGCCCAGGCCTGAGCAACTCGCTGCCAAGTAATTAAGCCACGAGGACTTAAGCCAAGTTCAATCGATGTGTGATTGCGCGTCGCCGCTCCAAGCTCCACTAAATAGCGCCGAACCGATTCACAGACTTCGACCAAAGCAACCTCTGACTGCAACTCCGCCAATTCTTCTAATGTTAGAACGGGTTGAATTTCTTGCTTCGAGAACTCCTCCCCCACGAATTGGCCAAGCATTGAAATTTCATCCTCAGAATTGGGATAGCCAATATTGAGTTTCATCGCAAATCGATCCAACTGTGCCTCCGGCAATGGGTAGGCTCCATGGCTCTCGACTGGGTTCTGTGTCGCAATCACCATGAACGTTGTTGGTAGCGGTTTTGACTGGTTATCGACCGTCACTTGCCGCTCTGCCATCGCCTCGAATAAAGCACTTTGGGTTCGAGGCGTCGCGCGGTTGATCTCGTCGGTCAACAAAAGATCCGAAAACACCGGGCCTTTTCGAAAATCAAACGAATGATTTTTTTGATCAAATATATTGAATCCAATCACGTCACTGGGAAGCAAATCGGGAGTGCATTGAATTCTGGAGAACATTCCCCCAACTGTTTTTGCCAGTGCTTTTGCCAAGGTCGTTTTCCCCAACCCCGGAAGATCATCAAACAGCAAGTGTCCGCGAGCGATCAAGCAGGCAATTACTAACTCGATGACGTCCCGCTTGCCGACGAGAGATTTATTAAGTTGCTCGCGCAAGGCGTCAATTTTTGATGTGGTCTGAATCACTTAACTTATTAACTCACAGGGGGTTTTCGTTGATAAAATTTCGAATCCGACGATAAGTAAGCGTCGCTACAGCTTGTTTACAGACATTCAACGACTGGCTTGAGAAAGAATCGAAGCCAGCGCGACTAAAATTAGCTTCATGCCAACAACGCAGAAACTCAGACGCTGAGTCAGGTTCAATCTGCGAGTACCATTGGCCAATGGGAACAAACGCGGGTCGAGGCAGGCCGGCAGCCCAAAATCTTATGTCGAGTAACTGGCGAGTGAACCGGAGCCGCAACCTGGCGGGCCCCATCACGATGAACCGCCACGCCAGCCAATATCCCGTCACCACCAATTCCTTCCGAAACCAGAAAGAACAAAACAAAAAGCCAATCATCAGACTTGAAAATAGCGGATGCTCCAATGCCCAGTTAACCAGAGCGACTACCTTTACTTTCGCCCATTGCGAAAATGTCTGAACGTTACAGGGCACCGGGAAGCCAGGGGTTGGCTCCACGGGAATCCACTTCTTTCCGTCAATGCAGACCTCAGGCCATATGTGAAGATTAGTTTTATCAACCACAGACTGGCGGGATACTCGATCGAAATCCTTTTGCTGGACCAGAAACCCACTCCTTAACCTTGTCCGGTAGCCGGCCAGCCGGAGCATTTGCGTCGCAGTTGTGGCGAACATATAAGACGGCCCACCCTGTTGATCCAGGAAACTGGCAACCGAATCTTCACAATCCGGCGATGCAACCCGTTCGGAATCCAAGTCGAAATTAGCCCGCAAATAGTTCACAATTGAGTCAACTTGATTCCATCCAGGTTCAACATTCTCAGTTACCGTCTTTAGAAGTTCTTGCAATCTGTTCGAAGTGGCATTCTCTGGAACCTGGCAGTAGGGAGAATCAAGATCAGGCTCCAGAACCGGATAACTTATTTTGCGAACCTTTCTGTCGGATCCCCGGTTGAACCAGCTTACGAAAGCATCCCAACTCGAATCTTCGCCTTCTGGTGAAACCAGCTTGACCTCATCTCGAAGAATGTGATGGTTGGGGATCTCGCTAACAAAATTGAAAACTGTATGCGAAGGAATGAATTCGCCGTCCATGACCAACGAACCCTGATCATCCCATTTAAACAAATCCAACTGATCCACCTGCTGAATATGCCAGCTCTTTAAAAATGGCGGTGCGGGAAGTGCCTTCGTGTCCAACCTCATCATCTTTACACGATGCACTTGACTGGCTGTTAAAAAATTCCGTTTCTCGGTTCGCAGAACAAACCACGGCTTCCCAAATTTCTCCTCCACTCTTATTTCAGGATCTTTGAGTCGATATTCTCCTAAATCCGGCTTGGTCCAATCCCATCCATCAAAATGGTAGAAGGTATCGACTCCGAATCTCGCCGGAACCTCGCCCTCGACAAAAAACAGAGCCTTGGTAATTCTGTCTTTTAATTCTTGTTTTACCTCTTGCTCTGCCGGTTCACGAACAGTTCGAAATGAACGCCCAGCCTGTTCCGCCTGAACAACCTTGTCAATTTCTTTTGCAACGGCGCTAAGTGCCTGGGAGCGATTCCGGCGTTTCTTCCTCTTGACGGGTCCGTCAAACTTTTCCGATACAATGTCATACATTGACGGACGGTCATCCTCAATGAGTTGATTGGAATCGACGGCCCCCGAAGAGGTAGCATTGTCCGAGGCAGTTAACATATCTCCATCGCCAATTCCTGACCGGGCATAAGCGTCGTACCATGAGTTTCCACCCGATGTAGGCATGAAACCGGTAGTTCCAATGGCTTGACGAAGAGGCCCCAAAAAGAGAGCCAGCGAGCCGATGCAAACAAGGAATACAAAAGTCATCACAACAGTCAGACTGCGAACTGGAAGTGATTTCGATTCGCCATCAATCGCTTTTGCTTCAAATCGCTCCCAATAGTTACCCAGCAGCCACCAAAGTGAGATGGCCAAATAAAGAAATGCAAAGACGAAAACCTGAGCGCTTTGAGTCATGAAACAGACAAACAAAACGAGGCAACTTCCAATCACAAACGCGCCACGTCCAAATCTTCGTACGCTGGAAAACACAGCCAAATACCATGTCGCATTCATCAAAACAGTTAGTGCCGTTACCTCAAATGGATCTCCGTAACTAAACGTCCGGGTCACCAC
Source organism: Mariniblastus sp. (assembly GCA_011523945.1). Taxonomy (GTDB): domain Bacteria; phylum Planctomycetota; class Planctomycetia; order Pirellulales; family Pirellulaceae; genus Mariniblastus. The sequence goes on along the minus strand of WTFU01000096.1, from coordinate 16,447 downwards.
CTGGAAGAGGACTGGCAGTAACGCGAAAAGAACCGCGCCAGCCTGAATGGTAAAAACCAGCCGGCCCTGCTCGAAAATTTTTCTATCCGATCCAAAACGTCGTTGAATCCATATCATCAAAACGACAGGCAGTGAAAAATAAAATGCAGTTTCGAAAATGATGAGGAGTGCCGATTTGTGCATATCCCAGCGAAGACTGAGCACAACCAACCCAGCCAGAATCGCGAGAACCAGCGACTCCAACGGCGGCCAAAGCTCGCTTTTCTTTACTCGGGAAGGTGCACTAGAGGCCACAGCTAACTCCATTCCCCCAACCGACATTTAGATCGTTTTCAATCGTGCCGGGATTGGCCACCAGAATCTTTCGCTTGGAAGCTTGATTCTTCTTCGATGCAACAGCGACTGGCTCAGGCTCAAACAAAAAATCGGACGTTTCAAAACGAGAAGGGTCAATCACAATTTGCTGAACTTGGGTACTCTCCAGAATATCGTGTGATTTGGTAGTTGAAATTACAAACGTCTTTCGGTTGCCGTCAAATTTCACGCCACGCCGAGCCTCTTTCCTCTCCAACATCAGCAGCTCTTCGAATGATGGCAACTTGGCTAAAAAATCCATCAGCTGACTTAGACCGTTTGTGTTGGATTCTTTGCAGAGAAACTCCGAGGGCAATCCGATGCAAATTAAGCTGACATGGGATTGACAATCATGGAGTTGTCGACACACCGAACCGGCAATTCGAATGGCCCACTCGTAACTACTTTGACTTCCCTTTCCCAAATGCGCGTCTGGCGTTAAATCCAAATAAACCTCGAATGGACGCGCAGCGAACGATTGTCGCTCCTGTACTATCAAACGATTCAACTGAGCTGTTTTCCCCCAATGGATATGTCGCATTGAGTCGCCTTGGCGATAATTTCGAACACCGATCACATCGCCGTCCAATCCTGCTCGATCGCTTAAAATACCTGAGATATTAAACTGAGTTCCCGAAACTTCAGGCATACCTTTAAGCTCGATAGATTTTGGCCAAACAAGGGTTCGCCCTTTGATCTCAACGTCGGTAACCGCGTTATAAATTCCAAACGGAAAACCATTTTTGATTTTCGGGTTTTCGCGCGGAAGAATACCCCGGTTTTCAGGTTTAATAATCCACTTGAATGTGGAAACGGAAGCACTTGGAATGCGTTGAAGCCCAATCGCAACATCATCTCCCTCCTTAACCAGGTCCTGAAGGAAATCACCTACAATCATTAACCCAAAAAACGGTACCGGCCAATGATTGGTGACTTCCAAGATGGCGACCGTGTCTTCACCCTCAGCAGACCTTTGCCTGGAAAAAGAAAGCCGACAAGAGATCGCCTTTAGGCTTAGCAACGGCCAAACTGCCCCCAGAACTAACAGGGCCAAGAATGACCACATCAGCACGAATCCCTGAGGGCCGATAAACATCCCGACTAAAAACGAAGAGAAGATTGCACAGACTAGCCAGCCAATGGGCTGTTTGAGCCAGTAGAGATACCGATTGAATGAGGGGCAAAAGTCATAGTTCAATCCCGATGCAAGATAATTAAGTCCCAATAACACTTTCGATTTTAGCGACTTGTTCGGTGTGTGTTTGTTTTGAGGATTCATTTCAACCACTCTGAAGTAACCAAATTGCAAGTAGCCGATGAACTGCTACTGTGCAAACAGAGAAAATAAGCCCGAACTGTTGACGGGATTGACGTCGGAATTCAGGGGAAAATCATCGAAGAAAATGAGTGCGCTTGAGCCATTCCCAATAACAACGCCAAACCTAGGCACTGGAATGAAAACAGACAAAATCAAGTCTTCATTAAGAAAGCCAAACTAAGGCAGCCGACAGCAACAAGACAGTCAGCAGACAGTATCGCCAACGGCGGGCACAAAGTGCTTCTCAATGAAACTTAAACTTGCGCAACAAGTGCGGGTGGGCCGCGAGCAAGAGCCTCAAAATCGCCGGCAGAGGGCCGGCCTTCAGAAAACGAAAACACCTCAGTCCCCGCGGACTCGGTATCAAGGAACTCGACGCAACTGAAGCAGACATTGTATTGATCGAAAAACTTACAACACAGACAGTCAACATCCGCCGCTACCGAAACAATTAATGCCTCGTTCGGCTGCGAACTCTCGTGTTTCTGCCCCGTGTCAGCGGAGTCATTACGATCACAACACCGTAAATTCGGGTTATGGTGGTGCGAACCGCAATTGGCCGCCCCAAAAGGATGCGAATGCAGTCCGAATAGATCAGCTTGGTGAAACGAAGGGCCGAAGTTCACTAGGAAAACCCAGTAAAGCAAGAAGCACCAGATTTTAGGCACCGATCTCTGCATAACCCTTACTTAATCACCTAACCTGAGGAACCTGTCCCAAAAACCAAGCAGATATCTGCACGTTTCTGTTATACGCAGTCGAGCACTAAAAGTTCGACTAATCGCACCTTAATCGCAAATGAAGGGCAGAACAAGCCAAATGCGAACGGGCATTAAAAATTTCTAAGAAACTACACAAACCGTGCAGTTTGGGCAGGTAATATGATATCGCTAGGCGGGGGCACTAGGCGTCCATCCGTAGAACGCCGAATAGGTTCCCGAAGCCGCGCCGATTAGCAAGCAGGCAATCAAAACCAAAACTGGTACTAGAAGCCCTTTCCCCTGCAGAAACCCAAACACAATACACCATAAAAACGCCGTGGCGAGGCATGCAACACCATGGCCAGCCTTCGAGCGAAATGCAACGATAGAAATCCAAACGCCCATCAAGCAATAAAGTAGGGTTGAGGCAACAAAACTGACAGCGGATGATGCCCAGTATTGTGTGATTGTTTCCATCATGAAAATAATGACCATGGCTGCACTGATCATGATGACCGCAACAATTAGTCCGACCGCGGCGATAAGATAAGACTCCGATCCATCTCCGAAGTTTTGCCCCTCGGACGTAACCGGCATGTCTTCGATATCTTTTTCGGCTTTTGCCATGATCCGCTCAGCATCGGACATGGTTGAATCCGAACTCGCAGCATCAAAATCATCCTCGTATGCTTCGGTTTGCAGCATTTGTCCGGTCTCTACGTTGAAACCACACTCAACGCAGACCACGGCGTTAGGAGACAGCTCGCAAGCGCAATTTTCGCAAATCGGCCCGCGCACAACCGAACGAATGTTCTGTTCATCCAACAGATCTAACAATGGATTATGGGCCGCAGGCGTAGTGGCCGGCTGCCTAGTTCGACTGGTGGCTAATGCGCCTGCTGCCTGAATTACCAGTGGCTCCTTGCATTTTGGGCATTTCACTCGCCTTCCAGCCAGTTCGTCTTTAGCCTGAAAGCCAGCATCGCATTTTCCGCATCGAACTTTAATTGCCATTGTTTGCCTTCGATTGAGCTTTCTCAAATCCTTCTAAGAGTCGGGTCACCTCCGACGCTTACCATTTTGTGGTGCGAAATAGATTTGGCAACCGCACCTAGCATTATGCGCTGTCAAAATCCGACTTTTTCGAAAATACAATTTTTCAGGGGAGGAAAAAGCTCCGGCGGGGTGTTGCCAGCCGCAAATCGAGACTTTTCCGACCCCATCCCGATGCGAAACAGCCTTCAGCCAACACCGGGCCACCGTCAAGTTCATGCGGGTCGCAACTGCCAGTTAGCGCCCAAAATGGCTGCGAATACCTATACTCTCGAATTTCCACCACATTTCAGGCTTTTCCTTACCTTGAATGAGCATAATTCCCCCGCACTCTCAATTGCTGCTGTTCAAATAAGCCAATCTCACGGCCCTGACAAACCCCGAAACTCCCCCTCCTAAACGAAACCCCCGAAACCGATTTTCTGCCAATCTGTCACGAAGGCTCCCAAGAAGGACTCAACCTAGGTGCCAACGCGAACTCACGGCTCAGACCTCTCCAGTAAATTGCGTCCTGTTCCCACTCAAAATCTTAATTCCTATTTTACAAAACCGAATAAAAGCCGATTTTTTCGACGCTTCATGGTCAAATACAATTTTCTTAGCCAGTTTCCGCAACTTTCATCGACAGTTTGTTTGAATTGGCGCGCCAGTTGCCTAATGGGGGTTATTCATTTTTGATTCCGCAAAAATGTCAGGCTTAAGGTGCGGTTCGAAGGGTTACAAGACGAAACCCGCAATTCGGACGGACATCAGCCTGTAACGATAAATGGTCTGCAAAGAAAAATCAGGAGTTCGATCAATGGCCGTGACTGCGAAGAAAAAGAAAGCGAAAAAGACAGCTAAATCAACGACACTTCAACCGCTCGGCGAGCGAATCGTGGTTGAGCGGGAAGCCTCGTTAGAAACGACCGCAGGAGGCATCGTGCTTCCCGGTTCCGCTCAGGACAAACCGTCTCGCGGGACAGTCATTTCCGTAGGAGAAGGGCGTGTTCTTCAAGATGGATCACGAAGTCCTCTCCAGGTGAAACCCGGGGATGTTGTCCTGTTCACTTCCTACGGCCCAGACGAAATTAAACTGGGAGACGACGAGTATCTCCTTATGCGAGAGGATGACGTCCTTGCCGTAATTGAGTAACTCGAATCCCCCCATAATTTAAGAATACATAAACAAAACAACTTAACCTGAAATCAGGAGTTTTTTACGATGGCAAAAATGATTGCTTTTGAGCAGGAAGCCCGCGAGGCTATCCGGCGTGGTGTTTCCAAACTGGCACGAGCGGTAAAAGTTACCCTTGGTCCAAAAGGACGAAACGTTATTCTTCAAAAGAGTTTTGGCTCACCAACAGTGACAAAAGACGGCGTTAGCGTCGCAAAAGAAATCGAACTGGAAGACACCTATGAAAACATGGGTGCCCAAATGGTGCGTGAAGTCGCAAGCAAGACCAGCGATGTCGCCGGCGACGGTACCACCACCGCGACCGTAATGGCTGAAGCAATCTTTAATGAAGGCCTTAAAGCCGTAACTGCCGGTGTTAACCCAATCCAAATGAAGCAGGGCATCGAGACTGCCGTGAACGACATTTGCGACAAGTTGACCGAAATGTCAATCAAAATTAAGAACAAGAATGAAATGTCGAACGTCGCTTCGATCGCTGCCAACAACGACAGTGAGATTGGCGAACTTCTAGCCTCCGCCATGGAAAAAGTGGGCAAGGACGGTGTAATTACCGTCGACGAAGGCAAGAGCCTATCCACCGAAGTCGAGTGGGTTGAAGGGATGCAGTTTGACCGTGGTTACCTATCTCCGTACTTCGTTACTGAGTCAGGTTCCATGGAGTGCGTACTTGAAGATGCCTACGTCTTGGTATTTGAAAAGAAAATTACCAACATTAAAGATTTGGTTCCTCTGCTTGAGCAAGTCGTTCAGCAAGGTAAACCTCTGTTAATCATTGCTGAAGATGTTGAAGGCGAAGCGCTGGCAACACTCGTGATCAACCGTCTCCGCGGTACCTTTAATTGCTGTGCGATTAAAGCACCTGGCTACGGCGATCGCCGCAAGGCCATGATGGAAGACATTGCAATCCTGACAGGTGGCAATGCAATCTTTGAAGCACTCGGCATGAAACTCGACCAACTCGGCCTGACTGAACTTGGACGTGCGAAGAAAGTCATCGTCGGCAAAGACGCAACGACTATCATCGAAGGTGCCGGAAAGAGTGGCGAGATCAAGGGGCGGATTGATCAAATTCGTCGGGAAATCGAAAACACAACAAGCGATTACGATCGTGAGAAACTGGAAGAACGCCTAGCGAAACTTGCCGGTGGTGTTGCTAAGGTCAACGTCGGTGCCGCAACCGAAAGCGAAATGAAGGAGAAGAAGGCTCGCGTCGAAGATGCACTTCACGCAACCCGGGCTGCAGTTGAATCGGGAATTCTACCCGGTGGTGGTGTTGCCGTGCTTCGTGCGTCCAGCCTGGTTTCTCCTGCAGAAGGCCTGACGGATGACGAATTAACCGGCTACAACATCGTGGTTAAAGCGTGTCGTGCACCATTGCACATGATCGCTACCAACGCTGGACAAGACGGCGGAATTGTTTGCGAGAAAGTACTCGGCGGAAAAGCCAACTTCGGCTACAACGCTCTAACCGATGAGTACCAAGACCTTGTAAAATCAGGCGTTATCGACCCTGCCAAGGTAACGAAAACGGCGCTCTCAAACGCAGCCAGTGTTTCCACTCTTCTTCTGACAAGCGATGCTTTAATTGCTGAAAAGCCAAAAGCGACAAAGGGTCATGGACACGGTGGCGACCACGACATGTATTAATCAATCGCAACTCTGACCACCAGTCAGAGACGGCGACGCTCGGAGTGAACAGTTCAGTTGAACGTTGCTCGAGTGCAAACCATCAAGAAACGCCGGCCAATTTTGGTCGGCGTTTTTTTATGCTGCCCCAACAGACAAGCTGTTGTTAAAATGTGTTAAACTCAGAGCGATATTTTGTTCTGACCACTTCTATCACCTACTGGGAATCATGCCGATGCAACGTACACCCATGATTGGAAACTTACTTGCCTTCTTGCTAGTCACCCCAACTTTGGTTTATGGCCAGGCCGCTGAGAGACAGAACGATTCCATCCGGACAATGAGCTTCAACATCCGACTCGGAGTTGCCAAAGATGGCGACAATCACTGGGAAAAGCGGAAAGAAACCGTGGTCGAGGCCATCGCCGAGTTCGCACCAGATCTTGTTGGTACGCAAGAAACCTATGGATTCCAAGCAGAATATATCGGCGACAACTTACCTCAATACACCTATGTTGGTCGTAGTCGACAACGCGATGGCAAAGGTGAACACTGCGGAATATTTTATTTGACCAAACGATTCGACAAGTTGATTGAAGGGCATTTCTGGCTAAGTGAAACTCCGGATCATCCGGGATCGAAAAGCTGGGATTCCTCACTTCCGCGGATGGCCACTTGGCTAAAATTGTGGGATCGAATCAATCAGAGGAGTTTCTATTTGATTAACACCCATTTCGACCACCGCGGGGCAAGGGCTCGCAAAGAAAGCGCCGCTCAAATCCGAAAATTTGTTAACGGATTACCGAATAACGCAACCGTGATCGTGACGGGAGACTTTAACGCTGCCGTCGACTCGGCTCCTTACCAGGCGTTATTCGGGAATTCATCCGTTACCGGCGAGTCCCCGCTTATAGATTCCTATGCGATCAAACACGCGAACGACGGCAAACCATCGGGAACCTTTAACGGTTTTAAGGGAACTGCCGACGGAGCAAGAATTGACTGGGTCGCCGTCTCTCGAAACATTACTGTAGAATCCGCAGACATCGATCGAATCTCGTTCGATGGCCGATACCCTAGCGATCACTTTCCTGTTAACGCGGTTTTAACCATCAAATAGCAGCGTTTCGGATCTCTAGCCATAGAGCATCAAAACACTTGACCGCCGCTCAGTTTTTTAAGTCTTGCGAGATTGATCGACGCAATCTCATCGGCCCAATCTGCCACGCCATCGGCTAACCTATGGAACGCGTCTCTATGCGTTTCGCCTTAGGTCACTAGAGCTATTTAAGAGAACAAAGCCGGGCGATCGTCTCGACTTCGCCAATTTATTCGCTACAACCTGCAGCCGCGCAGAGTTCGCTTCGCCCGTCTTTTCAAAGCCTAATTCAATCCCCATCGGAATTTTGAAACCAGCGAAAATCCGGTTGTATCAAATATGAGAGTGGGTCGCAGTTCTAATCATTTAATTCGTTGATACTGGTACTTATTTTCAAAGCACATCCAACAATTTTTATCTGCGAGTTAAGTTGGATAAACAGATTCGCGATACCAATACACATAGGTGTGAGGTGTTGTCACAACGTTCAAAACAAATGAGGTTACTATGTTTAAGTTTGCTTTTCCTGCCATCATGTGTGTGGCTATGTGTTTCCCAATGATGGCTTCCGCTCAAGATTGCGGTGGTTGCGCTGAGAAAGATCCTTGCGCGAAAACTCGCAAGAAGATCGTTATGGTTCAGGTTCAGAAGGAAGTTTGCCGTCTGAAGTTTGAGTGTGTTACAGATGAGTGCGGTTGCACAAAGCGTAAGCTTACCCGCACCAAAGAGTGCGTTACACGATGCCGTCCATGCATCGTTGACGTTCCTGTTGATCCTTGCAAGCGTAACTGCTTGTCAAAAATCAAAGGCATGATTCCTAACGTTCGCTGCTGCAAGCCAGATCCTTGCTGCGGTCACGAAGAAGCTGCTGAGATGACTCCAGAGCCAGCTCCAGCTAACTAGGTTGAAAACGTCATCGGCTAGCCACCTAGGCCGAACTGACGATTACTACAAAACCGAAGACACGAGCCTATTTTGGCTCGTGTCTTTTTTTTCAGCATAATTGGTTGATTTTAGTAAAATCAACCCAGCATCGGGTGGACAAACATTCGCCTGATTCATTCCTATTGATTCTGTGCAGTTTAGGACTAGCTCAACTCTACAAACAAAGGGCATTCAGCTTGATTTTGCTCCCCGAATTGTCTTCGACTTAACCCTGGAATAATCCCATTGATATTCGCGATCTCTTCGTCGGAATGGTTGCTACCGTATTCGGCTTGATTTTCCTGACGGCCAGCATTCGCAACCAGGGCTGGGCTTTTCAACTGACAATCATTAAAGCTATCGCAACTCGATTTGGCAAAAAGCCGGAAAGATTCTGCGTCGGGCTGATTGGTTCCGGATTATTGCTTATTGGAATCTACCTTCTTGCGATCTCAAACATCGTTGCCCAGCCCTAACAGAATTCACCCAATCCGTCGCGATTAAACCGCCTATTCCGCTCTCCCTACTTGGATAGATATTCGTAGAGATCGGCCAGATCACCGTCGGTTGCATGATCGAGCAAGCCTTCCGGCATCAACGACTTATCCGACCGCGTTTGAAATTCGATTTGATCACGATTTATGCGTCTCGTTTTTCCGTCTGTTTGCTGGAGCGTAATCCCATCTACCGATTCGTAAACCATTGCCCCTTGTATATATTGTCCATCAACAGTCTCAATTGCCACGGCGCGGTATCGCTCCGGCACTTGCTCATTAGGATAAATTATCGCGCGAAATAAATCATCACGACTGAACCTATTCCCAAGTCCTTCCAATCGTGGACCAAGCCGGCTTCCAGCGTCATGACATCGAGCACATTGAAGATTCTTATAGAGGGAAGCTCCACGCTTTGCGTCGCCACGACTCCAATCCACTGCGGCTATTCGCTCCGATAATCGTCGACCGACCGATTTCTGTTGCTGTTGATTTACTAGGAATTCTCGCGGGTATTCCCGTTCAATCCACCGAGATATCCGATCGAGCACATCGACCTGTATGCCGCCACTGGACTTAAATTTATAGCCAAACTTCTGCTGCGATTCACTTTCTAAAAACATTACCAATTGATCCCGCGCAGAAACCGTTGATTTATCCCAACTCATTCGAATCAACGCATTCGAAGCGGCGAGGATTGCACGGACGCCAACGGGTTGTGAAATTCTTCTCAATCCTATAGCGGAATTTTTTACAGTCAGCACATCCAGCGATTCCAAACCCAATCGAAATAGTTCGGAATCGGTCAGTTGAGGCGAGCTGATTAAATTGGCAATAACCGCTGGTCGCAGATCTCGCCGATTGGAAAAGGTCCTAACGACTTCCAAGCACTCAACCGACCCGTCACTTCCCAGCAAATCAAGATGTTCAAACCCAACGGCATCCGGGTTATCGCGAATCCAATCCAGCACCTTGGGAAGAAGAACCTCCTTCGTCGCTTCACTGAATTCTCTCACAAAAAACAATTGCTCTCCCTCCCCACTCAACTGATTGGCGAGTTGGATTTCAAAACTCACTCCCCAAGCTTTCTTAAATCTCTGAAACACCGACCTCAACCTTGGTTTAAAATTTCGATCCGTTGCCAACTTCTCCGTTTGAACCTGACCGGCGATCGATGCGAGGGACAGCGCGACCGCAGCTCGCTCCTCATTCGTTGATTTATCATCATTACTTGAAATAGAGGCAAGGCAATTCAGCCAATGAATTCGTTCTTCCAGCGTGAGGTTTGGCTTCGCCAATTCAATACACATCTGAGTAAATAATTCGGAGGAGCCAACACCAACCAACGCCGCCAGTCGCCCCAGTTCAATTCGACTTGCTTTCGCGTTTGCCAATTCCGAGTGGCGTGACATCTTCAGTAATTGTGAAATTTTATCAGCAAGTTCAAGGCTTTTTTTACGACTCATTTCAAGGGGAACTTTGGGAGTGTACCCCGCAAACATTGGCTTTACCTCTTCGCCGCCGCAACCTTCCATAACTAACTGACCTAACCGAACCAAGAAAAGCGACGGCTTATCCACCGATACTGAATTCAAAACATCCTCAAAAACCCCCACTCGATTTTCCTGATTGCCATCCTGCCTTGCGACGCGACACGCGAGCTTTACCGGACCAGGCCATGTTTCGACAAACGGCAGGATGCTCTCGCCCAAATTGGAAAAAACACCCATCCACAGAGCGGCATTCGAAGAATCCATGCCTACCACGCTTTTGTTGAGATAATCTCTGAGCTGTCGAATCTGCTCTTCTCCATATTGACTCCGCAAATCGGCTTCAGTCCAACCGATTAAGGATCGCAAAAGCACCTCTGGCCGAGAATTACTAATCTCTGAATTCAACCACTTGCTCAACCAAACTTCACGCGGAATCACTTCGACCGACCGCCGCACGGGGTCTTTCGAAACTGACCGCCGCAGCGGGTCTTTCGAAACATACGGAGCAACTCGATCTTGCGGAGTTATTCGATAAACACCACCTTCGGTTCCTCTGCCACCAACACTTATTAAAAGATCACCCGCTGAATCAAAATCGAGATCGGTTACCGCAAAACCCGTTTGTCCTTTCGCCACAGCGAAATCCTGAAAACCCAGGCGATTCTGATCGCGCTGAGATTTCCTCGAAACTAAAACTCGACCAAACGTCCAGTCTGCAACAAAAATCGCGTCCGTGTTAACACCCGATTCCGTTGAGCCAGTCGAGACCTTCGGCTTTGCAACTTTCACTCCTGTTGGACTCCCTCGTCCCAAAGAGCCGATCACCAACGGCATGTCAAAAAAGTAATCAGGACGTTTCCAACCAGCCGCAACCCAACCGGCGTCGTCCCCTGCATGAATTTGAAAGACTCTTGTCGGGCGGTACCACGGCAGCGAAATATCCCGTTCCCCGTCACTGTCGAAAACAAAGACGCTTCCGTCTCCAGCAAAATCGAAATCGTAAGCATTCCGGAAACCGTGAGCAAAAATCTCTTTTTTAGTCCAGTCAGAACTGATCCTCATTAAGAATCCGGCTCTAGGATTTTTAATCGGTGCGCTCGTAATTGAGTTATAGTCTGGCAAAACAGGGGTGCCGTTACCAGCAAGCAAATACCACCAGCCATCGGCGCCTTTTCGGATTGCGTGAGCATCATGTTCACCCCCCGTTTTTATTGCCAGCATTTTTTCTGGGGGAGCATCGGCAACGCCGTTTCGATCAACATCGGAGAACTTCCATATTCCACCGTCGCCCGTACAGAAAATGTCAGTCCCGTCAAAAGCCAAACCCTGAGCGCCCGACTTTAAACGCTCCGAGAACAAGATAGCGTCTTCAAAAACCCCATCGCCATCTGAATCCATCAACACTTTAATGTAACCGGGGCCGGACACGAATACGCGGCCCAAAGGATCCACCGCCATACAGAAAATGTTACTTGCGATTTTATCAGTCGCGACCCGTGAAATCTTGAACCTGCTATCTACAGCGATCCCGTGTTCATCCTCCGCAAGAAGTCGACTCCCAGACACTTCTGGGCTGAGCGAGAACAGCAGAAACAGAGTTGCCGCCAAACTCAATAACCAACTCATGACAACTCGCCCTTCCCGGTTTTCTCAGACTACGAATGCTCAATTCAAAGAACTTCTCCCGACTCAATTGTCGCATTCGAAGAATCTCCGGGCAAGTCGGACCTCGCTGCAAAACGCGTGAGGAGAATCCCTGATGTGGCCACAATCAATCCGAGCAACACCCATAATTTCGGTATTGAATCATCCTCCCCAGGAAACCATGGATAATCCATCAAAGCAGGCTGAAAATAAGCCAGAAAGACGACAATGCCGTTGTTTAAAGAATGCAAAAACACTCCCGGCCATATGGAATCTGATTTGAAAGCCAAATACCCAAGCATCACACCGATAAGCGTGGACGGGAGAAGGCGGTCGAGCGCGATAACGCTATTCGAGAGAACATGAAATGAACCGAATACCAATGCTGAAATCAGAATTGATTTCCAAACCGAGTTCCATTTTAAAAGTGAACGCAGCAACATGCCTCGGAAGAACCACTCTTCGCAAACGGCCGGGACTAAGGAGAACGCAAACAAAATCACCAGCGGCGAAACCATTCGGATTCGGGCGACCTGTTCTGACGTCGTTTCAAGCAACTTGGCGTGCCACTGCGCCTGCTTTTCACTTCCAAACAGCACCCCATAGGCGTCATGCCAGGCTTCGGTCATCGTCATCACAAGTGGCCAAAGACTAATTCCGAGGAGAATGGCCGCCAACAGAAAAACTGTCCTAGGGTTCTTAAGACCAAACCCCCCAACAAAACTTGTGTTTTGATGCCGTGCCACGAGTGCAGGCAAAACTAAAAAAGCCAAACAGGTAAAGATCCCCATCATCATATAACGGAAACTCAGATCAGCCGTTGTCTCCGCAGGCAACCTACCAAGAAAACCAATCGAGAGAAAATTCAGAGGAAACAGCATCACTAGACAAAACAAAGTCGCCGCCAGCGGCACGACAAGATTGACTCGGGTAGGACGCTGAAACATCTCAACCAGGCTACCTTCGCCAGAAAAGAGAATCGAATCCGATCCAAAAATCCGTGAGGCCAGGCAAATCGCAAGATAGGTATAAACAAGTGTCGAAACCACTGCCACAAACGACGGAACTAATATAACGTCGTTATTGATTACATCGCGAGACAACAAAAGAATATTCACCATGGGTACGACGGCATTCACTCCGTCAAGTGAAATGCCCGGAGCCATCGCCATTAATCCAGGACCAAGCGAGAGGATGATGATTGGAATTAGATAGACCTGTGCTTCTTTGAAGCTCTTGGCAAAGCTCGTCACTGCTAAAAGCAACGCGGAAAAGAACGCTCCAAAAAGAATCAGCAGAAAAAAGATCTGTACCATAACACGGAGATCAAAAATTCCGCCGCCAAATTGCTGATCCAATTGAAAAACCCAAATCGTCAAAAACATTCCGATCAGGTTTAATAACGCTGTGAAAATCGCGACCGTCAAAACGGCAATAAATTTAGCCACCAAAATCCCCACACGTGGCAGTGGTGCAGCCATCAGCGTTTCTAAAGTCCCCCGCTCACGTTCCCCCGCCGTCAAATCTATCGCGGGATAAACGGCACCGGTAATCGTCATCAGGACCAGGATCAAAGGGACCAACGACGCGAGTGGGAAAGCAGGAGAAGACGATTGTTCCACCGGCTCTCCAATTAATTTGCGAGCCACGTTGAGCGCAGGTTCCGTAGAGATCCCGGCCATCTGCAGACGAAACTCTCGCTCTGCTAAGTTGGCTTTTTCCAGTTCTGCTGCCAAGTGATCTGCGGCTGCCAGTGAGAATGCGTCCTGCCGCGAGACGATTGTAAAGTCACCTAGCTTTTGCCTCGCCGGGTCGTTCAACTCGAAAATGACCCCCAAGTCTGCTTCGCCAGCTTCGACGTAATCAGCTAACGAAGGATCTGCATTCAGCGGAATAAACTGCCATCGCATCAAGTGCCAGGGGGGGAAATCTACTTCTTCCCCCTTCAAACCACTACCGGTCACCCCACTCCCCATCGACTGCAGACCATCTTCTTTATTTTCATCATCTGACCGCGGCAGTGCTTCTTGTTTGCCTGCTGTTTTATCGTTGAGGAATTTTATCCTTTCTCCAATTTTGGCAAAGACAAAATCGGCCTCAGCCCGAGGGCTATCACCAGAGTAAACTATTCGAATCTCCGGCAACTCACCTGTTGAAAACAGCGAGGCATTAGAAAGAAGAAAAGTCTTGAATATCAAACTGAGCGTTGGATAAACGAGCAGAGGCATCAAAACCAACGTGACAATCGTCCGACGATCACGCAGCGTCTCCTTCAATTCTTTTTGAGCCAGCCGCGTAAGCCTGAAACCGGAGCGCATCGGTTTAATGGATTGTTCGTTCGCGTTGGAATTATCATTCTTTGACATGATTGCATCCAACTTCTTCTATAGGGACATCGTTCTCATCTTCAATCAGTTCAATAAACATCTCGACGAGATCAGACAATCCCGTTTGTTTCTGAAGATCGTCAAGCGACCCAGTCAACACTTTTTTACCTTTATGCATTAATCCAAAACGGTTGCAAACCCTTTGAGCCTGCTCCAATCGATGGGTGCACAGAATAATGGATTTGTCACGTTCGCGAAGAATGTCAATGTAATTAAAGATTACCTGACTACCAATGACATCCAGCCCGAGCGTCGGTTCATCGAGAATCATCACGGGGGGATCATGAATTAGCGCCCTAGCGAGACTGAGTCGTTGCTTTTGTCCTGTACTGAGGGTCGCGCAACCCTGATCGATGAAACCGGATAGATCCAAGATTGCGGACAACTCTTCAATTCGAATTTCCGCTTCGCCTTCGCTCAAACCATAGATTTCACCAAAAAAGCTAAGCATCTCGCGGCCGGTTAACCACTGATAAACCCCCGCCGCCGCTGAAACAAACCCAACTTGCCGTTTCACCTCGTCTGGTTGTTGGTCACTTCGGTGCCCGGCAATTTCCGCGTACCCTTTGTCAGGTTTCAGCAGCCCCAGAATCATTCGCATCGTTGTGGTTTTGCCGGCGCCGTTTGGACCCAGCAATCCGTAAACTTCGCCTGGAGCAACTTTGAACGAGACATCGTCCGCGGCGCGTATTTCTCGCCGCCCAGCATAAAACGTTTTCGAGAGGTGCTGGATTGAAATCATGAAAGTCGTTGGTAAAAAAATAATCAGCCAGCACTAGGGTACGCATCAACTACGAAAAGGGTTTGCGTACCTCCTTAACTTTCCAAAAAGAACCCTGAAATCATCAGCAAACCTCGTCTTAGCTGGCTGTCAGCGGGAACGGTATGGTTTATAATCTCCGCTATTGCCGTTCGCCAAACCGTTTTAAACCCGTCTGATTAACAATAGTGAACGAAACATCGCTCAATCCCGAGAAATGGCTTGGCAATTTTGGGCTGGAGGGGTTTCGCCCCGGCCAGCGGCATGTCATCGATGCGATTCTAGCGGGAAAAGACACGCTTTGCATCATGCCGACAGGCGGTGGTAAAAGTCTTTGCTTCCAACTCCCCACGATCGCCAGAGAGGGAATCACGATTGTGATTTCACCGCTGATCGCACTGATGAAAGATCAGGTCGACTCACTTCTAGAGTCAGAAATACCGGCAACTTTCATCAACAGTTCACTTCCCCCCGCTGAGCAACAAGCCCGCATTTCGGGGATGATTAACGGTCACTACAAACTGGTCTACGTCGCTCCAGAGCGATTGCGCAGTAACGCGTTCATGAGAGCCGTACAAAGCGTCCAAATCCAACTTCTTGCGGTCGACGAAGCCCACTGCATTAGCCAGTGGGGGCACGACTTTCGTCCGGACTACGCTCGATTAGGACGATTTCGGGAACGCCTCGGTAACCCTCAGACGGTAGCCTTGACCGCCACTGCGACTAAACTCGTTTCGAATGACATCTCGAAAATCCTTAATCTCAAGGAACCATCTACCTTTGTTACAGGATTTGCCAGGACCAATCTTTCACTGGCGGTCTCCGCCCCCAACGGAAATGCCGAAAAAGACAATCAACTGGTGAGTTTTTTAAAAAGTCGCACAGGATGTGGGATCATCTATGCTTCCACTCGCAAGAATTGCGAACACCTCGTCGAACTTTTGGAAGATAAAATCGGTCGAAAGATTACGTTTTATCACGCCGGCCTACCTGCCGACGCCAGACGCTCGGTCCAGGAAAAGTTCATGACGGGTGAAATAGAGGTAATCGTCGCAACGAATGCCTTTGGAATGGGAATTGACAAATCAGACCTTCGATTTGTCGTTCACTACAATCTCCCCGGCAGTATCGAAGCCTACTACCAGGAAGCGGGCAGGGCAGGGCGTGACGGACTACCTTCTGAATGCCTAATGCTGTACTCGTTCCAAGACAAATTTATTCAAGAGTTCTTCATCGATAACTCCTATCCATCGAAGGAGACCGTTAAAGAGGTTTATGAGTACCTTTGTGCAATCCCCGGCGATCCAATTGAAACCACGCTACAGGAAATCAAGGACGACCTCGACCTCAACGTCGGCACTGCGGGAATCGCAACTTGTGAAAATTTACTTGAGAAAGCTGGAGCTATCGAGCGTCT
>WTFU01000095.1 GCA_011523945.1 Mariniblastus sp. | reverse complement strand
TCATCAGCAAACAGAACAATGATATTGGGTTGCTGGTCAGCAGCAAAAAGAACGGTCGTGGACACGGCGAACAACAACGCTTTCATCAATGTAAACCGAATGCTCTTCATAAGTGTCTTCTCTCTTTAAATCGTTGGAAAAAGATCAGTCGTCTTCGTGTCCTTCGGCATCGACGTGCGACCCCGGTACCTCCAAGGTCATTGCCACTACCAGGGGAGCCGTGTGATGATCAGGTTTGACGAGTTCAATCGTCTCAATAACTTCATCGCGTTTGGGACGGATCGAAAGGTAACGCACCTGCCCACCATCGGCTGCCTCAAATGCCAGTTGCGATTTGGGTACATCAAACATTCCGATGTAGTCAGCAAAGTGCTGTCCGTCGACCAGGGAATGCTCTTCAGTTTTCCCATCGGCATACTTGAGCCGCACAATCAGACACGCTCTTCCTTGCATTGGCCTCTGCGAAGCCCATCCGGCAACACCACTGAGCATGTGAATGCCCTTCACTGACGTCCGACTTCTGATACTAACGCTTTTGGGCATCTGCGGAGCGAACGGTCCATTAGGGCCGTTGAGCATCACAACATTATTAACGGTCGTCCCCTGTGGATCGATCAAACTGAAAGGAATGCCATTGAAGCTGATCGTGCCCCACTTCGGTAAGATCAATCGCTCATGTTTGTTGTCGCGACGCGAAAACATGCCGTGCGTCGACACCGTGTTGGCAACCTTTTCCAATCCGAGTGGAATGAACTGTTCGTGTTCGGTCAGATACTCAAGCAGATTTACAAAGCCTTCATCGTTGATTGACTGTTCGAATCCTTCCGGCATCGCCGACTTCCTCGATGCCATCAACTCCTCGATATCTTCTCGCAGAATTGCGTGCCTTTTTCCTTGAGCATCAATAACTTCGATGGTGGTCAACGATTCCGCAGCCAACAGGCCACTGATCACGACGCCATCCACTGTAAGAACGGTGTACTGCCGATAGTTGGCTTCGACACTGCGGTTCGGGTCAAGAATATGGGTGAGCAATTCAGCTTTTGGGTGCACGGACATACCATTCAAGTTCGGCCCAACATTTTTGCCCTCACCTTTAAAGATATGGCAGGTCGCACAGTTCTTTGTGAAAACCGCTTTGCCTATTCCTGAGTCTCCAGTCTTTTCCGTGAGAGGCATTTTTGCAGCTAGCAGCTTGTTGCGATCGTTGCTGATGGTAACACCACTAGACTGCATCACTTCTCGCATGCCTTGGCGAACATCAGCCGACGGGTACCTCGAAAGGACGCCGACCTGCTGCGTCGAAAGATCAGAAATATGCAGATCACCTGCTTTGATCAAGGACAGGAGTTGCGTTGTCAGTTCTGGTCGCGACAACATGACGCGAAGGAGTTCCGCTCGAAGTGCAGGTGTGGCGGTCTTGTTGATGCGAGCAAACCGCTCGGCGAGTCCTTCCGCCTTTGAACGGCTGATCGTTTGGATCAGACCGACCGATAGACTGAAGGGTGAGTGCGGGCCAATTAAACCCTCGATCGCCTCTGCTGAACCCACGCGACTAGAATCAAGTTGCATCAGTTCATTGGCCGCGGCAAGTCGATCTTTGATGGATAAATTTTCATCTTCAATCCGACGGATGAATCCAGCAACAATGGGAGCAATCTCCTTTTGTAGCGACTGGTTCGACCACGATGCAGCCAACCGTGCCAACGATGCTTTTACGGGAACAGACGCTAACCCAAAGACCGATTGAAGATCAGCATCAACAGATGCATCCAACTTGATGATGTGATCTTTCGGCCAGCCAGCAGCCAAGCCCCTGATGATCGCATCCCTTGTTTCGTTGGAACTCTTCGCCATTGCTGTCAGTATTTCTGACACGGGCTCTTTCGTCGGACGCGTGCGAGCGAAATGCTCGGCAACCCGTACGATTAAATCATTCGAGTGCGGATCGACCGGTTGCTGATGCTTGAGCACGGCAGCCAGGAAACTATCGGCATGCATCGCAGCGGCACTCGTCAAAGCATCTTTCAACCATCGATCCGATAGAACCTTCGAATCGTTGATTAATTCGCTAAGGTTTATTCCTGCTTTGCCGCCAGGTGAATCAGACATTTTCAGGAGGGTCGCCAGTACCACCTGGTCATCGGTATCTGCGATCACATTCGCCTCTTGTAACGCGGCAAGCGTCGCCGGGATTTCCGGAAGAACTCGTACCGCATTCAGTCGTACTCCGGCGGACGGATGGGCCAGAGCCTTCGTGACCGCATTGAATGCAGGATTGCTGTCGTCCCGCAACACGCCAAGTCCATGCAGCGTGTTCAACGCATGAATCGCGCCAACGTTCAGGCCAATGCCATCAACGGTTTGGTCTTCAATCAGCGAGATGAGTTCAGGAACAACCTCGGTATCGCCCTGTTCGACGAGCAACCTCTGTGCGTGCAGGCGGACCTGCATGGTTGGGTGAGTGAGCTGGTCCGTACGACATAATTTCAGTTTATCGTTGTTCTTGACGACAGGCTGCAAGTCTCCCCCACGTGGTTTGTCCGGTACGATGCGATAAATGCGGCCATACTTCTTGTCTCGCAACTTGGTTTCGTAGGCTGCTCCCTTGCCCGTTTCAAAACCTTGCGGCGTTGGGTTGTGCTGCACAATAAAGTTGTACCAATCGAGTACCCAGACATTCCCATCGGGACCAACTTCCGCCATGATTGGAGCTGTCCATTCATCATTGCTGGCGAACAGATTGATCGGGCTGCTGGATTTCATACCAGCACCATCACGCTTGATAACAAAGGTCCCGACAAGCTTGCCCGTTGGCCCACACACAAATGCGGTACGGTTCCACCAGGGTTGCGGATAATTTCGAGCCGTATACAAAGCGTGGCCAGCGGCTGCGGTATAGCCGCCATGATGATCAACCTGCCGAACTTTTTTCGTAATGGGTTGGAATAGATGTGTGTCGGCGATCGTGCCTAGGCGAAGTGATGCTGTCCAGCCGCGCACTCGTTCGTAGTAACGGTTGGCGATCGGCATAAACACACTGGGGTTCCGGTTCGCCGTCGAACCAAAGATCAACCCTTCTTCGGAGATACCCAGCCCCCACGTATTGTTGTTTGTCGATCGTATGAATTCGAGCTTTTCCACCACCGGGTCGTCGTCTTGTGAGAGCCTGAATCGGAAAAATCCCATGCGGAATGCCGGTTGCTCCACACCGTTGATGACTGGCGACGACGTGTTGTATCCCTGCATCGCCCATATCCAGTTATCCAACCCATTACGAAAGTTGCCCACGCCACCGTGAGTGTCTCCGAGTGTCCAATTGGACATCAATACTTTACGAACATCAGCCGTACCGTCGCCCGTCGTGTCTTTCAGGTACAGCGTTTCGGTACCGTTTTGTACGACTAGTCCACCACGGTGAAAGGCGATCGCAGTGGGAATGCTCAAGCCTTCGGCAAACACCGATGACCTATCAGCGCGGTTATCGCCATCGGTATCCTCAAGCACACGAATACGATCATGGCCACTCCCTGACTCGCTGAGTTCATTGGGATAGTCGACCGTCTCGCAAACCCATAAGCGACCTTTTTCATCCCAGTTCATCGCGATCGGTTTACCGGCTAGATAGGCTTCCGGTCTACCTTGGTCTTCTATTCCATGGATATCATTCTCATCCGCGAATAGCTCGACGTGAAAACCTTCTGGAGTCACGATGTGCTTGATGGACTCTTCTGCCGGAGACGGCCGTTGCATGAGTTTGATTGGTTTGCCCAATCGACCCTTGGAACGATCAGCGTTGTAGTTGGGTATCTCCGGCCCCACGTCTACATACTCAAACGCCTTGAGGCCATTCGGAAGTTTCCGCATATGCGGTAGGGCCGTCGCGACCGACGGGGCAGTTCCTATCCCTGCCTCACCTGCACCGCATGCCCAACGAATACCTCGCTCAAGCAGATTATGGAAATGCGGTTGGTTCCACGTGTGACTATCATGTCCCCATGCGGTGTAGAACACACGGCCCATGCCGTGAGTACGAATCCATGTCCACGGTTCACGCGTGTTGCCATTTGCCTGCAATCCGCCGGCGCGGTATTCCAGCACCAAGCGATTCTGCTCATTGTGCTTGTGATGGACATAGGTTTCATCAAAACTCGTAAAGGTCTTGTAACCCTCTAAGATTGGATGTTCCACTCCGGCTGACTGAGTGGTCATCTCGCCTTGGCCGTGGCTTTTGAATTGACCTCCCATTAACGCGACAACTTCGGGCGAATTGCGAAAGCAAAACGTCGCACAATGAATCGGCACAAAACCTTTCCCCGAGGCAACATACTCGAGTAGTGCCTTAGCTTGCGATGGCTTAATGGTGTCGATGTTGGCGTAGAGAACGAGACCATCGAACTTACTGAGAGACTGGGCATTGAGTTTGTCCACGTCTTCGGTATAGCTGAGCTTGATGCCCCGCTCTGCCATGACTGGTTCGATGATTCGGAACCGCAATGAAGGCTTGTGGCCTTTTTGATCACCAAGAAAAAGAAGTTCAACGTCCGTATCAGAAGCAAAAGCCGCCACGTGGCCAACAAGAAACACAGAAAGAAAGCACGCCAATCGAAAATGCCAATTGCTCGTTAACAGCTTCCGGTTGTTCGCCAAAAAACCTAAACACAACATGTTTATCACCACACGTTTCATCACATGACAATTGAAGAGCAACTGTTTCTTAATACTGAAAGCTTTGATTCGTCGGGTTCTCGTCCATTGTTTCTCTCTGAGAAATGCATCTGCACTGTTTTGATTGTCGATTTGCCGGGCAGTGCTTGGCGTTCTATTGAGGCTTTCCATCAACGCTCCATCCCTTCGTACTAATCTTCCCATAGTACGGATAGTAATCCCAGTCTACGGTGCCACCGACAACGCGAGGATCACCGGTTTTCTTCAGGTGATCAAAAAGCCGCCGACGAAGTGACGCCTGCGCCTCTATCATCGCGGTCGATCCTGCCAGGTTCACCATTTGGTGCGGGTCGCTCTTCAGATC
>WTFU01000123.1 GCA_011523945.1 Mariniblastus sp. | reverse complement strand
CCCTGTAATTGCATATTCACTTTACCGTTTAATTAAACCCACCGTCCGTCTCTTGTTCTTTCTCGCGTTCCAAATAATTTACCGCGTAAGGATCAACGGGATTGAAAATCTACCGAAGCAGGGCGGCGCCGTAGTGGTCGCCAACCACTCCTCCTGGCTCGACGGGGCAATCCTTCTCGTTTTGGTTCCCCGTCTACCTCGCATTATTGCGTGGGCCGGTAATTTCTCGCATTGGGCGCTCCAGAAATGGGCAGCGTTCTGTGGAATCATCCTGATCGCCGGCGGCCCAAGGTCTATTCGCAACGGACTTAAACTGGCAAAACAAACCATCGAGGAAGGCGAGGTCGTCGGACTGTTCCCCGAAGGCGGCATCTCCCGGGATTGTCAAATAAAAAATTTCAAACCGGGACTAACAAAAATCATTAATTTAAAAGAAAACAAAACCCCGGTCATTCCCGTTTACTTCGACCAGCTCTGGGGAAGCATATTTAGTTTCTCGCAGGGAAAGAGTATAAAAAAGTGGCCACGTTCATTTCGTCGCCCTCTTTCGGTCCATATTGGCAAACCGATTGAAAAAGCTGATACGATGTTTGCAATCCGTCAATCTGTTCAAGAGCTTAGTGCAACTACCATGGATAATCCCGCTGGAAAATTTGTCTCTGCCCCTTCTGCATTTATTAAAGCTTGTAAACGCAACAAGTTTCGCTCAAAAATCGGTGACTCCACCAATCAGGAAGAAACCGGAGGGAAACTGCTAACCCGCGCGTTGATCCTGAGACGCCTGTTGAAAAAACACGTGCTCGACAATCAAGAAGAAAATGTGGGAGTCCTTATTCCACCATCCGTTGGCGGTGCAATTGTCAATCTTTCCTTGGCGCTCGACAAGCGTGTTGCAATCAACCTGAATTACTCGCTTTCAAACGATCTCATCAATCACTGCGTTAAAGAAGCCGAAATAAAAACCGTTTTGACCACTCGAAAGGTTGCCGAAAAATTCAACTTTGATTTTGACTGCAACATCTTTTATCTCGATGACCTCAAAGAAAAAGTCAGCGGGTTAGACAAACTGGTTGGCGCATTGCAAAGCTTCGTGCTCCCCGGTGCGCTCCTCAATATGAGCCTTGGGCTCAACCAAATCAAACCCGACGATACTTTAACCATTGTGTTTACCTCAGGATCCACCGGAGTCCCCAAGGGTGTGATGCTGACTCACAAAAACATCATGAGTAACGTCCTTGGAATCGAACGTGTCGGCTCCCTGGTTCCCGATGATACATTGATCGGTGTCTTACCATTTTTCCATTCGATGGGTTATACCGTAACTCTCTGGGTCCCCATGACAACAGACTCGCGAGGCGTTTATCATTTCAATCCACTCGACGCAAAAATTGTTGGCAAAATTGCCCAGAAATTTGCAGCCACTATTATCGTGGCGACTCCAACCTTCCTACGCTCTTATATGCGGCGGTGCACTCCAGATCAATTTAATTCGCTGAACATGGTCATTGCCGGAGCGGAACGCCTCCCCCCTGAATTATGTGAAGAGTTCGAAAATAAATTCGGCGTGCGGCCGGTAGAGGGCTACGGCACGACCGAACTCTCACCGGTTGCAGCGGTTAACATTCCCTATTCACGTCAAACTAAAAAAGATTTTCAGATCGACGCGAAAGAAGGTACAGTCGGCAGGCCAATGCCAAATTTGGCAGCTCGTGTTACTGATCTCGATTCAGGCGAAGTCCTCGGCCCCAACCAAGCAGGAATGCTGTGGATCTGCGGCCCCAGCGTAATGAAGGGTTATCTCAACAAACCCAAAGAAACTGCTGAAGTACTCGATGGACAATGGTACAAGACAGGTGATGTCGCCATCATTGATGACGATGGCTTCATCAAAATCACTGGGCGGATGAGTCGATTTTCAAAGATTGGCGGTGAGATGGTACCTCACCTGAAAATTGAAGAAGTCCTCTCAGAGTTCCTTGACTCGACACCTGCTGATGATTCTGATGACCATCTATTGGTCGCCGTAACAGCGGTACCGGATGAAAAAAAGGGAGAGCGATTAATCGTCCTCTACACAAAAACTACGAAGACGGTAGAGGAAATGCAGCAGTCACTGAAAGACGCGGGATTGCCCAATATCTTTATTCCCATGACTGCAGGATTTATCGAAGTTGATCACCTGCCTATTCTCGGCACAGGAAAACTTGACCTTCGTGGAATCAAACAAATTGCACTTGAAAAAGCAGGAGCCTAGTTAGCCACTGCTAACTCACGTGTGATCCACAAAAATTATTTAGCCTCCCGGACTCAACATCCGCACGGCTAAATTAAAGGAACACACTTTCCTCAATTCCAAATAAGACATTGTCAGGCGCGGATTGATTTCGATCAACCAGTCAGCCTCCGGCCCCAGCACCATATCTCGACCAACATATCCCTGAGTCGGCGGCAACAACCGAATCGTCTTTTCGGCCAACTGATGGGCCCTGCGTTCCCAAACTTTACCGATGGGAAACCGCGAACCGACAAACTCTCCCAACGGTTTCTGATCAAAAATCTGCTCTGTAGCTGGTAGAAACGTGAATCTGTCTCCGTGACAGATCACTGAAACACTAACGGGGAGCCCTTCATAAAATGGTTCAACCCAGTACTCCGCCCCTTTTAACTCGCCCTCCAACCGCTCCAACTCCGCACGCTCGCGAATAAGCTGCACTCCCTCTCCCCCGACGCCATCACTCGGCTTGATAACCATTGGGAAATCCAAATTGTCCATCGAACCTCTGGAAAAATCAACAAATTCCATTCCCCTCGAAACCCCTTTAAATCCTTGCGATTGTAAATATTCAAACGAAGCCCGCTTGTTCGAAGCGATCCTCACAAACTCTTCGCTTGGGCTCACCAGTTTGTCACGAAAGGGTTCCAGCCACTTTAAACACTCCAACAAACACCCTCCTGTTTCCGGAGCAATCAGTAGAATCCGATCAGCATCTTCTGCCAAACTGAACAGGGTTTCTCTTAAGTCAGCCCGCTCATCAATCGGGTTTAACGTCAACCCGGCAGTCCCGGAAAATTCGCCAACGACACGTTTGTCAATCGGCAAAATCACTTCCACCCCCCCAATAAGAAAATCATGAGCAATTGCCTGCAGCATTCGCATCCCCTGCAACCGAACGGCGGACCCGCAATGGAGGGAAACTCCATCTATCCAGAGCCCACCTCCGGTCAACCATTCAAATATTAGTATTTGCATTTAACTTGCCCAACTTAAAGTTCGAAGCTATATACTTCAGTGGATTTAGATTTGCTTTACAACCCACACAAAAACCGTACAATCCGGTATCCATTAAAATCAGCTCGAAATTACAAACGGCCTGAATACCAAGAAGGAAGAAATCGTGACATTGATCAACCGCTTCGAAGGCGACAACGTCCTTATCGTTTACTTTCAGGATGTTAGAATCATCGATGATTCGAGAATCAGTAGCCTCGGTCAAGAACTCGGTGAACTGATCAACAACACCAGCAACTCTCGTATCATATTAAATTTCCAAAACGTTGGCTTTATGTCTTCGGCAATGATCGGAAAGCTGGTCCTGTTTGGCAAAAAGTGCAAAGAAGCAAAAGTAAAATTGCGACTCTGTACAATCGGTGAAAACGTCGAGGAAGTCTTCAAACTGATGCGACTAAATAAAGTTTTCGACATCGACAAAAATGAGGAAACTTCGATTAAGAAAATCAAAAAGTAAGCGGGTTTAATCAGGCATCTTCTTTTTTACCCTGCGATGCCTGCCCTGCTCCATTCCAACGACTCCTTCGGTCTATTGACCGGAGGCTTCGTTTTGAGAATGGCCGGAGCTTGAATCAAGATATGCTCCAACTTTCGCGACTCCCACAGTCGCCACCACACCACCGCTGATCAGCAATAGTGAGATCGCGATCTGCCCGAACCTTGGTTGTACCCACGTAACATTCCAGTCGTCCGGTTCAATTTCGTCTCGGTTTTCAAAGGTCACCACCGCCCCTTTGATGATGTCACCCGGAACTGGTTGTACACCTTCCTGAAAGGGCCATAAGCCTACGGTCGAGCCTAGCAGCAATCCGAGAAGCATACCAAGCGTCGCCTTTTTGTATTTTCGCAGCAGCCATTCCAGCAAGTTCCCCACCATCAACACTCCGGCAACAACTCCCAATCCGACGGGTAACAAAACCGACAATCCGGGTGAGACCGCAGCGCCAAAATCTCGACTCGACAAAGCATCTTTAAATTGATCAATTGCTCCCAGAATTGGAACATACTGGCCCAGCAGTAGAAGCAAATATCCGCCCGACAATCCGGGGAGAATCATCGCACTTGCACCCGCTAAACCTGCGATAAACAGCATCAAGACACCTGAACTGCTTTGCCCAACAATTCCTTTTGACTGCAAAATTGCCAAAACGACCATTGCGAAAAAAGAGAGTAACGCAGATCCCACCAGAGCAGGAGTTACCGGACGTGCCAGTTTCCAGACAATTGGGATTCCACCAAGGGTCAACCCTATAAAGATGCTGTACATCACCCAACGCTGATGCACGACCAACTCTTTCAGCGTACCAGCAAGCAACAGAATCCCAATTCCCGCCGACACAACGACTGCTGCCATCACGATAATTGAACGGAAGCGAAATCGAAAACGAGTCCAATCTGCCAACGCTTCAATAAAGTCCGGATAAACTCCCGACGCCAAAAGCATCGTCCCACCGCTAATCCCTGGAACAAGATTGGCCAGCCCCATCAAAAAACCACCAAAAATGGATCGCAACAGCAATGCTTTGGCCGAAACCTTCTTGAAAACATTCGAAACTTCTTTTTTTTTGTCTTCCATCAAATCAGAAATCCCACCGGATTAAATCATGCCACCACAACTTCGGTCGCCAACCACGGCCAACTAAAACACAACGTGAATTACCTCTTTAGCCGTAACTCACATTTCTTTGCCGCGTACTCATGATATTAAGCCAACAACGTGAAGGGAACACCGTTTTCCCAAAGGACTTCTTCGCTAAATTCGAATTCAAGGGGCAGAAAACGGTTGTTAAATTAGCCAAAGATATCTCAATAAAGTTTATCAAGTAGCTTGGTTATGCTTATGCAACCCTTTATAAACATGGGGGAAGACTTCGAATAATCATTCAAATAATTTCCGCACGCCGGCAAGCGACAGTTCGAAATCGTTGTGCAGCGGCTCTTGATTGAAATACAACTGTCCAAGCAAGTCACTAACCGCACAACAAATCCACTGGCTCTTTCAAACAACCATGCTCTTGCGTTCTAGTATCAACAAAATCGAGATTGCGGCGCCGGCCAAAATCAATTGGTTCTTAGAACTCTTGAACCGCCGACCTGACGGATTCCATGAACTTGAAACCATCATGTCCACTGTTTCTATTTTTGACCGAATCAGGTTCACTCTTCACTCGGACGAAAGCTTCAGCCTTCGCATTTGCGCGCCGGAACTTGGAAGCCTTCCGAAAGAAAAAGACTCAATTCCCAGTGACCAGAAAAACCTGATTATCCGGGCGCTGGCCCTGCTTCGCGAGACTGCTCGCGAACAATCGCATGGCAAGTGCTGCCAAAACGGCATTTCAGTTGAGCTGGAAAAACAAATCCCATCAGCCGCTGGCCTAGGAGGAGCATCCAGCAACGCGGCAGCAGCGTTACTCGCTGGCAATCAACTTTGGGGACTTAACTGGGATCGAGAACAGTTATCGCAGATTGCCGCTGAACTAGGCAGTGACATTCCATTTTTCCTATACGGTGGCACCGCGATTTGTCGTGGGCGTGGCGAAAAAATCGAACCCATTCGATCGGCTTGTGGCATACCAGTTGTCATCGCCAAACCGGATTTTGGAATTCCTACCGCCTCTATTTTTAACCGCGTTACCATCCCAACCCGCCCTCTCGGTTCCAGTAAATTCATGAGTAGCTTCCAGCAGCTTGACCCGCATACGCTGGGATCCACCATGTTTAATCGACTGCAAGAATTTGCTGAGCCAATCAGTCCCATCATCACCCAGACTTTTCTAAATTTAAAGAGAGAGTTCTCCCGCCTGAATTGCCTCGGCCATCAAATGAGTGGAAGTGGATCGAGTTACTTCGGCGTTTTCCCCAATACTCGTACAGCAAGACATGCGACCCAATATCTTGCTGCGAGATTCCCTGACACTCGAGTCTTTTTCACTCAAACACTGACACGGATCGCCTCCTGATTAAACCAACAACACGAGGAACACGCGAAGGAGCACGTAATGGAGATTACGGAAGTCAGAATAAAATTAATTGAAAGCGCCGAGGATCGCTTGAGAGGATTTTGCAGTGTCACGTTTGACGATTGTTTCGTCGTTCGAGATTTGAAAATCATCGAGGGTAACAATGGGCCTTTTGTCGCGATGCCAAGCCGCAAGCTTACATCGAATTGCTATAAGTGCCGAACCAAAAATCACCTCAGAGCAAGCTTCTGCAATCATTGCGGAAGTCAATTGAATTCAGACCACATTGAACATGATTCCGGTGGAAGAGCTAAACTCTATGCCGACATTGCGCACCCAGTTAACGCCCGATGCCGTGAGATGATCCAAAATCGCGTAATCAAAGAACTAAATATCGAGACAGAACTCGCCTCGAAACCAGGATACCGCTCCCGATACGATGAGGTCTTCAATGAGGAAACCGTTGCCAAACCGCTGCATGACAACGAACATCAAAAGCAAACGAACCCTCAACCAGAAGGGAGCCGACGGGACCAGGGAACCGATATTCCGCCTACACCGCACAATCAGCGAAATAACACTGATCGAGAATCATCAGGCACATCAGCCGGAGAATTCGGGAAAGGAATTTTTGACTGATTGATCCTACCCAGTTTTGTCGAAAAATAGTTCGACGGAGAAGCCGGTTACCGCCTTCTAGATACGCCTCCTTGTGAGTTGGCTTTACTTAAAAAAGCCGAATAAAAGCGTGTTTTTTGGGACATTCGGTTCGGTTTCAATTAAAAAACACCCGCAATCAACTATCGATCTTCGAATGCCAATTCCCGTGAATTCAGGAAATGGCAGTGCGAATCACGCGGGCAGGCGACGTTGCAACTCAAAACATTGGGCTAATCGTCACAACCGCAATAGTTGATTATGGACTTTTAACGTCATCAATTCATCTTAAACTTGACCCTGTGAAAAACGGGCAACTATACTTAAAACGTAGAATTTGACGGCAATTTCATCCTGTTTCGAGAGTTCAAGGCTACGCTTTACTAAACCCTTGCAAACCTTATTCACCCCCTTTGACTGGCAACTTATTATGCAGAGTCACCGCCTAATTTTTGGATTCGCAATGTCGCTTGTGGCTTTCGCCTCATTGACTAATTACACCGACGCGCAAACCGACGCGCCTCGCCCGCTCGCCAAAGGCGTGCTCAAGACAGTGCCGGAGAACCTCGATCCACGGGATATGTTCTCGCTTCCCATGGTGATGCCTGACTTGAACGCAACCAAATTCGACCCGAAAACGATTGCACAGAAAAAGACACTATTCGGTCAATCTCGTAGTGTCGTTATGTTCCGTAATAATGTTTGGCAGTATGAATTTTCATTCACCGGACTACGGCAAGCCAAACTGAGAATCCCAACTGGCAATGGTAATGCTGCCACGCGAAATTATTGGTACATGGTCTACCGCATTCGAGACACTGGCCAAACCATGACGATTAGTGATGTGAAACAAAACCCAAAATTCGATCACATTACAAAAGAAATCGATTTCGATAAATCAATCGACTCGCAAGAGAAAAAATTCCTTCCTCGTTTCACACTAGAAGGATGGGTTCCGGTAGACAATGGATACCAAAAAGTCTCGTATCGGGACACGATCTCTCCCATCGCTTTAGAACAAATTCGCCAGAAGGAAGATCCAAATCAGGTTTTGTTTGACAGTCACCAGATGTCGCAAGCCAAAATCCCGACAGCTAAAAACGATACTGACCGAGGTGTCTGGGGAGTTGCAATTTGGGAGAACGTCGACCCGCGAATTGACTTCGTAAGTGTATTTGTCCAGGGGCTTACCAATGCGTTCCGCCTCTCAGACCCAGTTTCCGCGCCATCGAAATTGAAAACGCTGCAACTCAACTTTTGGCGTCCCGGTGATTCAGTTAATGAGGCATCTGACTTTGTAAAATTTGGCATTCCACTAATTGACGATCCCACCATGCAGGCCTTGGTAACCCAACGTTACGATTTGCCTGGCCCAATCTTCCGAGGCTATTTCAAAAATGAAGAGGCCAAACGGGATGTTTTAGTGACCGAAACCGATGCGCAAATTAGCCTAGAGGACTTTAACTCCTCAATCGCTCCCCAACTGGATCAGGGGAAACTGCCCCCTTCAATTCTGAAATCTTTCGAAAATGCTGGAATTGCTTTGGACGCCAACACCCCGTTAACGACATTGATTCCGGGCAAAAAATGGTCATTTAAACAGGGAAATGACAGCTACACGTTAGTTTTGGAGCCTCAGTTCTGGGAAAAAGACTTTGACGGAATCCGCTTCATTAAAAGCCTTGATCATATGTGGATTTACCGCTAAAATCTCCCTTCCGATTTTATCGGATCCAGGCACCTGATTTTTCGGGAATCGCGCCGCTCGGCGATCGAATCGCCGAAATTTACAATGAGTATTTGAGAACAAAGAAAGCAGTTCAATGGCCCATAAAAAGGGACAAGGCTCCAGTCGAAACGGGCGTGATTCCAACGCTCAACGCCGAGGGGTCAAAAAGTTTGGCGGAGAACGCGTCGTTGCAGGGAACATCCTTATTCGACAAGTTGGGAATAAATGGCACCCGGGAAAGGGTGTTGGCCAGGGAAATGACTACACACTCTTCGCGCTCGTTGACGGAAACGTCATGTTTGATCGCAAGGGACGACGGATTAACGTCGTTGCCGAAACCAATTAAGGACGGGGATCCAAAGAGGGTTGGTGTAAGATCTGAATTCACCCACTGACGATTCCCCGAGCCTCAATGAAATAAGAAAAAGGATGCCATAATCTGGCATCCTTTATTTTTGTAATCCCCGAAACCGGGCTCCACCATCGCACCACCCAATCCAACCATTTCTGGAATACTATGTTCGTTGACCAAGTTCAAATCGAGGTAATGGGTGGACGGGGCGGACACGGATGCATGAGTTTTCGACGCGAAAAATACGTGCCTCGCGGAGGCCCCAATGGCGGAGACGGCGGAGACGGAGGCAGTGTCATTCTTGTCGCAAAACATGGAGTCAACAGCCTTGTCGCCCTTTCCAATCGTCATCACATTCGGGGCAAGAATGGAAACAATGGCGAAGGAGCAAACCGACACGGAGCATGTGCCGACGATATAACGGTTTTTGTTCCAGCTGGTACTATCGTAATCGATGCTGAGACGGATTTGATAATTAAAGATCTCGCAGTCGATGGTGATTCAGTAATCGCCGCACGCGGTGGACGTGGCGGTAGAGGGAACACACGCTTCAAATCTTCCACGAATCAAGCGCCGCGGCAAGCAACGCAGGGTGGAGCCGGTGAAACAAGAACTCTTAAACTTGAATTAAAAGTGATTGCGGATGTTGGCTTAATTGGAAAGCCTAATGCGGGTAAAAGCACTCTGTTAAGCCGGCTCTCGAGCGCAAAGCCGGAAATCGCCGACTACCCGTTCACTACTAAATTTCCCAATTTGGGACAGGTGCAAATTGACGCAGACCGCTCCTTCATTGTAGCAGATATCCCCGGTTTGATCGAAGGCGCTTCGGAAGGAGTTGGTCTGGGGCACGACTTCCTGAAGCATATCGAGCGAGCGGGAATCCTCGTTCATCTAGTAGAACCCATGCCCCTCGATCAAACCGAACCCACCGAAAACTACTGGGCGATCCGGCGCGAACTTGAGGAATACAACCCTCAATTAAAAACACGGCCAGAAATTATCGTCGTGACGAAATCCGAACTTCCGCCAGCCGAGGAGGTGGCAGCAACACTCAGAAGCGAAACAGAGGGTGAAGTGTTCCTGATTTCCGCAGTAACCGGTGACGGTTTGCCTCGACTAATGAATCGAATCGACCAAGTTTTGGAGCAACACTCGTCATGCGATTGATTGCAGTTGATATCGGAAATAGTTCGATCAAGATTGCGGTCGACAGCCCTGACATGACCGATACCTGGCAGACTCAATTGACGTTGAACTGCAACTCCGACTTGAATCAAAACCTTCAACAACTGCCGTTGAACAATGACTCGTTCTTCTGGTCGATTTCAAGCGTCCACCAAAAAAAAGAGTTAAAGCTCTTGGATTGGATCGAACGACACCGCCCCGGCGACCGTTTCTATCTTATTGAAGAGACTGATGTTGCACTTCCCTCTAATATCGAATCGCGACAGTTACTGGGGAGGGATCGATTAATCTCAGCCTGGATGGCATGGCAATTGAATCAGGCTCAAGGACCAGTCATCATCGTCGACGCCGGGACCGCGGTGACCATCGACTGGGTAGATTCTCAAGGAATTTTCCAAGGAGGCGTTATCTTTCCCGGAGCCGAATCTAACTTCAAACGCCTGAATGCTTTTACCGATGCCTTGCCAGACCTGGGTTTGAATTCGGGTAACTCACCCTCCAGCCAAGTCTTCGATTCGGTAATTGGAAAGTCAACTAGTGACGCAATCCAAAAAGGAGTTTACCATTCACAGAAATATGCCATTCTAGAAATCGTTAAACAAATGGCAAAAATCTCTACCGAGATCCCGGCTACTTTTGCAACTGGAGGCGGACTCAAATATTTCTCCGAACAATTGCATCAAGACTGGCGATACATTCCCGATTTAGTGTTGCAAGGTGCACGTGCAATCGGAAAAAAACTGAACAATACATAATCCTAATTCCTCTACACAATATACGCTAACGCCATTGAACTCCCCAACTTCCTGTAACATTTGCAGCCAAATTACGCCCACCGGACGCGGCGCTGTTGCCGTTGTTTCCGTATTCGGTGAATTAGCTGGAGCCACAATTGACGAGTGTTTACTGACCCCCAATGGTGCCCCGTTCACCTCGAGAAGACATCAAGACGTCGCCTATGGAATCTGGAAATCCACAGGGGAAGACCTCGTTGTTTCCAAACGCGGCGAACAGCATTTTGAAATCCACTGCCATGGCGGAGCAACGGCCAGCCAAGCCGTCATTCACTCACTCACAGATAGAGGATTTACGGAAGTCTCTGCGACTGAATTTGCGATCAAATTCCAAGATTTCTGGAGCGTTAGCACTCAATTGGCGTTAACTCAAGCTCAAACCTCCAAAACAGCCTGCTACTTATTGAGGTTAGTGACGCAACTTCCCAAACAAATTCAACAAATCCGAGACTTACTTGCTGCCGATGAACGTGAAATCGCCGCTACGCAGCTGCAGTCGATGCTTAGCTGGTCAGATTTCGGGAAACACCTTACCACCCCGCGAATCGTAGTCCTTTGCGGTCAGCCCAACGTTGGCAAAAGCAGCCTTGTGAATGCGATGGCGGGCTTTCAACGGGCGATTGTTCACGACATCCCCGGCACTACCCGTGATGTCGTTTCACAGGCACTCGCTATCGACGGCTGGCCGGTCACGCTGAAAGATACCGCAGGGATACGAGACTCTGACAACCCAATTGAAGTTCAAGGAATTGCGCAGGCAAAAGAGCAAATCTCAAAAGCAGATTTAACGATTTGTGTTTTCGACGTAAGCGAGACGCAGCAACCTGAGAGTGCGAAATTCATTGCTGAAACCAAACCCGATTTAATTGTACTGAATAAAACCGACCTACTTCCTTCCAGCCACCCGTTTAACGACGAATCAACCCATCTGATCGCTACCGTCAAAACTTCTGTAAAAACCAACGTGGGAATTCGAGAGTTAATAGAAACCATTGGAGCCCAGCTGGTATCGGCAACTCCCAATAATTCCCAGACTTATCCGGTCACCGAAGAACAACATAAGAGACTTAAAGAAACTCTCGATTGTCTCAATTCAGAGCCAGCCGCCAAACTGGCACATCTCTTAAATCGGTTGAACTGATTGCCGAACAGACTGAATCAACCAACCTTCCAAAAGAAGCTCACAGCAAGTGCCTCGCTTTGATTTGCAAATACTGGTTAATCAATTCCGAAGTGAGATCCTCTGGGAATAAGTCCATGGCAAGTGTTCCCTGATGACGAAGGTCTCGTATTACTTGTCTCCGCCAATTCAAAATGTCTACAGCGGCAGCAGCTTCGTAAATTTGTTTCTTTCCAGGTCGACCGCGCGACTCGAATTCTTCCACGGCTGAAAAAATCTCACGGTCACGCAGAAAAACTCCTAATGGCAAATGACGACCTGTCAAAGCAGTTAAATATTGGTTTATCTGGTGCGAGTTGATTTCGTCAATCACATTGGTCACCAAAATCACTAATGATCGCTTCGAACAATGCGACCGCAAATATAGAAAGGCGTCATCGTACCGCGACTCAACGTACCTGGCTTGCTGATCGTAAGATGCATTCAACAAGCGGTTGATGTGTTTTACGCCATTCTTCGCGGGTGTAAAATTATGAATTCGGTCACTAAAACTCAACATTCCAACTGAATCACCCTGTCGCAACGCAATGTAGCTGAGCATAAGCATCGCATTGAGCGAATGATCCAGTAGGCTAATTTCTCCGGCCGTACCTGTCATCATCCGGCCACAATCGACCATAAATACAATTCTCTGGCTTTGATTCGCCTGGAAATCCCGAACCGTTAACTTGTTACGCCGAGCCGTCGTCCGCCAGTCGATGTGTTTGTAGTTGTCATCCTGCGTATAATCACGCAAGCGTTCAAATTCATTATCCTGTCCAATCTTCCTGGTGCGTCGCAGCCCCATAAGGCTCAAACGATTCGTTCGAGCCAGCAGATCATACTCAGCAATTTGCTTCATATCAGGATAAACATCTACAACTGACTCGCTCGGCAAACGGTAATACCCCTGCCATAATTTAAGCGGACTGCCAACCAGCAGATGAATACATTCCAAAACCACTTGGCCTCGACGCAGTCCGGTCAGTTCATAATCAAACTGAAGTCGACTACGTTCGGCAATGGCCGCATCAAACCGCCCTGGCTCCGCAACAAAAGAATCAGGCAGATCGTCACGTATGGCAACGACACACGACCGTTGAGAGTGGTTAATGATTTCAATCTCGACTTTTTGCCGCTTGCCCTGAGATGCGATTCTTTGAACTTTGCGAGTACCTGAAAAAGCAGACGGGGGAACCATCTTCATAAGATCAAAAAATGCAATTCCGAGGAGCGACACGTCAATCAATAAAATTGCAAAAAGCAATATCTCGCGAAGTGATCCATTCATAAAGAAAAACAAGCCAACCGAATTCGCTTCAATTCGCCCCCCTTCATCCGTGATTGGGATCAGAAAGAACGACATTACAGCAGGCACTAAAAACAAAAGCATCAGCCGCTTTGAAGGGTATACTCCCGACTTTCGCGCTAGTAGCCACAAGGGGAACGACATGATTAACAACAGCAGGATTGGGCTGTTAATCAGGTATTCGCACACGAATTGAAGAGTTGCTAACACAGGCTTCACTTATCTACGGACACGATTGGATCGTTGAGCAGGAGAATATCTATTTGAGTCGGGGAACCTCAATCGTCCGAATCAAATCACTTAGTATCTGGTCAACACTTTGACCTTCCACTTCCGCCTCTGCGGTTAGCTGAACTCGGTGGCGCAAGACCGGCAATGCAATTTCAATCACATCGTCAGGCACGGCATAGTCACGGCCATGAAACATAGCGAGTGTCCGTGCCCCCTGCATCAGACTTATACCCGCTCGCGGCGAAGCCCCTAAATAAAACTGCGGCCAAGTTCGCGTCAACCGAACGATTTTGTTTATGTAACCCACCAATAATTCATCCACCCGAACAGTACCACTTTCGGCGGTCAAGCTTAAAATCTCTTCAGGAGTCGTTACCTGATTGATATTTTCAGCCAACTGGCGAGTCAGATCTTCCTGGCCACCGTGGCGAATGAGAATCTCGGCCTCTTGTTCCTCGGTTGGATACTTAGCGGATAGTTTAAACATAAAACGATCCAACTGAGCTTCTGGCAAATTGTAGGTACCCTCAGACTCAATCGGATTCTGTGTCGCCACTACAAGGAACGGCAACTCCAACGAATACGTGTTGCCATCGATTGTCACGCGCCGCTCTTGCATTATTTCCAATAATGCGGCGTGCGTTTTGGCCGGTGAGCGATTAATTTCATCCGCTAAAAGGAGTTGAGTAAAAACTGGCCCGGGACGAAATTCGAATTCCTGCGACTTCATATTGAATACCGGAGCGCCCGTGATGTCGGAGGGCATTAAATCAGCCGTGAACTGAATACGACCAAAATCGCACCCCAGTACTTTCCCTAAGGTTCGCACAAATAGTGTTTTCCCCAGGCCTGGGACACTTTCAATCAAAACGTGGCCGTTCGAAAACAGGGCCACTAAAGCTCCCTGCACAAGCTCGTCCTGTCCGACAAAAACCTTCTCAATCTCGTTGGTAATTCGACGATAAATACCCTGAGCCGCAGTTCCTCCCTCTTCACTCTTCAGAGAAACTCCCTTGCCCATTGGATCTGGCGGTGATACGACTTGCCCTGCTTCAATCACCTCGACAGCACCGCCTCCTCCCGAGTCGGAAGATTGAGCGTCGGGAACCCTGACGATCTCGCCGCAACTGGGACATTTGGCTTTCCCGCCACTAGACTCCGCCTTAACTTTCAGAATTTTATCACATTTGCCACACCGAAATTTGACAAGCGACGCATCCGGATCATTTGATGTACTCATAATTATTTCTTTAATTAGTCACGGTCTACAAACACAGTCAATCAGCTTTTTTTCGATTGGCCTCATTTGAAACCGCTCGCTGGTAATTCCTAATCGCATTAACGGCTCGGTTTGGCTGATTACTACGCGACAACAACTCTGCTGTCGCGTTAATATGATTTCTAAAAGTCGAAATATTTCGCGGCTTGACTCGCTTGGGTCTTCCAAAAATTGGAAAGTAAACAAAGCAAAACAACACCCCAAGAAACAACACATGTGGCACGACATAACACAACGGAGGCTGGGCTATCCAACTCCAATTGCTGTGGTTTGAAATGACCGACTCTCGGACTTCAATGCCTTCGGAACCACTTTCTAAAAACAATACTCCCCGACTGGTTTCGCAACGACTTACAAGCGCCGATGCCAAAGCCTGTTTATCTTCATCAATTAAAGAGAAATTCAGTAAAACGGCCCCCTGGCTCACCAAAATCAACTCACTTTGATTATCGCGAACGACTGGATTACTCAACTTGTAAACAAATGCTTCATCACCAGCTTCCAGGAGCACCTCCGGATCCCATTCTTTTCGCGGCTGAATCTCATAAGAAAAATCAAGTTCCATTTCCGGGAAGTTCCTACCATCTTCCAGCAACTTACCCGAAACAGACTTCTTCCGGCCTAACCGCTTCTCCGTCAACTCATACCAATCACACTCCGTCAAATTGCCTATATACAACGTCTGTGTATCGTATCTATTGCTTCCAATCATTTCTTCCGAAATTCTGCGCAAATACTCTTCCTTCTGCTCCGAAGGAACTTTTTCTATAGCGGCCCTCAAGTAATCCTCCGTAGAGGTGGTCCCTCCAGCAACAAATATCAAGGTCCTTCCGTAACCACCTTCAAGCCACTCACTTAGGCTACGCACGGCCTTCGGCGAGGGTACACCATCGCTGTCGGGAAACCAAACCAGTGTGTCATATTGGTCAAGTCTTGGGTCGATAACTGTACTCCGCTTGACCGTCGCGCCCTGCGCTTCGAACAACTCCGAAAAATACTTGGTGCCGTTTAAACTGTCAGCCCCTTGTGTTCCAAAAATCGTTCCGTACTCAGTATTGAGAGTCTCCGGTTGCTCGCACCCCAACGCAGATATCAGTGTAATAACCAAGACAATTACGCGACTAAGCCGAATTGTTTTATTTTTAGGTAACTTAGCCATGCGACACCCGTGGAGCTTGGACGACATCTTTCTGAAATTGACCAAGCTGGCTCCAACAATTTTCAAATTCCTCCTGCTCAAGTTGATAATCGCCGAAGAAGGTCTCTTCGAATGGTACCATCACTCGCTGGTAGAAATTTGCCAAGCCGTGTTGACCTCGAATTTCTCGTAAGTACTCACGGTTGGTCTTTCCCTTCCGTAAGCGAATATGCCCCTTCTGATCGAGAGAAACTAAGACATAACTGAAGAGATAAATAATTGCGTTTCTTAAATCACCGCTCCGATAGGCCTTCTCCGCTTCGTCGCAAAAATCTCCGTTTGAAAAATCTACGTCAAATGATAACTGCCGCATGCTCTGCTCGACCGTTCTCGTTGCCAGGCTTTCATCCCAATTTTCTTCCGAATCCATTTTTCGCCACCGGTTGTAATATCGGTAGACCAAGTACGCCACTAATCCAATTACCAAAATCAGCAGAACGTAACCAACAACCTTAAATCCTCCCGAAATCCAGTCCCAGTCCCAATAACTGCTCCCCCACGGGCGGGCAGGTGCAGCCGGGGCAGCCGGGGGTACTACTCTCGCATCTGGAATCTCGGCCCGAGACAAGGATCTCGCCGATTCGCGGCTGGCAAAATCAAATGGTAACACCTCTCCTGACATTGAATCCAACCAGGGTGCATCACTAGGTGATAATTTTGAATTGCCTTGCGCGCACAAGGAACCATCCAATCCCAAATCACAACAAAACCCAACGCAAAACGCCAGAAACCAAACTCTCTGCTTCGTCGAAGCGAAAGTCAGGGGCAACCGCCGAGGATCAATTATTTGCAAAAAGTCTATCATTCAAATGCTCTTCTCTTAGATCCCCATTTCACTGATTCGTTGACTCTCCGATCGCATCCTTAATTCCACGCCCCAGCCCTCCTGCCGAATGCGCGTGTCAATATAAAACAAGAATCGTGCGACACACAAAAAACCAACAGTCAACCAAAGAGCGACTAACCAGTACCAAGCAGCATAGCTCCACTCAGAATTCGCTTGAATATTCAAGATTTTATCCAACTGCAAGAGTCCGGCATAAACCCCCAATCCCAGAAAAAGGCCGAGCAGAAAACTTGCAAACCCCTGCCCGAAAATCCCCTCCACGGCACCTTGCCTGTAATGAAGCGACCTGGAACGGCGATGGAAACAAACC
Organism: Mariniblastus sp.; assembly: GCA_011523945.1. Taxonomy (GTDB): domain Bacteria; phylum Planctomycetota; class Planctomycetia; order Pirellulales; family Pirellulaceae; genus Mariniblastus. The sequence goes on along the minus strand of WTFU01000123.1, from coordinate 18,947 downwards.
ACATTTTCGTTGTTCGATTTAAGTGGGGTTTTCTCTAGTAGCAAAATTTCGCTAACAAACGGTCGAAACATGCGAAAACTCAAACCGCATGCCACCAAGGCCGGCAGATAGAGAAACAGATAAAGGTATCGATCGAACGCGCCCAAGGCCATCGAACGAGACAGAAAAAAACAACAAATCAAAACGGGTACTACCATCCGCACCCCACCATGCAGCCAGTGAAAGTAAAACCCTGCCCGCAATACATCTTTCACTGTGGTGGATATTTTTGGACGACCAAAGAACATCGCCTGTCCCAAATAATGGGTCATGAATACCGTCGCGAATTGAGCCTGACTCACGACCAACAAAAACATCACCCAATAAAAATATCTAAAATCTTTATAATCAGTTGCCAACCAACCAATCAGTAAACAGTCCACCAAAATAAACGGGAACGCTCCGATGGCTAACAACGCAAGCAATGGCTTGAAATACTCAACACAGACTAAAATGGCTAAATCGTAAATTTGGAGAGCGGTGCGTGTGCGAATAGAAATAAACGTCTTGCTAAAATCCATCATCTTCACCTCCCGGCCAAGCGGCAGGATACCCCAACACCACAAAATAAATCATCAACAGACAACTAGAACCAACCGCAACCGTTCCCTTGCCCCACCAAGGGAAATCGCCATGCGGTGAGATAAAACCTTCGATCATCGCTGCCAAGACAAAAAGCACTACTGCACACATGACGATTGGTAGTGACTCGCGAGCGGTTTTCAAAAGCGAGTCTTTTCTATTAAGGCCGTCGGACATTATCCAACTAAGCCCAATTTTCAAACCAGCACCAGCAGCAAGAATAATCGCCGTCAACTCAAACGGTCCGTGCGCCGTGACGAAGTTTTGAAAGTTCTCGCTCGCCGCGCCGGAATCTGGTCGAAACATGACCCCGAAGACCGCCCCAAGGTAGATCGCGTTATAGGAAAGCACAACAAACCCGGGAATTACCAAGAGCATCATCACAAAACACTGCAGGCCAATCGTAGCGTTGTTTTGAATATAATACCCCATCATGAAAGTGTTGCTACCGACACCTCGGTTACCACCGAATCGTCCGTAACTTTCTCGCAACTGATCGAGGCCCTCAACGCCCACAACAGCTTCAGAAAACCCGGGCCAAACCGTCGTGTTATAGGACAAGTAAGCTGCAATTAAAAACAATCCCCAAAAGATGATTGTCACAATCTGGATACAAAGGTCATTAAATATCAGACGAGGTGTGTCGGTGAAAATACGCTTCGTCCAACTATTGAATTGATAACCCTGACTGCGATAAAGCTGGTTGTGAGCTCTACCTACAAGCCGATGCAAATACTCTACTGTTTGAGGTGGTAGCTGATACGATTCAGCCAAAGCCAAATCAGCACAGGCAGCACGGTATAACGTTGCAAACCGACTAACACGATCGGGGTCAGCCTTACCTCTCCCCCCTCCCATCTGAATCGACAAGTCCTCTAATTCCTCCCAATACGGCGATCGAAGTTTAATTAGCTCTGCTACTTTCATCGTTCGATTCCCTCCCCGACTGAAACCGGCAAACTCAACTCAACGGTTCCGTTTTTGGATATCACTTGGGACTCGCCCGCCTCCTGAGTCACAAACAGACGATGATACAAAGAACACATAAACAAATCCGGATCCGTGTCCGCCGCGATTCCAAATCGATCCATCAGCGGCACAGCCACGTGTTTTGCAATATCTGCCGATCGTTGCGGGACAAGATACACACGCTGTTCCGCAAATTCGGCAACCACCTTGGTCAAGCCTTGAGATGCGACAAAATCCGCAGGGATTAACTCAGCTAATCGAGGAACACGCTCATCTTCGAATTCAATCAGATCGGGGCGGTATTTTTTTTCTTCAAAAATAACCACTGTACCCGCCACCAGATCTCCAACTCTTTGAAACTTCCGATTGAGCGACATCACTACTAAGCCAATCAGAAACGTTGGAATCGCAAATAGAACCTGCGATTCCAGACCAAGCAACATCTGAAGCGGAACGATTGGCATGACGTCTAGAAATCGAAAAAAATTCCGCAGCGTTGCCTGAACACCGTCAATCGCATGCCCATCAACTGAAATCACACGTATCCCACACACCCGTTTCCCGAGTGTCTGCCCGTTGAAGCGAGTTTCCATATAGGCTCCGTAGAACCAATAAACGATAAAGAAACCGACCATAATCAGACCGAAACCGATCCCGGCAAGCACTTCGAAAAATGTAAATGTATTGAGTGCACTCCCGATCAATAAACCAAAAACGACCAAGAGGAAGTAAAGTATCCCAACGGCGGCAAAGTAACCACCAAATGCGAATACCAGATCGGCAAGATAAGCGACAAATCGATAGAATGGCCCTGATATCTCATATTGAAATGAAATATTCTCCGGAGTCTTCACCAACATCATCGTATCGATGACTTCGTTTTGATCACTCGCTTGAGGACGATCCAGACCACCAATTCCCCTAATCATGGACTCGGTTTCAGCAGCCGAAAATTTACGATCAGAAGACATTCAAGCATTTCGAGTTGTTCAGTAAGTTTAAGATAGCGAGACCTAATGTGCCCCGATTCTATTCTCACTTCGAGACCCAAAATTAGCAAGTTACAATCAGTTTTTCGAAATATTTCCACATGATTCGATAGAAACTGCGAGCCTCATCACTCGAGCAAGAAAATCTCAAAGCCGATAATCGCGTTAGCTGGTGAGTTCGTTCACTCACGCAAAACCTGGGGACAGCCCTATTTGTCTTTCTTCTTTTTTGTCCAATCTCGCCGCTGACGAGAACTTGGAATCGATAGCTTTTCACGATACTTGGACACCGTTCGGCGAGCGACTGCAAAACCTTGATTTTTCAAAAGCTGCATGATTTCCTCATCACTATACGGTTTTGACTTATCTTCACCGTCAATCAATTTCTGAAGTTCAATACGAATCTTATTCCAGGCAACGTCTTCACCATCGTCGGTTGTCGTTCCCCCCATAAAGAACATCCGCAACGGCAGGATGCCACGATGGGTTTCAATCCACTTCTGATCGACAGCACGGCTAACCGTGGTGACGGCAACGCCTACCTTCTCGGCAATTTGCTCCATCTTGAGCGGGCGCAAAAATTCGGGACCGTCATCAAAGTAAGCTTTTTGATGATTTACAATTTCCTGAGCGACCCGAGTTAACGTATTTCGCCGCTTTTCAATGGATTCGATCAACCAATGTGCCGCAGTCACTTTCCTCTTAATAAATTCCTTTTCCTCAGCAGTTGCCTGACCGTTGGTCAAACGCTGCTTATAGTAATTACTAATGTAGAGATTGCGTGTCGGCCCCTCCTCCATTTTGACGGTGTACTCACCATCTTCACCTACTTCAAGCCACATATCTGGTGTCACCGTAGGCACAAAGTCGTCAGCAAACCGGCTGGCCGGTCTTGGATCAAGCCTTTTTAATTCATCCCATGCATCTTTGATTTCTTCAATCGTCAAACCAGTTGCCTTCTCGATCTGAGGCATGCGGTTATGCTGCAGATCTTCGAGGTGGTTGACGATCAGTGTTCTAACATTTTTCAGGTTTGTAATATCAGATGTAAGCTGAAGCAATAAACATTCACAAAGATCTCGCGCTCCAACACCGGCAGGATCCAATTGCTGAACATGAGCTAATGCCTCTTCCGCCAACTCAAGATCGTCTGGGCCACTATTTGGCGGCAAAAGGTCATTGAGCGAGACTTTCAAATAGCCACCGTCTTTCGCCGAAAGAGACGAAACGATTCTCTCACACATCTTCAGCAGATCAGGAGCCAGATCCATCTCGTGTAACTGTGCATTCAAGTGATTCTGGAGCGTCTCGCCACGATCAACAATGTTCGCAATCAAATCGTGCTGTCGATCTCCACTCTCCTGAATCCGATTTGAGGACGGGCGTGTGCTTTCGTCAAAATGATCGGGAATGTCCTTGTCAAGGTTTAACAGCCGCTCAAAATCATCCTCGCCGCCCTTGTCTTCATCGACAACCAATTCCTTCTGTTCGACGTCCTTGGTTTCCCTCTCAACATCCAAGGTGTTTTTGGATGCGTCCTCATTTGTCGTCGACTCATCCGCTCGCTCGAGCGCAGGATTCTCAATCAACTCCTGTTCGATTTTTTCATCCAACGCAGCTTGCGCCATCTGCAAAATCTCCATCGACTGGATCATCCGAGGAGCCAGCTTTTGGGTTTGCTTTTGCGATAGATTTTGACCGAACGATATTTTCATACAACTTTTCTGAAAACTAAACCGACGCCAGCGTGCGATCTACTTTTACCGAATCTACCAAACCACGTTAAGACGTATTCGGCGCCGAACCAACGGGAGTTGCCTCAGGCCAAAGCCGAATTAACTCGCAAGTTGTTCAACAGGCAGACGCAGTTCGCCCGCCGGCTCAAACTGTCTAGTTTACCGTCAAAAAGCCTCAGAAATACGAATCCAAGGCAAAAAAACACGTTTTCACAGACGCGTTCGCCCGCAAAACCATTCATTTTCTGACAATGACTCCTTCTTTTGGCAGAAACAAATTACGCCCTCCCATGCCGACACGCTTAATGGTCTGCCGGTTCAGGCTAATTTTATTAGAGGCACTTCAGCAGCAGAGGCTTTATTTCACAGCGGTTGCCGTCCAGACAGAGCATCCGCCAAGATTTCCTTATTGGTGTATTCCAGAATACTGCCAGTCGTGATCCCACGTGCGAGTCGCGTCAATCTAATATCAAATTCTGAGAGTAAATTCGAAATATGAAGCGCCGTGCCATCCCCTTCAACCGTCGGGTTAGTGGCCATGATCACCTCCTCAAAAGTACCCTGAGACACCCGCCCCATTAGCTGGTCAATGGTCAGTTGATCGGGGCCAATATTTTCCAAGGGTGCAATCCGACCAAGCAGCACATGGTACAATCCGCGATAGGTTCCCGACTGCTCAAGAGCCATCAGGTCTCGAGGTTGCTGCACTACACAGATCAACTTTTGATCTCGCGCTGGATCACGGCAAATATTACACATCTCACTTTCAGCAAGATTAAAACAAATCTCACAGTACCGGACGTTCTCGCGAACCGTACGAATCGAATCGGCTAACGCAAAAGCCTCTGATTCTGGAACTCGTAAAATGTGATACGCAAGACGCTCCGCCGATTTCCGGCCAATTCCAGGCAACCTTGCAAGTTGATCAATCATGTTTGAGACTGAGTCAGATAGTTCGGCCATGATCTCGTGTTCTCCACCTTCCCTGATTAATGTGCGGAACAATTGCCGTTTGCCAACATCCGTCCCGGCAAGTGTAAATCCCCCAGTGATTGAGTTCGCTGGATCCCCTTGTCAGTCCATCAAATTTTTGGTGAATTCAAATCGGATGAATCGCCACCGTCATCTCCACCCATAAATTGCTTCAGCATGTCTTCCATATTTCCGGGCAGAGGCAAATCCTCGGTTACTGACTGCATGACCTCTAGTCTTAATTGCTGTTGCTTCTCCAACGCGTCGTTAATGGCAGCGGGAAGCAAATCCTGGATCATCTCGACATCGTTTTGCTGAGAAAGAGCAGGATCAATGGCAACACTCAATATTTGACCAATCCCATTTGCCTGCACCTTAATCATGCCACCGCCAGATGAACCCTGAACTGTTTTTGATTCCAGTTCCTCCATTTGCTCCTGCATCCGGGGCCCCATAGTCCGCGCCTGCTTCATCAACGCAGCGATGTTCCCTAACCCTTTTAACATCTCGTTCTCCAACAAAAAATTAACAACCGCGGATCGCTCGATTAACCGCTTAACTCAACTAAACTCAACGCTTTTTCGACGGCATAGGTTCGCGAAACCCTGTTATTTCTGCATCAAATAATTCCATGGCCTGCTTTACTAATTCGACATCTTGCAATTTTCTTACCTGCTGTGCACGGGTAAGTTTAGGCTGCGGCGCCGGACTCTCGATCACGTTCTGGGAAACCAAAAACTCAACACGAACCGTTCGATCAGTTACCTTTTCAAATGCCTCTTCAAAACGACTGCGACGATCCGGCTTTGTGCAGAGATCTCGACTCGCCTTATCCCGCAAGGTGACCACAAGCTGATCCGTCCCTTTGAGCTCGACCGATTCATAATTGGAGGCCATTTCGGCAGTCATATCCCCCATCGTTTCGAGAACAGTTTTCCAACGCGCTTCGATCGAACTAACATCTGCATCCGTCGAATGAGAATCAGCTGGGGAAACTATTTCTCCGCCTACATTCGGCAAAACATCGGCAACGTGACTTCCACTCTGAATCGCAGGAATGCCCGTCGCCTTCGGTTCGGGAGAGACGTTAGCATCTCCCGCCACCTCCCCACTCGGCGGTTTTGTTGCAGGATCAGCTTGAGCCACTGTGGCGCCTACCACTCTCGTTGTCGACTGTCGAGCCGGATCAGTTGCTATTTCGTTTTTTTTTAGAGCCGCTTGACCAGCCTTCCCGGAAGATTCGACTCGTCTCATTTCAATACGTTGTCGCGGCGCCTTTACTGCAGCTTCCTTGCTGTTTTTGGGGTCTGATAACTGATCGACCAAATCAGCAATGGTTTCCAGTTTTTCGAGATTACAAACCCGTACCACGGCCGCTTCCAGCAACGTCCGTCCGTGCAGGCTTGACTGCATCCGAACCACTGCCGAATCAAGCAACTGTACGATCGTAAGTATTGTTTCCAGACCAATCGCATCGGAAAGTGTTTTTAAATGCTCAAGATCCGCTTCACTGCAATTCAAAAAAGTATCAGGACTGCAATCGACACTCGCGACCATCATGTCTCTGAAATACCCCAACAACTGATCCGCCATTTGCCCAGCGTCGACACCGTCGGTAATTCCATGATGGATTAAATTCAGTGCAGTCATGGGATCTGCATTTACCATCGCAGTTGAGATCTCAGCGACTCTGCCCATATCCGCAGTGCCAAGTAGCTCATGAACTTCTTGCACTGAAATAGAGTTCCCGCAAAACGAGAAAAGTTGCTCAAGCAATGACTGACTGTCTCGCATAGATCCATTAGCACGGCGAGCCAACAAAGCCAACGCTTGTTCGTCGGCAGTTACCCCCTCATTCGCTGCGATCTCGGACAGGCGGTTGGAGATTTCATTCGTCTGAACAGGTGAAAAATCAAATCGTTGACAACGCGACAAAACCGTAATCGGTATCTTCTGAGGATCTGTCGTGCAAAAGATAAATTTGACATGCGGCGGAGGTTCTTCAAGCGTCTTTAGCAACGCATTAAAAGCCTGCATCGTTAACATGTGAACTTCGTCGATGATATAAATTTTATACCTACAACGACTGGGGCGAACAGATGCATTGGATCGCAACAAACGAATCTCGTCGATTCCACGGTTGCTCGCACCGTCAATTTCCAGCACATCAACATCGTCACCAGTAGAAACGGCTTCGCAAATACCACACTTCCCGCAAGGAGTTTTTGTTGGCCCCTCAATACAATTAAGACACTTTGCAAAAATTCGCGCTGACGAGGTCTTCCCAACCCCTCGCGCACCTGTGAATAGATACGCATGACCAACGCGATTCTTGTCAATCGCATTCGATAATGCGGTCGCAATGTGACTCTGCCCAACCAACTCTCCAAACAATTGGGGGCGGTATTTAAGTGCGACAACTTTATATTGTCCGTCATCGGTGGGCGAAGGGGAATTCATCACAAAACCATTGGCCATAGAAATGAGCTCGCGTCTTTGGCGAGCCCCAATTCTAACCGATTCACTTAGCCAACGAGTAGGTCCCGATCTAGCTGAAATGCAACTCTTTGCGAGGTGTCAGAAAAAACTCGCCGTTGAACCTAATAAAATTACCAAAAAGTTCGATTTCGCAACGCTGTAACAAAAAAATCTGCGGGTGAGAGAGCCCCGCACAAGAGTACCCCGCTTAGGGCTGCTCCATATTTCAGGCCTGACCCAATTCACGGCTCCCCCTCGCGGAGCTCACTCACCAACAGATTTATCCTATTTTCTACTCACACCACGGTCTTTCGTCAAACCGTAATTCCAATTTACTTGGCCGACAGGTTCCAGTGCCTCAAGCGGAGCGACCGATAATAGATTCAGCTCACCGATCCCCGATAGTTTTTACAATCTGCCCTCAAGAAGTAGAAAACGACGAATCGGAAAACAGATGGGAATGCACGGGATTGTTAACGATATGATTCGCAATTCGCTCGGAAATTGCGCCAATCGTCATATAGGGGTTAACCCCGAGAGCCGTAGGAATCACCGAACCGTCAGACACATACAACCCTCGATGGACTGCCAACTCGCCGGTGCCCGCGTCTAAATATCCACCCTTCTGATAATCAAAGACCTGTCCGAGATGATTGACTGTGCCTTCGGTAGGTAAATCCGACATCCCGCACCCTCCCAGCGGATGAACGGTGACGAGGTTATCCCCGAACGCTTTGAGCCGTTTATAACGTCCACCGTGGGCATTGGCCAATTCTTCAAATTGGCGGAAGACTCGCTGACGGTAGGCGCTGGACTTCAGCCCTTCCCATTTAATTTGCCAACGCCCCATTTTCTTGACAAGACGTCCCGCACCTTCGTCATGCCCCATCCCCAACATCACCATCGAGCGATCCAATTCGGGATCGCGCAACAATGCTGAAAACAGATTCAGTGCTCCTCTCGGAATTGACGAGTCTTGAATCAGTAAATGTTTTCGAAAATCTTCATCGTCACAAAAATTAAGAGTTGTTTGCACCGTTGGGCCAACCCGTTTGCCCTGACCGGGAAACGCTCCAAAACCGCCAATGCTGGTTCCCGCTGGTAACCCCGTGACGAAACCAATCGCATCACCGTTGCCAGACCAATGCCTCCCAAGGCTCGGAGAAAACTGCAAGCTCTCATCTTGTGAATCCAACAAGATTGCAGCACTTGCCGGACTCCCCGCACCGACAACAACCAGCTCTGAATTAACTTGCAGCGGCGTTCGAGACACCTGGCCATTCCGCTCCTCGATATACGTCATGTGAACCCGGTAGAATCCCTCGCATTTTTCTATCGAATTCACCTCGACCTGTGTATAAATCTCAGTTCCATTATGCTTAGCAACAGGAAGATAGTTCATTGCGAGCGTGTTTTTTGCTCCAACATTACACCCGTTAGTGCAATCTCCACATAGAGTACACGGTCGCTGTATCATCCCGACAGAGTTTCTAAAATCCTTATCCAGATAACGATAGTCATACATCACCGAAATATTTGACCGATCAAAAAAACCGGGGCGGTGACTTATTTGTTCCGCTGCCCGACGCCTTACACGCACCTTGGGTGTTTGATCGAACGGAGTCCGGCTCAAGCTCAATGCCGAGGCAACTCGATCGTAATAAGGGCGAAGAACTTCCGCGTTGTGTAAGGCGGAAGGCCAACGCTGTTGTTGAAATACTTCTGAATTGGGTCGCAGCGCGATGCTGGCATTAATTAATGAACCTCCCCCTAGACCATTCCCCGAGAGAATATTCACCTCGTCATTCATCATCAAGTTAAAGACCCCCAGCGGTCTCGCTCGCTGGCCTTTGGTCGGTCCTGCAAAAACATTACTCGCATTCGCCGATACGGACGCAAATGTATCGGGGAAAGTCCCTGGAACCCACTCTTTCCCTCGCTCAAGAATACAAATCCGGTATTGATCCCCTAACTTTTGCGAAATTCGGGCCGCAGCAATCGAAGCACCATATCCTGAACCAATCACAACGACGCCAAAATGAACAGAATCAGATTCGCGACTGGTGAGAAATAAATCGCGGATAGGATTAGCCAACCGTCCTCCATAGGCTTGAAGGCTCTGCGCATAATCGCTCGCCGCACGCTGCTTTAGCGCTGATTGGCCAGACCTGGAGCGCTGGCCAATTTTCACAAGTTTGCCTAATGGGCCGTCTGCCTTTAGGGACTGGCTACCCGTTAATGCCGCCCCCGTTGCCACTGCCGACTTTAAAAGCCCACGACGATTCACAGACGTCGCACGAGAAACCTCCGTTCTTGAGTTTCCACGATTAGGATACTGCCTGGGCATGAATGACGTTACTTCCCTGTAAAGTCAATTAAGATGATCAACAAGAACGCTTGCCGCTAATTGCAAACTCAATTTGATATGTGACAAATGGAGTTGCTAATTGCTTGCCGCCCTCACTGAATAATTATCGTACCGAACTCTCCAGTCACCCACGCGAATTATTCAATCAACTCATATACCTAACGCAACCAAGGCGACAACTCGGGTCTGCGAAAAGTTATCGTAAAAACAAACCTTTACAACTAGGAAAACCTTAACGAACGCCCTGATGAGGCAATAGATTGATGCGAAGGCCTAACGATGACCCAATCGCACGAAAACTAACCTTCGGTAGACCGCCTAACGGATATTTTCGGGGCGATTCCCAACAACGACTTGTGTCACCAGTTCTTTCCCGTCACGAATGAATTTGACATTCACACGCGTATCAGGGCGAGTCATTTCGGCTAATCGATAAAGGTGCTTAAAATTTTTCACCTCAACATCATCCCATTGACGAATGATATCAAACGAACGAATGCCTGCGACAAAAGCGGGAGCCCCTTCAACTACCTGAGACAACATCGCCCCGTCAAGATCAGGAAGCTGAAGCCTCATGGCATCTCGGTGTTTTACCTCAACGGGTTTCACCCCAAGATACCCACGAGTCACAGTCCCCTTACTGCTGAGTTCCCGATAAATAAACTTGGCCGTTTCGCTAGGAACCGCAAAACTGATTCCCTGGAACGAGTCCCCGAAAATTGAAGTATTGATTCCAATCACTCGCCCCTGCGCATCCACCAATGGACCACCGCTGTTCCCGGGATTCACTGCTGCATCCGTTTGAAGCAAACTTTGAGTCGGGTGATTTCTGTCACCAGGACGATTCTTCCCACTGATAATCCCCGAGGTTACGGTGTGTTGAAAACCGTAGGGACTTCCAATCGCCCAAACGATTGAACCAACATTGACCTGCTCACTATCGCCCCAAGTCGCGGGAATCAAATCCGGAGCATCGATCTTTAAGAGTGCTAAATCACTTGACGCATCCTCTCCAACAAGCTTCGCTACGAATTGGCGTCGATCATGCAGTTGAATTAGAATCGATTCGGCTCCGCGGACAACATGCTGATTGGTGAGAATAAATCCCTCGGTCGACATGATCACCCCAGAGCCCATTCCATTTTCTTCAACTCTGCCACGTCCATCTTTGATGGCGTTAATACTCACCACGCTTGGTCGAACGCTAAGAGCAACCATCTGATAGGCATTGGACACGTCAGTTAGCGGTTGCTTACCAAGGTTTTCCACCGCGAACTCGTACTCAGCCAACATTTTTCCACGAGTAACAGAGTATTGGTATCTCTCTACCATCTCCGGACCAAGAAAAAACATGCCCAGTACAAACACTATGCTAAACACAAAGAAGCCCAATCCCGAACTGCTCGATTTCGACGTTTCTCCTAAGCCAGACCGCTCGGGTCTCGGTGGCGGATTAGCCGGGACGTTCGATTCGACAACTTCACTGCTGAAAAAAGACTTATTTTCAGGCACTCGATCCGGGGTTCGATTTGCAGGAGATTCGAGTGAAGGGGACTGAGCATCGCCGTCCGGTTCCGCTGTAAAGACGACCCTTGGCCGCCTCGGATCAGGCAAACGATTAATTTGAGGATCGGCCGGTGCCCCCTCTGAATTAGAGGGCTCAAATTCGGAAGGATCAAATTCAGAAGTCGAGTCCATCAGGATCCAGTTCCCCGTCGAAAGTTACAAACACTCCTCCTAAGTATACCGGCAAAAAACGCCTTCGGTTTACAGAATTTAATTCCTTGCTCAATAACAACTTATTTCACGGGTAAAAAGTCGCCAAAATATATTTCTAGCTCCTCCCCAAAGCTCCCTTGAGGCCCCCGAAACGTGCAGTGCATGGCTTCACTCTACTTCAAGCCTTTCAATACTTCGCCATACTTGCCACTCGCGCTGAGATCCTGCTCCTCCAAAATCTTTTCAATCCCCTTTCGACCGACTACTTTACCCCAGGCGGCTAACCAGGCATTTGTATCAACCTCCTGCCACCCGGGAGACTGGTAGCCAGCGACTCTAGCCAATGCCAAGCTCCGCAAGTTGTTGTGGATTTGCCTTTTCTCACCCTGTTTGTCTTTGACATCGCACCAAAGCATCCATCGCACTAATTCACCCACAAGCTGTTTCGCATTGGGCTTATCCCAGGAAATTCCCGGTAAAAACAAAGCACCCCCTTTCCAGGGAACATCCTTCGCCATCGCATCAAACACAAGCGACTCTACTACCGACGAGGCTACTTCCTCCTGCTTTCCTTGATTAGCAATGGCCCCCAAATATCCAGCGGACATGCGGCGCACCTGATCGGCATCACCCTCCACCATGACTTCGACCAATTCTTGGGGAGTAAATGCTGTAATAACCGGCGCTAGTGCCGCTGCGATCTGAGGTACTTTCAAAGCAACTTCTAATACCTGATTCGCACGAATATCACCCGCATTCACCTTCATGTCTTCGACAATACGCATTCCGATCGGACGCCCTAAACTTGGAAATTGACCGATCAAATTTGCTTTTTCAATTAATCCATTGGTCGTACGAGTCATGGAAACTCTCGCTGCGGCAGCCCAAGTCCGAACGACTTTATTTTGTGAGTTGTTAGCATGAATATTCAGAAGATATTCATCAATATCCTGCCCGCCAATGTCAGCCAACGCCGCAATGGCCCAGCCTCGCTTGGGAATACTCTCGTCTTTGTTGATGACTTCCAAAAGCTTTTTGATCATGGTCTCGCGATTGGAATCACTCTCGTTCGCATTTGCTACAATCGACTTGATGGCCGACTGCGCTGTTTTTGAAGTCTCCAACTGTGCAATCATTTCATCCTGAGCATCGAGGACTGTCGGCTCGGAAGCCAAGGCCGGAACAGCTAAAGCACCGATCATCAATACGGCTAAAATCACCGTCGTCCGCGAACGCCGCAAAAACAACACCCCAAGAAAACCAAAAAACAAAATGCCTGTCGTATAGGAAGTTGTACTTAAGCCACCCTCAACTGACTCACCTTCATTTCGAGTATTTACGACTTGGGTATCAACCTCGTTCCAGTCAATCGAGCCAATTTTCAACTTGCCTTCTTTCTTCAAACCCGGACCAAATCGATTGGCATCATAATTCAGCGTGTTATTGCGGTTGCGAGGCATACGATAGTCAGCAAACTTCAAATTCTCTTTTGCCAGAACCTCTCTTGGAAAATCACCATCGACTACTGTGAGAGTCATCGATTTCAGCAACTCGAGTCCCGAGGCTACCGTTTCCTCTCGGCCTTCCTTCAAAGCCAAAGCATTCTCGCGGTCGATTTCGGTACCACGAAGGCCAAAATACTCTCCAATACTCAAAAGCTCCTTCTCCTGCTCCTCATGGCCAAGCGAAAGCGTACCATCGGCCACCGCAAGAAGGTCTGACGCAAACAACTCTTTCGCAATTCCGTTTTTCGGCTCCGGATCCCGCTCTTTCACAAGTTGCTTTCGACGATATTCCGGAATGTCTTTTTCCGTTCCACCAATAATCCGAAGTGGCAACGGACGCGTAACATTGTTAAACAAATCGATACCACTGACCTGACGAACTACATACTCTTCAGGAATGGCCCGTATCTTCCGCGGCCCATCGGTCAACAAATAAACAACATTTCGCAATTCGCCCTTGTTGAATGCCGACAATCGCATCGGAACAACCAATTCCTCCGATTTGAAACGAAAACCCATCCCCTGAACGTTCCCATCGAAAACACTGCCATCAGGAAGATCGGGTTTTACCCGACGCTGCCCAGGTTGAGGATCAACAGCGCCACGATCACCTACTTTTGTTTTGACCGCGACAAAGCACCAGCCCTCTGAAATGTAATCCGCTGTAACATCATCCATACCTTCTGGGTATTTATAGCTGTTTTTATCCATCCATTTCTTAAGAGCTTCCGCCGAACCAGCAGAAAGTACCGCCACTTCGTACATCCCAACCGCTTCTTCTTTTAATACCTGCACCTGATTCTTCTTCATCATCAAGGGGGATTCGTCCTCCTTCGCATCCATAGGCGCAGCCAGAGCGAAGTCAGCAGCCTCCAGCAAATCCATCCGCAAATCGACTACCACTTCCGGCGGATCAATGGCATTGGCAATTTGTTCAAAGGTATCGTCCGCAACTTTCCTTAACTCAGGTGGGTTCGGGAACGGGATCAACATCCCAAAATTATCAACCTTCCCCGAAAATCCAGGGCGAATCACAAACGTCTCCACCCCGTCTTTATGAAACACATAAGTTTTTTGTAATCCAATACGTGTGATCGGAGATTCATTCCCAATAAAAATCGGCGGAACCATTCCACAGGGATCAGCTTTCACTTGAGCAAGAATCACCAAGCCCGCAACGACTGAAAAAAAGAAGGTAAATAAGTCTCGTTTCTTCATCACTGAACCTGCCTAAATTTACAAATTAATTTGTCTACGTATTTCAAAAATTACAACGCATGCTTGTCCCTAAACCGACACCTAAACTAACTAGCGATGTCGTTTAACATTTGAAACTCACATTCACCTAAACAACTGCTTTGAAGTCTCCAACTGTGCGATCATTTCATCCTGAGCGTCGAGGACTGTCGGCTCGGAAGCCAAGGCCGGAACAGCTAAAGCACCGATCATCAATACGGCTAAAATCACCGTCGTCCGCGAACGCCGCAAAAACAACACCCCAAGAAAACCAAAAAACAAAATGCCTGTCGTATAGGAAGTTGTACTTAAGCCACCCTCAACTGACTCACCTTCATTTCGAGTATTTACGACTTGGGTATCAACCTCGTTCCAGTCAATCGAGCCAATTTTCAACTTGCCTTCTTTCTTCAAACCCGGACCAAATCGATTGGCATCATAATTCAGCGTGTTATTGCGGTTGCGAGGCATACGATAGTCAGCAAACTTCAAATTCTCTTTTGCCAGAACCTCTCTTGGAAAATCACCATCGACTACTGTGAGAGTCATCGATTTCAGCAACTCGAGTCCCGAGGCTACCGTTTCCTCTCGGCCTTCCTTCAAAGCCAAAGCATTCTCGCGGTCGATTTCGGTACCACGAAGGCCAAAATACTCTCCAATACTCAAAAGCTCCTTCTCCTGCTCCTCATGGCCAAGCGAAAGCGTACCATCGGCCACCGCAAGAAGGTCTGACGCAAACAACTCTTTCGCAATTCCGTTTTTCGGCTCCGGATCCCGCTCTTTCACAAGTTGCTTTCGACGATATTCCGGAATGTCTTTTTCCGTTCCACCAATAATCCGAAGTGGCAACGGACGCGTAACATTGTTAAACAAATCGATACCACTGACCTGACGAACTACATACTCTTCAGGAATGGCCCGTATCTTCCGCGGCCCATCGGTCAACAAATAAACAACATTTCGCAATTCGCCCTTGTTGAATGCCGACAATCGCATCGGAACAACCAATTCCTCCGATTTGAAACGAAAACCCATCCCCTGAACGTTCCCATCGAAAACACTGCCATCAGGAAGATCGGGTTTTACCCGACGCTGCCCAGGTTGAGGATCAACAGCGCCACGATCACCTACTTTTGTTTTGACCGCGACAAAGCACCAGCCCTCTGAAATGTAATCCGCTGTAACATCATCCATACCTTCTGGGTATTTATAGCTGTTTTTATCCATCCATTTCTTAAGAGCTTCCGCCGAACCAGCAGAAAGTACCGCCACTTCGTACATCCCAACCGCTTCTTCTTTTAATACCTGCACCTGATTCTTCTTCATCATCAAGGGGGATTCGTCCTCCTTCGCATCCATAGGCGCAGCCAGAGCGAAGTCAGCAGCCTCCAGCAAATCCATCCGCAAATCGACTACCACTTCCGGCGGATCAATGGCATTGGCAATTTGTTCAAAGGTATCGTCCGCAACTTTCCTTAACTCAGGTGGGTTCGGGAACGGGATCAACATCCCAAAATTATCAACCTTCCCCGAAAATCCAGGGCGAATCACAAACGTCTCCACCCCGTCTTTATGAAACACATAAGTTTTTTGTAATCCAATACGTGTGATCGGAGATTCATTCCCAATAAAAATCGGCGGAACCATTCCACAGGGATCAGCTTTCACTTGAGCAAGAATCACCAAGCCCGCAACGACTGAAAAAAAGAAGGTAAATAAGTCTCGTTTCTTCATCACTGAACCTGCTTAATATTACAAATTAATCTGTCTACGCTTAACGCGATTGCAACACCCGAATACAATCAAAAATTGACCAAAACGCAGCGTTCTAAAACACGGTCTCTACTCGCTCCAAATCAACTTTCACTTCAATTTTCCCTTGAAGATCTCGGGCTCCATCGCTAATCCAAACCTGCCCAAGTGTCTGCCAACCCTCTCCATCTCGTTGGATCGTGAACCACGGTCCTGCCACAAAGTGCACACCTTCGAGTCACAAACGAATCCAGGCATGGTTCAAGCCAACGCGTTTCACAGTTCCGCTAGTAACGAGTGACTGCAAAGCATTCGTTTTCATTTTAAAAACATGACGACGATCGAACGGAACCAGCGTGGGCTCAACCCAGGTTCTCACAGTCCCCTCTTCGTCGGTGACCCGAATGGAAATCTCAGCATGAGAACAAGCAAGCTGCTTTCCTAAAAAACCAGCCCAATCCGAATTTAGATCCCCGAATCCATTCACATTGATATATCGTCTAGTTTGACTACCAAAAAATATCAGCTCTTCCAGTGCGTCATTCGTCTCCGCCATGGGGCCACTGTCTAATTGCGAAATTAACTCCCAATACCGAGCAACAGAAAGCTCACCTGTAGGGTGCCGACTCGCAGCACAACCGGAAGCACATAGCTGAGTACCATGAGCCTCAAATTGGGCAGCTTCGCCATGAGTAAATGCAATCTCTTGAGGAAAATACTGAGCCTGATATTTACCCTCTCTCAAAACCAAAGTGTTTGTCTGTGCCGGCAATTTAATTGGAGGCACCAGCCCTGACAGCAACTCCTCAGGTCGGGCGGCAGAAACAGCTCCCACCTTCGTTTCGACCTCATCAGAAACCTGAACAGGCTCGAAGGGACGATCGATTTCCATTTTGGGTGCCTCGTCCTCCGCCGGCGCGCCGAGAATGTACCTCGCCGCCAACCCGAGACAAACCCCAATAAAAATCAGACTGCCTCTCGACTGAGAAAAATTACGACTCATCGCTAAATCACCTTACCCGCAAAATGGAGATACGCTTCCAGTTTCCTCATCCCGTTAGATTACGACAGCGGACTAAAAATCAACGGGTTGCAAATCCAGCTTTTCCACCACTCGCCCGCCACATTCATGAGTATAACGAAGTTTTCAACCGATTGAAAAACACTTACCAATTACAGAACGCGGAAGCTTCCTTTCTATTAGAAAAAAAAGGAAATTATTTTGCTTCACAAACAAATTCACCCATATCTAAAGTGGCTGACCACGAAGGCCTCAATATGCCGAGATTCAGGTGTTAGCAGGCATAAAACCACTTGGATCAGGGCGAAAACGACTGAGGTCTAAGTAGAAAATTCCGACTGGAAAGGCAGGTCCGCTAGATGAAACAAACCTCAACGATTTAGGCCAGCTCATCAAAAGTTTCGCGTAAAGTTGTGACCAAACGCTCAGCATCTCCCTCGGTAAACACCATCGGTGGCTTAAATTTGATGACGTTGCCAAACGGCCCGTCGGTGCTCAATAAAATACGGCGATCCTTCATCCGTTCGACAATCGAATTCGCGAGATCGGTCGCCGGCAATAAAAGATGGTGATCGAGAACCAGTTCAATCCCCAAAAATAGACCGCTCCCCCGGACATCGCCAATACAGGGAAACTGAACCTTTAATTCGCTTAATTCACTTAGCAACCAGTCGCCAATTTTTGCCGCCTTCCCCTGGAGTTGGTCTTTTTTAATGACGTCGAGGACGGCCAACCCAACCGCACAGGAAACCGGATTCCCACCAAACGTATTGAAATATTCCATACCATTGTCGAATGCACTTGCAATCTCGCGTGTTGTCACAACAGCACCGAGTGGATGTCCGTTACCGATCGGTTTCCCCATCGTCACAATATCGGGGATGACATTATGTTGCTGAAATCCCCAAAAATGAGACCCCAAACGTCCAAACCCAACTTGAACTTCATCTGCAATACAAAGCCCCCCGTGCTGCCTCACTTTGGCAAACAAACGCTCCAGATAGCCCACCGGAAGAGGCACCTGTCCTCCACAACCAAGAATTGACTCAACAATACAACCTGCAATGGTTCGCCCCCCCGAGGTCGCCACCTCCAATACTTGATTGGCCATCGCTGCATACGCTGCGCCACACTCGGGTTCATGCGTTTTGTAGGTTCCGCGGTAACCGTCAGGAATTGGAACCACGTGGGTTCCGGGAGGCTTGCCCGCTCCCCCTGCGCGAGCAAACTTGTACGGGCTCAAATCGATTAAAGAACTAACATGTCCATGATAGGCATGGTCAATCACTACAAAATCCTGATTGCCGCGATAAGCTCGGGCTAATCGAACCGCTAGATCGTTTGCTTCACTGCCAGAATTGACAAAATAACAAACCTCCAACCCGTCCGGCAGTGTTGACGCCAAACGCTCACCAAACCGAACGATATTCTCATGAAGATACCGTGTGTTCGTGTTGAGCTGCCCCATTTGCAATGCAGCCGCATCAACCACCTCCGGCCGACAATGCCCAACATGGCAGACGTTATTGACGCAATCGAGATACGTTACGTCAGCTGCATCAAATAAATACTGACCGCTGC
>WTFU01000042.1 GCA_011523945.1 Mariniblastus sp. | reverse complement strand
TCCACAAACCCAAAAGTCGTTGGTTTCAACTCCGTCTGCGGACTTTGCTCGTTTTGGTCACGCTCTGTTCGTTACTACTCGGGTGGATTAGTTGGGAACAGGAGCGGCGTCGGCAAGAACAGACAATGATCGCCTGGGTGGAGGAGGTGGGTGGTCACTGAAATCTTGGTTTTTGGGGACTTGGGTGGTGGAAAAGGAATGTGGTAGTAACCACTGACAAATTTTTTGGAGAACTATTGCGAGAGATTTGGCTTACCGAAACTAACGTCACTGACCTATCTCCTCTGGCCGGTCTAAAGAACCTTGAATTCCTTCACCTCGAAAAATTAAAGGTGGATGACCTATCTCCTCTTGCAGAATTGAAAAGCCTCAAATTCATTAACCTGTCAAACACGCTCGTAAGTGACCTTGCTCCTCTGGCCGGTCTGAAGAACCTTGAGGTACTTAGACTCAGTGATACTGCGGTGAGTGACCTAACCCCGCTGGCAGAGTTGAATAGACTCGAAGGCCTTAACCTGTATGCCACGACAGTGAGCGATAGCGATCTAATCATTTTGTCTGGACTGAGGAACCTAGATTTTCTTAGCTTATACGGAACCGAAGTGAGTGATCTGTCTCCTCTGGCCGGTCTGAGCAACCTTGAAATGCTTTACCTCGGCCATACTAAAGTAAGTGACCTGTCTTCTCTGGAAGGATTGAAGAATCTTGAAGTGCTTGATCTCAGGCGAACCGACGTGAGTGACCTATAGCCTCTGGCAGATTTGAAGCAACTTGAATGGCTTCATCTCGACGGAACGGAGGTGAACAATTTATCTCCCTTGGCATTGCTAAAAAATCTTGAATTCCTAACGCTCGACGGAACCGACGTGAGTGACCTATCTCCACTGAAAGGCATGGAGAATCTCATTTTGCTTAATCTAGAAAATACACAAATAGGTGAAGAACAGATTGAGCAACTTCAGCTTGCACTTCCAAATTGCAAGATTTCCCGATAATCACCATGGGACGTTCCGCTAAGCGTCACGATCTTCGAATTCACTCGACCAATTCCTCCAAAATCCTAATCACGCCTCCCGTCCCTTCGCATCGGTTCCATAAGTTAGACGTAGGTTGCGCGATGCAAAAAATGGGTGTGAAGGTGGGCAATTCGATAGTGATAGCTGGAATGAGTCGCGCAGCGGGAGGTCAGCCGTTATTCACTGGAGGCGGTTTTGAAGAACGTCATGCAGTTCGTTATTATGACGCTTGCCGGATAATTCCTTAACGAGTTAAACGCAAATCAGTAATCGACCCGCGTTTTATCGACTAGAAGCTTCCATCGGCTTTTTTCTACTTTGTTATTATGGTGCAAGCAGACTTAAAACACCTTAATTTCACGCCCTACTTCAAACCCCTCGGTTTTTAGCGAAGCAAACACATTTGCGAGCCCGTAAACGCCACGTTATTATGACGGTTCCTGTATAATAATCGTTACCCAGCTGAAACGAAACTCAACGACGCATGGCAAGTGACATCTCAATTGGCGAACAATATTTATGGGTCGCGGACCGCCGACTCAGTTCGCTGTTCGCGTTTGTTTTAGAAGTCGCGTCGGACGATGCAGGCACTGACGAAGAAAAGGGATACGTTGCCAAACTGAAGAAATGGGACGAAACAGAACATTGGCCCGGCTGCGGATTTGATCTCCACGAACGCTTCCCTACTGTCGACGAAAAACAGTTCTGGTCCCGATGCTTCTTCAATGTTGCACGCCGCATCTTTCGTCACGAAATTGGAAATCAAGATATTCAATTCTGGCAATGTGGTGCCATTGGCGATGCGTACGTGACTGCGCGGATGCTGACCAGCGCAATCCAAAAAGAAACCGGGACATCGTGGTTCCCAGATACCGAAGACGCAGCAGACGCACAGGAATACTACGATCGACTCAACATTCAAACCTGAAATTGCTGGGTAACAAACGCATGCACCGGAGCCGATTAGCCGTTTTCTGGTACCTTGGATACTCTTTTGGTTCGGGCCGAATTGGTCGGCCCGGTTAACTTGGTCGTTATGCGACAAACCGATGATGGACGCATCTGAATTGCTCGATGATCTATTGGTTCAGATCTACGAACCGCCGCTCGCGAATATCCGCGATGACGGCCGGATATCGGACACAACAAACCCACTCTCTGTGATCATGCTGCTCATCGATTACGAGACCGAATGCTCAATGAATGGCATCACTGGGTATCTCGGCAACTCTTCCGGACAGCGACTTCCCGAAACCATTGATGCCCTGCGCACGATCGGTTGCTCGGATCACGCAGACGTCCTCCACAACATCGGAAGTACTGCCGCAACTGGCGGCATGACTCACGCTGCAATTCAGAACGATCGCACCCAACTCAAACCATATTCAGTCACGTCGTTCGTCGAGCTACACGGTGACAAATGGGCCGAAGTATCGGATACAATTCACAACTTGTATGACACAATCGATTGGGACGCCTTCTGGCCAGCCATGACCAGTTTTGTGGCCAACAACATGAACGCAATCCAACGGCAGATCTGACTGCGAACAGTCGCATAACAATCAAATGCACCGGAGTTGCCGTCCGGGCCGAATCTGAAATCAACGTCGCTGGCGGCAACCCGGTGATTGCGGACGTTATCTGCTCGAACCCACCCGGCATTATTCATGGAACCATTTTCATTCATCGCGGGATGTGCGGCAGGGATCGTCGGCATTCTTGTCATTGCGTTGGCTTTCGCGATCATTCGACCGTGGGTGCGAATGAAGACTCGTGGTGGAAAAGGTTCCCTACCGTATGTTCTTTACATGCGATTGCGTGGGAATCCCGTCCTGTTGATCATCGACGCGTACACGGGACTATTGCACTCCGGCGTAATCACGACACTCCGTGAGGTCGAGGCTCATTACGTTGCAAATCAATCACGTGTTATGACTGCCGAGGACTTGATTGCATCCATTCGCAAGGATCCGGTTGAGACCCACATTCGTGTCTGGCTGGATCATGACGATGCCGAATGGCTTGGAAATCGGTGTTCAGGCCATGCAAAAGCGATTTGGGATAATTTGGATGTCAACGATGACGGGCAATACACCGACAGCCAAATGGCATCCGAAGCAACACGATATGATAAGATTTCACAACGTATTAATTCCGCAATGACCAAAGTACTACGTGCTCAGGGTCGACTGTGATCGAAGATAACAAACGGATACACGCGAAGCCGGACTTGCGTGCTTTTGAGATGGATGATCTATTGTTCCGGCTCGGTGATCGTTGCCGTTATCGGGCTTTAACAAATCTGGAATTACTCGGAGATGGAGCGTGGTATTTGGACGAATGAAAGCCGAATTAGATGATTCCGGCTTGCTTCAAATGGGAGAAGTAACTCTTGCGGTAACTAAATCAGAATTGAGAGACATTGCATACAAACTGATTGAGATCTCTGACCAGATTCCTGACGAACCGACGCAGAATTGGCACCGTCATATACCAGATGCTCTCGCTAATAAAATTGGATGCGATGTTGTTGTAACCTACAAGATGTAGGTCGTATAACAAGCGGATGGACCATATCCGAGAAGCCGGTCTTGGCAGGTCATAAAGACTATTGGTAATTTACGATGATCGCTGGCACGGTCGTCCTTGTCGTTATCCACGTCATCCTTAACTGCTGCATGGGCATGAATGAAGAAAAACTGTTTCCGGATGAATCAACGCGGACTGCAATCGCGCACTTTCTCCATGAACGACTACGAACGGCGCGCAATCGCCTTCCGAATGGTCCAGTCACTCCTAGCGTTAACTTGGAGTCCTTTCGCGCAACGCTCAAATCCAAGAAATTCGAGCAACCTGAGGACATTCAAGAATTGTTTGAATGGGTGATTGCCAGTTTGGAAACAGGAATTGTACACCCTACCCATCCTCGCTATTTTGGATTGTTCAACCCTCAGCCAACATTTCCAGCAATTTGCGCGGATGCGATTGCCGCAGAATTCAACCCACAGATTTGCGTTTGGTCGCATGCTCCCGTGGCCGTTGAAATCGAAAACCATGTTGTTGAGCAGATCGCATCGAGGGCTGGGCTACCAAATGACTCTAGAGGCCACTTCACCAGTGGCGGGTCTGAAGCAAATTGCACTGCAGTCGTTTGCGCTCTCACCGCAGCAGAGTCAAAATTTGCGCAAATAGGGGCCCGCGCGTTCAAGGGGCAGCCAAAAATCTATGTTTCGAAGGAATCTCATCTTGCCTGGTTCAAGATTGCTCACCAGTTGGGGATCGGCCGCAATGCAGTATCCCTTGTTCCTACCGACGGTTCTGGCCGAATGGATACGTCGTTGCTGCATCAGCAGATTCAACATGATCTTTCCAACGACGAAGTTCCGATCTTGATCGCCGCAACGGCTGGGACAACCAATGCCGGCATGGTCGATCCACTTCAAGAGTCCGCGGAAGTCGCCGCTCACTTTGGGCTGTGGTATCACATTGACGCCGCCTGGGGAGGCGCACTAATTGCGTCGCCAAAATATCGCGGTGAATTGGATGGAATTGAACGGGCGGATTCGATCACCATTGATGCGCACAAATGGTTTGCAACTACGATGGGGGCGGGTATCTTCTTGACTCGTCGAGCGAAAGTATTGGCCGAAGCGTTTTCCGTGTCTACGGATTATATGCCGTCGAATGATGCGTCTGTCGATCCTTACGTTACTTCCATTCAGTGGTCTCGTCGCTTTGTTGGGCTAAGGTTGTTTTTGTCCCTCTGCGTGGCCGGATGGGAAGGCTATGCGAGGCATGTGGAACATGCCATCAACATGATAGATCGCTTGGTCAATGAGCTCGCACCTGCGGGTTGGACAGTAGTCAATGCATCTCGTATGGCCGTTGCCTGTCTCGTACCGCCCGGCAACTCCATAGCAGTTAACGATTTGGTGGATCGTGTCGTAGCCGCAGGAAATTCGTGGGTGTCAATGACGCGATTCGAAGGACAAGCAGTTGTACGAGCGTGCGCGACCAATGGTAATTTGACGGAGTCAGACGTTGACCAATTGGTTGCCGATCTAATGAAACATACAGTGAGCGCCCCCTCAACTGCAGCAGAAGAACGTGGATAACCATAC
>WTFU01000089.1:23118-37065 GCA_011523945.1 Mariniblastus sp. | reverse complement strand
GTTGGGGATAGGCCACAGAAGCAACGGATCCAATTTGGCAACAGCTGGAAACGATTCAGTGGGGATTGGATCTGTAGTTTTTTAAATCCGAAAATTCAATCCTCTTTACCGACTCGATGTCGTAGTGATTTTCAGGAATGCCACTGTCGGCTGCTACGCCATTGAAGTCAAGCTTTAGACGATGCGCATTGCAGCTACCCCGGTGTCCTCACGATGCGAGGAGCGGGAGCAAAGTCTAATTAATTCGAGAGGGGTATTGGCTTCGGGACCAAGCTACGGTTCGCAGTTAAAGGAGCGCGTAGTGGCAACCAATTTGTTAAGGCAGAACATGCGTCAATCGACGCCAGTCGGTAGGCAGGTTTGTAATGATATTGAGACGGTGTCTTTGTTTTTGCCACGATTAGTGGTTTGACTGGATTTTATGTTGGGTCAGTCGGTCTCTCTTCGATTCACTTGCTTGCCTTGGTTGCGGTCAAGCTCGTTTTAAAACTGGAGAGGTAAGCTAGGTTTTCCGATTTAAAATCCCAGCAAAATTTCCAGCAGATTGTTAATGCTTAGATGCGTGTCCTATTTTGAGGCCTAATCGTTCACCTCCCTGTAATTTGTACTTCTTGTAGGGGGGGGAATGGATTTTTGGGTCAGTGCGTGTTAAAATATAACAAAATTTAAACTGAGAGCGATCATGTTGAAAAAAACGTGCTAAATTTAAGCTGTGGAAGATGCGCAGGCTTTTATATGACTCCCCCTCAAATCTGTTGATTTCATGATGTACAAGACCAAGCGGTTCCGTGCGGCGTTTACACTCGTAGAATTATTGGTAGTAATCGCCATCATTGGTGTTCTGATCGGTATGCTCTTGCCGGCGGCTCAAAGCGTAAGAGAGGCCGCCCGCCGCACTCAGTGTATGGATAAGTTGAGACAGATAGGTCTCGCTACCATGATGTTTCACGATGCCAATGGGGCATTTCCGCCGGCTCGTTTGTACCCGAAAAAAAATGCTCAGGCGCCGTTTGATAAGGGTGGCGATCAGCCCTCATGGCTCGTTCGTATTCTGCCGTTCATTGAACAACGGGCTTTTTATGAAAAATGGGATTTGTCAGCCTCCTACGAAGATCAAGATATCTCAGCAACCGATCAGGTTTTAGATATTTTTCTATGTCCGAGTCGGCATTCCGTAGATGATGCCATTGTTCCTACTGAAACGAAGGAATGGTATGTGACTGCGCCGTGTGGGTGTGGGGGCTGGGCTTTCATTAAAATCGTTGGTGGAGCGACGGGGGATTTTGCCGGAAACCATGGCGATCTTTCACCAGGTTCGACGGGGTCCGCCAACGACTATTATTATGGTGGCAATGGTACTGGCGTGTTGATTTCGTCCCAGGCGAGGGAAGATTCAAGCGGACAACTAAATTGGATCGATCGAATTAATTACGGAAGTATTACCGATGGATCCAGCAACACCGCGCTCGCGGGCGAGCTGCACGTTACTCCGGAAAATCTTAATAAAATCCCCTTCAACGGACCAATTTATAATGGCGAAGATTTAGCCGCGTTTACGAGAATTGGTGGCCCGGGAGTGCCAATTCTACCCAGCAAACAGCAATCGGAATCCGGTGTGCTCGGGTTTGGCGGATGGCACCCTGGCGTTTGTAACTTTGTTTTTGCAGACGGAAGCACTAGGTCAATCGCTAACGATATTGATACGGTCAGCCTTGGGAATCTGTGTAATCGGCGCGACGGCGGCGTGGTTGCAATCGAGTAAGTCGAACTACAACAGCAAGGTTTAGTCAATTGGCGTGTACTTTAAATAGAAAAGTGTCTGCTCTTCTCAGATTCAAATGGCTTGCAGTCCTCTTGCTTATTGGGCTTAGCCAAATTCTTGGATGCGGATCCAATCAAGTTCCGACTCATGCTATCGAGGGTATGGTTGAGTTTGAGGATGGTTCACCGCTCAAATTCGGGAATATTGAATTTTATAGTCCTGAACACAAGCTTAACGCTCGTGGGAAGATAAATCGCGATGGAACGTTCACAGTTGGCACGTATAGTGAAAATGACGGTGCTGTGGCAGGGAAACAGCAGATTGCAATTCTGCAAATCTCTGGCAATTATCTGACCGAGAAACTAAATGGTCAGATTAATCACGATCACGGTCACCTCATTGACCAAGCTCATGGTGATTACCGGACCTCCGGTCTAGAGTTCCTCGTCGAGCCGGGTTTAAATCGAATTCAATTGGTGGTTCGAAAGCGACGCCAGCAAACCTCTGAGGGTATGCCCAAGCACTAGTGCCTGGCGATTCAACATGTAGCACAGCGGTCGAAGTTGCCTTCTTGGCGTCGTTCGTGTTCGCTCGAATGTCTCGTTGTTAGAACTCAGCAATCGCTAGTTAGGTGGTTCTCATTCTTATTTGTAAGTGTACTTGATCGAGAAATATTTCCTTGTGATCGCTTCGGGTTAGAATGTTTAGGTTCAGAAATTTGACAACTTTCCAAACGAAGGTTCAAATCTGGTCTTCCGTCACGACAGCGAATCGAATGGCGTTTGCGAAGGGACGACGGATCGTCAACTTCTTTCTAAATTTTGTCGTGGGCATGGTAGCATGAACAGATCCTTGAAGTTTTTCATTGCTGGTAGTCTCATGTTTTTCGGAACTTGCGCAACTGGCCAGAATAGAAATGTTGAATTGGCAAGATTCAATGAAGCTGATTTGGATGGCGATGGAGAGTTGTCTTTGTTGGAGTTTAGAAGTTACGTAGAGGCTAAGCTGCCGATGTTCGAGAAGTTCGAATTGCTCGCCGAACGATTGGATTCCGATCGGAATGATACTATCTCGCCGGAAGAGTTTGGCAGGCGTCGGGATGTGGTAAAAGAAGTAATGGCTGATTCGACGCCGGAACCGATGGAATTTGCGGACGAGTTTAATCTTCGATTTTTAAAACAGAAGCCACTGGTTGGCGACACAATCGGTGATTTAGTTGCTTTTGATGAGAATGGAGAGGAGCTGGACTTCGCATCGTTGAGAGGGAAGTATACGGTCTTCAATTTCGGGTGTTTGACCTGACCGCCATTCCTTCGAAATGTCTCCAGTCTGGAGACCGTGTATCGTGATTATCGTGACAAGGGTGTCCAGTTTTTTTATGTTTACAAGGCCGTAGAACACCCGGAAGTTAATAACTTTGTCTCCGCATTGAATATTGAGGAACGTTTAAAGCACATTGCTCACGCCAAAGATCGCTTTCAATCAGAAATTCCCTGGATTTGCGATACCATGGATCACCAAGTCGAACGCGCTTTTGGAGGAGCTCCCAATGGTGGTTTTATTCTTGACCCGGAGGGTAGGATTGTTCGAAAACGATTTTGGGCCAATCCGCAAACGCTACGTGCTGACTTGGAACAGCTGATTGGTAAGGTCGAAAAAATAACTAAAGTAGAAGATTTGCCCACTGCTTTTATTCCGGAGCCGCGAAAAATTGCCAGTGGGGTTGTTCCTCGTTTGCCATTGCCGGGCAGGATGAGACCACTCGATCTTCAGCATGTACCGGATGACGATCATCCTTTTTTTGCAAAACTTCGCGTAGAAGGGACTCCTCGTTTATTCAACACTGGAAAGGGGGATCTTTATTTTGGCGTTTATCTCGATCCGCTTTATAAAGTTCACTGGAACAATCGAGCGGGGAAGGTAAAGCTGGTTCTCAAAACGGAAGGCAACGTCATTCTGGAGCGACAGATACTGACGAGTTCAGAAGTTAAGGAAGATGCAGATGTTGATCCTCGGCAGTTTTTGATTGAGGCGACGTTTAAAGACCAGTCTGCACCATTGATCGCTTTTTTGACTTATACAGTTTGCGATGATGCGGAGACATTCTGCATCGAGTTGACTCAGGAATATCATATCTACGGAAGAGCAAACACAAACCTTGGAACGCGCCCTGGAATTTTCCTCAACGAAATGTTTGCCAATGTTCGCGACATGGATGCCAATGGAGATGGCGATTTGACAACCGACGAATTGCCTCCTGGAAAAGTCTCAATGTATGTCGGCCACATGGACTACAACGATAACAATATTATTGAAAAAGACGAGATTGACCGTTTTTGTCAGATGTTCAACAATGGCCGCGGTGTATCAAAGTTCAATGATGGTAGACGCGGACAGAAATAAGTCGTTCGCTTAGTTGCGCACTATTGCTAATTGTATGAAAAGTAAGCTGGTCGATGAGTAAAGATGACTTTCGTTCTGACAGAGGCAAATCCGAATTGAATGAGAAGTCGGGTCGGCAGCGCAGAGGGGGGGCATGGCGCAAGCGGATCGCGACTTATTGCTTAACCATTGTCGTTTTGGTTGCCGTTGGCGAGTTGGTTGGGGTTCGGGACCTCGTTAGAGATTATCTAAACCCGCCAGTTCTGGATCCCTCGGTAATTGAGGGGCGGATAACTGCCTTGGAAGAGGAAGCCCAGGAACGGGTTGCCCCCGAAACCAGGATATTAGGTCGTGGTTTTCGTACACGTCCCAATCAAACGGGATTTCCAAGTGATGCAGTCTCAATGCCAGTTGATTCTGCTGGTTTGGTCATCGCAGAAGTGCAACCTGCAAATGCTGGTGAGGTAGTTGATGGTGATGGAAAATGTCCGGATTGGATTGAGCTATGGAATCCGGGAGATCGACCGTTTGATGCCAGTGGTTGGAGCCTTTCAGACAAGAAGAGTAAGCTTGAGAAATGGAAGATCCCGCGGTTGATACTGCTGCCGAATGAACGGGTTTTGGTTTTCGCATCGGGACGCGACTTTTACGACGAGAACGAACTTCACGCTAACTTTCGAATTTCGCCCAAAAGGGATTCGCTCTACTTAGTACGTCCAGACGGGATAACGGTCGAGCAAAAAGTTTCACTTGGGATTCCGGATGCATCACACGGCGTAACTTATGCCGCATCAGAAACTGAACCGCTCGCGCTGCTTCGGCCAACGCCACTTGAAGAGAATTCGAGGACCGCCGAAGGGTTCATTGCGCCGGTGATTTGTTCTGAAGCGTCTTGTTTGTTTGGCGACGATTTAAAAGTTACACTGCGATGCGAAACGGCGAATACTTCGATTCGATATACCATGGATGGAAGCGTTCCGAATGAGCAGAATAGTGAACTCTATCAGCAACCGCTTGCGATTGATGGGACTTCGGTGATTCGTGCGCGAGCCTTTGGTGAGCGTTTGGTGTCATCGTCGGTCCTCACTCGCAGTTTTCTACAAATCGACGAATTGGTCAATCAAAGTTCGCAACCACAGGGTTTTCCAAATTCCTGGAATGGTCTCGCGGCGGATTATCAAATGGATCCCCAGATCATACGGGCACAAGAGGCCGCCTTAAGGGCTGCGATTAGTAAACTCCCGATCGTTTCCGTGGTAGCGCCCGTCGAATCTCTGTTTGGTAGAAATGGGATCTATTCTCAGCCAATGCTTCGTGGTGGCGAGTGGGAGGTTCCGGCGGTAATGGAACTGTTGTCCCATCCAGGGGAGGAGGGGTTTCAAGCACCATGCGGGGTACGCATAACCGGAGAGGAAAGTAGAAGCCCGGATTGGAAAAAACACTCGTTTCGACTTAGTTTTCGATCACGTTATGGAATGGCAGTTCTGAAACAGCCTTTGTTTGAGTCGCTAGAAATTGACGGCCTCAACCGAGGGACTGGTCCATTGAGAGAACCCGCTCTGGAGTTAGAAGAGAATGAAGGAATCCTGATTGATGAGACTCAGGGCTTGCAGTCGCGAAGGACGGGGCGATTCAACGGATTAGAGTTCGGAGAGTACGGGGACCGGGACGTCAAATATCTCTGGACAATTGATGGGCGTGGGATCAATTTGGCAAGCGATAAAACTCTTTTTCCGAACCCGCGGGGGCATGTCGTGCACACAAACCTGAGTTCGATGGCTTCGACGGGAGGTGAAGCCTGGTTTGATTCGGAAGATTCCGTGACCATCAACGCAAGGTCTGGGCGATTCGGTTTCAAGGCTGGCATGAGTCGGGCGCAATGGGATGCCGCAGTTCGATTTTGGGAGCATCTGGGATACCGGGTGAAAGCAATCCCCGGTCAAGATAGAAGTTCAAGTCTCATACTTCGCTCTGAGAGTGATTCATGGGTCTCGCCAAAGGCCGTGGTGCGATCGAGAGCCCAGTATGTTCGCGATCAATGGATGCGCCGAACCGAATTAGAAATGGGTAAACTCTCAGTTCGAGGGCGATTTGTTCAAGTGTGTGTCAATGGATTGTATTGGGGAATCTACAATTTAATCGAGCGTCCGGATGATGAATACCTTGCGCATCAATTAGGGTCGGATGAGGATAGTTATGTTACGCTTCGGGGTCGGGGGCAGGAGATGGAAACAAGCAAGTCGGGGGAGCAGATGTGGCATGAGGTATTACGACTTGCGTCAACTGATCTCAATGACCCAGCCCAATTCGCCGCCTTGAATAAAATGGTCGACATAAACGATCTAATCGATTATTGCTTGCTCCTAATGTACGCAGGAGCCGAGGATTGGGCCTTAAGCGAAGGGAATAACCTGAGAGCCTACTATCGGCGAGGGACCAACGCAAAACTAAGATTTATGATTGAGGGTGCAGATGCTACGTTCGGTTCGGGTTGGAAGAATACATCCGTAGAGTTTCCTCTTCCTCTTGGGGGACCTGCCCGAAGGGCATCCTTCGCTTATCTGTTTCAGCAATTACTGAACAGTGATGGATTTAAAAAGGTGTTCGCTACAAGGGTGGAAAAGTGGTGTGGGCAGGACGGTGTCCTTGGCGCTGCTGCGTGCGAACAAAGGTATAGAAACATCGTTAATGAGCTAGAGCCGGTTTTAATCGCTGAACTAGCGCGTTGGGGAGATGTTCGTTCTGGAGATCCAGATATGCGGTTGCTTGATTGGGAAAAGCAAAAGCAATGGACACTTGAAAACTGGTTTCCCAATCGTACCAATTTCGTGCTGAGTGAACTGAATCGTTATGGGTTGGTAAGTGATAAGACCGCGCTAGAGGGGCAAGATCCGTAATGCTCGCTGTGCGGGGTGCTAACCGACGCCGGGCGATTCGATCTTCTAAAACCAGCCTTGGTAATTCATCATTAAAAGAATGCTATACGAAACGACGGCACTGACGGCAAGTGTTCCAAAGTGAAGCAGTTGTTTTGATGTATTTATTTTCCAAATCGAAATGATGTTGGCAATCAGCATGACTATCGAAACGATGATCAGTTTATACGCGATCATTCCGCTCAATCCCCAGTCATTAAGGATGTGAGCCGCGATTGGGTTGGACTCAATGAATTGTCCAGTTCCAAGCAGCATGGACGTCATCCCGATGTCCATCGTATTCGCAATGACGAACATGATTTTCTCAAAGCTAAGCAACCCTTGTAGTGAAGAGAGATCCTGCCTAAAGGACGCGAAGAGGCTTGATTTCAAATCTATCGAATTCACGCGATATTTCCTTTCCTTTTATGTTCAAGCCGATTTTACTTCCTAGGTATTCGCTAGGTAGGGAGGAATATTGGGGATTTGATGCAGGGTTGTTGGGGAGGGTGTAACCAGAAGGGAAAAATGATTAAGAAATATTAAAAACAATGACCAGTCCATAAAAAAATATCGACTAAATCGGTAAATTTGTTCAATGAAAAATCAAGTAGCTTAACCACGGAATCTGCTTATCAGCGTCCAGTTTTCACGAGGCTTTCCACTTGATATTGCATCCAACCGAGGGGAACTGGTGCGAGTTAACGGGACTTCCCTCAAGCGTCGCCTTGATTGCTTCTCTCAAGTCCCTGCCGTGAGGTTCCTGTCCCGTCGAATCATAGACGCCTGAGGCGATTCGGCTAGGCCTTGTTTCATCGATGCGACCTCGATAGACAAGCCGTTGATCGCTATCAAAAAGAAAAAAATCGGGTGTACAGGTGGCTTGGAATTCTCTTGCTACTTTTTGCGATTCGTCGAATAGGTAGGGGAAACGATAGTCGCGTGTCTCCTTCTCGACGAGCATCAGTTCGGGCCGATCTTCGGGGTAGCCTTCGATGTCATTGCTCTGAATCGCAACCATGCCAAGCCTTGCCTGGGCAAAATCACGACTTAAAAGGGATAACTCAGCGGCAATATGCTTTACGTAAGGACAGTGATTGCAGATGAACATCACCAAGAGAGGTCGATCTGAAAAGTCATCACTGGAATAGTAAGTCCCGTCAGTGTCTGGTAATCGAAAATTTGGGAGCGGCGTGCCCAAGGAGACCATTGATGATTCGGTAAGAGCCATGCGGACGATCCTTTAGAGTTTAAAAGGCAAATCCGAACCGCAACATTAAGGCATCGCTTAGGTCGAGATTAGGAGTTGCACTGCGGTAGACAATTTTGCGATTGAAAACATAGCCAAGATCGAGGAATCCTGTGACCTGAGCATTTCCCATCCATTCAATTCCCAAAAAGGCTCGGACATCATTTACATCTGCCTGGTCTTTCAAGCCATTGGCTCTGTCAATCGCCCAGCTTCCACCACCCAACTCTGCCCCAATGTAGCCCCAGGCATCGTAGTTATTAATTCTCGGTAAACGATGAGCTAGTTTTGTTTTGGGGAAATAGAGATCAAGCTTCATGTCGGGATTGGGATTCATGTAGAGTCCAAACGCCGGGAGAAGTTTGATGTCAAGTCGATCGAAGTACTCGACGCCAAATTTGGCGACCGTGTACTCATTCAATCTCGACCATCCGAGTAATTTTCCGGTTAGACGTAGACCGTTGCTCGAGGTGTTTTTGTAGTCACTGTAAAATCCAACAGTAAAGTTGGACTCAAGTCCGCTTCTTTTTGATGGATCAGTTATGTGATCAAACGCCAGATATGAACTGTAGACCTGAGCAGGTAAGTCGTAAACTGGCCCTGTTGGTCCATTCCAAAAATTGAAAATGTATCCCGGCGAAATTTTCAGCGGCGAAGGGCCATTTAAAAATTTCGGGATGTTGATTGTCGTTGCCAACCCAATGTCATTGATATTTAGTTCGTTTCCGCTGCCTCCAGGGATATACACTGTCCACACGCGAGGGTTTTCTAAAACCTTGGGCAGAAATTCATCGGTAAAGGAAGTCCAAGGATCCTGTTGCCATGGCTGCTGGGGAGGATAGCCGCCCGGTGCCATCTGGTTCGTTTGTCCAAGCATGGGTTGGCTTAAGCCTTGGTTAAATGTCGGGAAATTTAGATTTAGATTCGGATCGGCCGGGGGAGCATTGACCATAGGGGGGGCAGTCTGTGGCACCGATTGTTGGACTGGAAATTGAGACGGTTGGCTGAAGGTTTGAGGAACCGTGAAGCTGTTGATTGGTGGCGGGCTGAGACTTGCTCCGGCACCACCAAGTTGCTGGGGGGCTGCAGCGGTACTGAAGCTAGGCCGTTGAGCTTCGACGGAAGGGCAGATCAAAATTGTCGCTAGCACGCACGCAAGCGTACAAGTTTGAGCGAAATTTTGGAAATGGCTAAACAATTGACTAGAGTTCCGTCGATAAAGGCCTGCGAAAAACAAAGCAGGTAAATATCAATCGGATCAGGACTAGTCAAGTCGAATTCTGGGGACGGTATTTGCCGTCAGGTGGAACGCTATCAGGCTGGCGATAATTGTGAATCCTGAAGGGAGTTGTTGCGGTCATTGATGAGGTGGATCTGGCGTTTAGTTGGATCCGTTCTAACCAATGAACCTACCTACTCGCTTTTGTTCTCTTCAGCGACGGGTTCGGTGGGGGTAGGCTTCTTTTTGGGAGATTTTTTAGTCGACTTCTTTTTTGCTTTTTTGGTAGTGGTTTTTTTACGAGTCGTTTTCTTTTTTGCCGCCTTTTTCTTTTTGGCTGCTTTTTTCTTGGGGGCTTTTACAGTGGTGTCTGCGTCTTCTGAATCGGTAGATTTTTTGGCGTTTTTCCGCGGAGCAAATTCAAAACCGAGTTTCCCTTTTTCGCGGTCGATCGTTAGATGAGCCGAGAATTTACGCCCTTTCTTAGATAGAAAGCCTGGTATTAGATCGGTTTTCCCGTCGACAAAGAGTTTAACGGCCTGTTCGGTTGGAATTTCACGTTTCAGAATTGTCTTGCTAATCCGCACTCCTCGATCGTCAACTTTGGTGGCCATCGCCGGTGCAAGGTAGGCAGATTCGACTTCGTAAATTGGAATTAAGGTTTCAGAATCGTCTGCCAGTTTGGCTTGGCAGATAATTTGGTCATCTCGAATATTCTTTAATTCTTCTTCTCGACGGTCATCTCCTTCGAATACAAAAGCCACCTTCCATGTTTTCTTTTCTTTGGCAAAAGTTAATTCAGCCTCAAAAGGCTGACCAAAGCGATTTTTGAAATCGGTGATTGGGCCAATCTTTTTGTTAACAATCAGGTCGCGGGCTTCTTTCTCAGTTAGCTCATGACTGGCGATATGTTTTTTGAGTCGAAAATTGCATTCGGGGTTTTTACACTCGAAAACACCGTCCGTTTGCTTAAGCGGGGAGCTATCGCATTCGAGGCAGGCCGTCTCAAGATCGGGGAAGATCCGATTAACTTTTTCTGCCGTAAATTCTTTCGTTTGAGCGACGATTCCGTTTGTCAATTCAATGATTTCGTTCATGAACTTATCTTTGTCGAGCCGGCCAGCTTCCATTTCTTTGAGTTTGAATTCCCACTCGCCAGTCATCTCGGGCGAACCCAGTGTGGTGATGCCGATTTCGTCAAGTAGATCAACGAGCGCGATACCTTTGTTGGAAACAACTAGTTCCCGTTTGTTAATTTCATTTCGGAACACATATTTTTGGCGGATCAGGTTTTCGATTATCGCGGCGCGAGTTGCCGGAGTACCGAGTCCGCGGTCGCTCATTGCCTCTCTTAATTCGTCATCATCAACACGTTTACCTGCCGTTTCCATGGCGGATAATAACGTACTGTCATTGAAACGAGCGGGAGGCTTGGTTTCATTGGCACGCATTTCGACTGTCAAATTCTCAGCGGATTCACCATCGGCTACGTAGACGAGTTCATCCTTGTCCGCCGCGACGCCGGGTTTTCGACCGTAGACTTCGAGGTAGCCCGGAACGACCAGAATTCGACCGGCAGTTAAAAAGCTATCATTGCCGATTCGGGTGATGCGACGGGTCACTTCAAATTCGGCATGGGGATAAAAGATTGCGAAAAAACGTTGTAATACAAGTTGGTAGAGTTTGGCGGCCGCTTCATCCAACTTGGCAGGTGGCAATTTTCCCGTCGGAATAATCGCGAAGTGATCGCTAACCTTCTTTGTGTTGAATACTCGTTTTGTCGGAATGATTTTGTTATTGCTGATCAGCCATTTCGCTGAGCCAACCAGGGTGGAGTTGAGTGCGTCATTGGGTTTCCCTTGAGAAATGGTGAGCACCGTTCCTTTGACGGTGTCGACATAGTCCTCGGGAAGATATTTTGAATCGGTACGGGGATAGGTTAGTAATTTATATCGATCGTAGAGTGCCTGGGCGAGTTGAAGAGTCCGCTTGGCACTGAATCCAAATTTATTTCCGGCTTCCCGTTGTAAGCTAGTGAGATCGAAGAGTTGCGGAGGTGCCTGTTTCGAAGGTTTTTTGTTCTCTTCAACGATTCCCGTTTTGCCTTCGCATCTGGATTTGATTGCTTCCGCTTCCTCAAGCGTCCAGATTCTCTCCGCTTTCTTTTGGTTATCTTTTTCGTCTTTTTCAAAGTCCTCAACAAACCAACGGGAATCGTATTCGCCATTCTCGACTTTAAAATCTGCATGAACTTCGTAGTACGGCCGCGAAACAAAATTTCGGATGAGACGTTCTTTTTCGGTCAGGATTACGAGCGTCGGTGTCTGGACACGACCGGCGGAAGTAACATTAAATCCACCATTGCGTGAATTGAAGGCGGTTAGAGCGCGGGTGCCGTTGAGGCCGATTAGCCAATCGCTTTGACTGCGACAGACGGCGGCATCGGCGAGGTCATTCATCTCGTCACCGGTCCGCATATTTTCCCATGCCTCTAGGATGGAACCATCCGTCATCGACTGCATCCACATTCGTTTTATGGTCAGGTCTTTTTTGATGTTCGCCATGTCCATCAAATACCGAAAAATCAGCTCTCCCTCTCGCCCGGCATCGCACGCGTTGACGACCGTGTCGACATCTTTTTTCTTCAGCAATCGTACGAGAAGTTTGTATTTTGCAAGGCTGCGCTCGATTGGCTCGAGTTCGAAGGATTTGGGGATATGGGGGAGATGGGTCATGCTCCAGGGGAGTTTCTTCCCGTCGTCTTTCGTGGGCATTCGCAGAGCAACGAGGTGGCCTAACGCGGAGGCAACGTAGGCATGGTCGTTTTCAAAATAGTCCTTTTGCTTCTTGAATTTCCCCATTTCGGGAAGTTTTCCAAGGACTCTGGCGAGATCAGTGGCAACGCTTGGTTTTTCCGCAATGATCAGTAATTTGGACATCCGGCAATTTACCCGTGGCTTGTGTTTCTCAATTGGCGTTAAAAAAATCGAATAATTCTGATTTACGACAATGTTGATCGGTCGTTGCCAAAATTCAACTGAAAAAAATCATCGATTGTTTTATTTACCAATCCTCTAGTTAAGCTGTTTTGGCATTGAAATTACCGCCTAAGAGCTATAAATTCGTCAAAACTCCAGTTCAGGTGGTGGACTTGATCCGCCTCCCCGCCTTGGTTCGTTGGATGAGAAATAATCCCTTGAGACCAAAGTTGTCAACCCCGGAGGGATTCCGGCGAGGGTTGGATCAAGCAACTTTTGAGGCGAAACTGCGTAATTACAAAAGTAGTATCCCCGTTTTCGGTAATGGATAAAGAAAATGCTCGCTTGGTTTCGACGTCACGCAAAAGTCTTAATGGTTGTACTTGGCTCCGCAGCAATGGCCATATTTGGCCTGGGGCCGGTATTTGACACTCTTTCAAATGGAAGAATGTCCGAGAACCAGAACCGCGACGAGTACAAAGCCGTTGCGACTTGGAAGGGTGGCGAGATTAGCCGACTTCAGCTTGATTCGATGAGAATGCTTCATTACCAGACGGTCGCTTTCCTTGATGGCGTACGCCAGGCGGCTGCGAAAAAGTTTGGAGGAGAGCGACGTCCGTTGGTGATGCCGATTTCCCCAATTAACAGTAACCGCCCGGAAGTTGTCGATGGCGAACTTATTAGTCGTTACATCTTTGCGCAACTTGCCGCCGAAGAGGGGGTGGTTGCAAGCGATGGTATGGTGGATGACTACCTAAGAGAATTGTCCGCTGGAGCAGATTTTAGCCGACAGGATTTCGAAGCGATCAACAATCAGGTTAATAGTAAGTACGTAACCATGTCGAGGGTTCGCGAACGACTCAAAATTGAGCTGCTTGCTAATCAAATGTTGCTTTTTGGAACGCTCGGTATTTCCGGTGCTCCGAACGTAACCGAAGCCGTCCAGTTGTATTCGAGGACAACGGATCAGGTCGAATGCGAAGTTTTGCCAATCGATGTTAGCAAGATGGAAAGTCAAATCACGGAGAAGCCGGACGGAGCGGTTATAAAGGCACTGTATGAAGAGGGGAAGTACGACTTTCCATCGGCCAACGGGGAAAAACCTGGATTTAAAATGGGGCCGAGGCTTCGGTTGCAGTATTTCGTTGCCGACTTCCAGAGTTTCCTTGAGAAGGAAATGAATAAGCTTTCGGATGAAGATGTTCAAAAGGAATACGAGCGATTGGTTGCAGCGAAAGATGAAATGGTCCTCGAGCCACTTCCGGTTGACGACGGTTCGATTGAGTTAAACAGTCCTCCTCCCGGAGATTCCGATGTCACACCTCCTCCAACGGGTGGCGAGGATATGAAAGAGGCACCAGGTGATGTAGGGCCTCCGCCAGAAGCACCTAAAGCAGAAGCCCCTAAAGCAGAAGCCCCTAAAGCAGAAGCCCCTAAAGCAG
>WTFU01000089.1:0-23018 GCA_011523945.1 Mariniblastus sp. | reverse complement strand
AAAGCAGAAGCACCGAAAGCAGAAGCACCGAAGGAAGAATCGGAAAAACAGTCGAATCTGGGAACCAGTGCTGACTACCAATTTGTTTCAACATCGGTTCAGGAGGAAGAGAAGTCAGAATCTACACCACAGGAACCTGCGGAGCCGAAGACGGAAAATCCTGAGGTAGCTGAGCCAGCTACAGAAACGCCCAAGACCGAAGCTACTGATTCGAGTGATGAAAAAGCTGCAGAGATTGTGGAGAAACCGCCGGAGCCTGCCGGCGAAAATGCGGAACCCACTCAGGAACCAGCTCCTAAGGAGAGGGCAATTAAGCCGCTCAAAGACATCAAAGAGGAAGTAAAACGTTCGATGTCTGAAGAGCCGGCGTTGGAGGCAATGACGCAGGCGATCACTAAGGCAAGTGTTTTGGTTCAAGATCATTACGAGAAACGTTTAAGGTGGGATTTTGAGGAAAACAAAAATGCTGAAAACGAACCGGCTCCGATGGATTTGGACAGCATTGCCAAGCAGTACGGCTTGGTGAAGAAAGAGACAGGTCTGGTTGATTTTACTGAATTGTCAACCGACGCGATTGGCTCGATTCGGGTCTTTCAAAATATGATGGTGCAGGGGCGTCCGTCGCCTCAGTTGATTCCGTTGAGTCAGATTCTGTTCAGTAATTTTGACGGTCTTAATGAGTACGAGCCGAACACGGTTGATGACAACTGGAATACGCGGAATAGCTATCTCTATTGGGTCGCCCAAAAAGTAGATACCAAAATTCCGAGCCTCGATGAGGCTGAGAGTGAAGTCGTTAAGTATTGGAAGAAGCAGCAGGCGTTTAAACTGGCCCAAGAAGATGCCGAAAAGTATCAGGCCAAAGTTAATGAGAGTGACGGGAAATTGATGAGCGAAGTCGAAGGTGTTCCTGCGGCTAATGTAATCAAAACCGGAGCATTTACCTGGTTTAGTAGTTTTGGTTCTACTCGGTACTCAAGTCCAGTTGGAGTGACTGCGGCGGGGGAGAAGTTCATGGAAGCCGCTTTCAACACAGAGCAGTTCAAGGCAGCGGTTGCCGAAAACGAGTCCCGAGACACCATTTATGTCATCCAACCGGTTGTAGAACGCAAGGAAATTGATGTTGTCGGCGAAGATTTTTTGACCAATCAACTCTTTAAGTTCAATCGAATTCCTGATGAGGTTCAACAAGCTTCTCAAATTTATCGTCGAGATGCGTTGATGGATTGGTACGAGGAAGTGAACGATCGCATGCAGGTTAAGATTTTGGATCGCTAACCAATTTGGCTTGAATTCATTTCGAATAAAAAAAACGCTTCTGTCTTGGTGACAGGGCGTTTTTTTTTATTTAGACGGATTAGTCAAGCGTTTCCCCGCGATGCGGTTCAAATACAGTGTTTTTGGGGTTCGTTTGAGTACTGTGGATTTGGCAGGCTTCCTGATGGAGGTTTAATTGGCTTCTGAAGTCTTTTTTCTTGCGTTTTTTGGTAACCGCTATGTAGTCCCCGTTTGGCTGAAGCTCGCTCGCAGCGACGTTGTCGTCGAAATACGTACGGAGGATTTTGGTCAATCTCGATTTGCAGTTTTTATCTAAAACTGGAACCATTAATTCAATTCTTCGATCGAGGTTTCGACCCATCCAATCCGCACTCGAGATAAAGATTCTCTCGTTTCCTCCGTGGTGGAAGTGAAAAATCCTGGCATGTTCTAGAAGTCGGTCGACGACACTGATGACGCGGATGTTTTCGCTAAGCCCCTTTTTCCCTGGAACAAGGCAGCAAATCCCGCGAATGTTCAATCGAATCTTTACCCCGGCTTGTGAGGCGAGATAAAGTTCGTCAATGATTTGTTTGTCAACAAGTGAATTAACTTTGGCGGTAATCGCCGCTGCGTTGCCGCGTGTCGCACTCTCGGTCTCAATCCGAATCATCTCAATAAGTGATTCTCGGAGATTGATGGGCGCTGCGATTAGCTTTTCGAGGGTCTGTGGCACGGAGAGGCCCGTGATGGCGTTAAAGAAATGTACACTGTCTCGGCCAAGTTTTTCGTCGCAGGTAAAGAGGCTGGCATCACTGTAAAGTTTCGCCGTTGATTCATTATAGTTTCCCGTGCCAAAGTGGATGTACCGTTTGATTCCTGTAGGCTCGCGGCGAACGACGAGGCACATTTTGGCATGAGTCTTCAGTCCGCGTACTCCGTAGATCACATCTACCCCGGCGTCAGCGAGTTCTCTGGCCCAATTGATGTTCCTCGCTTCGTCAAATCTCGCTTTGAGTTCGACGATGACCGTTACATGTTTTCCATTCTCTGCGGCCAGACAAAGTGCTTTTACGATTTCACTGGATTCGCTCGTTCGATAGAGCGTTTGCTTGACGGCAATAACCGCAGGGTCGGTGGCGGCAGCCTGGATAAATTGAACGATGGGTTCATAGGACTGGTACGGGTGATACAGCAGTCGATCGCCTCTGCTGATGGTTTGGAATATGCCTTCCGCGCTCGAAAATTCAGGTGACGGTGTAGCAGGCCAGTTGGCGTCTTTTAAGCGTGGGAAGCCTCGAAGGCCGGCTAGCGTAAAGTAATCCGACAAGCCAAGCGGCCCCTGGATTGAATACACGTCCTCCTTTTGTACATCGATTGAGTTTTGGAGAAAGGTCTGCATTTTGAGGCTAGTAGATTCGGATATTTCCAATCTTACACACGCGCTCTTTCTTCTTGCTTCGAGCATCGCCTGCATTCCAATCAGCAAATCAGCTCGTCCGTCTTCCTCCAGATCAACGTCACCATTGCGTGTGACTCGTAATGTATTCCATTCGATGACTTCCTGCTCTCCAAAGAAATCCGACAGGAACATCCCGACAACATCTTCAGTTAACATGTACCGGTAACCGGTTTTGGATGGAAGGGATTGGAATCTCGCTAAAGATTTTCCCATGGGAATCAGAACGTATCGATCGTTTTGTCGGTTGGCAGCCTGTTCAAGTGACACCTCTTTTTCAGCAAGGGTGTCTAGCCGCGAAGAGAAATCATTTTTTAATCGAACGCACATGCAAATTCGCGCGCCGCTGAGGGCGGGAAAGGTTTCAGTGTTTTCAATTGCAATGGGGGAAAGGCTGGACAGCATTTCTTCTCGAAACCGGTTGCGCAAAAATTTCAAATCGGATTTCGATAAGCTCTCCTGATTGACGCGCTCGATACCTTCTTTCGAAAGAAGCGGTTCTAACTCGTTAAGCAAACAATCGGATTGGTCTGCGTACATTTGTATTACGCGGTCGCGGATTTTTTCAAGTTGTTGCGATGGTGTCCAGCCTTTGATGTCGAGTGCCGTCGCTGAGTCCGCTATGAGTGCCAGTCCGCCAACGCGAACCATGAAAAACTCGTCGAGATTTGATGCAGTGATCGCAATGAATTTTAATCGTTCCAAAAGAGGGTTAGACGATCGGCTCGCCTGGTCGAGTACACGCTGGTTAAAACTCAGCCAACTTAACTCTCGATTGAAATATATTTGTTTTGACTTTTTCATGATTGATTACTTGCAGTTTCCAGCACAATTCCTTTGCCAAAAATATCTTCGAACAGGCCTCTAACCTGTCTCAATTCGATATTCTCTGCAGAGAATTCAGCGACGTCGGAAGGGGAAATTACAATTCGGTCTTCCTTCTCTACACAGGTAATGGATGCGATGCGTTGGGCTTTGCCAACATCCAGTGATTTTGCGATTCGTAAAATTGCGGCCATTTTTACAACAAGTACGCGATTCTCTCGCGTCAGTCGAGAGTAGCCTTCGTGGCGCGGAAGTGGCGACGCACCGCGATGATAACGAGCCACAAGTGCCATTAACTTGCGGTCGAAATCTCCAATTCCGAAAAAGTCGGAATTGAGTATAAGGTACATCGAATGTTTGTGTTTCGATTTTGTACTGATGAAAACGCCGATCTCGTGGAGCAACGCGGCAAGTTCCAGGATGCCGCGATAACGCTCCGGCAATTGATGCAGGTCCTGTAACTGATCAAATAGTTGACAGGCAAGTTGAGAGACGTGGCGCGCGTGCCCTTCATTGAATCGGTATTTTCGTCCTAACTGAAGCGCCGAACGAATGATTTGAGTTTGGATGGATTTCGACCAGCTGCGGCCAGACGCCATCTCTTTGATCAGCCCATCTCGCATGTTGACGTTCGCTACATAGAAGTTGGTAGCGCCAAGTTCTCGAGCAAAGACGAGTTGGGTGAGAAGCCCCGGGCCGAGTGACTCAGCGTCCGGTAGGCTCATGTGAAATCTGCTCGCTAAATGGTCAGGAGATTGAAGAAGGATTTCGGAAGTGAACTCTTCCAGGGCATTCATTTCGATTTCTAATAATTCATTTGCCGCTGGTTTATGATCAATTACGCTCGCTGCAAATCGAACCTCACCTCCCATGGCGATAAAGCTCTTAGGGCTTGGGTTGTTTGTATTGACTTTAAATTCGCTAATGGTCTGTAGGATTTGGGATTCCATTAAAGAGCGCGATTTAAGGAAGGGCGCATCAAACAGTTCTAGTTTTTGTCGTAGGCGAAGGCTTCCTAGCCGGTAAGTTTTTGAAAAAACGACATCTGTTTTGTTAAGCAGAAGGATTTCTGCTGTTCCTCCTCCGGCTTCGAACAAGACAGACTGTTGGGAAAATGCTTTTTCCTCCTTGGTCATGTAGGGCAGCACGCCAAGGTAGGTGACCCGGTGCAGTTCGGCTTCGTCAAAAGGCTCGATTGCAAAACCAGTGGCAATGAAAATTCGGTCCGTGAACGCGATCCCATTGGTAGCTTCTCGAACGCCGCTGGTCGCAATGACTCTGACGTTTTCATGATTGGTAATGCCGTATTCAATCAGTTTGCTACGATAGATCTTTAGCACGCGGACGCAAGACTCGGTTGTTTTTTTAGTGATGTGGTGCTTCGTGAATGAGTCCTTGCCAACGCTGACAGCTTGAGAAAATGACTCGAGGTTTCGGATTTGGTGATTGGAACGATCTA
Source organism: Mariniblastus sp. (assembly GCA_011523945.1). Taxonomy (GTDB): domain Bacteria; phylum Planctomycetota; class Planctomycetia; order Pirellulales; family Pirellulaceae; genus Mariniblastus. The sequence goes on along the minus strand of WTFU01000089.1, from coordinate 18,018 downwards.
TCTCTGATATTTGCATTCGCAGGGAAGAGGCACCGATATCGATCACGGCAACCAGTTTTGGGGCTGCGTTGAATCTAGTGTCGGAAAGTGGTGAGTTCTTCTCGGGTTTCATGCTATCGTATTTTTACCGTTCCGGACTATCGACCATTTGTTTGGCTAACGCGGCCGCGCCAATAACGCCAGCGTCGTCCCCAAGTTTTGCTTCTTTTATTTTGAAGACGTCCTGAAGGGATGGCAAAACTCGTTTGCGAGCTTTCTTTTCAATAATTGGCAACATGTAATCGGGCATCGCTTCAATAAGTCCCCCGCCGAATACGATGACGTCCGGCGCGAGAAGATGCACCACCGTGACGACGGAAAGTGCTAAGTGATGACAGGCGTGTTCGATAATGTCCATGACGGCACGGTCGCCGTGTTTGACTGAATCTGCCAAAGCACCGCTGCGAATTTCCGAAAGGTCGGTACCAGCATTGGATAGAAGGTGAGGTGCCTGCCCACGATACGCTGCTTGGGCTGCGCTGCTGGCGACCGAAAGACGCGATGCAAGTGATTCTAAAGTCCCTGCGTTTCCGGCGCCGTCGAGGGGGCCGGATGCCATCATTGGAATGTGGCCTATCTCCATGCAAGTGCAATTTGCGCCACGAAACAATCTACCTTCGTAAACGCATCCGCCGCCGATTCCTGTGCCGGGAAATATGCCAAAAACACAGCGGGCATTTTTTCCTGCCCCAAATTTGTATTCGCCGAATACGCCTGCATCAACGTCATTTGCGATGGCTACCGGAAACTTAAATTCTTTCTCGATCGAATTCGCGACTGGAACGTCATTCCAGCCAAGATTAGGGGCAGTGCGGATTTGCCGTTTTTCCAAATCCAAGGGGCCGGGGCAACCAATTCCAAGTCCACCGACTTGGTCCGAAGAAATGTCCGCATCATCTAACGCGTCCTGAATGACGGAGTTGATTCGCAATAAACCAGCTTTCATCCCATCGCGGCCTTTTGTTTTTTTTCGGGCCCGGCCAACTTTTTGGAATTGGCTGTCAAACACGGTTGCCAGCATTTTGGTTCCGCCGAGATCGAATCCAATCCAATAACGGTTGTCAGTTTCAATGGTCGGTTGTTGAGACATTCAGTTTTTTCCTGAGAATCGTTTGGTATTTTGTGGAGAGCGATTTGACGGGGGAAAAGCCAAATTAAATATTCTTATTGGAGGTTTTATTTTTTGGCGGTAACGGGCAATGTCGAGTTGTCCAATTGGGAAGACGGGAACCTTTGGATTCGATTGTTATAGGTGTCTACTATGTGAAGTTCCCGTTCAGAATCCCAACACATTGCCCATGGTTGGTGAAGTTGACCGGGCTCTTTCCCAGCTGAACCCCAGGTGCCTAATGATTTACCATCGAGGTCAAATTTCTGAATTCTGTGGTTACCGAATTCGCAAACATAAACGTGTCCTTCACCATCAAGAATGATCTCGTAAGGGTAGCTTAGTTCGCCCACTTCGCTGCCCATTTTCCCCCAAGTGCGGATGAATTTTGGCTCGTTTCCGGATACATCGAATATCTGGATTCTGCCGTTGCTGGCGTCTGCGACCCAGAGGTGATCATTCTCATCCATGGCAAGTCCTTGAGGGCGTTGGAATTGCCCGGGCCCTTCACCGTGTTCCCCCCACTCGTAAACGTAATCCCCAGACGGAGTAAATTTTTGAATTCGATCATAATCTCCGTATTCGGAGATGTAGATGTTACCCAAAGAGTCTTGCACGGCATCAGTGAGGAAGCCAAATTCACCCGGTCCGCGACCGTTGACGCCGCCGATCGTTCGTTCCTCAATCAGCTCGCCTTCCAGAGTATAGAATAACAGCCGGAAATAATGAGTGTCACACACCATTAGGTGTCCGTCTTGGCTGATTGAAAGTCCGCAGGGCTTCCCCTGAATAAACTCCGGCATTCGCCAGCCACGGAGGAAATTCCCTTCTCGATCGAAGACTTGAACTCTGGCGGTTTTATCAACGATGTAGAGCCGATCCTGTTCGTCGATCGTTATCGCCCGCGGTTTCATGAACCTGCCGTCGTCAAGTCCGCGACGCCCCCAAACGAAGATGTTCTGTTCAGGTGTAGTCGGTCCTTCCAGACAGCCGCAAAGGGTTGCGAGGCAAAACAGGCCTGCCAAACCGATGCTTAAATATGTTGTCCCAGGATTTAAATTCAATTTAAGTATTTTGGGGGCTATTAAGATGCGATGGAATGGCTAACGGGTGAACCGACACGAGCCTTGCTACTTGACCGTCTTACTCGTACACCGATATAGTATTCTAGCGTCCTCATCGCTTTTTTGCACGGCGGTTGCGGTCGTTTGCTGTTAATATGACGTCGTTGGTACCCATTAAGTTCATCTTCACAAACAGAACCGTATGACAGCTGTTATTCTTGACCTGAAAAGTTCCGAAGACCCTCGCGACGTCGTCCACCAAGCGGTCGAAGCGCTTGCGGCAGGGAAGATAATTGCGATTCCGACAGAGACCGTTTACGGTCTTGCGGCAAGTGCGCTGCATCCCGAGGCGGTTCAGCGTTTGGTTGAGCTTAAAGGGCGATCTCCAGACAAGCCGTTAGCCTTCGCGATCAAGAGTGCTGACGATGCTCTCGATTACGTCCCGAATATGTCGTGTGTCGCTCGGCGAATTGCACGTCGTAGTTGGCCGGGGCCGATTACTTTGGTTTTGGATACGGATCATCCCGACAGTGTTATTCACCGCCTTGATCCATCGGTGCGAGAGGCGACCATTCCTCAGGGCACTGTGGGGCTAAGAGTCCCGGATCACGAATTGACTTTGCAGATCATGCGGCTTTGTGCGGGGCCAATTGTATTAACCAGTGCGAATCTTTCAGGAGATTCCCCCGCGGTCAATGGATCAGAGGTTCAAGAAAAAGTAGGCGAATTTACTGATCTGATTCTTGATGACGGCCCCGTGAAATTTGGCGAAGCGTCATCGGTGGTTAGGGTCAAGGATAATGAAATCAACGTTCTGCGAACCGGGTTAGTTGACGAAGCAACGATCGAAAAATTAACCCATTTTATTGCGTTGGTCGTTTGCACAGGAAATACTTGCCGCAGCCCAATGGGAGAAGGATTGTTGGCACAGCGAATCGCTGAACGACTGGGAGTTTCCATGGGAGCTCTTGAGGAGAAAGGCGTGACGGTAATGTCAGCTGGAATTGCGGCGATGCCAGGTGCTCCTGCTGCGGATCAAGCAATTGAGGTGATGAGGCAAGCGGGAGTCGATATTTCAGGTCACCAAAGTCAGCCGATCACGGGGCGGTTGGCTAAGTTTGCAGACGTGATATTAACCATGACGAATGGCCATCGGCAGGCCTTGATCTCGCATTGGCCAATGCTGGAAACCAGAACCAAAACTATTCGTCGTGATGGTGGCGATGTCAGCGATCCCATTGGACGCCCGCTCGCCGTTTATCGTTCAACAGCAGAGCAGATTGATCAGCAGTTGTCCGAATGGGTGCAAACATTCGACCTTTCCCGTTTCGAATAAAACGCTCGTCTCGGCAACATTAAGATTTCCCTATCAATAATTCGTTCACCAAGCAAAGACACTTCGTTATGATAATTACGATCGGCAGTGATCATCGAGGGTTGCCCCAGCGAAGGGTTATTTCCGAGACGATTGAATCACTCGGCTATCAGGTTGACGACAAAGGTTCCTTCACAGAGGAAGCTTGCGATTACCCTGATGTAGCGGTGGAGGTTTGCCGTGAGATCAGTCGGGGCGGGGCGAAGTTCGGAATCTTAGTGTGTGGCACAGGGATTGGAATGTCGATTGCCGCCAATAAGGTGAGTGGAATACGTGCTGCACTCTGCTGTGATATCGCGACCGCCAAGTTGAGTCGACAGCATAACGACGCCAATGTTCTTTGTTTGGCTGGCAATCATTTTGATGAAATCCAATTTCGAGCGATTGTGACCGCTTGGCTATCTACCGACTTTGAAGGTGGCCGGCATCAACGCAGGGTCGATAAGATGATGGCGTTGGACGCAAACTGAATGGGATGTGGGTTGTCATCGTTTTACTTTTCGATGGCGAGCTTCTGCTCTTGACTGGCCCAAAGCGATATTTTGAATTGCGGATGTGGGATTGGTATAGATTTCGGATTAACTGGGTGCATCCTATGATATTTCGTGTTTTTCTGACCTGTTTTTTGGTCTGGTTTGTCGTCGGCGTTTCTTGGGGGCACGAGAGACCGGATTGGTTAATCGACAATCGGGATTTTAAAGCCGAATTTAAAAAATCAAAAACTGACCCCGATCGGTATGAATTGACGAATGGTCTGGTTAGTCGTTCTTTTTATCTACGTGACAATATTGGCGCAACGATTGGTCTTGAGAGCCTGGGGGATCGCGAGGCGGTCGTGAGGGCGGTGAAGCCAGAAGCAGTGGTTGTTGTCAATGGTGTGGCTCACCTAGTTGGTGGTTTGGAAGGGCAGCCGGATCATGCGTTCTTAAAAGATGAATGGCTTGCCGAGATGACACCGCCGGATGGATCGCTTGGGTTGGTTGGCTGGAAAGTTAGTGTTCCTGATGAGCGGCTGAAGTGGAAGCGTGTTCGGAATGCATCAAAACAATCTGTCTGGCCTCCCGCCGGAGTGAAAGTTTCATTCGAATATAGCCCCTCAGCTCAAAATTTGGCTCAATCTAAGGCCGAGTTCCGGGTATTCGTCAATTATGAGCTTTACGACGGCGTGCCGGTGTTTTGTAAGTGGATAACGGTTGAGAATGTTGGCTCCGATGCATTAGTGGTCGATCGGTTTACTTCCGAGGTGCTGGCTGTTGTGGAATACGATAGTCGGGTCGAATTAAGAGATGGGGTCAGTTATCCACAGCCTGATTCGATTCATGTAGAAACTGATTTTGCGTTTGGTGGTTTTAATTTTGAAAATGCGAACCGTCACGTTGTGCATTGGCAGACGGATCCGGAATACACGACGCAGGTGAACTATTTGAAAGCCGCCCCGTGCTTGCTGAAAGTGTCTCCATCGATCGGCCCGAAGCAGACCGTTAAAGCAGGGGAGGAATTTGAAAGCTTTAGAACATTTGAATTGGTCTACGACAGTAACAATCGCGAAAGGAGAAGTCTTGCGCTGCGTAAAATGTATCGGGTGATTTCGCCGTGGGTTACTGAGAATCCATTGATGCATCATATGAGAGATGCGAACCCAGCGGAAGTAAAACGGGCGATTGATGATGCTGCTGAGGTTGGGTTTGAAATGGTGATTTTGAGCTTTGGTAGCGGCTTTAATATTGAAAATGAGACGCCAACGTATCTTCAACAGTGGCAAGATTTGGCAGAGCACGCCGCGAGTAAACAGATTGAATTAGGAGGCTATTCGTTACTTTCAAGCCGGCGGATTGGAGATGGAAATGACATTGTCCCTCCAGATGGACAGAAGTTAACTCACGGAAATTGTCCTTCCCTGACAAGCGAATGGGGGCAGGAGTATTTTCGACGTTTGCGGCGTTTTTATGAGAGAACTGGCTTCTCATGCCTCGAGCATGATGGACCTTATCCAGGCGATATAGACGTTACTCAGCGGCTGCCGCTACAGCAGGGCGAACTTGATTCTCGTTGGGTGCAAGGACAGATTTCCAATGACTTCTACAAGTGGTGTCGCGAACGTGGAATCTATATTAACGCTCCGGATTATTACTACCTCAGTGGAACCAGTAAGTGTGGGATGGGGTATCGCGAAGTAAATTGGTCGTTGCCGCGAGAATTGCAGTTACTGCACGCGCGACAAAATATCTACGATGGCACTTGGTACAAGACTCCATCCATGGGATGGATGTTTGTCCCGTTGTCTGAATACCATGGGGGTGGCGCTGCTGCTACGATTGAGCCTCTTAAAGATCATCTAAAGCACTATGCTCAGATGCTAGATTCAAATCTCGGACTTGGTGTTCAGGCCTGTTTCCGCGGGCCGAGACTTTTTGATACTCCCGAAACACGGGATCTTGTGAAACGAAAGGTTGCCTGGTTCAAAAAGTATCGAGATATTCTCGAAAGTGATGTAATTCACGGGAGGCGACCGGACGGTCGAAAGCTGGATTGGATGTTGCACGTCAATCCGGAGCTTGATGATTGTGGTATGGTGGTGGTCTACAACCCCACTGACAAGGCTGTTAGCGAAACATTGAATGTCAATGTGTATTACACCGGTTTGCAGGATGTTGCAAATGTGACGAGTTCCGAGGGGGAGTCGAGGCAGGTTGACGTTCAGCGAGATTATTCGATCGAACTAAAGGTGAACGTGCTGCCTAATGGTATGAGTTGGTACCTTTTGAAGTGAATGAAATTTAAAGGCAACTATGAATAATTTGATTGGTTTAGGCTTTTTTTTAGGGGCGATTGTTACGTCCAGTTTCGCAATCGCTGAAACGCCATTGAGGGTCGATTTGCCTCTTCGAAGTGAGGTGATCGTTCCGATTCGAAAGGCGAGTTTTGATCAAAATGGAAAGTGCCGCACTCGTCGACAGGGTGGAAATCCACGCAAGGTTGGTGGCTATTTTGTTTTTGACGGATCACAGGATGGAAATCGGCAAGTTGATCCACAGATTGCGGTTGGCGGTGGTTTCATTCTGCACGGTACCAATAGTGGTTTAATTATCTACGACAAGCAAGGTAATTTTATTAATGGCGTAAGTCAAAACTGTTTCAACCAAGGCATCGATCCAAAACTTTTCTTTGATGCCCACAATGGCGTTTTTGGATTTGATTTATGGAATCCATGGGATAAAGAGAAGAAGAAGCCCGTCAATATCTCCATATCTGAAACAAGTGATCCGCGTGGAGCGTGGAGCACTTATCCAGTGCCGGCACCCGAAGGAAGAGATGGTGGTGGGATTGGATACAGTCGGCACTGGATCGGCTATAGTTTTCCCGGTGGTCCAACGCAGACGTTCGTGATGAAACTGGCTGAGGCGAAAGCGGGAAAGCCGGCGACCGTTTACCACTTTAAAGGTAATTTGGGGCATCCAGTTCAGACGCAAGATGCCATAGATGATCTTTATTTTATCAAGGTGAACGGGCGAGAGGTGTTTATCACACGTGTTTATGAAACGGAGGACGGAACGCCTGCGGCTAAGACGATTTCTAAATTGCACGGACTCAAGTACATGGGGTACCCCAGGCAATCTCCTCAAAAAGGAACCGATCAATTAACGGCCTCAGGAGATCGAAATCCCAAGAACCTTGTCTTGCAGGGCGGTTTTGTTTGGTTCTCACAGGCGGTGACGGTGGATGGACGTTCCGCAGTTCAATGGCATCAAATGCGTCTCAATGGTTCATTGGTTCAATCGGGGTTAATCAGTGATGCTAAGAGGAGTTTTATTCAAACAACAATCGCGGTTAACCGTCAGTTGGATGTGTTAGTTGGTTTCCAGGAAACTGGCGCTGATATGTTTATTAGTCCAAGATTCGCGTTTCGTCGAAGCGATGATCCATTGGGGACGCTGCAGCCTACCGTCTCGATCGGTGAAGGGCAGGCCTCCACGAACGGAGTGGCATGGGGAGATTATAGCGGTAGCGTGGTGGACGGTGACAATGGACTCGATCTTTGGACAATACAAAGTGTCACTGATGCTGGTGGCAAAGGCGATACGGTAATTGCGAAGGTGCCATTTAAGGCGAGATAATTGATTAGTTATGGAAACACCCTTGAAAACAAACAGTTTGAAAACGTCGAACCACACGCTATCGGCCTCATTGGTAATTTTACTGATTGGACTCTTCGTTCTATCCGGATTGGCCGGCTGTAATGAGACGGTTGAGCCAGAGAAGAAAGTCGCCGCGCCAGTCGCGGTGAAGCCGGATCCACTCGTAATGTTGGTCGTCGGAGAGTTGGAAGTCGGTAATCGAATAGCGAGGCAATGGCAAGCGCTCGAAGATGGCGAACTTGAGATCGTAGGAATGTCAGTTCAGGATTTCATTGCCAACGACTTCAAGGCTCCAGAAGGCGAAGCTGTGGATGTGATGGTTTACCCTCCGGCGATGGTCGCCGAGTTGGTGAATCGGGAGCGTATTCGAAAAGTGCCAACCGAATTAATTCAATCATCGGATTTTAATAAATTTGGCTTGCTCAAGCACTTTCGAGTTTCCATTATTCGGCATGAAGGTGAAACATGGGCGGTTCCACTGGGCGCGCCAAATTTTTCATTACTTGCCAATTCCAAGGTGCTGGGGGAAAAGTCAATTCCCGGCAATTGGTCGAGAATGTCTCGAACGCTTTCGCAAATTTCTTCATGGGATGAAGGGAATCCTGATGGGACTCAGTTCCTTGCAAAGGTCGATATGCCTTTAGCGGAGCGTTGGGCGGCGTGGACTTTCCTTGCAAGGGCTGCGCCGTCGGTGTGCAATCGGGGGAAATTATCGACGGTATTTGATCGGGAAAATATTCAACCCCTGATCAACCTGCCGCCGTTTGTGGAAGCTCTTGAACAGTTGAAGTTGATTGCAAGTGAGCGTTCGTACGATTTAGATCCGGCCGAGGTTTTTCGGTTGATGCAGAATGGGGAATCTGCGATCGCAATCTCTTGGCCATCGGTTGCTTTTGATCCAAGTTTGCGCGCGGAACTTGAGGGTGGCGTTGAACTGGAGGCGGACGATTTTAGCTCGGAGCAAACTGTTACCGAATTTTCTGTTTATCCACTGCCCGGGGCGTTGCGTTGGTACGATCAAAAATCGGATCGTTGGATCATTCGAGGAAAGTCTGATGAGAAACGGGTGGGGCTGATTGGTTTTTCCGGCTTGGTAGCTTCGGTGGCGAAAGATAGTTTAAACGAGCAGACGGCGTGGGGCTTTCTGAAATGGCTTCCTGACAAAGCCATTAGTAAAAAGACCATGGCGGAGTCTGCAGTTAGCGGCCCCTTTCGGGCGAGCCATCTCGGCGAGATGGTGCGTTGGACGGGGAGTTGGGTTCCTGAAGATGCCGCGTTTGAATATGCGGATGTAATTGAACAGAATCACGAGCGTGGGGTCGTTTTGATGTTCCCTCGTATTCCGCAGGCATCGCGATATCTCGAAGTATTGGATATGGCGGTTCGTCGCGTTATTGCCGGTAAAGAGGATGCGCAAGCAGCGCTTGATAAGGTCGCGACTCGATGGGATGAGATTACCGACGAAATTGGGCGCGAGAGTCAGCGTAAACGACTGCGGCAGGTGACCGGCATTTAGATTCGAAGTGTCGATTGGGTCTAAACATCCAACGGTTGGGCAACGCATTGTCGTTTTCGTGGTGGTTAGAACGATAATTCCGGCTTCATGCCGCCGAGTGAACGAGTTAGGGCGGGACTATTTCGCTAATTCCTTTAGAAAGCCCTTCTCTTTTTTGAAGTGCTTGCCTATTCTTTTAGCTCGCCAACAGAGAATTTGTTGCTGTCATTTTTCTAAAACGGGTTTCCCCAGTTACGAAACCCATGGTTAACCGACATGCTTGGAAAATGGTGCCTTGGTTACCATCGAGATTTACGAATTCGCGGCGAGAATTGAACCGAACGCGTCTCACGCAAAAGACCTTGGTTAGGTAGTTGGAATTGCACGAGACTCTGCGGCATATCGGAATGGCTTTGCTTATCACGATTGACCGCTAGGTATCAGAGAGGGGTCGCCTCTCACCCAATCGTTTTCGAAACGTCTTGGGCTGTGTATTTTTAACAATCTAACTGAGTGGTTGCGCAAATGTCTAATGATGTTTCTGGTGGTTCTACGTCTTCAAATTCGGTTAACAGCAAATCAGCGTCCTCGAAAACGATGGAGGTTCAAGTCGTTTCTCAAGAAGAGGGCAATTCAAATCAAGCGTCCGTGCCCGTGGAATTTGTAGTAGAGGGGCAGGTTGAGGCGGAGAACGTCGTCGTTGATTCTGTCGAGGATACCGTGGAGGTACAAGAGGCGTTCGTTGTTGATTCTTTATCGATCGATCCAGCGGAAGAAGTCGCTTTGTTACTCGGTGAGAAGCCAAAGAAAAAGCCTTCTGTGGAAGTTGAAACTGCTGCTTCGATGGAACCGTTAGAGGTTCCTGAAGCGGAGAGTGGAGGAAGGGTGGACGACCCGTTTTTAGCGACTGAGGTTTTAGGATCTCCCAATGATAGTGCTTCGAATCGGAAATCTGCGGACCCGTCGGTAGAAAAGGAAACCGCAGCTGTGTCGGTAAGCGCAGGGGCTATTGCTGAGCACCAAGCCCCATTAAATTTATTTGAGGAAATGGGCCTTGGCCCTGCAGTCCTTGAAGCGATCAATCGAGTGGGGTATGAAACTCCATCGCCAATTCAAGCTCAATCAGTCCCTGTGATTCTTTCGGGGCGAGACCTTATGGGGCAGGCTGAGACCGGTTCGGGTAAAACGGCGGCATTCGCTTGGCCATTACTTTCAAGAATCGACATGTCATTAATTCAGCCGCAAGTTTTGGTTCTCGCGCCGACGCGTGAATTAGCAATCCAGGTGACCGCTGCTTTTGAAAAATATGCGACTGGAATTCAAAACTTCCGGGCGGTCACGATTTATGGTGGTCAGAGTTATGAGACTCAGTTGCGGGCGCTAAATCGCGGCGTTCAGGTCGTAGTGGGAACTCCCGGGCGAGTCATGGATCATTTGCGAAGAAAAACCTTAGATCTGCGGCAACTTAAGACGCTCGTGCTCGATGAAGCAGACGAGATGCTACGGATGGGATTCATTGATGACGTGGAGTGGATTCTGGAACAGCTTCCTCGAGAGCGACAGATTCTTTCGTTTTCCGCGACTCTACCGCCACCCATTCAAAGGATCGCGAAAAATTATCTTCGGAATCCGGCACACATCGCTATCAAGAGTAAAACGGCGACAGCTGATTCAATCAGCCAGACATGTATTTTTCTCTCACCTCGCGAAAAGATGGAACGATTGGTTCGAATTCTTGAGACTGAGCAGAGTGAAGGCGTGATTATTTTTGTAAAAACTCGAAATTCGACGATCGTGGTTTCAGAAGGTTTGGTGCAGCGAGGCATCATCGCATCTCCATTAAATGGTGATATTCCGCAGGCGCAGCGGGAACGAACCGTCAATCAGCTGAAGTCGGGGCGGATCAACGTGGTTGTTGCGACTGATGTTGCGGCGCGCGGTTTGGATGTTCAACGAATCAGTCATGTCATTAACTACGACTTTCCGCACGATACAGAGGCTTACGTTCATCGCATTGGTCGAACCGGCCGAGCGGGACGAGTTGGGCATGCGATTCTGTTTGTTGAGCCGAAAGAAAAAGGAAAATTGAGTCGGTTGCAGCGAGCAACGAATCAGCGCATTGAAACGTTTAAACAAAAGTCAATCGATGAGATTAATCAAGTTCGAATTGAGAAGTTTAAAGAGCAAGTAGTGAAGGCGAATAGTCATAGCGACATCAAGTTCTTCACAAAGATTGTCAATGAACTTCGAGATGATTCTGAATTAACGATCGAACAGATTGCTGCCTCTCTGGGTGTGTTGGCACAGGGGCCGAATCCCTTGCTTCTCAAAGAGTTGAAAGATCGTAAATCAAACAGGAAAAAGGATAGTGGCCGCGATCGCGGTCCAATGACGCTTTATCGAATCGAAGTAGGACGCGAGCATGGTGTTGGTCCCGGTAATATTGTCGGAGCAATTACCAATGAGGCTGATTTATCTAACGGTCAAATTGGCCGCATCAATATTTTTGATAAGTTCAGCACCATATTGCTACCAAGTGAATTAAATTCTGAGGTGCTTAATCATCTGAAGCATGTTTATGTTTCCGGCCAGGCATTGGCAATAAGTAAATCGGATCAAAAATATTCTCGGTCCAGCGGTGGAAGGGGGAATGGAGGTTCTTCGTCGCGAGGGAATCGCTCGGATAAACGGTTTGGCGATAAACGTGGAAATGGAAAACGTTTTGAACGCGGAACACGTCGGCCAGCATCGCATCAAGGGGAATTGGGTGACCGAACCGGACGGGATTACGACCGCAGGAACTCGAAAGGGAATGCTTCTGATCGAAAATTGGCGGACGGGGAGAATCGGAAATCGTTTAGTGAAAAGTCGCCGCGAAAGAAATTTTCGGATAGGAAACCGACCAAGAAAAAGAGTAATGCGGCAGTTCAGAGAACCGAACGTGGTGAGAAAAAAGATCGATTTTCTCGGGAAGTAGGAAATAAATACTCGGGTCAAAAATCAAGTTTTGTTAAGGGACGCGCTAAGCCCGCTAAGAAAACTAAAGCTGCAAACCGGGTTAAGGCGAAACGAAAAGCTGGCGCTAAGCCCTCCAGTCCGATGAAAAAGTACGTGAAGATTCGCTAGAAGATCAGATCATCGATGGGGCGGTCCTCTTTTAAAAAGAAGATGTTATCGTTTGTGTAGGTAACCTCGCTAAGAACCGATTCGATCGTTGTCTTGCGTTGTGATTTTTCAAATGCTATCACAGCGGTTTGCGGTTAGCTGTTTTCAGAGATAGAGCAGAAGCACTCTGCTAGTATCGGTTGTTGTCAGGAGATATACCGTGGCGGCTTTTTTCGCTTTAATTTGCACGCTTATCGTTTCGTTTCTGGTGACTCGAGTCGGATCGGTGGCATTGTCTTTGACCGGCATGGCGCAGGATTCGGCGCGATTTCAGGCAAAGTCAGCGTACACCGGCGTCGGCTTTACGACGAGTGAATCTGAACAAGTGGTTGATCATCCGGTTCGGCGACGCATTCTTTCGACGCTGATGACATTAGGTAATGTAGGTATTGCCGTCGTGATTGCATCGATGATGGGAACCTTTGCAACGGTGGCAACGAGCGATAAGCATATCGCCTATCGAGTCGTCTTGTTGTCCGGCGTATTGGTATCCCTTTGGGTAATTGGTACTCGGCGTTGGTTCGACCAGGCAATTGAGAGTTTGATCTCTTATGCTTTACGTCGGTGGACACATTTGGACGTCCATGATTACGTGTCACTTTTACATTTAGCAGATGGATTTGTTGTTTTTGAAATATGTGTTAACGAGGGAGATTGGGTGTGTGACAAAACGTTAGCCGAGGCAATGTTGTCGGCGGAAGGCGTTTTGATACTTGGAATCCATCGAGCTAATGGGAAATATATCGGAAGCCCGAACGGCAGAACTCAGGTGCACTTGGGGGACATTCTCACGGTGTATGGTCCTCGGTTGCGGCTTGAAGAACTTGATCTTCGTCAGCAGGGGTATCAGGGGGATACGGCACATCGAACGGCAATAGAAGATCAGCAGAAATCGGTTGCGGAAGAGGAAGACGATTCGGAAGTTGATTAATTTTTGTTTTTCGAGTCGATTCTTCGGTCGAAATTCGTACAAGCGAATCTGTCTTTGATGAACTTGATGGAGTTACCTTACTAAGTAACGATGCTGATTTTGGCTAGTTGATTATCATTTTCGAGCAACACGTTCCACCGCTCTTGTTCAAATTGAAGGATTGCAAATCGAGTTTCTGAATTGTGCCCCCAATGGTAATGACCGGAACGAATCCGCTTGACGGTTCCACGGTTATGGGACACGGGGCCTTCGTAATCGAGGTAATGGATTCGATGATCGATTATTCTCTTGCCCAGTACAGTTTGATTGGCGGTAGGTAGCAGTTCCAAGCGCCATGTCCAAAGTTTATTCTGAAATTCCAGCATGAGATCCCAGTGATCCATGTCATCAACTTGATGGAATAGGACAACGCATCGAGTGATTTCGTCGTCGCGCTTGGCATGGTTATGGGTAGGGGTTTTCATTTCGAACGTAAAATGGGAAGTTGTTCACTTTTCCGGTGAGATAGTGTGCGTTAGCTCTTGGCGCAGGGACCGATGTTTTTCAAGATTAAATGATGGACGCCACGAATACCCAAGTACCGAACTTTGTTTTGCCAAACGTCAAGCCAATCTCCATTGGCAACGTTACGGTTGATCCACCGATTTTACAAGCGCCCATGGCCGGTTTTACCAATTACGCGTTTCGGCAAATCGTCCGTGAGTACGGCGGTTCGGGCTTGATTGCGACAGAAATGGTCAACGCACGTGGATTTGTTTGGTTAGACGAGAATACTCCTGAGCACCCCGAACGGCTTTGGGGAGTTCGTGACGAACCGCGGCCGCTGGCCGTGCAAATCTGGGATAATCAACCAGAAACCATGGCGAAAGTCGGTCGGCGGCTAGTCGAGGATTACAGAGTAAGCATTGTCGATATTAATTTTGGTTGCCCGGTAAAGCAGGTAACTGAGAAAGCAAAAAGTGGGAGTTATCTCCTGCGTACGCCTGACAAAATGGGCGAGATCATTTCGGAGGTTGTTAAGGCCTGCGCACCAACTCCTGTCACCGCAAAGATTCGATTGGGATGCACGCGGGATAACATCAACGCAATTGATGTCGCGCAGGTGGTGGAGGGATCGGGAGCTGCCGCGCTAACCGTTCACGGGCGAACGGCACAGGATATGTTCAGGGGGCACTCGGATTGGGATCGGATTTCTGAAATTCGACCTTATTTGAAAAAGATTCCATTGATTGGGAATGGCGATCTGGACAGTCACGAAAAGGTAATGCATGCGTTTCAGAATTATGATGTCGACGGCGTAATGATTGCCAGAGCCTGCCTTGGGAGGCCTTGGCTTTTTGCTCAGTGCAAAGCCGCATTGTTGGGTGAGCCAGTACCGCCGGATCCATCATTAGCTGATCAGAAGGCCTGTTTGCTTCACCATTTCGATCTAATTGTGCAAAGATTCGGTGAAAGCAAAGGGGCGCAGTTGATGCGCAGATATGCCTGTTGCTATGCACAGGGCAGATTTGGGGCTCGTCATTTTCGTACACACGTCGCAAAGGTGAGTACGGCTGAAGAGTTTTATGCGGTAGTGGAAGAGTATTTTCCGGTCGATAAAGTTGACGTCTAAACCGCTAGTGTTGCTGGATCGATTTTGCAAGTGGTCGACTCTCCCTTTAATGTTAGGGTCTGGCGGTGGAGGTCTACTTGGGGGCACTTCAAATTTTAATTGATTGCAAGGACGAAAGATGGATCACCAGCCGAATCAGCTAGCTCATCAGTTATTTGAAAAGGCGGTCGCGGATCGCGAGGCATTGGAGATTCAGTTTGAATCGGTAGGTGGCGCGCGTGTATTGGATTTTGCAGTCGGGCGGGCCGGATGTTTGGACGCTGGAGTTCTTCTTGGAAAGATTTGCATGGGCGGGCTGGCCCAGATTGTCGTAAGTGATTGCCATGATTCACTGGGGCTTAGGTCGGTTGAGGTTTGCACCGATGAGCCGTTGTTGGCATGTATTGGGTCTCAGTATGCCGGTTGGCCGATCTCGTATGGTGACTATTTTGCGATGGGAAGTGGCCCGTTTCGGTTATTACGAGGTAAAGAGGATGTATTGTCGGCTTATCGACTTTCAGCCGCGCCTCAGCAGGCGGTGGGAGTATTGGAGTCGAATCAATTGCCGACTATTGCGACGCTTGAGCAAATGGCAGCAGAGTGTGGTATCGAAAAAAGCCTTCTTAACGTCTGTGTTGCTAGAACGGCGAGCTGGCCGGGTGCTATTCAAGTGGTGGCGAGATCTATTGAAGTAGCGATGCACAAATTAAACGAATTGCAGTTTGACTTAAGCACGATATGCTCCGCCGTCGGGCGGGCTCCGCTTCCTCCTTTGGCGGGAGACGACATGACCGCGTTGGGGTGGACTAACGACTCTATATTGTACGGCGGTCGGGTAGAGCTTGTTGTTGATGCTGCTGATGAGGTTGTCAGTTCGGTGGTAGAGCGTTTACCAAGCTCGAGCTCTCCAGAATTCGGCGCGCCTTTTTTAGATATCTTCGAACGATACAAAAAGATTTTTATAAAATTGATAAGATGTTGTTTAGCCCAGCCAGCGTAAGGATTGAGAATCAGGCAACGGGTACCGTTTGGGATGTAGGAGAAATCAGACACGACATCCTTAAACGCTCCTATGGGATGGGGTAAACGATGCGGATCGTGGTTTTATCGAATCCAGACAGTTGGTACTTTTTGGATTTAGTCCGTGCCGGTGGAGCGCGCCATGATATTGTTGCGATGTCATTCGAGGCGCTTGCGGCGTCGGTTGGAACGAATGTGAAATTCAACCTTGATGCGGATTGTGTTATTGCGAGAACCATGCCCGCGGGATCGTTGGAACAGATTGTTTTTCGAATGGATTGCCTTGGGCAATTGAAAACCGCTGGTGTTTTATTAGTTAATTCGCCGCGTGCGATTGAGGCGGCGGTTGATAAATATCTTTCCCTCGCGCTGATAAAGCGATCTGGACTACCGGTCCCCGAGACTTTCGTTTCTCAAGATTTATCAATCGCGATGAAAGGATTTTATGAGTTGGGCAAAGATGTTGTTGTAAAACCAATTTTCGGTAGCCTTGGGCGCGGTATTGTTCGCTTGCATACGGAAGATCAGGCCGCGAGGTATTTTCGTGGATTGGTCGACGACCAGCGGGTGATATATCAGCAAAAATTTATTGCTCACCCGGGATATGATGTTCGTTTACTGGTGTTGGGAGATCGCGTGTGGGGAATGAAACGCAAAAACCCCAACCACTGGATTACAAATATCAGCCAAGGTGGGGTCGGTGAGGTTTATCATGTTGGAACAGAAGAGAGAGAGTTGGCAATCGCGGCTGCTTCCGCAGTTGGGGCGCATTTTGCGGGGGTTGATTTGATAACCGATACGAAGACAGGCAACCAATTTATTTTAGAAGTCAATGCTGTGCCCGGGTGGAGAGCCATTGCGGGTGTTACAGGCGTTGATATTGCTGAAGAGTTGATCTCCGAAATTGAGTGCCTGTATCAGTCACAACCGCTTTAAAAACTGGGGTGAGTGGCGCTTCTGTATCTCCGATTGGATTAAGGGCCAATTTCCTTTTTGGCCCAAAGTCGCAGTTGTTCTCGAAATATTTTTGAATTGTGGCGTATGTCGACAGGTAATGATCGATGAAGAAGGAAGTCATCGATTGAATTGGTTTGCCAAAATCTTTCCGCAAGGGATTTGATTTCCGTAAGAAGCTTGTTTTCGCTTGTTTTTGAAGTTGGCCAGTGCTCGGGGTTGGGCTCGCAGATCATGACGGGTCGTTGTTTACCCGCCGGGCCAATGCCGACTAAAGCACTGCGGTAAACTTGCGGGTGAGTGTTGATAATGGCTTCACATGGAATCGTAAACATGGTGTGCTGCGAGGTTTGAACTCGGTGTGTTTTTCTGCCGCAAAACCAAAAGCGATCCTGTTCATCGAGGTATCCGAGGTCTCCCATGCGGTGCCAAAAGGAATCGCCATCGGAAATCTTGTGATCGGCGTTGGCGTCCGTACGAGTTACATATTGATCAGAAACGACCGGCCCGCGTACTATTAGTTCACCAACTATTCCTTTTGGGAGAGGAGTGGCGTCGCAAATTTCTTGAATTGGATTGTCATCGATCGCAATAATTTGCCAGTCAATCTTTGGGAAACGTTTACCAACGCAGGTTCCTTCACCGCGTTCGGTGCGTTCAGCTGTTTCCTCCAGAACGACGGACCCAGAGTTGCAAGCAATGGGAAGTGATTCGGTCGCTCCATAGGGCGTGAAAGTATCACCGCTGGGTGAAATGATTTGTTTGATTTTCCTTAGCGTTTGAGGGGGCACTGGCGCACCCGCACTAAGAATTCGCTCGATGGTTGGCAGTTGTTTTGAATGTTTGACGCAATAATTGGCGACCGTATTCCATAGGGCTGGAGAACCGAATGACTGATTGGCTTGAAATTGCTCGACGGCGTCGATGATGTTGGGGGGGTAGACATCCGCGGGGCGAGTGGGATCCATTTGAGGAAATACAGTTGTAGTTCCCATGGCAGCATTGAACAAAGCGAATAGTGGAAATCCGGACACATCGGTGCCGCCGGGCGCGAGGCGAAAGTAATTCGCGATTTGCTCGCACTGTTCAATGAAAATTTGATGACGGTACAAAACTCCCTTGGGGGGGCCAGTACTTCCT
>WTFU01000202.1 GCA_011523945.1 Mariniblastus sp. | reverse complement strand
TCTGACCTTCGCCATTCTGACCCTCGCCATTCTGACCCTCGCCATTCTGACCTTCAGCATCTGGATTTTTTGCAACAGGTTCTGAGGATTCTTCTTCAGGGCGTTGAATTGTCACCGAATAGTTTTGCGTGCGTGAGATATTCGGAGCAGGCTTGCGTCCCTGCATGCGATTGTCTTTCGCAATCGCATGGAAAACAGCCACATCTCCCGGCATCAACCCGAGTGCGTTGGGGTCAAGTAAGTAACGTGCGGTTACCCGGCGATTACCATTATTTGATTTGAGGCTAAGGCTATCTGAGAACAAGCTTCGGCCGTTATGGTCAACACTCAGCTCAACAGAATCAATTTTAAAATCGAGATCTGAGGCCACGATATCAACGGCCAACACTTGATTCCGTGGAATCTGCCCATCCGTTTCAACTGGATTTTTGATTTCAACATCGGGAGCCAGGTCGGGGGTCACCCGGATTGGGTAAACGTTAGGCTGCGAGTTTCGATTTCCATCCGTGCTGGTGAATTTCAACCGATAATGAGTTGCGAACGGTTTCTCACGGTTCGCGTCTAGCTTTACCAAGATGGATTGGGTCGCGTTTCTTCCCTCGACCTCCATAATATATTTACTGCCTACCGCTGGAACGAATCGCTTTTCATATGACAATTCAGTGTCGCCGGCAACATTGACAACTTCATTAAGCAATTCGACTTCAGCAGACTTTATTGGCAAGTTGGCAACCGCGTTAATCGTAACCATCGTGCCCTCGATCGCATCGATATCACCGACCCCCATCAACGTGCGTGAAGCCAAGCCAGTGTAATCGGGAGGATCAAAAAGTAACGACTCAATCGCAATAGTCGGGTTAGGACGCACAGTCACGACGTAATCACGAGAAACTCCATCTTTTGCTACCACCCGATACTGCAACGACGCTTGAACTCCGCCACCGGGCATCGAAACCTCTCCAGAATAGGTTCTTGGCTCGTCTGTCAAAGCCATCGACAGAGACTGGTCGACCATTTGCCCGTCGAGGGTCGAGTAAATTAATTTGACATCTTCCGGCTGGTGCCGCCCACTAACACGAGCAACAACATCCAGTGTTTCACCAAAAAATATTTCGACGTCACCCGGCAAAACTTCTTCGATCGTGACAACTGCAGGCTGAGCGATATCACTCGCTGGCGCGAAAATCCGAGCAACAGTACTAAGCGGATCTTTCGGCGACAAAATCTTATAACTCACTGCTAAAAGCGTGAGTCCTACCAAAACGAACCCAATTCGAATCATCTTGGACTGATCAACCGCAGCATCACCTCGCACACTAGCGAGATCTGTTGCAGCTTGTCGCGATACTGCGTCCAGCACAGCAGGTCTGATTCCCTCAGGCCGTTTTCGAAGTGACACATAATTTATCAAACTGTTACTGAAGCTGGGCTTCGCTTCTTCGATCATCTTCGCAGCATAATCCGGATTGATTCGCTTCATCAAAAGCGGCACGATCGAAACAGTCGTGTAACCGACACAACTACCCAGCCAGATAGTTAGAAAGGCCCAACGCCCAGACTGAGGCAACGGCCAAATCCAGGCGTCGATCATTGCCGCAAATAACAAAAATCCAATCGTAAAGGCAACTAATACAAGGGCACCCGAGATGAAGTCGATCGTTTTGACTTGCTTGCGTGTTTTTTCCAATTGCTGGTTAACATAGCCTTTGACTTTAGCCGCTTGCCTTGCCGAAGCAGTCACCGCAGGACGGGTCGGGGAATTAATTTCACTTGCCATTCTGGTTATCCCTATCAACTATCGTTGCATCCATCGGACTTGAAACTTCCAGACTCAGGCAAACTGCCTTCCATCCGGCCAACACCGATTGCCCAAAAGCCCCGTTCTTTAGTAATCAAGGACTCAATGAAGTACCGTCAACAAAACCATCCACAAAACCATCCCCAAAAAACTGGCATTGCCGCCGGACTAATGCTGCACGAGTTTTGGTTCCACTTGATAAAAAGAGGTTCCCATTATTATAGACGGTCTGGAGTGATGCCAAGTTTGAGCCAAATTCGCGATTTAGCCAAGGAGAACCTAAAGAAAGTGCCCGATATGGCGTTGGAACAAAAATTTATGGCGAAAACGAGGAATCCGCACCCGACTGACGGCGATTAGGTAAAAAGACACGGTTTTTCCAGCCTATCGGAAGTCAAATGCCGGAACCCTAATCTGGATCCAGAGTTTTCTCAATCTGCCGCTCCCACCAGCTTTGCGAAGAAATCTGAGATTTCCTACTTTCTTCATACATCCACTCAAGCGTTTCCCGATATTTTTCACTGGACATTTTTTGCAAACGGTTACGAACATTACTACTGAGCTGCCGTTCAAATCTCTGTAAATCCTCGGTCGATGTGCCCTGCTGCGATTGGTTGACGGCATCGACCCAATCCAGGATGTAGCTTCTTTGTTCCGCTTCCGATCGACTGTCCAACTGTTTTCTCGCGTTAAGCGACAAAATATCATAGAGCACAAAAAGTGCTTCACCTTCGAAGATCAAATCTTCAACAAATTGCCGATCCTCTCTCAGCAAGAAACCAATAATTGAATTTAAATTCTCTACTCGAGCCTTTTCCAATAGGATAGAAGTAGGTGGCGCCGACCCCATTTTCTTCTGCCGCATCGACCGCTCCAGCACAACTGGAAAACGCTCCCTTAACTGGCCTTCCTTGAGTTGGAAAATACTTTCGCACCAGCCCATTAAGAACGGGACGTCTTCTTTGGACGGCAAATTCACTAATGACTTTTTCCTCAGTTCATCCTGAGCCTGACGATTTCTAATTGCTCTTATTTCTGCCAACCGCTTACTTTGGGGAAGATCCTGGAGGCCGCTCCGTTCGCTCAACTCCAGTTCTATCAACCATTCGTAAAAGCCATTGAGAGTCGATCGTAACTGCTGGTGATTTTCTCGATTCTGCAGTTCGAGATCAAAATCAGCCAACCGCTTGCGATCAGCTTCCGTCTTTTCCTCAAAGTTTTTAAAGTTTGCTTTTAGAGTTATCTTCTGTTCAACATCCAAGTCCTTCACGTATTGAGTACGTTGAACGGGATCGAGCGGAATTGAGTCAGCAAATTCGTCTTCATATGCAACTTCAATTTCACTTCCATTCTCAACAATCACCGTTGGCTTTTGAAAAAAGTCAATGTTTCCGATACTTTCAAGAAACGGCAAATTACAATCGACCGCCTCGTATTTTTTGAAGTTTTCAATGACGCTTAAATTCTCAATTAAGCGGCGATCCGGATCAGCTTGCAAGCGTCTTACGACACCGTAGGCGGTTGCGAAAAAAACGATCGGCAGCAAGAGCATCACTCCGACTCGCCCCAAAAACAACGCTCTTTTGCGTCTATTTTTTGCCGTACTGACAGCGTCGCCGACAATCAACTCCATCGTTGTCTTCGTGAAAGAACCACTCGGTTCATGGACAGGCAGGGTATCGAGCAGATCCCATGTTTTTTGCAAGAACTGCATTTCTGCTAGGTACTCTGAATCCCTGCCCAATCGATCCTCAACCTCTTGAGTCTGCGTTTCATCCAGTTCGCCATCTAGATAGGCAGTCAATTCATCCAAACTGGACAGGTCGATTTCACCAGACTGTGACTCAGGCTGTTCCGGTTTCAAATTCATAACGCCCCCCCATCTTCTCTGTCCAATTCACGAGATGACTCTCCAGAGTTTAAATAAGGGGCAAGCATTTCTTTGAGGTTCCCACGTGCACGTGAAAGCAATGATTTGACTGCCTGTGTCGTTAGCTCCATCGATTCAGCAATTTCGTTGTAGCTCATACCCTCGTATTTCGACAGCAACATCGCCATTCGCTGCCGTGAACCAAGCGATTGAATCGCCTCACGAATTACCTTTTCCATCTCTTTCTGATCTGCCAGACGCGTCGGCATCAAATTACTCTTGTCCTTCGCCATAGTATCGAGTGGTCGCACAGGCATCGAACCTGATGGAGATGTGACCAGATTAACCTCCTTGCGCCTTGACGATTTGCGAATGGAATTGCTCGCGACATTGTGAGTAATCGTATAAAGCCAGGTGGAAAACTTAGCGGTTGGGACGTATCGCTCGCGAGCCCGATAAACCCTTAAGAAAACGTCTTGCGCAAGATCCTCAGCTTGCGTTCGGTCGGAAACTAAATGCTCTAAAACCATTACCAGGCGCTTTTGATGCTTTTCAACAAGGGCCTCGAACGCTGCAGCGTTTCCGTCGCGCACCTGCAACATCAGCCGCACGTCAGGGTCGAGCAACTCGTATTTCGAAGCTTTTTGTAACGATGATTCGCTAACAGACAAAGGAATTCCAAGTACAGGCAAGTTATGAAAGTTCTCATTTTATTCTAGCGTCACTTGCCTCTCTGACGAGACGCACGATCGACAAGAAACCTTACGATCGACAAGAAACCTTACGATCGACAAGAAACCTTATAGACCAGGCACACCTATGTTGGCTTTACCCCTCTCAAGATGATAAAACCCTGTTTGTCGAACGGAGTTTCTATGATTCAGGTTAAATTCCAGAATCGACGGAGCAGCCCCTCAAAAATTGGAATTTCGAGCCCTTTTTCCAAATTCACGCAAACAAGCGGTTACAACCATGAAACCTGACGATCCGGTGTGCCTCTGTTTTCACGTTACTCGACGAAAAGTGGTTAACTTTATCCGAATCGAAAAACCAAGCCGTCCGAGCCAGTTAAGTCAATGTTTTGGCGCTGGAACAGGCTGTGGTTGGTGCCGTAAATACCTCGAGCGGCTTCTAGAACAGGAGAAATCCCAGCCGCCTAACTCGGCAAATGTAAATAAAACCGAGACTCTTGAAACTGGCTCGCTGGAAGTTAGTTTTGAGGAATACTCCCGCCAGCGTGCGAAATACGTCGAAGACGGTCATGGAACTCCGCCCCCAAACGCCGGATGACGTGCCAAACAGTGCGATAATTTCAGAGCCCAACTATTCATTATCAGGAAAAAACGTTATCATTCTGGCTTCGTTTCGATAACGCATTTCTGCCCAGATTTTAAAGACGGATAAAAATGGCCAAGAAGAAGGCTAAAGCAACTAAGGCCGCTGTCAAAAAAGCACCGGCCAAGAAAGCCACTACCAAGAAAAAAGCGACTAAAAAGTCCGCTTCTACTGCTACGAAAAAGGTCAAAGCTGAGGCTAAAGAGGAAAAGAAAGCCCCAGTCAAGAAAAAACGAAAATCTCGGACCAAAGCGGCTGAAGTTATTCGCAGAAAGCTGTTTTGGGGAGTTTTCAATCATGCCA
>WTFU01000153.1 GCA_011523945.1 Mariniblastus sp. | reverse complement strand
AGGTAACCCAGCGGAGAGAACTCCCGGACAGAATACTTCCCGGGCGCGAGATCTTCAAAAGAGTACTTCCCGTCAGCATCGGTCACCGTTCGAGCGACTTCGGTACCATTACTGTCAACCAGAACTAACCTCACATTTGCCAATGGCAAATCACCCGCTGTGGCATCAAAGGTGCAGTCACCATTCGCGTCCGCGTGTACCTGTCCCGAAATCGAAGCAGCTTTCAATTCGGCGAAATCGTAATTTCTCCCTTTATCTCCAGCATCTAGTTTCACACAAAACTCATCGTCGGTTAGGTATTCGCCACTGGTAACTCCGTTAATCTGCCCGATCGAGTCTTGACCATCGGTGTATCCTACTGGCTGAATTTCACGCACGAGATACTCACCCGGGTAGAGCCGGTCAAACTGATAGTGACCTTCGATGTCAGTGCGCGTTTCCGACAACGCATTGCCTTGTTTATCGAACAACTGGACAACCACATTTCCAAGGCGGTTCTCGTTCGACTGAATTACTCCATCATCGTTGGAGTCGTGCCAAACCGTACCACTAATTTCAGCGGGGCGTATTTCACCGAAGTTGTACTCCGCACCGCTTGCTTCCGCACATAGTTGTATCTCACTAAATTTGTCGTTTGACTGAACACCAATTTGAGCACTTCCTACTGAGCCAACACTGTCCTTGCCGTCGAGATACCCTGCAAGAGGATCCTGAGCGCCATTGTTCTCGTTGACCTCCTGAATCTCATAGATTCCCGGCGGCAAGGCATCCACCTCGTAATGGCCGGCAGCATCAGTCCTAACATAGACTGATCCGAAATCAGAGAACGGATCGGTCGATCCGGAAACACCAGAATCAACGCGTGTCACTTTAATGAGCACATTCGCAATCCCAGGTTCCCCTGTATCTAAAATCCCGTTGTCGTTGTCATCAGACCAGACATTTCCTGACAAGGTCGCCGGCTTGACTTCAGTGAAATCATAGCCAACTCCAGAAACGCCCCCGACTGAAAGATCAATACCAGAAATCACGTTGGTGCTGGCGACGCCACCAGCGGTGCCAACTGACTCACCAACACTTAAGTAACCGTCGGGCTGAGTCTCAACGACTCGAAACACTCCCGGCTCTAACTGAAGCTCAGCTGAGAATTCATAGTTCCCCTGTTGATCAGTTACGGTAGTCGCCACAATTTCATACTGCCCCGAACTTACGTCTAATCGCTCGAGAGTTAAGCCAACACCGACGATTCCTACCGGAGAATGCCCACCGTCACAATCCAGTTCTGCATCAGTAGAGACATTGCCTGAGATTGAAATTGGCTTGGGAATCAAATTGAATGCTTCGATTGCACCGGCCGTTCGATCAGAACTACCGTCTGCATTATCTGCAGTCAAACCGAGTGTTTGTTCCGCCAGGTTGCCGCCGGTAGAGAACAGGTGATCGTATTCATCAAAAAAGACACCCGACTGCTGCGGCTGCACATACCCGTCTTCGAGCGTTGTTATGATGGCAACGGTTTGGGATTCAAATGTGTAATTATCGTCCGCAAACACTGCTTCAAACAGTGACCCCTCAAATTCGACTCCGGAAGCAATTTTATCAACGCGAAATCTCTCGACCTCGTCAACATCCAGAGTGAAGGCAAGAACATCACCTGCCTTGAAATTGTCCACCGAAACAGTCAACTGCAGTCCGTCCGCAGACACCTCAAATGACTGAATATCAGCAGCGGTTAACCCTTGGCTGTTGGTGGCATCGAACTGAAAATCATGAAATCCACCAGTCCCTGGCAAACCTGCTGTCACGTCAAAGAACATATCACCGTCAGAAAGGCTTGAAGTTCCATCTTGGTCGCCGTTAATTGTAAACTGTGACAACGAAGTAGACTCAGCACC
This sequence comes from Mariniblastus sp., assembly GCA_011523945.1. GTDB lineage: Bacteria > Planctomycetota > Planctomycetia > Pirellulales > Pirellulaceae > Mariniblastus. Next base: position 36,130 of record WTFU01000153.1, on the reverse strand, counting down.
ACCTTCGAAGCTGACTTCAAAATGGTCAGGCGTAGTATCCTGCCCTGCGTCACCTTCGAAATAAGTAACGGCAGCGACAACCGGATCAGCAGACAGCACACGCCGCTGTTCCATTACCTCAAAGTAACAACGACGAAGCAGTGCATCTTTACCGCTAGGAAGATTAGCCGTTGCTGAATTCTTGCCTTTAAGACGATCAGCGATAGTTTTGATAAGACCCAATTCTCTTACCTCCATGTAAAAGCTTGGTTGTTGCGTTGATTAGATTTATTTAGCAAGGTTGGCAATCGACTCAGTTCAAAATTCGATTCCAGCCGTTTTTTTGCGTGTGACGCTGTAGCGGTCCATTTTTTTGTCGATCCACATTCCAAATAATGACGAATGTGTCAAAACTCCCAGAAACCAGTTTTGAGTTTTGGTATTCAAGGCAAGACACCGTTCCAGTGTGCTTTCCCAAAGATCCCAAATGAGTTGGCTTAGGTTCGACATTCCAGATGTCAATTAAGTTATTACTGCCGCCGGTTGCAATTAAGTTTGGCCCCAACACAGCAGCAGCGAATAGTTTTGAGAACCCTCTTTCAAAATTGGTCGACCGGGCAGAATCTTTTAAATCGGTAACTTTAATAACCTGGTCATCGCTTACGCTTAGAAGGCGACCGTCAGGCATGAATTCAAGCGATCTCACACGCTGCCGATGCAACTTTCGATCATAAACGAGCCTACCGCCTTCTAAATCCCAACTTCGAATGTTACCGCTGCGACCACCGACCGAAATCGTCTTTCCGTCTGGAGAAAAAGCGACGGAATGATTGTCGCTACTAGGGCACTCAAATCGCAGTAGCTGCTTCCCACTGACTACATCAAAAACTCTCAGCTGGGATTCGAATCCAACCGTGGCAATTTGATCACCCTTGGGTGAAAACGCTAAATCAATGATTGCGGCCGGATTTTCACTAGAAAAAACTGGATGCTCCAGTTGACCGGTACTCCACAAACACAGTCGATGATCATTACCGGCAGTTGCTAAAAATTTCCCATTAGGAGAAAACGTTACCGCACGAATCCAATCCTCGTGCACATCCAACGTTTTCGGGAAGTTTTGTTTTCCTGTGTCATAAATCGAAACGAGATGATTATCCCCTGCAATTGCCAACAAATCTCCACCTGGTTGAAGACTAACACCAGTAACGACGGGGCGCCGCGAAGACCCTTTTTTTGGCATTGGCTCGATTATTTCATATTTCCAATCCAGCGGACGGGCTTCAGCATTCAATCCACCACTTGCTCGAACCTGACTCACTCCACCTGCCGCCAGTGCCGCAAGTGATCCAATAAATTGCCGACGCGGAATCATCTATCCAATCTCCTCGATGAGAATCAAATCGACCCGCGTGTTTTCCAAGCAACGACTTGCTTGGCTGTTTGGTAAAACCTAATCACTTAGCTGATTTTCCAGCCCAACTATTTGCTGCCGGTACAAAATCAGAAAAACACGGAATCGGTGGACAACGGGTCGTCCACCCTCATTATCGGAAGCCCGACATTGAAACTGAGAATTTATATTCCTGCGTGTTAAAAACTGCCAAGCTGCAAGAAACAGGGGCTTTACGACACCATCTTGGGGAACAACTGCTGGCTGCTTACGAATACTAATTCAAAACGCATTCCCCAATTCACTTTTTAGGGATCCCGAATTGGAGTAATCATTTCAACCGTTAAATCTTAACAAGCGACAGTCATAGTGTGACAGCACTCTCGTTATTTTCCCAAGCGTTCAAGAAGTTCATCCGCACCTTGTTCCATGATGCAAACAAATCTGAAATCAACTAAGCCCTAACTCCGCCAACGTAAATTAAGACAATCGCAGAGCGAATACTAACCACGAAATCAAATTTTATTGATCGTCTGATTCACGAAGTTTTGCGAGCACGCTGAAATCCTCAAGCGTACTCGTATCGCCAGTTGCTTCCTTACCAGCAGCGATATCGCGGAGCAGACGTCGCATGATTTTCCCACTTCTTGTTTTGGGAACCGATTCTGTAAATCGAATATCGTCCGGCACCGCTAAAGCACCAATTTCCTGACGAACATGAAGCCTCAATTGTTGTCGAAGTTCATCACTAGCAACCGCGTCCTTTACCGTGACGAAAACTGCAATCGCCTGACCTTTAATATCATGAGGTCGCCCAACGGCTGCACATTCAGCAACATTTGGATGCGATACGAGTGCGCTTTCGACTTCGATCGTACTCAACCGATGCCCGGAGACATTGATCACATCATCGATTCTTCCCATGATCCAGTAGTAATCATCATCGTCGAGACGAGCATTGTCTCCGGTCAAATAATTCCCCGGGAAGGTCTCCCAATACTGTTGTTTAAAACGTTCGTCATCGCCCCAAATACCTCGCAACATACCAGGCCATGGCTTTGCAATGCACAACATACCACCGTTGTTTTTATCAACTGGATTGAGCGACTCATCGACGATGACCGGAACGATTCCCGGCAGTGGCTTGGTACAGCTCCCAGGCTTGGTCGACGTCGCGCCGGGAAGCGGACTGAGCATGATTCCCCCAGTTTCCGTCTGCCACCAGGTATCAACGATCGGACATTTGCCGCCGCCAATTTTTTCATGATACCAAATCCAGGTGTCAGGATTGATCCCCTCGCCTACGGTTCCCAGCAACCTCAAACTGCTCAAATCATGTTTCTCAACTTGCTCGTCACCCCACTTAACGAACGCGCGGATCGCAGTGGGTGCCGTGTAAAGAATCGTAACTTTGTACTTCTCAACCAATTCCCAAAACCGATCTTCCGCTGGATGGTTCGGAGCTCCTTCGTACATTAAACAAGTCGCCCCGTTGGAGAGTGGACCATAAACGATGTACGAGTGTCCCGTAATCCATCCGCAATCTGCTGTACACCAGTAAATATCATCATCCCGATGATCGAAGACCCACTCAAACGTCTTCTTTGCCCAAAGATTATAACCGGCGGTCGTGTGGCGAATCCCTTTAGGCTTACCCGTTGAACCGCTGGTGTAAAGGATAAATGAAGTCGTTTCGCTATCCAACGGCGTAGCAGAGCAATCAGCAGACGCATCCTCATTCAGTTCATGCCACCAATGGTCGCGCCCCGCGTGCATTTCCACCTCGTTCTCGCACCGTTTCAAAACAATGCAGTGCTCTACCGTCGGCGATTTTTCAAGCGCTTTATTAACAGTTTCTTTCAGCGGTATACACTTACCTCGACGCCACAATCCATCTGCCGTCAACTGAACTTTGGCACTAGCATCATTATTTCGGTCGGCAATTGCTTCCGCGGAAAAGCCGGCAAAAATAACGGAGTGTATCGCACCAATCCGAACACATGCCAACATTGCAATTGCAATTTCAGGTGTCATAGGCATGTAAATCGAAACAACATCCCCCACTCCAACGCCCAGGCCCTTTAAAACATTGGAAAACTTACAAACGTCCCGATGCAACTCAGCATAGGTTAGCGTTCTGGTATCCCCTGGTTCACCTTCCCAAATAATGGCCGGACGGTCTCCGAGACCTGCTTCCAGATTCGCGTCAAGACAATTAAAGGACATGTTAGTTTGCCCGCCAACGAACCACTCGACGTCGGTACCAGTCCCCTTCAGTACCGTATCGTACGGCTTAAACCAATGTAATTCAGACTTTCCAATTTCATCCCAAAACGTTTCAGGATCGTCTTTAGCGCGGTCGTAAATTGCTTGATATTCTTCCAGCGAGCCAATCTTTGCTTTGTCGGAAAACTCCGATGAAGGTGGAAACATGCGATCTTCGTGCATTACATTGTCTATTTGACCGGATGCTTCTTCAGACATTAGCTAACTCCAAACTTTGGCCGAGGCCAGTTTAATTCAATTTTTGAAAATGTTTTGAAAACGCGATTTTAGAACTGTTAAAATCGACTGTCAACGAAAGCGAATCTTAATCCGCTGGAATATGCGATCCGCAAAACGAACACGCACAAAGGTTAACGGCATCAAACCGATCACGGCCGCCCCTGCGAGCATTCACCAATCCTTGGCAACCGGCTCCCAATTCTTAAAGAAAGTACCACCGTAAGCGAGAACTTATTTCGCGAATATTTGAGTGGGATCTTTGAAAGCTTTAAACTCAAGCGCATTTCCAGAGGGATCTAAAAAAAACATCGTCGCTTGTTCACCCACCTGCCCTTCAAACCGTACATACGGCTCAATCACAAATTGGATACCCTCGTTTTTTAGCCGTTCAGCTAACCGTTCCCATTCTCCCCACTTGAGAACAACGCCAAAATGTGGCACAGGGACATCGTGACCGTCCACCCGATTCTCTATTGATTCGACTGGTGAATCCCCCCGAGGCTTGAGGTGAGCCACAATTTGATGCCCAAACAGGTCAAAGTCAATCCATTGTTCGCTGCTTCGACCTTCAGGACAGCCAAGCGTACCGCCGTAGAACCTCCGCGATGCCTCTAGGTCATCGACAGGGAAGGCTAAATGAAAGGGGGATATTTCCTGTACAAACATTATTCAACTCAAATTAACAGGTGATTTTTTTCACTTAAATACAATGGCTTGATTCATTTCCAGATCCCAATTCCCATCATTAGAATCTGCCAGAATACCCGCAGCCCCAAAATTGGATTCGTTTTTGACCTGCCGAGTTCGCGGTTTCGAAAGAGGATGGGATACTCCATCATGGCGACATCCTGCTTGGCAAGCCGCCACAATATTTCCTCAAGATAGGCGAAGTCTGTGCTCTTCAGATTCTTTAAATCAAGTTTGTCGAGCGCGGTGGAGCGGTAGATCCGAAACGCCCCACTATTGTCGTAAGTTTTTAGTTTCAACATCGTCCGGGCGAATTTGTTAACCATTCGAGAAGCGAGTCTCCGCAAGAATGGCCAGCCCTCTGTACCACCACCCGCAACATATCGACTACCAACAAAAACACCTATGGCAGCACAGTCCGACTGCATCGACAGTTCGAACATCTCAGCGAGCGACTTTGGATCATGACTCAAATCTGCGTCCATAGTCGCAACAAGATCATAGTTCTTCTCCTTTGCATATTCGAAACCGGCAACCACTGCCGTTCCCAATCCAAGCTTAGAGTCACGATGCAACACAGATAGCCTTGGGTACTGAGCGGTCGCCTGCTCACACCAATTACCAGTCCCATCCGGTGACGCGTCGTCAATCACTAACACGTCAGCGTCGGGTAACAGATCCGTAATCTGCAGGACTAACCGAGGCAAATTATCAATCTCGTTATAGGTCGCAACGACCACAAGCAAACTCGAATTCGACACTTACTCTCAAAGCCTCGAAGAACAATGAAACAGATCAACTTCATCCCAAGAAATCGACAGGCCTAATCTAGCCGATTTTACCCTACCTGCTCTAGCCCTAACCAACCCGAGAACATGTTTCACCGCAACAAATGCTCACCCCACACCCAATAGAACGACTCAATATGGAACGATTCAACTTTTCAATGACAATTAAGACAAGAACAAAAGTGCGTTCCGATTTGATCGCTTCACGCGTCGCGACCTGTACCGCGCGTTCGTTCTACGCGTACCCGTTAGGATTGTTGGATTGCCAACGCCAACCATCGATACACATTTCTTGAAGACCGCGATTGGCAGACCACCCTAATTCCAATTTTGCAAGAGACGGATCGGCAAAGCAAGCGGCAACATCTCCAGCTCGCCGGGGCAAAATTTCAAATGGTATCCTCTGCCCAGATGCCTCCTCAAAAGCTGCGATTATTTGGAAAACGCTGTATCCGATTCCTGTTCCCAGATTGTAAGTTACCACGCCAGGATTTTCACTTAACTTTTTCACCGCGAGCACGTGTCCAACTGCCAAATCTACCACATGGATATAATCTCGAACGCCTGTACCATCTGCCGTTTCGTAGTCATCACCAAAGACACCCAGTTTCTCAAGTCTGCCGACTGCGACCTGTGAAACATAAGGAAGGAGATTATTAGGAATCCCATTTGGATCCTCTCCAATCCGTCCCGAAACATGCGCACCAACGGGGTTGAAGTAACGCAGTAAGGCGACATTCATTGCTGGAAAAGCTCTTTGCCAATCTTTGAGCACAAACTCAACCATCAATTTTGTACGACCATAGGGGTTCGTAACTTCGTGAATCAGCGTTTCCGATTGTTCAGTCAACGGCAGCGACTTTGGAATTCCATAGACCGTCGCACTGGAACTGAAAACTAAATTCGTGACACCATGCCTCTGCATTGCCTGGCAAAGATTGACAGTTCCCGTCACGTTATTTTGATAATACTGAAGCGGCTGGGCCACGCTTTCACCAACCGCTTTTAACGCCGCAAAATGAATCACTGTTCCAAAGTCACTTCGAGAAAAGACAGTATCCAGCGCTTCGGCATCAAGAAGGTCAACTTTAAAAAAAGCGATTTCTTTACCCGTGAGGGTACTTACTCGCTGCAACGATTCTTGAGTCGAGTTGCTTAGATTATCAACAACGGTGATTTCAAATCCTGCGTTTAGCAATTCAAGGCAAGTGTGACTGCCAATGTAGCCCGCTCCACCGGTAACTAAAACTCGCCCCATAAAAGGACCTCAAATAAAAAGTGCGGTCAACTAGCGTCAATCAACATCCGTGACAATACACCCTAACAGGCGGCCACCCGAGACTCGCAATTCAGAAACCGCTGCCTTGGCTCGCGTTTGATTGCTATTTCTTAAGCTGACTAATAAAAAGGTACCATCGCCAACGTCATTCCAGAACTGAGTTGATAACTCGTTCGACGTACCAGCGGATACGCAGATGAATTGATACTCTTTTTTAAGACCAACCACCAATTGCCTTAGGATGGGCTTGGAATGCTCTCCTAACTCTTGCCGAGCACCTGCCCCCATAAAATCCAATCGTGTTGCCGAACCGCCAAAGACGGTACTCTTCCAATCGACGCCATTGGCGACGACATCGGAAATCCCTGGTTGCCCCGCGACACCGCTGGCAATTGTTAACGCTTGGCCTCGATTGTCTGCATCTATTAACAGCGTACGACCATTTTTTCGTTCGGACAAAGAAGTCGCAACACGAGCACAAGTTTCGTCAATCAGCGCGTTCACTTCCGGACCGGTGAAAATCACTAACCCCGGATTACCAACGGGATAGCGTTCGATAATCGACCGGGCAATCTTTTCAATCGCCTGCTCTTTACTTGTCTTTTTAACAGATTCTTCACCTGCCTTCCGATCGCGCGTCTTCCCGTCACTTAATTTCCGCCACTCATTAGGAGGCTCGCTAAGATCACCTTGCGGTGCCTCGGCGAGTGAAATCACAGGCGCTTTTAAAGTCATTTCAAGTGGCAAGAAGGCAAAACCCTCTCCACTCTCACTGGGAGACTCTGATACTGCGGGCCTCTGCCCTACCTCAGCTAGTGTCGCTTCAAGATGCTGAAAGGATTCTCTTTCACAATTCAAATCTTGATTTTTTGCGCTTCGATTCTCGTCTCTACTAGATGCCGTTCGCGTTTGCGGCGCCAGATCAGGAATTAAGACACAAATTGTGCCATCCTCAGTTCGTTGTTTAAACGGTAACTCATTCTCAGACCGAACTTGGTGGGCAAACGCGTTATACGAGCGCGAGGTAGTCATGTCAGGGGAAGCATTTTTTTCATAGCCTTCCGATGCAATCAACCACTTTAACCCAGTGGTCACGGCAGAGTCAACGGCGGTCGAGCGAAAGTACGGTTTCATTACAGTAATTTAAAAAAGAAAGGGCCAGGATTAGATTCAGCTATTTTGAGAATTTGAAATATCTCGCAGTTGTTCGAATAGTTTCTGATAGTCCATTCTTGCTGCTCGGCCAGTCGACGGAGGCGTTGTTGGCGGGACAGGCGGATCAACCGCTGGTGGTTTCTCTTCAACCGCATCCTCAGGTTGATTAACCACGATGATTGGTTTCTCATTCCCTTGATCCATGTCAGTGGCTTGAAATTGACTCCCTCCCCCTGACTCTTCCAGAGTTGGCATAGAGGCCCCTAACTCTCCCTGTTGAGCAAGCGCGTTTCTTTGCTCGAGAATTTCATTCAATATTTGCTGCGATTCATCCAACGCGGCACTTGGATAACTGGAATCGGATTCGCAGGCAGAAGATATCGTACTCTCAGTTGGCAAGGTCGAAGATTCAATCGAACAAAGCGAATCACTGGACCCCTGATCGCTTAGAGGAGATTCCGTCGCACTGAGCCGCCCCAAGATTTCTTCAGCTTGTTTCCGGATATCTTTCGATACAACATCATCCCCATGGACATGAAAACCCTTGTTACTTACCTCATTTGGCTCAGGGTTTACTTCTGCTTCGGGAGCCGACTCTTCTACACTTCGGTTTGCATTGGTTGCTACCCAATCCGTTCCCATCGTAAACTCATATCCACTCGGAACTTCCGGTAAGCCAACTTGCTCTCCCGTCGACTGCTGCTCTTGATGCGGCACTGAGCTACTATCGCGGTTCGGTTGATAATACTTCGTTTCCGCAGGCTCTCGCTGGTAAACCTCAACTTCCTGCTCGGCATCTACCTCCCAACCTTTCTGTGGATCAAGGACCGAATCCTGTGAATTTCCCGGAACCTCCGGATTAACTTCTGGCAAATCCTGCGGAGTCAAATCCGTCAAATCAACTGATCGGATACTTAATGATGCTTGATTTTGCTGAGCTACCATCGGAGCGAAATAGTCGTCCAGCACCTCCTCTTCAGCAAACTTTTCTTGAAATGGATCAACCACTTCTTGAATTTGGCTCACTCCGGCAGGATCTGGGGACGCAATTTCTATTTCCATCGCTTCCAAGTCATTGTTACCGATTAGCTCTTGGCTCGTATTTGCGATTCCACGTTCGGTACCAGAGGCCGTTACCGTCTCCTGTACCTCATAAATCTCCATACGTTCGCGCTCGACCTGCTCCAGAATCTGAGCCTGCTCGAGCTCCAGTTGCTTTACTCGAGCATCGTCCGTTGCCCCCATGAAATCACCTTCCAAGGGTAGCAAGTCTCCTTCACTAGGTTCCGCGTCTTCCGAAATGGAATCTACTCCGGTTCTTTCAATTGCCGTCTTGGAACTTTCCATGGAAGGATACTGAATTGCCGCTGAATCGGTTTCATCAGCAAAAATCGCCATGCCAGAATCTTCGCTCTCAGTATCCTCAAGTTGGCCGAATTCGAGGACGCTCCAATTATCATCGCCACTCAATTCCCCGGCCTCTTTCTGAGCCGGCAATTCCGGTTGAAACGTAGCTGGAATACTCTGCACATCTGCCCACGCTTCTCGAATACAATCCTCGGTAATTGCAGACATGCCGCGTGTCGCTGCCAACATAAGCGCATGATCGGCTACTTGATTAATTAATCGAGGATACCCATCTGTTACTTCGTGGATGGCTCGACAAGCCTCCTCAGGGAACAGCTCCTCGCCATCCCCTCCAACACGCGCGATATGTTCCACAACATACCTAGAGGCTTCGCCTCGCGACATATTCTCCAAATAACAACGAGCTGCGATTCTCTGATTCAAAGATTCAAGCTTAGCTTCGTTTAAATTTTCCTCTAACCGGTGGCTACCGGCCAGCACTAAGCGCACCCTCGGTTGCCCCTCGGAAACAAAATTCGTAATCAATCCTAATTCATCCAGCAGACTAGCAGACAAACCGTGAGCGTCATCCACCAAAAGAACGATCCCGTTTACACAATTTGGATTGGGTTCTAAATAATCCATCAGGGCGAACCGCAACTCGGTTTCCGACATCCCCTGAAAAGGAAGGTTTAAGCGATGGAGAATACTTTGAAGTAGATCCTTTCGCTCCTGTAATCGAGCACATGCGAGGTTTACCACCTTAACCTGCTCACAGTAACTCGCTTCCAAAATTGCAAGCAGAAGAGTTTTCCCCGTGCCGGTCGCACCGACAATAACCACCGGTCCGGCGCCCCGATCCACGTTCAGACGGGTTTGCTCCAACGCATTTTGGATGGCTTCGCCGGCAAAGTAGTGTTTGACGTACGGAGCAGCGGTGAAGGGGCGGGCGTTAAAATTGAATACTTGTTCGTACATCACAAAATCCTGTGGATTTATATACCTAAGTCGTTGATCAGCGGATTAAAATCCGACAAATATCCTGACAATCATGGAACACCCCACCAATGGGTCTTCGTAAAATGCTGCTCTCACCGCTGGGTTGATTAAAACGAAACCGGCAACCACCACTCCAACCCCCAGCAAGGCTAAACCGCAGATCATCGAGACCCGGTTTGCCCAAGGCAATCTGGGCAGCTTCTCTTCCGAATTAAAGTTTCTGACTTGCCAACGGATTTGCGCGATTATCGGAACCTCAAGACGCTTTTCAATTGAGCGCGCATTTTCAAACCCTCGCGCTGCAAATGGGTCAATTCGCACAGCAACCACCGCCCCGAGACTAAGCGATAGCAACCCGAGAAAGCTTAACGTCTTCATCGTCGGTGCCACATTCAAAGGACGAGTGACTCCCTGAGCTGGATCAGCAACCATCATTTGATGCTGAACAGAATTGGTAACGGATTCCGTTACCATCTCATGAATGAGCCGAGCCTCAGAGTCCGCTTCTTGTTTCATTTCACTGATCAAATCTTTAATGGAAGCCAAGTCGATTTCACCAATTAGCTCTTCTGTTTTTGAAATGGATGTTGATTTCTTTCGACTCGAAGCTAACTTAAAGGTCCCTGTGGATTTATCGGATGCCTCTGCGTTAGATGCCATTTGCTCCAAACCCGTGTGACCTAAGCTTAGTTCAGTCTTTGCGTTAGCAATTCTTTCCTCGGCCTGGCCAATCATCCATTGTGCCATCTCAATTCGCTCGTCTTGCTTTTTACGAATCGACATAATCGTTGAGAGTTGAGTCTTTGACTCATCCTGGGGCGTCGATGACTCTTGCAATTTTTCAGAAAACTGTTGCGCTAACAAGTTAACGAACTGCAATTCATCACCTGTGCCATCTCCTTCAATGCACAATTCTAAATCATAGCCCAACTCATTTTCACGCACCGCACATTTCAGACGCTCTCGAATTAGCGCAAAGTTCCTCGATTCCAGAGCCGCCGACCTTAAGCTTTCCGATCGTGATACTCTGGATAGCAAATCTTCCAACTGCACATCCGAGGTTTCCGACTCAATGATGCCCGCAACACGCGATTCCAATCCCGCCTTAACATCTTCGGACTGATTAGTGATCACCCGAACCGATGCCATCGAACGAAAATTACTGACGCTCAAAGGCCATGCCAAAACACAAATCAACAAGGTACACATCGAGGTCACGATAAATGCATTTCCGCGTTTTATTAACTCAGCGGTTTTCATCGGAGACTTGTTTTTAGTGTTTATTTGCATGAACAACTTCATTGAATTCAAAGCGCAATAACATCCGTTACGCGGCAACTAGACCTATCATTTGATCGACGGCTAAAACAATCGGTCTTGAGACAGTTTGTAGCGATTATCGCGATTAAACTGACAGCTAGCACTCATGCTGTTGGCCAGCCCAACAAAAGAAGCAAAAGACAATTGCCTACCGCTAGAAGGGCCAAGCATTTCCATGAAACAATCGTTCGGACGGCCCCCAAAACCTATTTGACAGGTAAACATTTGAAAAACCATTGAACGGATGACACGTATGGCTGCTGGTTGAATCTGAGTCGAAGTGAATTCAATAACAAGTGAGCAGCGCTACACGCTGTAAACATTCCAGGGTCAATTCAAAGCTCGATGACGAATGTAAACGAACTCGAAAAAAGAAACTCGACGACCAATAGCACTCTTAGTCGTTTGAGACCGAATCGCGACTTACCGTCACATCCGTATGATGAATATCAGAACGAAGATGGGTTCTTGGTACAGAAGTTTGAGCGGGATTTACCGAAACCAGAGTTTCAAAGATCCCTTGCTGTACGACCTGGTTCGTTTGATTAAGCAACTTGCGCTGCCAAACAACCTTGCCCGCACGCCTACCAGCCGAAGTTTTCTCAAGACATTTTGTCTCAACGAAAACGGTATCGCCAAAAAAGAGCGGGCGGGAAAATTCCCAATTTCGAACAGCCGTAAACGCCAACGTATTCACGAGCGGAAAATGACTCCCAAGGCCGGCAACCCATGACAAACCGAGCAAACCGTGAGCGATCGGCTGACGGTAGTGGCTCTTCGAAGCAAAGTCGTAATCGACATGAAGCGGGTTGAAATCACCCGTCATCGTAGCGAACTGAATGACATCCGCCTCAGTGATCGTCCGACGCGGGCTAACCCACACAGAATCAACCTGAATATCGTCGAAATAGAGTGGTGCACTCATTCGAATCAACACGGCCTTTTCTTAAAACAACGGACATTTTCGGTACGACGACCGAGAACCCATGTCCCCTGGATTCTAAAATCCGTGAACAAAGACTCGAAAGTCGGGGTGAAAGGATTCGAACCTTCGACCCCCTGGTCCCAAACCAGGTGCGCTAGCCAGACTGCGCTACACCCCGAAAGAACGCGAACATTGATTTCTCAGCCTGCTCGTGTCTCACAGGCATAAACTTTACAGATCAAACCCGATTCTTGCAATCCGGTTCTTGCGTCCAAAAACAGGGTTTTCCAAAGTATTTGTTCACATTATAGCTGCAATCGGGGTTGGGAAGCGTGCCCCCCTACGCTGCTCGCTGATTAGCAGACGCTCCCTCGCCTTCAATTGCCGATTTCAACCTTTCAAATTCCTTAAAACTCGTATAATGGATGATTATCTTCCCGCGCTCTTTAGCCCCTTGCTTGATCAACACCTTCGTTCCCAAAGCGGCCTTTAGTTCTTGCTGAAGCGATTCAACCTGAAGGTCGCGGTTCCGCATTCGTCGAGCCGTCCGATTACTATCCGGGTAATCCTCTTCTGAGATTTTATTAGCGACTAACCGCTCCGTATCTCGAACGCTTAGGCCTTCCGCGATGATCTTTCCGCAAAACTCTAACTGAGCTCCTTCATCGCCTAGCGGTAAAAGAGCTCGAGCGTGCCCGGCAGAGACTTTTCCCTCCTGGAGTGACGCCTGAATTCGTTGAGGCAGCTCAAGCAATCGCATCAAGTTCGCAATGGTAGAGCGATCGATTTTCAATCGATTGGCCAGATCCTCCTGAGTGCAAAAATGCTCGTCAATGTAACGCCGAAACGAAAGTGCTTTTTCAATCGGATTCAGGTCTTTTCGCTGCAAATTCTCAACAATGGCAAGCTCAGAAACCAATCGGTCGTCTGCTTCCCTTAACCGCGCAGGAATCGTTTGCCAGTTCGCTTTAATCGCCGCCCGAAGACGTCTTTCACCACTGATTAACTGATACCGGCCGTCAACAACCCTAACCAAAATGGGTTGCAAAATATCGTGCTCTTTTAGACTTTCCGCAAGCGAGGCAATTTCCGTCTCGCCAAAAACTCGGCGTGGCTGAAATGGGTTATCCTCGATCTCGTAGACATTCAAATGGACGATATCCTCATCCGGCTTCTCCTCTTCAACCACGGGCGGAGGAACCTGAGCCCCTGGCTGAACAAACGCCTGGCTGATCGAAATCGTCTCCAGTGGCTCGGTGTCCCGTGTTGTATTTAGAAGGTTCTCCAACCCCCGGCCTAATCTTTTTTTCCTAGTCACGCTCCAAAACCTCCATGCATAATTCTATATAAGCCCTAGTTCCTCTCGAACGAGGCGCGTACTCAAGCACGCACAAACCGTGACTTGGAGCCTCGGTCACCATTGGGTCCCTTGGAACTACGGTATCGAAAACAACTTCACCAAAAAACTCTCGCACCTCCGACTCGACTTCCGCCGTCAACTCCAGCGAAGGGTCATACATCGTCAACAAAATACCGCCAAAACTCAGTTTTCCCGGACACGTTTGCATGACTCCCCGAATGACTTCGATCATCTGAGTTAGACCTTCCATCGCAAAATATTCACACTGAATTGGCATAAACACTTCGCTTGATGCCGCCAGTGCCGTTTGAGTCAAATGCCCAACCGAAGGCGGACAATCAATCAAAACAAAATCATAATGCGAGGTACCTACTTCCAGATGATCCACGAGAATTTGCGCTTCATCCGCACCACCACCTGCTAGCACATTAACATCCCGAAAGGATCTCGCCCCAGGCAATAAGCTAAGTCCATTAATTTTGGTCGAAATGATGCTATTGCGAATCGGTTCGTCCACCACCAACGGATGACGCTCGACTGGCTTAAACCCGATACCGGAGGTCGAATTGCATTGCGGATCCATATCGACAAGCAAAGTCTTTTTCCCAGCGAAAGCGAGACTTGCAGCCAAATTGATCGAAGTCGTCGTTTTGCCGACGCCTCCTTTCTGATTAGCTACACACAACGTTCTCGCCACTGCACGACCTCTGGATTTGTGGATCAATTCGCCAGAGCTGAAAAAATACCACCATCAGCGAAACGGTGAAATGCCAATCAAATTACGGCAGGCCACCTGCATTCATTCACCGCAATTCGACTGCCCGCTAAGAATGCTGGCACAAGCAGCCTCTACAAACTTTCCCAGCACGAACTCACTGGCTGGCTGCTCAAGCCTGGGATCTTGGTTGTGAAAGCTGCCTCTCCGGAAGCACGATCGTGGAGCTGCCGGTAACGATCAGAAGAGAACTTATGAATAAAAAGCGAAAAAGATGACCAACAGTCATTCAAAAGAGACAGGTTTTCCCACAACAACCAGCGTGCGGTTTACATTCCCTGCCTGAAATTCGCTATTCTCTGTAAACAGCACACTTTGTTTCACGTGAAACCCGGCCCAAACCGGTTCATTTTACAGAATAGCCAAAACATCCCGAACCGTTTCACGTGAAACCTCTGCCTATTCCACCTGAACTAACAGAATCCATCGACTTTGAACCCATCCTGGTTGGCGACCGGAGGGTTAAATGAAAACGCCCCCCAAAAGCCACAAGAAGCAAATTCAATCGAGTTGATTGATGACCAACCCACTAAGCAATTTGGGATAGAAGTAGGTACTCTTTGCTGGCATCCTCTCCCCCGATTCACTGATCGACTTTACGTCGGTTACGGTTGCTGGCATGACCAAGCAGGCTAGCTCGAAAAACTCACCCGTTCCCTGCTGACCCGTTGCATCCCGATCACTTCCGTCACCCGAACTCAAGAGCTCGACGACCTCCTCAATTCCATGAACATACCGTGGCGAGGGCAGGTCGGCGTATCCCAACAAATGCCCAAGCACCAATTGATGCAAAATCGCTACGCCCAGCCCCTGCCAACACTCACTCTTGCCCCCTGCCAGGGCCTCCATCAGCTCAACACCCTCAAGACGAACGCGTGCTAGCACCCAAGTGTCGTCTTTTCGGCAATAGAACGCCATCGTGGATTGTTCGCCCTCGACCTGAACTCCCTCCCAGCAATCACGGGCAAGAGCCAAACCGGTGCCGATAATTTCGCAATCAAACGCACCGCTAAGCTTGTCAATCAGATCTGCCGAGGAAATGGGGGCAACGCCTCGAAACAGACGATGCGTGGGTAAAACGACCAGCCCTGGATCATCCATACTGACGCACATGATCATCGTATAATCAACTGGATGGTCCGGCTCTAATGCCTCACGCTGCCGCTTCGAGTCTCGAATTGATGTCGCCGTCTCATAACGATGGTGGCCATCAGCTATATAGATTGCAGTCGGCCCCATCAGCTGCGCCGCCGCAGCAATCGCGTTGGCGTCAGTCACCAACCACAATTCGTGACGAACCCCCTCATCGTCGATTGCAGTAAGCGGCGTTCTGTCTTCAATCGCAAGATCCAGGATCGCCTGAGGGCTGCCTTCTTGATTCGAATAAATTCCGAAAATTGGGCTCAAATTGCAATTGCACGCTTCCATCAACCGATAGCGATCCTCTTTGGCCTTGGAATGGGTTTTTTCGTGCGGATAGATGCTCCCCTCTCCAAATGGCTCGATTCGAACTCGCGAAATAAATCCCCTACGTGTGTACTCAATTCCATCCACATCGAAGGTTTGATGGTAGACGTAAATCGCACCGACACCATCAGATTTCAATACTCCGTCAGTTTTCCAATTCTTCAAATGTTCCGCAGCACGTTCATAAACGGTCTGCTCAGGTAGAAGACTATCCCCTCGATTGAGAATTAGCCGCACCACATTAAATTCATTTTTACCGTACAGCGCGTCACGGGCCTTAACACCAATCACATCATAAGGTGGCGCGACTACCTCCGACAAAGAACCGACTTTGCTCAAATCAAATCTCAGACCGCGAAACGCTTGAATGTCAGCCATCACTTATCCTCCCAATATCCATTTTGCGCTGAGTAAAAAACCCTCGCGGTTTTGAATCTTGCTTACTTGACCACGAAAAGCGCCAAGCCACAAATAAAGTGCTAGCACCGATCGGTGTGAAAAGAAATGAATTATTAGGAAAATTCCATTTCCACAGAAAATTACAATTGAATTAGTTCGTTAAGCAAAGCTCAAACCCAAACTAACCAACTCAAGATCCTCACTTTTCCCAAACGCTTTGCATAGGCGGCTCCAACAAAATCTTTGATTCAGATTCTGTCTGTCCACTTTCATCCAAACTGGAAACTGGGCGGCCCGGTGCTTCATCAACTACCGACTCCAAGCGGGAATCCAATATTAACTCTTGACCAACCGGACCTTCGGAAAAAACATTCGGCGCTACACCTGAGAAGGTTAGGGAGGAGAACTGCAGTTGTTCAGAAAGAGAAATCAGAATTGAAATTTGATCCGCCGCCATAGCTGTCGAACCTTGAACAGGACGCCCCTTCCCCGTTTGAGAATACTCAATCGCGGCATCGTATTCGGCAGCCAGCTCAATGGCAAGATTCTTGATTTTCTCGACATCACGCGGTGGAACCTGAAAGCCGGAGTTACGGTCGACTCTCCGAATCAAACCAGCTGATCGGGACTTTATTTTTGTCGCAACCGAGAGAAGCTTTCCATATTTCCGGGAGCCTTTGAAACTTGCCCGGAGCTCATTTTTCAAAGCTTCGGCGGATCGCTCCAATTGCACCGCCGTGTGTCTTATATCCGCGATCACCAAGCCATCCTCTCCGCGAAGATCGTTCGGTTCCGACGCGAAAGAGATTAGGCAACCAACGAAAGCAAAAACTACAAACCGTGGATTCGACAACAGAACCTTCATAAGTTTCCTAATTCATAAAAAATGCGAACCACGGTCCCTGTTTTGCTTTAAACGAGAGATTTGCAGTGGTGTGTTAGGAGTTGAATTCTACCGCGCAAACCAAACACACTCCCTTTTTTTCTATTAACTTTGTTGCGATTAAATGCGAATCCTCGTTTAGATTCTAAAACCAGCGCAAAAAAAAACGCCGCTGATTTCTCAGCGGCGTTTCATACTATTTTCGCTTGATCGCAAAAATTCAGATTAATAGCGATAATGCTCTGGCTTAAACGGACCATCAACCGGGACGTTGATGTAATCAGCTTGCTCTTTCGTCAACGTTGTCAGTTTAACACCGAGTTGATCAAGGTGCAGCCGAGCAACTTTTTCGTCCAGAATCTTCGGAAGAATGTAAACATTTCCACCCTCGTAAGTTTCACCTGAAAGCGTTGGCTTGGATTGAGCATTCAATGCAAGATCGATTTGAGCGATGGTCTGATTTGTAAACGAAGCAGACATTACGAAGCTAGGATGGCCTGTAGCACAACCTAAATTCAACAGCCGACCTTCAGCCAACACAAGGACGCTGTGGCCGTCTTCAAACGTGTACATGTCGTACTGCGGCTTGATGTTGGTTTTCGTCGTCATTGCCTCCAACTCAGTCATCTCGATTTCGTTATCAAAATGCCCAATGTTCCCGACGATGGCTTTGTCCTTCATCTTCGCCATGTGTTCGGCAGTGATGATGTTAAAGTTACCCGTTGTCGTGATGTATATATCTGCATAATCAAGCGTATCCTCGATTGTTACAACTTCGTAGCCTTCCATTGCCGCCTGCAGTGCACAGATTGGGTCAATTTCAGTAACAATCACGCGGCAGCCTTGCCCAGCGAGCGACTGGACACAGCCTTTTCCAACATCACCGTATCCGCAAACAACCGCCACTTTGCCCGACATCATGACATCGGTTGCACGGTTCAGACCGTCGATCAACGAATGACGACAACCATACAGGTTGTCGAACTTGCTCTTGGTGCATGAGTCATTCACGTTGATGGCAGGGAAGAGAAGTGATCCCTCTTTTGCCATTTCCACAAGTCGATGAACGCCGGTCGTTGTTTCTTCCGAAACGCCGTGACACCCCTCTGCTGCTTTTGTCCAGCGTTGTGGGTTTTGCTCGAGACACCATGCGAGCGTCTTTAAAACTTCTTTAAATTCAGTGTTATTTGTCGTTTCTGGTCCTGGAACTTCGCCAGCCTTTTCGCACTCAACACCTTTGTGGATCAACATCGTGGCGTCGCCGCCATCGTCCACAATTTGAGTCGGGCCAAGTCCGTTACCGAAATCAAGCGCTTTCTCAGTGCAGGCCCAGTACTCTTCCAAACTTTCATTTTTCCAAGCAAAAACCGGAATTCCAGCCGGCTCATCAACAGTTCCGTCCTTACCAACCACGGTTGCCGCAGCAGCATGATCTTGCGTCGAGAAAATGTTGCACGAAACCCAGCGGACATCTGCACCCAATTCGACCAATGTCTCGGCCAAAACAGCGGTTTGAACTGTCATGTGCAATGAACCCATGATTCGCTGGCCTGCGAGTGGTTTTTGGCCTTTAAACTCTTCTCGCAATGCCATCAAACCCGGCATTTCCTGTTCTGCAAGATCGATTTCCTTCCGCCCCCACTCTGCAAGAGAAAGGTCAGCGACTTTGTAGTCGATACCATTCTTGTGATCGGGCGTAAAAACATACTGTTCAGACACGGTAGTGCTCATTTGTGCTTCTCAAATTCTAAGGGTCACGCTACTTCGAGTGTCGAAGCAACTAAAAAGAAGTCAGGCAGAATCAAAAAATTGCCTGACCAAGTCGACCGGGCATCCTCGCCCGACCATTTTTAACCGCAGACCATCATATAGGACAACGGTCCTACGACAACGCGTGAAATTAAACCAGATCCCCGTTTTCAGAAAAAATAGGCGTAATTTTTGTTTTTTTCCCGCCCGAACAGCCTACCCGATTCTTTGAAATGCTTTCATGGCAAGTTGGACGAATTCTTTTACTTTTCCTCTATCCTTTAACCCCGGTGCCGACTCTACGCCGCTCGCAACGTCTACCGCGGACAAACCGGATTCAAGAATCGCCTCAGCAACATTGGACGGGGTAAGTCCACCAGCCAAGACCAATGGAATCTCAGACGTTAGATTTGAAATATTAGCAATGTCGATCACTTTGCCCGTTCCGCCATATTCTCCGGGCATCGCCGCGTCCAACAATACAAAATCGATCCCCGCCGCGTTCCAACTCGTAATTTCCGCAGACAGTCTGGCTGATTCCTGCTCTGAATTGCTTGCAGCTCCAAGCTCCTTGGGAAGGCTGCGAATGGCACGAATCAGAAAACAAGTTTGACCGTTTTTTGATAAACCTGAACGAATTGCCTCAACAACTTCTGGAGCCTCATCCCCGTGCAGTTGAATACCGTCCAAACTGTGGCGTTTCGAAATTTCCAAAAGATCAGCCACTGGCATTTCCACAAAGACCCCAACCTTCAACACGCGAACGTTTTGAACCGTTTCTTGCTCCTCCAGTTGCTGGTTGAAGCGATCTATCTCTAGGGCAATCGCCGACGCTTGGTCAGAATCAACAAACCGCTTACTCTTGTTGTAGAAATTAAGTCCAATTGCATCTGCACCGCATTGACATGCCCATCGCGTATCGTCCACGTTGGTAAGGCCGCAAATTTTAATTTGAAATGGTAGCATGGGAGGACAATCGTTAATTTTCAATTCGGTTTCCCGTTGAACGCGCCTAATTCTTTAATTAACTAATCGTTTTCAAGTTCCCGTTCATCATAGCGTTTTTCCCGGCCAAACTATAAGACGAGCACCACTTGCGTCCAAAATTGTCCTGAATCAATAATCAGGTGCCACAATCATCTGTCAATAAGTCCTCTAGAAAAACTCATCCAGCGATCACTGTGACTACACCGGACACAACCTATCCGATTGTCTTTAACGACAGCCTTGCTCCCTCGACCGCACTCCATCGCCCATTGAGTGAGGATCAACTCCCACTGCTTATCACTGGCATTGCAGGCGTCTCCGGATTCAATGCTTTTCATTATTTCCGTAAGAAATTCGGAGACCAAGTCATCGGTTTGCGGACAGTCAACAACTGGCCTCTTTGCGGTGACCAAATAATCGCCTGCAACATCGAGGACGAAAAGGCTTTTCAAAATGTAATCGACAAATATCAAATAAGGACCATTCTTAACTGCGGTGGAAGTTGTGCCCTTAAAGCCTGCGAACTGGACCCTGCCATGGCCGAGAGGGTAAACGTTCACGGAATTCGCAGCTTGTTAAAAGCGATTGACGGAACCGACATCCAACTACTTCATTTATCTATCGATCTCGTTTTTTCTGGAAAAGGCAATGGGAACCACCTGGAAACTGACCCTACTGATCCCGTGACGGTTTATGGTCGAACGATGGTAGCTGCAGAAAAACTGATCGAGTCCCAAAGACCACAATCGTGCGTCCTGCGAATTTCCCTTCCGATGGGGATTAGCTTTAACGGACACGCTGGGGCGATTGACTGGATTCAATCCCGTTTTGCAAAAAGCAAACCCGCCACTCTCTATTACGACGAAATACGAACTCCGACCTATGTCGAATGCCTGAATGAAACCATCGAAGAAGCACTGGCACTAAGGCTGGAAGGGCTATTCCATGCAGGAGGTCCGGTTCGGCTTTCCCTCTATCAAATCGCGCAAATCGTAAATCGAATTGGCGGCTACAATCCCGACCATCTTTTCGGCTGCCCTCGCATTGATGCGGGGCCAATCCCACCGCGAGCCGGGAACGTCACATTGAATTCAGAAAAATTGGCCCAGGCACTCGGTCGTCAGCCATTTCAAAATTGGCCACTTGACCGCAGGCATATACCAGACTCCCTCGATTGGCACTACGACCGCAGCTTCCACGGCAGCAATTCGCTCAAGAACATCGAAAATGAGCTATACAAGCGACCGCAACTCTAACCACCCAACTCCAAGCGAAAGACCTAGCGGGCTGACCAAACTCGCAATATTTGCTCGGCGTTGAATTGGTGAAACAGCTTTTTACCTAACATTTATTAGTCACAGATGATTGATTGCGGTAATCGTTCAAGATAAAATCGGTTATCGGAAAACTGGAGAAGATGGAGACGCAAGTCATTACGTGACCAGACGCGTTGCCGGTCGAACGTTTGGTGGAGCAAAGGATGTCGAATCTACATACGTGGAGCATGGGAGCCGGAAGATGGCTTGGTGTACCGGTTCGAATTCATATGCTTTTGATTCTATTCGTTGTGGCTCTCTTCGGCACTGAATGGAATTACAGCACCGGCTCCGGCAGCTTTTTTGCCGGAACGGCAATCGTTACGACTTTAGTTCTCCTCGTCAGCCTATTGCTCCATGAAACGGCGCACATTTTTGCGGCAAACAATCTGGGTGGCCGTATCGATTCAATTTCGTTATTTCCCTGGGGCGGAAATGACGAGATCTCCGCACCGACGCAACCCCATGCAAAGGCAATTGTCGCACTTGCCGGTCCGTTCGCAAATTTTGTGATTTTCCTGTTCGGAACCACCCTTCTGATTCAGTCGGATCAATCAAACATTTGGAACTTAATCAATCCGCTTGCTCCCCATCGTTTCACTCCTGCTGAATGGCAAATATCACTAACTGAGATTGTAATTTGGGTTAATTTCCAAATTGCTTTCTTTAACGTTCTACCGTGCCACCCGTTCGACGGCGTCGAAGTTGTTCGTGCATGGATTTCATCGCTCAATCCAGATGCATCGAAGTTCAGGATGGAATCGGCGATCCGGCTTATTGGTAACGCAGTGGCCTTCGCCTTTATTGGATTCGCCTGGTTCTTTCGCGACATTCAGACGGGACCAGTCCAACCGACTTGGTTGCTGTTTTTAATGACAGGAATCACGCTTCTATTTTCATCGAATGCTGCGATGCAGCTAGGCCTTCTTAAGAACACCGCCAAACCGTTATCGCCAACAGCAAAAAGGCATGAGGACCAGAATTCGATCGAATCATTTTTCGCATTTCCAGCTTACGAGGACGATTCAGCCTATTCGCAATGGCTATCTGAAAAGCAAGAAGCGCGGCGGGAAGATGAATTTAAGAGAGAACAAGAGGAAGACGAGAGAGCGGACCAGATTCTGGAGAAACTTCACGATGGAGGCATCGCGAGTCTCCACGAAGAGGAGAAGTTAATCTTAGATCGAGTGAGTGAGAGAATACGGCGCCGTCGACAGCAAGGCGTCTAACATTAAATCACCGTTGCAAAAACCGTCGTAATCGTCGCCCGCTCATTGGCACACATGAAAGCAGTCTCGCTTCTACTTCTTATTTCCTTTGCTTTTTCCGCTAATCGTCGTAGACGCGTCGATATCGCTGCCGCCGACGCCTCGCCCGCCGGGTAATTTGCTCGCCCTCCACAAACCAATGGCCACCAAGCACCTTGTAAAACACCAACAGAACAAACGCGCCGGCAATACCAACGGTAAATCCCTCAACGCTGATAGGCTTTACTAGCTCAACCGCTGTGGAAAAGTACTGGAGGATTGCACAGCCGATTAGCGTTCCTCCAATTCCCATCAATACGGTTGCGATCGCCCCTCCGGGGTCACGCCCAGGCATCAACGCCTTTGCAACCAAACCGACAACCGTGCCAAAACCAATCCAGGTCAGGGCTAGATTCGCGTACTCCGCAAGTTGTGCCAGATCCATTTAGGTTCCTTTGTTAACGCGAATTTTCGCTTGAAACTTAAGCTGAACTCGAATAGCTGCATGGGCAAAACCAAGACCTTCCGCCGCTTTCAGCTTGCAACGACAAACCAGATGTACCAAAACTCGAGTTTAATTCTCAAGAGCATTTTAGGGGCTCCCATTGGCAAAACAGTTCGAATAACGCATCGCTTAGTTTGCTCGACGCTTGAGTTTGCTTTAAACTGCAAGCGTCCGCGTTTGACTCAGGAAACCCTAGTTTTATCGGAGTAAGCGAACTATGTTTGCGTCATTACAACTTGACTGCATGCGGCTAACCTCGCTTCTGGTTGGATTGGTGCTTGCACTCTCGACCTTAACGCCCCAACGAACTGACGCACAAAACATAAACATCTCTAATCCGGTGACCAGATACAGCGATCGCAGTTACTCGCACACCGGTATTAATTTTGGATTTGGAATCCCCGGCGGAAACGGCCCAGGCTCTCGAGTCCAGGGCCTAGGTCCACACGGAAATCTTACCCCTTGGCTTGGCTTCCAATATGGAGGCAATCAGGCGTACCCAATCTTTGGTGGATACTCACCCAACTCAGGAGCACGACTAGACTTTGGAAGAAGAGGCCCTAACGGAGGATTTTCTTTCGGAATCAATATGGCCAAAGGAAGCACGCGTACCTTATCGTCAGTCGCCCCTAGCCTGACTGTTCAAAATGGATTTGGTGGAAACCTATTCAATGGCCAGACAAGGCCGTTTGTTACCGGCATGGTTCCCATTGTCGGGGGCTATCAAGGATCGCCATTCACCCCCTACCCCGTCGGCAGCCTTCAATCGGGTGGACTTGATAACGGCGTGACTCGCGCGTTGAACAGCGGTCAACTTGATTTGCGACCCTCTCGGCGGGAAGGAATCTATACTCCATCTGGCCCTGTTACTTACAGTGATAAAAACAGCTCCGCGATGACTGGAGACCTCAGCGTTACTGAAATTAAAGCACAACGCGCGAAGCAAAACCGCGAGCTAACCCGAGAAGTCAACGCGCTGATCCTGGAAGCGAAAACTCTCGAAAAAGAAAATCTTCATGCCAAAGCGAGAGTCATCTACGGAAAAGCACTGCGTCTCACCAAAGACCCTTCTTTACAGTCAATGTTAAAACAGACTATTCTGGCGTCGCGGGCTCAATCGAAATTCGCAAAACAAAGATAAAACATAGAAATCCTGATTGACCGCCGGTAACGAGAATTCCAACTTTTCACTGACAAAGGGCTTGCCATATCTCCTTGTGTTGCCCCTCCTCCGTTTAATTTTACTTTGAGCAGGCTCAAGCAATCCGATGAGTAACGATTTAGCATCCCAATTCGCTCAGGCTCACTCGATTGGCAGTGATCTTTCTGTTGCACTTGAAAAGGCTGCAGCTCAATTAAGCAACACTTTCGACCAGAATATTGATCTTCTGTTTACTTTTGTGGCTGGATACAGTCCAAGTGATTTTGATCAGGTAATGCCAGCGCTTAAAGAATTGTCCGGCGCCAAGAATGTCGTCGGCTGCAGTTGTGAAGCAACCATTAGCGGTGGACTCGAACTTGAAAATGAAAAATCAATCTCCCTCTGGGCAGCCTGTTTGCCTGAATCAGACATCACGCCTCTCCATCTTAAATTTACAAGATCAGGTAGCGAATCGGCCATCACCGGCTGGCCAGATGAAATCTCCGCCGATTGGCCTGAGGACAGTTGCTTAATTGGACTGAACGAACCTTTTGAGTTTCCGGTTGATTATCTTCTTGAACAATTCAATGAAGATCGCCCCGGTCTTCCCATCATCGGCGGAATTGCAAGTGGATCTCAGGCTTCGAGAGTCTCGCGCCTACTGCTAAACGATCAATCGTTCGATTCCGGTTGGGTGGGGGTAAGACTTGCTAACACAGCCGTTCGCACCCTTGTGTCTCAGGGATGTCGGCCGATTGGCAAACCAATGGTAATCACACAAGCCGAACGAAACGTCCTCCAACAAATTGGTGGGAGACCGGCAATCGAAGTCCTGTCGGAGTTATTTCAAACACTTCCGACGAGAGAACAACGCATCTTTCAGAGTGGTCTTCAAATCGGACGGGTAATCAATGAGTATCAAGACTCTTTTAAATACGGCGACTTTTTAATTCGCAATATTGTCGGGGTCGATGAAGAACTCGGCGCGATTTCCATTGGAGACTATGTGCGGCCAGGCCAGACAATTCAATTTCACATTAGAGATCACGAATCGGCCTCCGCTGAGCTTAACCAACTATTACAGAAACAGGCCAATCAAGGACAACCTAAAGCAGCTTTGTTATTTACGTGCAACGGTCGCGGCTTGAATTTATTCGAAGACCCCAACCATGATGCCGCTTGTATCCAATCAATGGCGTCAATGCCACTGGCTGGTTTTTTTGCTGCGGGTGAAGTCGGCCCTGTCGGAAACAATAATTTTCTGCATGGCTTTACAGCTTCCGTTGTGCTATTTGATTAACCCACCAATTAGTCTAAGACATTCATTTAAAGAGCATTGAAAATCCCGCCATTTCAAAAAACAGATAGTTGGCAGTGACAACACTAAATTCATTTCGTTTTTTTAAGCGTTGATTGGCAGTGAACGACAGTATCAAACGCAATCTAATATCGGTTATCAAGTTCTCACTTTCGATCAGCATCCTTTGGTATCTATTCTCTACCGCCCAGAGGGACGACCAATTTGAGAAATTCCTCTCGCAACCCAAACATTGGGGTTGGGTGGGGGTCGGTTTCGTCAGCTGCATTCTCGCCAATCTTATTTCGTTTTTGAGATGGCGAGTAATGGTACGTGCACTGGGGATATCGTTCACCTATTTTGATGCCATTCGCATTGGCTTCATTGGTTCGTTCTTCGGTTTATTTGCCTTCGGTATAATCGGGAGCGATACTCTTCGAGCTTTTTACGTCACGCGACAGACCAAAGACCGTATGCCCGAAGCGATCTGCTCGGTAGTCGCAGATCGCATTGTTGGTCTAATCACAATGTTTTCATTTGCATCAGTCGCCTTCCTTTTGCTTGACTTCGAGGATATTGCCACTGCGCATCCGGGGAAACTCCAAACACTCAAATACGCTTGCCAAGTCGTTTTAGGAGTAACCTCAGTGTGTTTGGTTGGCGTATTTAGCGTAATCCTTGCCCCCCAATTGGCAAAAACGAAAACATTTAAATGGCTCCTTGGTTTGCCTCGCGTCGGTAACTTATTAGAAAAACTATCCGATGTCGTGCTGACCTACCGAAGTCAGCCGAAAGCGGTTCTATCTGCCGTTGGCCTGAGTCTTATCATCAATCTCTGTTTTGTAATCTCTATCTTTTTCCTAGCAATCGGGCTGACCAATTCTGCTCCACCGTTTCGCGATCACTTACTGATTGAACCCATTTGCATGGTCGCCAATGCCGCGCCACTTCCAGGCGGTCTGGGCGGAATGGAATTAGCACTTAAATTTCTTTACGAAGCTTTCTCATGTGAAACCGGCGTAATCGTAGGCTTCGCCTTTCGATTCTCTCTCCTTTGTATCTCCGCACTCGGAGCTATATTTTGGTTTCTGAATCGAAAAAAAGTCAACGAAGCTTACCCATACCAGACTGACGACTCGCTTGCCTAAATACCAAACTGACCTTGGTTCATTTGGGGTTTTGGGTAATTATAAAACGATGACCAGCGCACAAACACAGAATTGCAATGCACGACCAGAAGCTGTTCGTGCACCGGCCAATCGAATTTGGCTTCACGCTCTGTGGCTGACCGTTCTTGGATTCATTCTACAACCCTACGACTTTTCGTTTTACGGGCATCAATTCGAAGATTCCATTCCGGGTGACCTAACTCGTGTCATCAGCCTTTCCGAAATATTTGCGCACGGTTTCGGAGTCTTCCTTGTAGCGATTGCAATTTGGATTCTCGCTGCGGCTCACCGTCGATCGATTCTCCGGGTTGTTATTTGTGCGCTTTGGCCTGCAATCAGCGTTCATTTGTTAAAATTGCTCATCGCTCGACGGCGCCCACTCACCTATCTTCAAGCAGATGGAAATCCGAAATTCCCCGATTCGGTCGACGCCACATGGCTCGGGTTTTTGTCGGACGAACGTATTAATTTTCCCACTTACGCAATCCAGTCTTTTCCATCGGCTCACACAGCGACGGCTTGGGGACTCGCAATTGGCTTGACATGGCTTTTTCCACGCGGTCGCTTCCTGTTTTTCTCACTCGCGTTCCTAGCCTCAATTCAGAGAATCACCTCGATGTCCCATTGGCCAAGTGATGTCTGTTGGGGAGCCGCGATTGCTTTTTTGATGGCGGGATCGGTTACACAGGATTGGGGCATTGGCTATCAGCTAAGTAAATTTGAGCGCAATAGGCCGATTGAGCGGGATCCAATCTTGAGCGAGCCCCAATCTTAACTGTCTAGCGAATGTGTTGCGGAATAGTCACGACAAACAATTCGTAATTTGATCATGCCAGCCTTCTCGTATAAACTCCATTTCCGGTTTGGAAACTATGGAGAGGCTTCTATGAATTTTACTCCTTTCAGTAAACAGCAGTCGTTTTCGCTTCGCTTGATGGCGAATTCTCTGTTTGTCGGGGCAGCCTTAATCTCCCTCGGTTCGCCCAAGTTGTTCGCCCAAGACCTAGATAACGAAACGAACTCGGTTCGCAAAATAAGTGATATTCGTAAGGATTTGAAGGTCTTTATGAAACTCTCAAAATCACCAGACCCTCAAACCGAGCGCATTGCCGTTTATAATCTTTGCCAACTTCATCGTGAAATTGCTGTTTCTCCTAAATTTATCGAAAGCCCTCTGCTTCAGGGCATGCGTGTCGTGATCGCCAAGCGTCTCACCTCCTACTCAACTGATTTTGAAAACAGCTTGAAACGTCTCGCTCGACAGAAAAAGAAAACGCCAATCAATCGAGAAAGTGAACCACTCGCCTCTTCAGAAGCGACGAAGCCGCATTCCCAGTTGCGGCTCGTCGATAACGGGGACCCCGATCAGCCAACAAGCAAAGTAGACGATTCCCAAAACGGCTTTGGCTTACTGGCGAACCCCGCTGATGAGGCCGAGCTTGAAAGTTCAATGTGGAATTCTGCGGTCTCCAGCTATGAATCACTCAATTGTGTTAGCGGGGGGCCAGAGCGAATCTTTACTTTGATCGGAGGTCAACTCGCCCCTCCCTGGGACCACGGTCAGGACTTGGTCGATTTAATCACAACGGTAATTCATCCGAATTCGTGGCGCCGAAATGGAGGCAATGCTTCGATTCACTACTACCAGCCTTCGAGAGTATTAGTGCTTCACGCATCACTTCAAGGACATCAAGAAACGTCTAACTTACTTGAGAAACTTCGCGGCTCAAGGCAAACCCAATTAAACATTACGAGCGGCCAAGGAGCGATTGGAA
The DNA here is from genome assembly GCA_011523945.1 of Mariniblastus sp. Classification (GTDB taxonomy): domain Bacteria; phylum Planctomycetota; class Planctomycetia; order Pirellulales; family Pirellulaceae; genus Mariniblastus. The sequence goes on along the minus strand of WTFU01000153.1, from coordinate 7,683 downwards.
ATTAACCCAATGCCGCAAAACCGTAAATCATCTTACTTTCGCGCTTGACCTGTGGAATCCCCCCAAATCACTTCGTAACGCCCTTGCGAATCGGCAGCGGCACGGGCCATTCCCGCGGTATTAAAGCCCATAGCAATATTTCCATCTTTATCAACTGCAATGAGGCCGCCGTCGTTTTTATTAAGACGTCGCCGCAAATTGTCATCGACGGCTTCCTGCAAGGTCGCGCCCTTGTATTTCATTTGCGCTGAAACATCGTAGGCCACCGCATTGCGTATATACTGCTCACCGATGCCAGTCGCAGACACTCCGCAGGTGGCGTTGTCAGCATAGGTTCCAGCTCCGACTATCGGACTGTCTCCAATTCTCCCGAACTTTTTATAGGTCATTCCACCTGTGGTAGTACCCGCAGCAATGTTCCCTTCTCCGTCGAGTGCAACGCAACCAACCGTTCCCATTTTCCAGCTAGATTCGAACTCCCCTTCCACGTCGCTGTTTAGACCTAAGGTTCGCGACTTCATCCGTAGCTTGTAACGCTCCCAAGACTTTTTTGCTCCCGAGGTATCAAAATATTCAGGCGCGACAAATTCGACCTTTTGCTGCTTAGCAAATTCTTCAGCTCCAGCTCCAGCTAAAAGAACATGCCGCGTCTCGGTCATTACCAACCTTGCTAATGCAATTGGATTCTTTACTGTCTTGACGCCAGCGACAGCACCACAGGCCTTTGTCTTCCCATCCATAATCGAGGCGTCTAATTCGTGGCCACCCGCAGCATTGAACACAGCGCCTTTCCCCGCATTGAACTGAGGATCATCCTCCAGAATTTTTAAAACGGACTCTACCGCATCCAGTGACGTACCGCCGGATGACAATACAGCAATGCCTTGGTCCAGTGCTTTTGTTAAAGAAGCTTTTCTTCGCTCCACTTGAAGCGGAGTTGCGTTAGCTGCCGAAGAGCCCGCTCCCCCGTGAATTACAATCGCAAACTTGTGGCTCTCGTGGGACTCCCCTTTTTCTTCGGTCAACTGTCCCCACAGGCAAGTGGGAACGCTGATGAAAAGGAAAAAAAACAGTATCCCATAATAATTATTGCTCATCACTAACTCCAGATTTTTTGTTTCACATCGCATTTAGACAAGCATCCGAAAATCAACTTTATTTAACGATCGAATTTACCTTCGCCTTCATTGCTTAGCACCAAAAGCGTAAAGAGCATCGAAAGTTCGAATAAATATCTTCCCATTTGAGATTGCTGGCGACGATGTGATTTCCTCCCCCAGTTTATTTCGGGCAAGAACTTCCAGCTCTTTTCCCGCTTTAATCACAAAGACGGTTCCCCGCCGCCCCGCGAGATATATTTTTCCATTCACTGCAACCGGTGTCGCCCGCTGTTTGTCAGCTGACAGACGCTCACGATAATACCGCTCGCCAGAGAGTGCATCGACGCAAGAAAAATCGCCTTTTTCACCTGCCAAGTAAACCAAACCTTCATAAATAACGGGGGTCGACACGTCCGGCGTTCCTTTTGGCATTTTCCAATGGAAAGCTTTTCGCTCTCCCGTTACATCTCCTTGGAGCGGCACACGCAGACCCAACACAGCTCTGCCCTTCGCTGTGGGAGCGACAATGATTCCGTCTGCACAACTCGGCGATGCAACGAATCGCAAATAATTATTATAGCCCTCGCCTTTTGGATTGACTCCGCCGCATCGCCAAATCTCAGAACCATCCTTTAGCGAATGTCCGATTACATAGTCGGCCCCGTGAGTAATCAGGTACTCGTATTTGCCATCTCGATAAATCGTCGGCGAAGCGTAGGAGTGCGTATTTTCAGAAACGGCATCTGTTTTCCTTAGGTGTACCCAGATCTCATTTCCCGTTTTTGCATCCAGTGCGATAACCTGGCCAACCGAGGTCGTTTTTGTATCACGCATGTCTCCGTGCATTAGAGCTAAATATAAATTACCGTTGTCCAAAACTGGCGTCATTGACATACCAAACTGAATATTGAACTTTCCGTATTCCTTCTGGAGATCTTTTGTCCAAACTGGCTCACCTTCGACGGTAAAACATTGCAGCATACCGTTTCCCATCATGGTCCAAACATGCTCTCCATCGGTGCTCGGCGACGGACTGGCTGCATTCGCACCATCACGACTTTTAATATCCTCCCCTTCGAGAACACGTTTCCACCTCAGTTTGCCGTCCATTCCCACGCAAATTAAGACCAACTCATCTTCATCGACGCTTGTTGCAAAAACCCGATCACCACAAACAATAGGACTTGAACCGGCAGTCCCCGGCATTGGAAATCGCCAGAGCATCTGATTCTCTTTATCAAACTCAATGGGAACCGCTGCTCCGTTACTAACACTCCGCAAATCATTTCCGCGCCATTGATTCCAGTCGTCAGCTCGAATAACTGATGCCGCAAAAAACCCAACCACCAATACTAACAACAAACCTCGGCGACCTAACGAATTCATTGAGTCCTCACCTGTTAAAACTAAATCAATTGCCCTCGACAAAACTCCAGCATTTAGGAATTGCACGGACTTCCTAACCTGGCCAACTCTCGACGCCCAGTCGCTCCGAGATACACAAGCCATCCACAGTCTATCAGAAATTAGATTGAATTTCGTATTGGCGTTTGCTTCGCAAGAGAATCTAACTTAATTTGAACAAGCACTCGTTTGTGCGACTCGCCACAAAATCAAACTTGAATAACCAGCTTTCTTCGCACCGGTCAATTATGAAACGCAAGATAACTTCGGTGCCGCAACTTTACCGCAATGTTCGCCGCTGGACCGAAATTGTTTCGGTCATGAGTAAATATGGCTTAGCAGACTGGCTGAGCCGTTTTCACATCGATTTCCTCACCGATCGCTTAAAAACTCAGGATGGCGCTGCCCAATCTAAGCTAACGCACAATGCTCGCATTCGAATGACACTCACTGAACTGGGGCCAACATTTATCAAGTTTGGACAACTGCTCAGCACGCGTCCGGATTTAATTGGTTTAGACCTTGCACTTGAACTTGAAAAACTGCAATCCAACGCCCCCAAAGACCCATTCGAAACCACAAAACGGATCATTGAAAATGAACAGGGGGTTCCATTAGAAGATATCTTTATTGAATTTGAAGAAGAACCCATCGCCTCCGCTTCTATTGGACAGGTTCACCGGGCAAAACTCGACCCGCAGCGATTTTCGTTTGCCTCCACCCAGCAGGAGCAAGAAGCAAACCGCCGGGAACCGCTCGACGTTGTGGTTAAAGTCCGCCACGACGGCATCGACCGAGTCGTTGAAACGGATCTCGACATTCTTTCCGGACTGGCTCAACTTGCTGAAAAAATTGATGATTTCAAAAACTACCAGCCCATCGCTGTAGTTGAAGAAATGTCCCGCACGATGAAGCGGGAGCTTGATTTTGGACGGGAAGAGCGAAATCTCATTCAGTTTCGATCGCTTTTTGAAAAAGACGAAACGGTCGTGATTCCTGAACCAATTTCCGCGCTCTGCTCTGCACGTATGATCACGATGCAACATATCTCCGGAACCAGCATTCGAAAAATCAATGACAACTGTCCCGCCGGCGTCGACCCCAGCGCTGTTGCACAAACAGGAGCCAATTTATACCTCAAGATGATCTTTCATCACGGGTTCTTTCATGCCGACCCTCACCCCGGCAACATCATTATTCAGGATGATGGAACGATCGGTCTGTTAGATTTCGGGATGGTGGGAAGGATTAGTGAACAACTCAGAGAAGACATCGAAGCGATGCTTGTTGCCATCGTCAATCAAGACGTGTCGATGCTTTCAACGCTTATCAAACGCATTGGACGTTGCCCCGGTAAGTTAAACGAGTCCGCGTTTTCAAACGAAGTCGCCGATTTTGTTGGTCAATATTCAACTCAAATTTTGGCACAATTCGATATGAGCGGCGCGCTAAACGACTTTATGTCTTTGGTCAGACGATTTGAAATCACGCTTCCCGGCGAAGTTTCATTGCTGATTAAAGTACTCGTCTCACTGGAAGGCACCGGCCGGCAACTCAACCCGGATTTCAGCCTGATGGAGATCATGAAGCCGTTTCAGCGATTGCTGTTGTTAAAACGTCTATCGCCGACCCGTCAGGCAAAAAAAATGAGACGGTTTTACATGGAAGTAGAACAACTTGTTGACCAGCTACCGAAACGAATCACCAACATTCTGGAACAAGTGCAGTCAGGCCAGTTTGATGTCAAACTCGACCACCGGAGACTTGGACCGACCGCGAACCGCCTCGTTATGGGATTGATGACAAGTGCTTTGTTCCTGGGTTCATCTTTAATGCTGAGCTACAAAGTTCCGCCTCTACTTTTCCCTGAAGTAGGACCGATGGGTTCACACGACCTTTCGATTCTGGGGCTCGCAGGATGTTTCGCAAGCATCATGATGGGCTTTCGACTAACATGGGCTATCAGAAAATCTGGTAACCTGGATCAAACTGAATAATCGTTTGTCACGTTTCACTGAATTAATTGACGGCGTGACAACAGATTGATCAAAATGGAAATCAAACCATCGTTAGTTCGGAAACTGGTGATTTTTGAACGAAGCGAATGTCTAACTAAGCAGCTGTTCTTAGTTGCAAGTCCTCATCCATTTCTTCCTGAAACTCTTCGACTGATTCATCATCGAGTTTTCGAGCGTCTGTAATTTCCTGAATGGCCGCTTCGATACGTTGATTCAACTGGTCCAACTCATTGATCACGTCGTCCTGTCGACGCATCATATCGGCAACCAGCTCGTAGCCTGTGAGTTCCGGACGTTCTTCTTCAACGATTTCGACACTACCATCTACGGCCGAACCCTCGGCGACATCAACGTTCTCGGGGCAATGAAAATTGAATTCAACCGTCTCGTCTGACATCGCTCACTTCCATCCGGTAATAGCAGGGGTGGAACCTCCAGAAGGCATTGGCAGCTTCCAAAAGGAAATTCTCAAATCCCGATTCAGATAAGCGTGGCATGCTCGTCTGTGTTACTGAAATCATCGGAAGAAGCGATTCGGTGGCCGCGTTTTTGACGTGACAGTCTGGTAGTAACGACTAGGCAAATAGTATCAACAGCAGCAACATTCGAAAAATCACGGGACCAAGCAGACGCATTCTGATTAAATTTAGTCAATTTATTGGAAAAAATCCCTGTTTATCGAATTGGCTATAGACAGATGTTCAAAAATGCCGGTAAACTCGGGAGTTTGCGAGACATTTCCGCGAGAAATGGCCGATTAGCGCATTGTGGGTAGCCGGCGGTTACCGGCGATTTCCATAAATTATAAAAGGATGACGGTGAATTTGATGGTTGGTTTGGAGAAAAAATGGTAAAGCTGCTGGTACGTGACAAAGAATCCATTCAGGAAGCGGTCCGAAGATTCAGAAAACTAGTCGAACGTAGTGGAATTAAGAAGGAAATGCGTCGACGAGAGTATTACGAAAAACCCAGTGAGACCAATCGTCGTGCGCGTTTGCGTGCCGAAAGACGATCCAAGCGGAACCGCATGCTGGCGAAGCGCTAATTCTGCTCAACAAGAATTAAACGATTAAGGCCAAGGCTTGCTCCTTGGCTTTTTTCATGCGCTAAACCGAAACCTCAAAGCAAAAATTCAAGTCGATTACTCAATACCCCAATACCAGACGCCAATCTTAACCGAATTAGAGTCGATCGCAGAATCGACATTAGATGACATACTCGGCAGCAGATCGATTCGACTTCGAGAAATTGGGCTCTCTCAATGTCCCTCGAGGGGCAGGTACACTGCTATTTGCATGAGATTCAGTGCGAATATTGATTGGCTTGGCTGCTGGTGCCGGCAGAGTAGCCTTACTCCCATGACGTTCAAAATACAAGAATAAGATTGAACACTGTCGTTGAGATAGGAGCCCACACTTGACGATCAACTTTCGCAGCGGCGGGCAACTCTCCTGCTGAAACTGCAAAATCTGATCAGCTTCCCCCCGGTTTAAAAAATCCAGTTCCATGGCTGACTGAATAAATGTTTTCTCGGAATCTTGCTCCAACTCGTTCAGCACTTGGGCGACTTGCTTGATCGTCAAGAGATTCTTTCGCAAGCTGATGGTTGGTAGCGACATTGTTGATTCTTGCTGGATCTTCACCAATCCACAGAATTGCTCGGGCGAGATGACTCGCTGCTCGACCAGATAAATTCCGAATTTGAGACTCATGCCAAAGCCCGATGGCTACGTTCAGATTTAGTGAAAAAACGCCGTATTGAGATTATTCGGTGCGAAAGTCAGCATATCTTAAACCTGCCTCGACCGCACGATTAACTCGCTAGATTAAGCATAACCCAACGCCCTTACCCTAAATTTGGGTATCGAGACACGCTCTTTTGCGAGAGCATAGCCCAAGGTTGGGGAACTGTATCGATTAATAAAAAAAAATTGCTTAGGGGTACCCCGTCAAACACCTACTGCCTTTCTCGAAAGCCTGCTAACGGCGGAAGCATGCCCCAAATTGCCAAGGCAAGGGAGCTGACCATTTTCATTTCTTTCCCCACCAAAAAAGATCGAAAATTATTCGAAAAAACTCGGCATCTTAGAAGTGATTTATGAAGTAGGTTTTGGTGGCCGCCAGTTACATCAACTCAAAAATTAATAGACCCACAAGCAAGTTAGGCATGTCGAACCCCGCACCCGCAAAACGAAAACAAAACTATATCGATGCTCAAGTTCAAGGAGCACTTCTCAAACGAATTTGCCTTCACTGGGCAATCTTTTTTATGGTCGCAGCATTTGCCGTGATCGTGCTACAAACATTGCTTGGGGATCCAGGTCTCAGCATTTTTCAGCGTCTGAAGCAAGAAACTGGCGAGTTCGTCATAATTGGAGTCGTCATGCTATCGATGTTCCCCGCCTTCATGCTCGATACCATTCGCTTTAGCAACCGTTTTGTTGGCCCCATTGTCCGTCTTAAATCTCACTTGCGAAAATTAGGAGATGGCGAGGTACAAAACTGCCAATTCAGAAACGACGACTTTTGGTCTGACATGGCCGACGAATTTAACGGAGCAGCGACCTTCGTCGAGGCTCAGCAAAAAGAGATTATTCAACTTCGTGCAAAATTGGCGGCTCAAAATTCAGTAAGTGTTGCCAGCGGCGACTAGTCTAGAATTAAAAGAAACTGAGCCCCGCCTCGCAAACCGCAATCTCGGGCCCTGTATGTTACTTGGTTAGTTACAGTGAAACTGCAGAAACCAAGCACCACCGCTCCAGTCTGACACCCTCGCTGGGGAGCGATATTGTGACAACAGGCGACCGAGCGGAGACTCTAAGCCAGTCGCCCCGAATCAAACCCCAATTCCGTTTGGAATGGCAAGATAGCCGAAAATGGACGAATTTTGCTCAATAGCGAGAAAGAACCTGATTTTACACAATCTTCAAAATTAGGAAGGAGACCCTCTTTTTTGTGCCAATAACCAGGCACACCGTTCCGTGTTAAACAGATTCGCCAATCGAGGATTAGACTTTTTAAAACGGTTGTCTAAGATAGAGAAAGCCTTCCCCACCTCCGCCGCCAACCGGCAGCAAGACTTTGATAGACTTTTCTTGAACTGAATGGTTATTGTGCGAATTCTCTAAATCAGCTACTTGCTATGCATCGGTCTTTGGATG
>WTFU01000098.1 GCA_011523945.1 Mariniblastus sp. | reverse complement strand
TTTCCCGCAGGTGGTATTCCCGAAGCAGGAAAGTGGGCGAAATTGGAGTTTGCCGCTTCCGATGTTGGTTTAACCGCTGCAAGTAAAGTCAATGGTTTTGCGTTTACGGTTCATGGCGGCACAGCCTATTTCGACAAGATGGGAGTCGTGGGGCGATTGGATCCCGTTACCGATCCGACCCTATCCCTGACCGCCTGGCGAAAAGCTCAAACAGGTAAGAACACTCCGGGAGCTCCGGCAGATATAAATCAGTGGCTTAAAGAAGGGCCCGATAAAGAACGCAAGCCAGAAGAGTTGAAACGCATCCGGGATTTTTATGTCGCAAATGTGTGTTCGACAACTAGTGAGCCTTTCACGGCGATGAAGGCGGAATTGGCGGCGGTAAAAAAACAACGCACTGATTATGACAATTCCGTTCCCTCAACGTTTGTATTCAAAGATCTGCCGAAACCGCGCGATAGTTTTGTAATGATTCGGGGTGAATATGATTCCCCAGGCGAACCCGTCATGCCGGGGACTCCAGCGATTCTTCCCGCTTTGAAACAGGCGGGTGAACGAGCCAATCGATTGGATTTAGCTCGCTGGATCGTTGCTCCGGAAAATCCTTTAACTTCGAGAGTTGCCGTTAATCGTTTTTGGCAGCAAGTGTTTGGAATTGGATTGGTAAAAACTAGTCACGACTTCGGGACTCAGGGGACCCTGCCAACGCACCCTGAATTGTTGGATTGGTTGGCGGTAACGTTTCAGGAATCTGGCTGGGATGTTAAAGAACTCATGCGCCTGATGGTAACTAGCCAAACATTTCGTCAACAGAGTATCGCTCCGTCATCCCGATATTTTGCTGACCCGGAAAATCAGCAACTTGCCCGCGGGCCTCGTTTCCGGCTCGATGCTGAGCAACTGCGAGATCAGACATTATTTGTAAGCGGTTTAATGGTGCATGACATGGGAGGCAAGGGCGTTAACCCTTATCAACCCCCCAATATTTGGGAACCAATCGGATTTGGCGGCTCCAATACGCGTTTTTATAAACGAGGTAATGGAGATGACCTTTACCGGCGCACCTTGTACACGTTCTTTAAGCGAACTGCTCCTCATCCCATGCTTGAGAACTTTGATGCACCCGCCCGTGAGCAATCTTGCATCCGGCGTGATCGAACCAACACACCATTGCAGGCGCTTCAGTTGCTGAACGATGTTCAGCACTTCGAAGCAGCTCGGGCATTTGCCAGTCGGATCATGGCGGCAGCAGAAACCCCGGACTCAAGAGTTGAATTTGCCTATCGTACTGTGTTAGCACGTCGTCCAAGTCCGGAAGAATCTGCGATCGTATTAGATTTCTTTAATCGTCAACGGACGAAATACAAAGATGCACCCGAGGAAGCAAAAAAGACAATTCAGGTCGGTGAATCAAAACCACCTGCGGATGTGGACGAAGTAGAACTTGCTGCTTGGACCTTGGTTGCTAATTTGATTCTTAACCTCGATGAGGCGATTGTTCGCAATTGAGAAAACTGATGAATAATAAAAACCCGCTTTTTGAACATCAACTGCTGCAAACGCGCCGTCAATTTTTTGGCAATGTTGGATTGCGTATGGGCGGAATCGCCATGGCTTCCCTAATGGGTCCACCATTGGCCGCCCAGGCGATGGGAGTAGAAGAGGAAGAACGCGTCCATCCGCCGCTTCCCGGTCTGCCACATTTTCCCGCGAAGGCGAAGTCGGTCATTTACTTGCATATGAATGGCGGCCCTTCTCAGCTTGATACCTGGGACTATAAGCCAAATTTAGTGAAAGAGTTCGAAAAGGATTTGCCCAAAGATTTTCTGGGTGATCGCATCACGACGATGACCAGCGGTCAGGCTAAGTTTCCGGTGGCTCCTTCAAAGTACGAGTTCAAGCAACACGGAGAGTGTGGCCGGTGGGTGAGCTCGCTCCTGCCGCACACCGCAAAAATTGTGGATGACATTGCCGTCATTAAAACCGTTCATACCAATGCGATTAACCATGATCCGGCTTGTACATTTGTGATGACCGGAAGTGAGGTGCCGGGTAAGCCGAGTATGGGGTCGTGGGTGTCCTATGGATTGGGGGCCGAGACGAATAACCTTCCAGCTTTTGTCTCCTTGGTTCCCAATTTTCCCGCCGGCTCCAACGCCCAGGCACTTTACACACGAATGTGGGGGCCAGGATTTTTACCAGGCAAGCACAGTGGTGTGGTACTTCGCGCCGGGGCAGAACCGGTCCTCTATTTAGATAACCCGCCGGGAGTCGATCGAAGTGATCGTCGCGCGATGTTGGATGCACTTGGTAAGCTGAATGCCAAAGGGTTTTCAAAGTTTGGTGACCCTGATATTCAAACTCGGATTGCTCAATATGAGATGGCGTATCGAATGCAAACCAGCGTTCCCGAGTTGACGGATTTGAGTCAGGAAACACAGGCGACGAAAGAGCTGTATGGAGCCAATGTCGATAAACCGGGATCGTTTACTCAAAGTGCTTTGTTGGCGAGGCGCTTGGTGGAACGTGGCGTCCGCATGGTTCAGATCATGCACCGTGGTTGGGATTCACATGGTAATCTTCCCGTTGAACTAGGTAATCAATGCATGGATACGGATCAAGCCTGTGCCGCTTTGATTACCGATCTAAAACAACGTGGAATGCTCAAAGATACGTTGGTGATCTGGGGCGGTGAATTTGGCCGTACGGTTTACTCGCAAGGAGCGCTCACTCGCGAGAGGTATGGCCGTGACCATCACCCACGAAACTTCTGTATGTGGATGGCCGGCGGAGGTATTAAAGGGGGAGTCGAATTGGGCGAGACGGATGAGTACTCCTACAATCCAATTTCAGATCCGGTTCATATCAACGAGATTAACGCAACTGTGTTGCACTGTCTCGGAATTGACCACGAGCGATTTACGCTTCGATACCAAGGGCTTGATCAACGTCTGACGGGTGTCGAGCCAATGAAGGTAATAAAACAGATTTTAGCTTAACCATCTGCTGTCGAGTTAACGATTGCTTCGTGCCGTGTTACGATACTGCGCTAAGCTAAACAGAAACTCCTTAAGTAGAGAAGTTATTCCAGATCATGAAAAATCTCATTGTTTTGTTACCGCTGATTCTTCTGTGCACCTCATGCAAAGAAGATAAATTTGTAAGCATTGAAGAAGCGCTGACGGGCCCTGTTTCCACCCGTGCATATGTTGGAACGGCGCTTCCAATGCAGGTGCTGGAGGTTCACCAAGAGCTTCCAGACCTCACACACATCGACCTTGATAAGGAAGGTGCTTCTCATGGAGACCTGTTGGCGTTTGATGCAGCGATCACGAGCGACAACGGCATGGCAGGAAAACTCAGCGGCTTTATTATGACCGTTGACATTCCTCAAAAAGATCATGAAGTATTCCAGGATCGGATTGTCCAGTTGGTATTTGATTTTGGTGAAGCCAATACCATCGTTGTTGGTGGCCGGTCAGTTTATCCACACAGTGACAATAGTGAGATGAAGAAAAATGAACCGCAATACAGAGCGGTGATTGGCGGCACGGGTACGTTTATGGGAGCTAGGGGCCAAGTAATAACGACTCGAAATGATGATGGGACCTACGAGCATATGATAGAATTAATGGATTGATTCTTTTCGCTTTGTTTTTGCGATCCCAATGTCACCTTGTAAAATCGAGCTTATCCAATGTGTGCCGTCTTTCAAGCGGGAAATCAAATGACAGATGATACGAGCGAGTCTTGGGGAGCTGTGGTTTTCGTGATTCCAATTTTTATTGGTAGTATTTTCGTAATTGGATCTCTTTTTAAAAGTTGCACGTCGATTTCAGATGACATTTTGAGCATTTCATCGAGTGTTAAAGAAATCGTAACGGAATCGTCTGTAGATCCGGGGGAACTTTAATATCGCATGAACCAAAGCCCTAGTCACGCTCCTTGCCTGCGTCGCATAGGTTCTATAAGTTGGTCCTAGATTTTGCGATGCACAAAATGGGTGTGAAGTTTGGCGGAGGCGACAGCAAGCCGCACGCAATACTAAGTTAAACAATGAATAAAGAACTATCTTTGAATTAATTTATGATTTGCTTTAACAATCTTTAGGATCTCGAATATGATAACTCGCGTTTTATCTATAACTGGTCTTGTCGTAGCCTGCTGTTTCGCCATTGGATGCGACCAGACCCCGTCAAACGAAGAAAATAAAAAAGACGAACGGGGGACGCGGCAAGCGTCACCAACCAATCTAGATGAGTCGGCAATTCGACGAATAATTAAACTTGAAGGAGCCAACCCGCGTGAGGATTCGGGGCATGAAGGTGAATTTTTACGCATCAACGGCGTTGTATCTGGCATTGAAATAGAAGTCGCCGAAGGGGATTCCAAGACGCTTGTAAAAGTCACTCTTCTGGATGATCCTACATATTCAGCCGATTGCTACTTTACCAATGAAAGCAGGACAACAATTCAACAACTTCAGTTGGGAGAAATGTTTCGAGCGAGTGGAAAGTGCCGGTATATCTCTGACAGCTTGATAGAACTGAGCGGTTGTGTGATCGACTGATACTCGCGATTCGAGTATCATCCACCTTGAATCCAGATAACAACTGCTGTGAGGGTCGTGGAACCAAAACGGAACGCTTACTAGTCCCCAAGTGCCCAATTGTTTTTGTTATTCTGCAATCCTCCATTCAAGAGACGGCGAAATTTCATCATTTTCTCTTTCGTTGTTTGAGGTACTTTTCAACAGCTGCTTTAGCTTCCGCAATAGTCGAGCCCGTGTCGGCAATGTACAACTTTACAGCCTCTAATTTGGAGCCGTTTGGGCCGTCACATATTTTTCGAACGTTATCGGATAACTCAGGTAGCTTCGAAACGTCAACTTTCACGGGTGGGTTGCATTTCGGGCAAGCGGGTGGAAGAGGTGCAGGGCGGCGGCGTGTCATAAGACGGCCGCAATGAGGGCATGGCCTAGCCCCTCTCCTTTTTGGGAGAAAGATCACGTCCAAAAAGAAAATGATTCCGCAGATCAAGCTATATACAGCAATTGGAATAACAAAGCGAGTGTCATTAGCTCCCACAACAAGGCTAATAGTCAAGCCACATCCGAGCAGAGCATAGATCGTTAGTTGCATGAGTTTTGATTTCATCTGTGGTCTCGTAAAGTAACTAAAACACTAGGAAAGCTGACAAAATGCCGGAATTTTTCGCTGGCCAATTTAGTAACTACTGCGTTTTCGCTTTGAAACTTTTCCGGATGGTATTCGCTTGAAAGTACCCGGTGTTTTTCTTGATATTCGAAATTGAAGCTCCAGCCTCCAGACCCATTATCTCGCGAGCCGTGTCGAGTATTTCGTTGTTTCTCGTTTGCCGGCTACACGGTAATTCC
>WTFU01000050.1 GCA_011523945.1 Mariniblastus sp. | reverse complement strand
ATTGGGCTGCATTAAATAAGAGCTGCCTCCGCGGTAAAATCCCCGACTAGAAAACTGGCGCTCAGGTCGGCAATTCAAATCCTTTGCGGTATTCGTAATGCAACAACTCATTGGCCGGCTCATTATCGACGAACCGCTCATTCCCCGAATCCCACTCAAGCCGTGACTTAGTTGCCAATGAGATATTGGCAAGGTGTGCAAAAGTGGTCGAGCGATGCCCCTCTTCCATTGAGCAATTCGTTTGCTTTCTCGACTTTACGCAATCTAAGAAATTTCTCGCGTGGTTCGCAGTCGCCACACTATTAGGCTCGTTTAGCATAAATTCAGAGTCCTTCCCCCTGACTCCCTTTGCCTGAAACTGCCCCGGTTTCTCTGCAATGACCTTGTAACCCGTTGACGAAGAATAAGCGGTCCCCTGTGTACCACGAAATTCAATCTCTCCATAAGCCAACGCCGGATTACTGGTGGCTTCATATTGTCCAAATGTAAGCAGCGACCCTCCACGCATCTCAAATACAGCTTCGGCGGTATCCGGGATCGTACGGTCATCATCAATCGCAAAATTACCACCAATTGCCGCCACCGATGCAGGCGCTGACTCCCCGAGCATCCAGCGAATCGTATCAAAATAATGCACACCCCAATTCCCCATCTGGGAAGAAAACCGCTGCCACCAGCGAAATTTATAGGGGGCAATATTCTCTTGATAAGCCTGCTTGGGACGTGGACCAAGCCATAGATCCCAGTTCAGATCAGCGGGGGGATTTTGATGCGGCAGCCGCCCAATTCCATCTGGGAACATGTTGTTCAAACGATAGGCTCTCGAAACAGTAATCTTCCCCAATTGATCTGACTTCATCAAATCCGATAGATTCCGATAAAGCTTCATCGAGCGGCGATGCAACCCAACTTGGGAAATGCGGTTGTACCGCTGCGCCGCCTCAACCATCTGCCGCCCCTCATGAATCGTCACGCTCAACGGTTTTTCAACGTAGACGTCCTTTCCTGCAGACATAGCAGTAATTGCCTGAATCGCATGCCAGTGGTCAGGAGTCGCTATGACAATGGCATCGATGTCCTTTCGATCCAATAACTTACGATAGTCTTCGACTGCGACCAGATTTGCCCCAAAATTCTGTTTGGCTCGTTCGCGATAGGGCTGGTAAACATCTGCAACTCCAATGAATTCACAGTCGTCCTGAGTTGCAAACGCCTTCATCAATTGAGAACCGCGATTACCGACGCCGACGAATCCTACGCGAACTTTCTCAGAGGGTGGAGCAGCAGATACTGCCGAAGGCATTGAAACCGCAACCGCAGATGCGGCACCAGCTTTGGCAAATTCACGGCGAGACAAAGAACGACTCATGAAAAATTCTCCCAGAAACGAAGGAGGGAAAGCAACAAACCCCAGACCGTTATGATAACGCAGTTCGGATTAAGAATAAAAACAATTCCAACTCACAAACGAAATCAATCAATTTTCAAACACAAAAAGCTCTTACCGCTTTTGTGCCATTGGAGGTGAGCATCAACAAACCCAAGTACCTCGGCAGAATGATCAAGGCCACACGCATCGATTCGTCAGTCGAGCTGGAGATGACGCTCGCCATTAGAGCGGCAAGAATTGAAGATCGCGACGAACCGTCTTTTGCCCCGATTGGACAACTAAACCTGTTCGCGAAGCGTAAACCAGCTCATCACAGCCAAGAGCAGCGAGCAAACGACAAACACAATGTCGATATACATATTTGCAAACTTGAACGGCGCAACCTGTTGCATTCCGGAGAATCCCAGAACTAAGTCGGCAAGGAATAAAGCGAAAACGATGATAGCGATCGTTAGCGCGGCGATACAAAGCCCCTTCTGCACAGAAGTTATCCTCAAAATTGCGTTCGCGAGTCGGACTTGCCAAAGACAGCAATCCGATCATCGCCAAAAATAAACAGCCCAGTTCGGATAGAACCAGAGTGCCCGTTACTAATAATAGACTCTACGTTAGTATAATTGGCCTTTGGGTGGTGTCACGACGGCATATCAAAGAGAATGCGATGAACCTGCTTTCAGGTATCGACGATTCCGGTTATCACGCGTAGTCCTTCCGAAGAAGGTGGGCTTGTAGCACTTTTTCCAGTGTTTCGGCATGAGCATTAAACCGGCATTCAGTCACAAACCCGTTTCAACGCCGTCGTTGGCTTGATTATATGGATTGAACCACTAACAAACCAACCTCTTTCCCAAAAAATCTTTCCTTGTAGCCACGAAAAATGGCTTTTTTGATTTCCAACCCGCTGATATCTCGTCCCTACTCCGTATTAAATGCTCTTATTAGGTACACTAAGTAGCATCAAAGGAACCCAACTCTGGCTTTCTCGCGGAAACATCCAACAGGACAATTCTCTAATGAAGACCGCCGTTTATACCGGCTCGTTCGATCCGATCACTCTCGGACACCTTAACGTTATCGAACGAAGCAGTCGACTTGTGGACCAATTAGTAATCGGAATTGGTGTCAATATTGAGAAAACTGGCCTTTTTAAGTCGGATGAAAGACTGGACCTCGTCCACCGGGTGACCGCCCATTTGAACAACGTCCAAGTGGAGACGTTCGAAGGCCTTGCGGTCAACTTTGTCAAAAAGTGCAACGCGAAAGTGATGATCCGTGGTGTCCGGCCTCTCACTGATATCGCCGCTGAATTTACGATGATGATGGCCAACCGCGCACTTAATGATGAATTGGAGACTGTCTTTCTGATGGCGGATGGTGAATACGCTCACGTCTCCAGTTCGCTGATCAAACAGATCACGCCCTTGGCAACCGACGAACAACTTGCAAGATTCGTACCGGCCGAAATCATTCCTGACCTGCGGAAAAAACTAAAACCATAATTGACTTTGCCTAACTGTGATGAAAACTCGCCGAAATTTAGTCGGTCGAGATTTGCAACTTAATTGGCTACCAGTTCGTAACCAATTGAATTCGCTCAACGGGTACACTCAGCCCATGTTTTGGGAGTTTCATAAACTCGAACCCGCTCAAGTGTTGCCTCGCCAAAGTGGCCGTCAAGCCACTCAAAAACCGCTGCAGCAATATTCTCAACCGTGGGATTAACGTCGGCAAAATAAGCGACGTCATGGTTCAGATGTTGGTGATCGAGCCGGTCAATTACCAACTCTTTTACCGTCGCTTCGAATTCACCTAACGACACAATGGCCCCGGTCTGATTTTCAACCTGATTAGACAGCGTGATATCGAGAACATAATTGTGTCCATGCCCCGCTGGGTTATTGCACTTGCCAAACAACTGCCGATTTTTTTCATCCGAAAGTTGGCTACAGTGCAACCGATGTGCCGCAGAAAACTCAAATTGCTGGGTCAAATGTACTGTCACATCTTCGTCTGCCATTAAATTCATATCTTGCTCTACGTGAATTGAAAATTCTAAGTAAGGATTTGTCGACAAAGAAATAGAAACCAAGCTCGATGTATGATTCCAACGCTTTAGAAACTCTCGACAAACCCCGCGTATCATTAGCTCACCGGTTGGAAAACGCTGAGGGTGACCGATCAATAGGTCTGTTGCAATCGATCTCAAAAGTCCGTCGATTTTTGAGACATCGCAAAGATAGCCCGATTCCGAATCCGGTTCTCCCTCAATCACGCAGCCTAACACTAGCGCAGGAACCATGGCGTTGGTTGACGGCCAACCAGCCCATGAATTTTTTGATTCCACCGCCCCGATACTATCCGGCGAAACCAGTGAAAATCGAATTTCTCGAGAGAGACGCAGCATGCAACTTTTATTGCTTTCGTGAATAAGAAAAAACTAAGGTTGATCCGTAACGGTAAAAGCCTCGCCGCTTGGGTAGTTCTCTGGTTCGGAAACACACCCCCAAACCGTTTCCGCAATCCTGCGAGGTTGAACACATTGCTCAGATGGAAAATCAGGAAACAGCCGTCGAAGCATCGGAGTTTCCACCGCACCAGGTCGAATAGAGCAAACTCTTAACCCTAAATCCGCACCTTCGCTGGCAAGGGCCTGTGTCATCAAATCCATCCACGCTTTGCAAGCTCCGTAAAACCCCAACCCGTCGAAGGGGTCAACCGCTGAAAGTGATGAAATATTAACGATCACTCCCGCTCGCTGGTCTCGCATTTTTTTCCAAATCACCTGCGTAAGATAAAACAAGCTTCTGACATTCGTATTGATAGTCGCCTCAAAAGTCTCCGGGGATATTTCATGGAACGGCGCAAGCGGTGATGCAGCAGCATTATTAACCAACAGATCAATTCGCCCAAATCGACTGATCGTCTCTGCCGCCACCTCGCGAGCCCGCACAGTATTTTCCAGATCAGCCACCATCGTATAACACTCGCGATCGCCCAAAATTGCGTCTATCGAACGCTTGGCCTCCAGCAGATTCGATTCACGTCTTCCGCAAATCGCTATCTCGTAGCCTTTTTCGGCGAAAAGTAAGGCCGTCGCCAAGCCAATTCCGCTACTCCCGCCCGTCACCAGGCATACTGGATTTTGATTTGCTTCGAGATTCATAAGCCAGCTGTCCAATAATTGGAACTTCAAATTCGGATCGACGTTCGATTGTGTTACCTTACAGACCATTGACCAAGTTGCCAATTCCCGCGAACCAAGATAAATTCCGGGTTTTGATCCAGTCGATGAGTAGAATAGTCCAAAAAGTTTTGAGGCAATTCTTTAAAAACTGATTCTCTAAGTGTGAATCGATCCCTGTCTAGTAACCCATTTTTTTAACGGTTTGTCGTTATGCCTAGCTACCGCCGCCTCGGGGAAATTCCCGCTAAACGCCACATGCAATTTGAAAATCTGGGCGAAAGCTATTTGAATGAGGGACTGTTCTATGAACATGTTGTCACGACTCAGGGATTCGATCGCGTCTATAGCATCCTTTACCATCGCCGACCTCCAACACGCGTCATCTCAACGAAGACTGTCGGTAAAATCGAAGTGAAGCCTTGCGCAGATCAAGAACTGAGACATCACCACATAAAATCCGGAAACCTCGTCAGAGGTGGTGACCCGGTAACCGACCGCATCCCCATGATGTTCAACGAAGATCTTACCGCTTACCGCGTCCGACCCGACCGACAACAGGCAGAGATTTACCGAAATGCAGCTGCCGATGAAATCATCTTTATTCATCATGGCCAAGGGTATATCGAAACCACGTATGGGCGACTCCCTTACCGCCGCGGGGACTACTGCGTCATTCCGAGGACCTGCAATTACCGCATTGTCAGCGATTCCATTTCGGTAGAAGACCATTTAATCATCGAAAGCAACGGACCCGTTCGGATCCCGCAGCAATACCTCAATCAAGACGGGCAGATGCTCCTCGGTTCGCCCTACAGCGAGCGAGATTTTCACAGCCCCATTGAGCTTGATACCCAGGACGAAGAAGTCGAAACATCGATCCTCATTAAAAATGGAAGTCAACTAACGCGTGTCGTTATGGCCAATAATCCATTCGACGTCGTCGGCTGGGACGGCTTTCTCTACCCCTATACTTTCAATGCCTGGGATTTTGAACCGCTCACTGGCACCCTCCACCTGCCTCCTCCTTACCAACAGACATTCGAGATGAGAGGGTTTGTGATTTGCACATTCGCACCAAGGCATCTCGATCACCATCCCAAGGCAGTTAAAGTCCCATACGTCCACAGCAACGTCGAAGCTGATGAAGTCCTGTACTACGTCGACGGCGAATTTGGTTCACGTAAGGGAGTTGACATAGGCAGCATGACACTCCATCCCGGCGGAATTCCTCACGGCCCACACCCGGGAACCATCATGAAAAGCATGGGCATGGATTTCACAAACGAAATGGCCGTTATGTACGACACTGACCGTCCTCTTTTCCTCACACAACAAGCGATGGAAATGGATGATCCAAGCTATCCCATGAGCTGGCTCTAAACCAAGCAATTTCCCGATGGACTCAAAAACACTGAACCGTTTCGTAAATTTGGAATTATGTTAATTGACCCCGAAGCCGAGTCGGCATCATTTGTTTACTCAACGATGATTCGCGCTATTACGCCACGACCGATTGCCTGGGTATCTACCATCTCGCCAGCGGGAGTGACCAACCTTGCTCCCTTCAGTTATTTCAACGGAATCTGCAGCTCACCCGCAGCCCTGATGTTCTCGCCAGTCAACCGACCAGACGGTTCCCCCAAAGATACGCTGATCAACATCCGCGCCAACGGAGAATTTGTCGTCAACGTCGTGCCGTTCTCAATTGCCCAGCCAATGTCTGAAACGGCTGGCGACTTTCAATATGAAACGAGTGAGTTTAACGAAGTCGGACTTAACCCCGTCCCCAGCCAAAAAGTACAGCCTCCCGGCGTCTTGGAATCCCCGATTCAGTTTGAATGCAAAGTCATCCAGATTGTCCCGGTCGGAGAGGGGCCGCTCGCAGCGAATGTTATCATTGGCAAAATTGTCTTAATGAATATCGCGGATAATATCCTAGACCACGATCAAAAAATAGATCCATCTAAATTGGATACCATTGGGCGCATGGGCGGACGAGGTTATTCCAGAACGACCGAACGGTTTGAATTAAAACCGGCCGGATCGCCGAAGAAATAGCATTTGTTCGTTCGCCCCGTGAACTTATTGCTCGCCAGCAGCCCGCTTTCCAACCGATTTCATATAAGCTAACAAATCGAGAATTTCGCTTCTTGTCAAAGTATCAAGCAACCCTGTTGGCATCATCGAGGTTTTAGAAGGCTTCATCACTTCAATTTGATCGACCTGGACATTGGTAAATCTTCCCGGGTCAATCATATTCTCCTGAACCATGTATCGATTGCCGTTTAGATTCGCGACCCTCCCGGTAACCATGGTGCCGTCATCGAGCTGGAAAATCGTTGCCTCATATTGATCCGAAATTTCTTTACTCGGATCAACGATGGTCTCAATTAAATCGCGAGTACTAAAGCGATGCCCGGCGGGAGTCAAGTCAGGACCGACAATCCCGCCCTGCCCTTCCATTCGATGGCATTTATAACACGTTGCAAGCGCGAACATTTTCTTTCCATTTTCAAGATCTCGATTCGCAAACATCGTTTTGTCATCATCCATGAAATCATCCATTCCCCATTTCTTGACGACTGGCCTTGCCTTCAGGTCAGCGTACGGATCGCTGATTTCTGGCTTCAATGCCAACACCTCTGCTAAATCTTTTTTCTCCTGATTCGACAACTTTTCGACCGCGTATTTCTTGATGTTGTTGATGTATCCACCAAACGAATTACCACCTTTCGTTTTTGCGGATTCTACAAACCAGCGAAAATACTTTTCTCTAAGCGCATTATCCCAGCCGGTTTGTGCGTCGCTCAAAATCATCGCGTAAGCGATTTGCGGCTCCTGGGCGCTGGGCGTCAACAATTTGTCGACGATTTTGGCGGTCACTTCTTCTGCTTTGACGGCGACTAACAACTTGGCCAATTCGCGATCCAATTGTTCATCCTCAGCCGGGAAATGCTGAGCTAAACTTCGAATAGACGCTTGCGTTGACTCAGTAGGCGCACCCAATCGGCAAAGCGTCAACCCATAAACGCGTATCAAATGAAGCCTCTGCTCTCTCGAAAGTTGATTCCAATCTAGCTTCGCAAGTTGCTCAATTACCTTTGCCTGGTTCTGTTCATCACCACATCGCGCAACCGCTGTCATTAACTCCAACACACGTTGTGGTTGAGTTGCCGCAAAAGGATCCTGCCACTTATCAAAATCCTGCAACTCCAGCGCTGTTCGCGCCGCATAGCGAATCATTCGATCGGGATCCGCCAGCTTTTCCCAGACCAACGGCCAGTCTACGACAGCACCTGGAATATGAAATGACTCCAGCTTTCGCCTAACAGCGACCGCATCGTCAAGCTCGGGGTAAACGGCGGGCGCAACCGACTTGTCACCCACATAGGTAACGCGGTAGAGAGCCGATTGAGAACGACGGCCACCCACCAAAAAATACATGGCACCATCTACAGGATTAATGACTAGATCCGTCACAGGCAAAGCCGGCGCGGAACAAAACTTTTCTTTGGTAGCGCGATAAGTTGAGCCGTTGGCAGACATTCGCACGGCATAAATCATGCCGTAACTCCAGTCAGAGATGAACAACGCATTTTGATAATCGGCTGGAAATTTCGCACCGGTTCCAAACACGATGCCCGTTGGACTACCCGGACCAATATTCAATACTGGAGGAACACTGTCGGGATAATACTCGGGCCACTTCCCCGACCCATGCCTCCAGCCAAACTCACCTCCGCTAACAACGTGGCAAACTCTTGTCGGTCTGTACCAGGGAAGCCCAACATCCCACTCCATGTCCGCATCATAGGTAAACAACTCACCGTTGGGATCAAAGGCAATGTCGTATTCGTTACGAAACCCCATCGCTACCAACTCAAATGACTTACCATCCGGATCCGTTTTGCAAATCCATCCTCCTGGCGCAAGTCGTCCCGCAGCGTGCCCTCGGGCATCAGGCAGGCGATTGAGCACCTGATCTTCTTTCCATAATTTGGGGACACGCGTCGTTTCAGGGTTGGGAATTTTTGTGGCATTTCCAGCACAAATATAAAGTGACTTCTTATCCGGACTAAGGATCACCGCATGAGGACCATGTTCCGACTTCCCAACAAACTCGCGCAGTAATTCAACACTGTCATATTGGTCATCTTGATTGGTATCCCGGACACGATATAAACCGGCAGGCTTTGCTTCTATCTTCTTACCCGGTTTTTCACCCTTTTTTACTTTTGGAGGACTAATTCCGTAAGAGACGACATACAAACTGTCAAATGCACACAATAAGCCCTGCGCGAAACCGATACTCAAATCAATTGGTTCGACCTTAGACGAATCTCCGGCACCGGGAGTAATCCGATAAAGTTTTCCGTACTGATCGGACGCAATTAATCGCCCTTGTGGATCCGAAGTCATCGAAACCCACGAACCTCGTTCACCGGGCACGCTATACAACAGCTCAGCCTGAAAACCGAGTGGCAATTTCAAGTCCTCTGCTCGGGTAGTCTGAGCCTGAGCAGTCTCTAAATTGAAAGCGACCAATAAAAAGACCAACAGCATGCCAAAGAAAACATTGTTTTGGCTTCTCGCAAACACAAATTTGACCGGTGCATATTGAATAATCATAGATATTAACCTGAGTGGCATTGATAAAGTCCTCCCGAACGTGTGGAATACAGTTTGAAACAGAAAGGAAACAATGTCCAGTTCACAACAGAAAACACTTGAAGATTTTATCTCTCTCCAGCATCGAAATGCACTTTCTCACGCAATTCGTGCAGCCGTCGAACTCGGCGTTATCAACGCGCTTCGCAATGGCCAGCGAACCGCTGCGCAACTCGCTGATGAACTGGGGGCACACCCCGAAGCACTCGCCCGGTTGTTAGATGTTGTTGCAAAAACCGAACTCGTAGAAAAATACGGCGATGATTATGCACTCTCTTCAATTGCAAGGTTGATCCCGGATCGTTTTTACGATTTTGGCGACGAATACTGGAAACACCTCGTGCTCCATACCAAAACCGGCGCTCCGCTTCCGGTGTGCGATGAGGTCCCGGTAGAGGACATTGATTACATCGCCAACAAAACCAGCGAAGAGTGGACTCTTACGCCAACCGCCATGATTGCGACTCAAGCACTCGATATCGGGAAATCCAGAAAAGATTTGCGAATTCTCGAAATTGGGTGCGGCTCAGCAATCTTCTCAGCAACCCTAACCCACTCAGATCCGGGAGCAAAAATCACGCTTCTCGACCGTCCGATTGGAATTCAAAGAGCCCGTAAAACGATTGAAAATGTCGGGGCGGAACACAACGTTACTTACGTCGAAGCCGAAAATATACTCGACCTTGACTCCATTCAAGAAATTCAAAATGATTCCTTTGACTTGGTATTAATCGCCGGCCAAATTCATCGAATGACTTTAGGTTCCTGCCAAAGACTTTTCAGCCAGGTTCACAAACTTGTAAAACCTGACAGAGAATTCGCCATCGTCGACGTCTTCCCCGGACAGGAGAGTGGCGACAAAAACCTGGCCATTTTTAATCTCGAATTAGGGTTACGCTCTTCCCAGGGACGTCTGCACGACCCACTGGCGCTTGAAAGTGAGTTGCGGTCGAGTGGATTTGCGCAAGTTCAATTCGCTCATTTACCCGCAACCCCTTATTACTGGGGCCTGATTCTAGCCCAGCGTGCATAAGGTAAAGTCCAGCGTCTTGCTTTACTGGAGAGGCTTTACTGGAGAGAAAAACGAGGCTGCTCTGCCTCGGTTTCAAATTCAACTAGTTCGTCGAGCAACAACTGAGTATCGATTTGAGCTTTTTCCATCCAGATCATTCTGGTTGATTTCGGCATACTGTTTGAATCGAATCGATCCGCGGTGAAAAAGTCTAAGATCCCGGCTGCCAACTCGCGATTGAGATCTGGATTGGCGGAATAAGGTGTTTGGTCTCGAACAACGTCGACCGAAAAAGAAGCGGCAATCACCCGTTGACGCATTATGATTTCGGCCTCCAATGCATCGTCCTGTTCGCGACTGAAATCGAGTACACGATTACGGTCAAAACCAAAAACTGAAGCTTTTTCCCCATTGGGAAGCTGTCCTAAAAACATATCTGTCCAACGTTCAACTCGACGCCGCAGTCGATTCAATCGATCAAATACCGCTTCATTTTCAGGGCGGGCATGAAGCAAAATTCGAATCGCCCGGTTCTTAGCTTCGATGTGGGCTACATGAACAGAATGAGCCACTCCATGCATTTCATCTTGTTGATGGTACCAGTCGTGTGTAATTACCGTCGCCGACCACACTCGTGTCAGCAATTCCGAAAGTAAAATTTCTTGCACGACAATCTCAAATGCTGGCCAGGGGTCATGCTCAGAATCACGATTGGCGAAATCCTGCTCAAACATCTTTAATGCCGAAACCCATCGCTGAAGCCTTACCTTGGATGCCGTCCAATAATTGGTCGCGGCAAGTGAAGGCTGATGATTTTCGCCGTAAATAAAATTACCAGCATGAAGTGAGATCCAACTTCCAAGTTCTGCGAGTTGACTGGCGTGCATTGTTTGTTTCTTCGAAAAATTTATCGGGAATAATGAAAAAGGCTTCTACCGCTCCAATTGCAAACTTGGTGCCGAAGCCTGAACCAGGCTTAATTCGTCGGAAATCCCCAGTTTTTTCGGAAATTTCAGCAATTTACGGTTGATGCATTTTTGCATCGTGTCGCTAGGATGCAACTTGTTGTTTCATTTGTACACCCCCAATAATCAGTTTTTGGTACAACAAGAAACTGATACAACAAACGACGTTTTCCCCGCGAGCCAACAAGGATTCAACGAACTTGTGCTGGATCGCGGGAACCTCAAACCTGCTCCCTAAACGCACTCTCCCCAAAAAAGTCACTGCCATGTCGAATTCTCCCATTTCTGATTTTCTTGACCAGAATTTCCTACATTTCAATGCTAGAGAAACGGTCGCCGCCGCGCGAGGCTATAAAGAACATCTCGCCTCAGGTGGGAAAATGCTGGTCAGCCTGGCGGGGGCCATGAGTACGGCAGAACTCGGCATTTCGCTGGCCGAGATGATCCGTATGGACAAAGTTCACGCCATCTCCTGCACCGGCGCCAATTTAGAAGAAGATGTCTTTAATTTGGTCGCCCACGATGAATATCGAGTAGTCCCTAACTATCGGGACCTTTCACCGAGCGATGAAACAGCGCTCCTCGAGGAAGGGTTTAACCGGGTCACTGATACATGTATTCCGGAAACCGTGATGCGGCATATTGAAGAAAATTTCATGTCCATTTGCGCCGAGAATGCCAACAACGGAGCAAGCCTGTTTCCCTTCGAGGTTTTTTACAAACTGTTTGAAACCGGTGTACTTGGATCTCACTTTCAGATCGATCCGGCTAATTCCTGGCTTTTGGCAGCTTATGAAAAACAGATTCCGGTTTACTCACCGGGCTTCGAAGATTCAACACTTGGGAATATCTTCGCCGCGAGGTGCATTGAAAAGAAAATCAAATCACACCATGCACTACGATCAGGTACCGAACAAATGGAGCATCTCGTGAACTGGTATTTAGAAACGGATGCTAACGCTCCAATTGGATTTTTCCAAATCGCGGGCGGAATCGCCGGAGACTTTGCAATCTGTGCCGTTCCAACGATCATTCAAGACTTGAAAAAAGATATTCGACTCTGGCAGTACTTCGCTCAAATCTCAGACTCAACCACTTCTTATGGTTCTTACTCCGGCGCTGTGCCCAATGAAAAAATCACCTGGTGTAAGTTGGCAGCTGACACACCGCGGTTCATGATTAACTCCGATGCCTCAATCGTCGCTCCGTTAATCTTTGCGTATGTTTTGGAAAAATAGTAATCGCTTGGTGAACTGAAATGACAAGCCAAGCGACAACTACAGCAATTCATCGAGTGTCGACCAATCGATGTCATTTCTGGTATTGATTCGCCTTACTAATTCGGGAGCATTCGGTTGGCTCTCCAGCAATCGGAACGCCACATTGGCAAGTGGAACGTCTTCGCCTTCGAAACAGAGCACAAAATTACCTTGAGTTCCGTTGACTGCACAGTTCTTTAATTTGAATTTATTTTCCAGGATTCTTGGCAGCATCGACTCGCCGGACAACGCAGGCATGCCAACCATCAACCGGCAAGTGCCGCCGCAATCGTCAACCTCGGGCCTTGCCTCACGTATGCGATCTTTCGCCCATTTCACTAACTGTTCAGGGCCAATATTTTCTTTTTGAACCACATCATCCAATGATACTTTCTTATAAGCATTGGTTAAAACGCGTTGTGCTGACGATCTGATTTGCTGCGGCAATTGACTCCTCATGAGCGACGCATCGTTGAATACGCTAACGTAATCTCCCCAGTCTCGAATCAGTGATTGGTAAACTTGCAGTTCGGTTTTTAAGATTTGTTGATTGAGATCACGATTGATATTATCGCTGAAAATTTGATTCATGTTAAATTCATCAGTGGTCTCCACCTCTTCAATTTCTTCGATGGATTCAAAATCAACCTGTATTTTTTCAAGTTTCGTTTTGAACTTGTAAATCATTTCCCGAGTGGAATCCAATGCACGAGCAACGGTCCGGTAATAAGACGTCGCGAAACGCTGATAAAATTCAGTACACCTCGCATCGCAGTAGTCACTAACAGCTCGATCGAATCTCACCTCAAACTCTTGACTCGACCGTGCTCGCTCATCAGAAAATGGACGCAATTCGCTCAGTTTGACTCTTAAATCAGAACGATGATTGCGGATAGAATGCTCTAGCTTTACCTGAACGCCATCGAGCCTTGCAAGAAGACAGTCAATCGATTGTTGAGCTTTAAAAATATTCAGTTCCTGGCTACTGACCATTTTGAAAATCTCATCCCGCAAGACACCGGCATCTTTTGCAGCCATTTGCTGGGTGAGTTCCTTCATCTGATGACAAACTTCCAGCTCAACACTTTCGGCGTCGGTCGCGCCGGAGCCACCAAAAATACCATCGAGAAACTCTTGTATCGTTTCTCTCGAATCAACCGACGTTGCCAAAACCATTTCTTTTGCATCCGATACGATCGTTCCAATCTTGCCTTCGAATACATTTTCTGCGACACCAGAAATTCGCTGAATTAGCTGGGATTCTCCCAAGCCAGCCAATACCATTTGACGGTCAATAAATTCATTCGCGTTGAATTGCCTACCGCGTTCACTACCCAACCATCGCGAAACCAACCCACTGGCGACCCGACTAACGGCGTCTTGTCCAGTCTTTAAATTTCCGGGACCAGTAGAACTCATCCCAAAAGTCCGAAGGGAAAAGTGATCAAATTCCGACTCAATATCCCGGCATTTATCCAAAAACTCAGAGCAACGGGAAGTGCTTGACAAGTAAATGTACTCCGCGACTCGATCAAGATTGAGATCAAATGCACTTGATCTCAAATCGTGCCCCAAGTCGTTGAAGTAAGTAAAATCAAAAGGCGGCTCATTTTCAAAATCAGGCAACCCGATCGTCGGATCTCCGGTGTAGCCACGCTCTACAAAATGCCGCATCTCCGTTAAAAATGAAATCGAATTCGCTGTCGAGAGTGTTGGATCTCGTTTTTGTTTACACGTCGAATGCAACAATATTCCGCAAAGCGTATTGGAATCAATGTTATTTTCGTTCATCAGCAGCTTGATTGTGTAGGCAAGATCGAGGGCCATTCCGCTGCCAACACCGCCGCTGATTGAGGTCACCAAAAATACACGGGGGGATAATTCACCGGGATCAATATTTAATTTGTCCGCCGACTTTGCAAGATTTTCTACCGCCACGATCTTTCGAAGACTCTCTTGAATGCGATTGCAAATCATGTCGAAGTGATCCGCAAAAGCAAGTCTCCCAAGTGGACGCAATCCTTCAGTTTGCAGCGACCGTGGCACATTATAAATCCAGCGTCGCCCCAACCAAGAAAGCAGAGAATGCGTACGGTCACGATATACTTCCGGCTTTCGCAAAGGAACGTCAATTACCTCGCTCACGCCTAACGCACCATTAACACCAATCGCACATAGTTCATTTAATGCCTGCCGATCAGTGTCGATAGCAAGTATTTCAGTAGAAGGTAATTCTGCAAGGTCTCCATGCCTGCACCCAATTTGCTTTTTTAATTTATGAGCGATTCGATTCGCAGTTTCACCGATCGTAACCACCAAAGTCGGTCGCAGTTTCGCCTTTTGAGGATTACAATCGGGTGGACCTAACGACTTCAGCGCAGTTCCCTTGTAAGGCAATCCCATTCCAGACAGCGTCGGCGTGACCTGCTGACTGTTGTTAGAACCAGGCAGGGTCATCGTGTTTGAATCCACATCGAGATGGATATCTGATCGACGCACCGACTTTTTGACAGTCCTTTTCTTATTGACCAGCTCGTTAATAAAATCGCTGCAAGTGGAATACCGCAACGTTGGGTCTTTAGAGAGTGCTTTAGCCACAATCGGCTGATCACCTTTCGGCAACAGTCGTAAGTTTGGCTTTCCATGAAGATGCTGGGCAGCGAGTTGTGCGGGCGTGTTTCCCGGAAATGGACGGGTGCCAGTTAGCATTTCTTGAAAGACAATTGCCAAAGAGTACTGATCACTGTGCATTCCGGGACAGCCATCGAACAGCTCCGGCGCCGCATACGCAGGGGTCATGCCGGACATCAGTGAGTGCGAACCGGCATCAATGTCCTTGATCAATCCAAAATCAGCAACCTTAACATGGTCCCCAACCAACAATAAGTTTTCCGGCTTAATGTCGAGATGCTGGAGCTTGTGCTCTTCACGCATATAATCGAGAGCTTCTGCGACTCCGCGAAGATAACGCAACACCAAGGCGCGAGGAATTCCCAACTGACCCTTGGCAGTAAACTCATTGAATGCTTCAGCTAGACTCTTGTCCGCTAATTCGGAAACGACCACTAACTGGCCTTCGTAAACCTCAATTCTCTCGAGCGAGAGCAGAAACGGATGCCGCAATGCCTTGACGCGATCGAGTGACTTCAGCTCCGATTGTGCCCGTTTCTCGTCGTGAAATCCGTAGATAATCTTCAGTGCTTTGGAAAGGCCACCCGGCGCAATGGCCGACCAGACCTCACCGAACCCGCCGGTACCAATCCGATTCTGAAGCGTGTAGCCGAGAATATCACGCTGAGATTCTAGTCGTTCAGATTTCAATGGATTCCTCTACCGAAAATTCACCGTTTTAAACAGAGTTCAATTACTCAGCTGCATTAATTGTGCGAAGTGCCTCGGAAAGGTAGCTTTTGGATAGAATCGGAGGTGAAAACCGGCAAAGATTCGCCCGAAAAATCACTCGCCAATCCAAAGAACTGGAACATTTGCTACGACTGACGGGCCGACGGGGAAGCCCGTTTTGGGAAGTGATTGGAAAATGGGCGGTCTTGGGGGATGGAATCATCGGAAAACGATGTTTACCGACCGCCTCGCTCCTACTTAGTTGCTGCCAAATAGATTCGGATTCGATGCTGAAAATGCTCGCTCAGCTTAATTCTTGTTTAGAACTTCCGTAAAGTAACTTTTGACAACTCGGTCAAAATATTCAGGACGAATTTCTACAGGTAACTCATTGTAAGCACAGAAATTTCTAATCTGCGTCAAAAGGTCTCTCGGATGGCATCGTCTCAGTCGCCGCGAGGCCGAAGTGAAGTGCGTCGCGATCAAGTAATCAACCGCTTCAGCGTCATACTCAAACCCTAACTTATCGCAGTAAATCTCAAATAAAACGTGGAATTCTTTGGTGGAAGGATCGCTGATTTCAATCTTGTACGGAATCCGACGAAGGAATGCTTCGTCCACCAAGTCACTCGGTTCAAGATTCGTTGAAAAAATTATCAACTGCTCAAACGGCACCATAATTTTCTTGCCCGTTGCCAGCTTGAGAAAGTCAACTCGACTCTCCAATGGGACAATCCAGCGATTTAATAATTCTTGCGGTTCAATTCGCTGGCGGCCAAAATCATCGATCAAAAGACAACCGCAATTACTTTTCATCTGCAGCGAAGCTTCACTGACATTGCTGTTCCGATTGTAGCGAATTTCAAGTGAATCCATAGTTAATTCACCGCCAACAACGACTGTTGGTCGGCGTATCTTCACCCAGCGTTTGTCGTAAGCAGCCTCGTGAATCAATGAATTAGAATCATCTTGGGCTGGTTTGTGATAGGCAGCATCAAAAAATTTGATGATGTGACCATCTTCATAAATCGCATGCGGAACCCAGATTTCATTACCAAAACACCGGGTAATTCGATGAGCCAGCGTCGACTTCCCGTTCCCGGGTTCTCCATACAAAAACAACCCGGCACCGGAATTAATCGCGGGCCCTAGATTCTCGAAGAGCGACTCGTTAATCGAGATATCGCCAAAAGCATTTCGAAGTTGCTTGCGTTTTGGTGACTCGGCCCGGATCGTCTGGGCCTCCGCGCTGAGGACATAGTCCATTAATGGAACTGGAGCCGGTCCTACATACGAGCAGTGCTGACTTGCAAGCGCCGCCCGCTCGCGACCGCTTTCCGTCAAAGTGTAACTGTAATCATTGAGTGGTGCCGAACCGTTATGAACAATGATCTGCCGCGATCGAAGTTGTGCAAACAACTTTTGTAACACGCTAAATGGTAAACACAGATCATTAGAAAGTTGACGCCCGCTACTCATTCCTACCACAGCGAGTCGTTTAAGTAACAAGTTCTCAATCAGAGAATTTGGCAAACTTGTTTCTGGAAGCGAATTGGGTTCTGAGGGGCGAAATGACTCGTCGGCCAAAATGGTTGCGAGCAATTCAGAGCCCAGACTTGGTGGGGTTTGAGTAAACATGGCGATGTCTCAGATTGCAAAGAATGCATGAATCAATTGATCTTCCATTAAAGAAGTATATCGTCGCCTCAATAACAATTCTCGCAACGAAATCAAAAGGAACAACCTGGGTGGATTTAAGCGGTTCCGACTCGGTCGAAAGGGATGCAAAATTTGAATTAACTGACACCACCGCTACAAACCCTATTTCCTCCGCGTTTTTTTCGGCCTTCTCGAACCGATCCGAAGCTAACTGGGGAAAGCTCTGCAAATCATTTATCGACCTTGCTGATTTTGTCTTTTTTGTTCCAACCAATTGTTTATTTAAAAGCTACAAATCCTTAACGGAAAGGAGGATCTTTCGACCTTCCTCCGGCCGAACCGCCCGTAAACGTGACTTTGTTTGTTTCATACTTTGGAGCAAATCATCTCACTTGGTTCCTCAAACCCGACTAAACCATTTACGATTCAAGCCCACTCATGTTCGACCTGAATGCAATCAACTCAAACATCCCTCAAAGCGAGGGAAAAGCACCCAAAAACTGTCGTTGGTTTTTGACTGGTCAACTCGACCCCTCGCAACCTAATCGTCAGTTTCCGATCCATTCGACGCCTTTTTCCATTGGCCGGAAATCAGACTCTTCGCTGCACCTGCCTGACGGTTGCATTTCGAAAAACCATGCTGAAATCATCGTGTCGGACGATGGACGATTAACGCTGCGTGAACTTGGCAGCACCAATGGAACATTTGTCAACGGTGAACAAATCTTCGGTGAAAAAGAAATCCGAGAAAATGACCTAATTCATTTTGCCGCTCTTGTATTTCGCGTCGGAGTTAACCAGGAGAGTGTTGGTTCTTATAACACCGTTCATGAGGACGTTTGTGACCAGGCGCTTGCGATGATTCAGTTCGAAAAACTAATCAGTGACGGCGGACTTTATCCACACTTTCAGCCCATCGTGCAACTCGAAGACCAGGCCTTCGTCGGTTATGAAGTTCTCGGACGCAGTCGACTGTTTGGTCTTCAAACGCCACAGGAGATGTTCCAAGCAGCATCCCAGTTAAATATGGAATCTCAACTGAGTGAAGCTTTCAGACTACGTGGAGTTGAAATCGGTACCGCTTTCGGTCCGGATTCAAACCTCTTTGTCAATACGCACCCTAAAGAACTTGGCAACTCGGAACTTTACGACTCACTGCGAGAGGTCCGCAAGGCAGCACCTGAACAGAAAATCACGCTCGAAATCCATGAAGCCGCAGTTACCAACATGACCCTAATGGGAGAGCTTTGCGCAGTCCTGAAAGACTTGAACATCATGTTGGCCTTTGACGATTTCGGCGTTGGAAAGGCGCGTTTGGTGGAACTCGGAGAAGTGCGACCCGATTTCCTTAAATTTGACATGAAACTTACAAACAACATCGAACATGCCTCAATCAAGCGTCAAGAGTTGGTCGCTTTATTTGCCACGCTGGTCAACAATCTAGGAATTCAGACTCTTGCTGAAGGAGTTGAAACCCGAGAGTGTCATGACATCTTGGTTCAGATGGGTTTCCAACTCGGCCAAGGATACTACTACGGCAGACCGGCGCCGATCTCGAAGTACGATCTCGAAATCGAGAAACATGCGGATGAATCACTGCGTGATTATCAGGATACTGAATCAAGCGTTATTATCACGAACGAGGACTAATTCCGCGCCGATTCCGCGTTCATCTGGTGCGGACTGCCTTCGAGCCGAACGCCCATTTTCCGGAATTATCTTCGGTTTTTGGAGCTTCCGATCCCTCTCAACTCGGGAAATTTGAGAGCAAACCACCCAAAGCCCCGATTTTATTAAATTTGTACCTTACTCAACTCGACAATAGTTGATATACTCCGCGACTCCAATTTGTTCGGAAATTCAGGGACCTCGAGGCTACCCATGGCAGGCAAAAGTAAGAAAAAACTGGAAATCTTCCATCTCGTTTGCGAAGAGACAGGTGATTACAACTACACCATTCGTAAGAAAGGTGGCGGCGAGAAGCTTAAACTCAAAAAGTTTTCGCCACGACTTCGCAAGCACACAATTCACGTCGAAAAGAAAAAGTAGTCTTCCCAGCCCTCGGTTGGCTGTCGGAACATGCAATGACCACGCTTTTATAGCGTGGTCGTTTTTTGCGCGCCTGTAGTAATTTGCAATCCAGCATCAAACAAAAAAGCGGGGGAACCGCCCCTTCGCTTCCCTCGGATTTCCCATCGATTGCTTGCCGCTATAGACGGTTTTCTTTACGATAAGCTCGGCTGATCAAGCGAGAAAAGGAATGCACATGGCAATGCAATGGTCGATTCGCACACACGACACGGAAATAATCCAGGCGATTGAACGAGCCACCAACGTCTCCCCCGTCGTCGCTCAAATTCTGGCACTACGGGGGCTGACCAAAAACGATCAGATCACCTCCTTTTTAGATTTAAAAATGACGGGCTTGCGACCGCCGCAAGAGCTTCCGGGTGTCAGCCAGGCGGTCGAAGTAATTTATCGTGCGATCACTAATCAAAAGAAAATTTTCATCTACGGGGATTACGACGCAGATGGAATGACCTCGACAGCGATTCTATTTCGCTGCCTTCAGTTGCTCGACGCCGATGTGTCCTACTTTGTTCCCAATCGGCTCAATGATGGTTACGGGCTGAGTATTGAGAACGTCGGCAAGTTAAAAAGTCGCGGAGCTGAATTGATTATTTCGGTCGACTGTGGAATCTCCAGCGTTGACGAAGTGCAATTTGCCCGTGACGAAGGCATGGAAATTGTCGTTACCGACCACCATCATCCAGGGCCTTCGCTTCCACCAGCCCATGCTGTTGTGCACCCTGCCCTTCCCGGAACTGATTACCCCTTTACCGGCCTCTGCGGTGCTGGCGTTGCCTTCAAGCTCGCGTGGGCGCTTTGTCAACATCATTGCGGCTCTGCCAAACTGCCCGAAAGATATCGCAATTTTTTGTTTGGTGCGATCTCACTTGCCGCCATTGGAACAGTCTGCGACGTTGTTCCACTACTCGATGAAAATCGAATCATTGTTCATCATGGGCTTAATTGCATGAGACAATACTCCAGCGAAGGCTTGAAACACCTGATGCGTTTAGCAAAATGTGATAACAAGCCCAAGCTTGGCTCTGAGGACATTGGATTTTCCATCGGTCCCCGTCTGAATGCTGCCGGAAGATTGGGGCAGGCTCAATTAGGCGTCGAACTACTGACTTGCGACTCAGAGGAACGCGGGGAAGCATTGGCAACCTATATCGATGAACTCAATAAAAATCGCGATACGTTAGAGCGCAAGATCATTCGCGGTGCCAATAAAATGATTAAGGAAAACCATGATCCGGAACAAGAAGCGGCGTTGGTTTTAACCGAGCCAGACTGGCACCTTGGTGTTATTGGAATCGCTGCAGGAAGAATCGCATCTACCTACCATCGCCCAACAATCGTGATCTCTACCGACCCGCTAAACAATCGTCCGGGAATTGGCTCCTGTCGAACCTCCTGTGGAGTTGACCTTTACAAAGCGCTTCAGGGCTGCCAACAGCATTTGATTAAGTTTGGCGGCCACAAAGCGGCCGCTGGAATCAGTATCGACCCAAAGAACATTGATGCATTTCGAGAAGATTTTTGCGAACAGGTCATTGATCAGGTCAGTGTAAATGAACTGATCCCAGATTTGGAAATCGACGCCGAGGCCTTTATTGGACATCTCACCATCGGCATGATGAATGAACTTGAAAAACTCGCTCCGTTTGGGCAAGACAACCCGCGGCCCGTATTGTGTGCCTCTCAGGTTCAACTGGCGGCTCCCACAAAAACAATGGGAACCGACGGTCGACACCTTTCCCTTCAATTAAAACAACACAATTCGACCATCCGAGGCGTCGCTTTTGGGAAAGGCGAATGGGCGGCCGAGTTAAGCGATACCGAGGCGTTTTTCGACTTTGCCTTTCGCCCCGTGATTAATGAATTCCGAGGCCGCCGCAATGTCGAAGTCCAACTGATCGATTTTCGTCCAAGCCAGTCTCCGGTTGCAACCACATGAACCGCGCACTTCTGCCTCCCGGCTGGCCCATGGAAAGCGACTGGACTGAAGTGCTTGATAGAGTACTTGCCAGTCCAGATTTTTTTGAATTGTTTCAATTCATCAACAAAGAGCGGCTGTCACAAACCATTTACCCAACCGAAGAAAATGTTTTTAATGCGTTTCGGCTAACGCCTTACGCCCGGACAAAAGTCGTCATTCTTGGACAAGATCCTTATCACGGTCCTAATCAGGCACATGGATTAAGTTTTTCTGTCGAAGAGGGAAATGCGCTGCCCCCTTCACTCAGGAACATCTTCAAAGAACTATCTGCGGATTTAGACATCCCGATACCGGTTACCGGCAATCTAACGCCTTGGGCTCAACAAGGTGTTTTTCTGTTAAACACGGTGCTAACTGTTCGCAAGAGCGAAGCAAACTCCCACCGTAAAAAAGGCTGGGAACGCTTTACCGACGAGGTAATTCAGAAATTGGATGAACACTCCGATCCGCTTGTTTTTGTTCTCTGGGGAAAACCCGCGGAAAAAAAATCAAAGCTCATTAACCAAGAAAAACATTTTGTTCTCTCTGCGCCACACCCTTCTCCACTTTCCGCTTATCGAGGATTCTTTGGCAGTCAGCCATTTTCCAAGATCAATCTTGAGTTGACTCAACGCGGAATAAAGACCATCGACT
Organism: Mariniblastus sp.; assembly: GCA_011523945.1. Taxonomy (GTDB): domain Bacteria; phylum Planctomycetota; class Planctomycetia; order Pirellulales; family Pirellulaceae; genus Mariniblastus. The sequence goes on along the minus strand of WTFU01000050.1, from coordinate 16,093 downwards.
GGCGAATCTAATCCCGATTCAATGTTAACCAGCGCAACTCAAAGACTCTCAAAAAAGAAATGCTTGAGCGAGCAACTCGCCCCCATGACAGCTTGCTATCCAACCAAAAGGTAAACCTGCAAAGCGAATCAATCAATCTTACTAGTGGCGTGTAATGACGGCCCCATTTTCGTCTCGCTCAATTGGATGCTCATCAAGCCACGCCTCTGTACATTCGAGGTCGCACATAAAGTTATCTTCCCAACTTCCCGCAATGCGGGCCATCAGAGCTTCATATCGAATGGACTCACCACACTGTGCGCAATTGATCGAAATAGGCCAACAGAACAGACCAGCGATGACGGTGACGACAAAAACAACGATCAGCACTTTATTTTTCAATTCGTCTCCCTCGATTATTTCGTGGCACACTGGCGTCTGAAGGCAAATCAACTGGACGTCATATTAACCCTATCGATAACAAAAAACATGAAAATACCACGATTCATCAAGAATCTTTCCATTTGTTTTTAATTTTTTACTCGACACGGCAAAACTCGCCTTGCCTGTTGGCCGGGAGCATACGCCTTCATTAATCCTCGGAATTTAATTTAATATTCGTCCGTTGTCGCGATCTTTAACCGCAGATTTTTAACATTGGTTCATTCTAAATAAATCGCTACGATCCACTTCGACAAGAGATTCACGGATTGGAATTCCCGTTCGGCAAAAAAGCCGGAACGGATCCGCGTTAAAAAGCTGAGCAGAGATCGAACTAACAAATCGTTCAATCTCGGAGATAGCTTTTGCTATTTGTCAATTGTCAACTTTATTTCATTATTTTTGTTTAAGATTTCACTTCTGTTTTTTTCAATTCCATATCGAAAAAACAAAATCAAAAGCAGATTTTATCCGGCTGCGACTTTACAATGGCATACTCAGGCACTCGAAGTAAATTCACTTCGTCTCGCTTGCTTATTTGCGACCCTATGAAAGTTTACTGTGCTATCCGTTCGTCCAAAAATCACCGACTTAAATTTCCATTTGTTTGCCAGGAATATTCATCCAGAGCTGTTCGAAGTCTGTGCCTCGCGACTCATTGAACGAGAAAACTACTCACTCAAACTTAAGATCACCACCGATGGCCATGCAATCAGTTTCCACCACGGCTCCATTATTTTGACGGAAGTCAGTGCCGGAGCCCACCACTCGTTACCCACTGGAAACATCCTCATCTCACATCCCATTGAAGGCACCACCATCGACCAAGCCGTTTACGATGGGCACATTGGTTTTTCATCCAAGGTTCAACTTGAGTGCGTGCCTGCAAAAATGTTCGTCTCGATCCAACAGCAACTGGATCAAAGAGTGGAGTGCGAGGGTTTGGTGCAGCGATTTGAATCCAATGGCAGACTTGCCTTTGGAGCAATTAGTTACATCAACGTTCAGGCATACAGGAAGCACGTCAAGGTTCGCACTTTCCATACGTTTCCGGAAACATGCTCGATCATCAAATCGGACACACAATTCAAACTGACACCAAACCAGTCGCTGGCTAACACTTAACCTACCGGTCTGCTGCGACCAGGACGTGTGGGACGCTTTGGAGGATCATAGGTACAGCAATCTTTGGGGCAAACGTCCCAGTTTGGCGGCATATTCCCAATCGCGCGCTTCTCTGCGCCGGCCATTCTCTCCTGGATCAGTTCTCGAATCATTTTGATGAAACTTGGATGAACGCCAACGGACTTTGCGCGAGCCATTTCAATGCCCAGCTCATCACACACCTCTTTTGCTTCCGTATCAAGATCAAACAAGACCTCCATGTGATCGGATACAAAACCTACCGGCATGATTACCACTTCGCTAACATCGTCTGCCTCTTTGACTGCTCGCAAATGGTCGCAAACATCTGGGTCGAGCCATGGTTGCATTGGCGGGCCAGAACGACTTTGATAAACGAGGTCCCAAGGATAATCGCCAATGGCTTCCATGATGAGACGGCAAGCCTCCGTTAATTGGGTCGAATACTTGCATCCCTCAGCCATCGACAACGGAATACTGTGCGCCGTGAAAATAAATCGAATTGACTCTCGACGCGATTCGGTAATTTGGTTCATTGCATCGCGCACCCGCTCCACCGATGCTTCGATGTAGAGAGGATGATTGAAGGCCATCCGAAGCTTGTTAACCGATGGGGCACCTTCGCCAATATCGGCTTGGGCTTCCGCAATGTTCTCTCGGTACTGCCGGCAACCAGAGTAGCAGCTAAAAATTGAAGTAAAGAATGCGAGCGAATTTTGCACTCCGTCAGCCTTCATTTTTTCAAGTGCCTCCGGAATCATCGGATGCCAATTTCGATTTCCCCAGTAAACCGGAAGGTCGATACCATGCTCTTTTAACTCCTGCTCGATTGCAGCAATCAACTCCCGATTTTGTGCATTGATCGGACTAACTCCGTCAAAGTGCCGATAGTGCTCAGCAACCTCCAGCATCCTCTCCCGCGGAACATTTTTCCCGCGCAATACATTCTCCAGAAATGGCATTACCTCGTCCTGCCCCTCAGGTCCGCCAAAAGAAACAAGAAACAATGCATCGTAGGTAGGTTCTGCTGTCATAAGAATATCAATAAAAAGTTGAAAGAATGAAAATAAACTATGCTTGAGTTTCAGGGATTAGGTCAGGCGAGCCGGTTAAAGCCGTTGTTACGAAATCAGGAATTAGAATCGCAAACGGCGGCGCGTCATCTGGGAAACGGCAAAACGCCGCTCGAAATATTCCTTCGACGATCACCTCCCCCTTCCGATTACAAATTTCAAAACAGTACGTCACTTGTTTACCATCCAGCTCAGTCAACTTTAATTTGACGAGGACTTGCTCTCCGAAACTGACCGGAGCAAAAATACTGATGCTAACATGAAGCCGGGGGAATCCCATCGTGCCTCGTTCATCGTACAATACCACCCGAAGCCCACGGCTTCGAAGAAAGGCGTACTCCGTTTCCTCCATCATCCGTACATAAGAAGAAAAATGCGCGAATCCCGTCGAATCAGTGTCCACCAATCGAACTTCGCGGATTAACTCAAATTCGGCGATTAATGGGGATGAAGCAGACACGGCATCTCGAAACGGGACTCGAACTTCCAGACTATACCAGCATATCATTTTGAATATTCGTAAGCACTATGGAACCGTCAGAAGAACATTGGCACAACCGGGCAGCATGGGATCGATTAGCAAAAAAGCAAGATCGACTCGCAAAACCTGCACGTGATATCGATTTTGAGAACCCCCTGCAGTCGGTCGACGGGCCGGGATGGCTGGGAGGTGACATTCGGGGGCAACGCGTCCTATGCCTCGCTGCCGGAGGGGGGCGGCAAGGGCCCATTTATGCTGCCGCAGGGGCCATTGTGACGGTAGTCGACATCAGCCCTGCCATGCTTGAACTCGATCGTCGCGTCGCTGAGCAACGACAGTTGAGCCTCCAAACCATCGAAGCCTCCATGGATAATTTGTCAGCCATTAAAAATGACTCGTTTGAAATTGTCATTCACCCTGTTAGTACCTGCTATGTGCAAAATGTTGCTCCTGTTTATCAAGAAATTGCTCGTGTCCTCTGCTCTGACGGCATCTACATTAGCCAGCACAAACAACCGACCAGCCTCCAGGCTTCGCTGAACGCCGACCAGGGTGAGTATCGCATTGAGCATCCTTACTACGCCTCTACTCCCTTACCCCCGAGTCCTCACCCCAATCTAATCCGCGAAGATGGCACGCTAGAATACGTCCATCGCTGGGAGCAATTGTTAGGAGAAATGTGTCGGGCAGGCTTGGTCATCGAAGATATTACCGAGCCGATGCACGCCAAACTGAATTCAGAAACCAATAGTTTTGCTCATCGCTGTCAATTCATTGCACCTTATATCCGAATTAAAGCACGACGCATTGGAAAACCAAAAACTAAACTGTTTGTTTAACTTTGGATAAATTTAATTCCTGAACCTCGAGAAATATCGAATAAGCGATCAGGTAATTGCAAAAAAAAAAAACGCTCCAGCGAAATTGGTCGCTGGAGCGTGCGTTGAAAGGACTATCAAATTCGCTTGACCGTAGTTGACTAAAAATCACTGCCACGGTCGCCACCGCGACTTCCACCACGATCACCACCACGGTTTCCACCGCGATCACCGCCCGGTCCGCCTCGATCACCGCCGGGGCCACCGCGTGAACTTCGCTCAAACTTAAATGCTTCCCCCATCATCTCACGATACTGAGCCCGTTGATCGGCCGTCAGTTCACCTAAAAGCTCATCCTGCATTTCGGCTCGGAGTTTTGCAATTTTTTCGTTCATTTCTCGTTGGAGTTCCTCTGCTTTTGAGCGAAGCCTCTCCTTTTGATCTTCTGTAATTCCTAGTTTTTCGGCCAGACTTCCACCAATCAAAGATCTTGCCCCCCCCTGAGCAGAGGCTTGGTTTGCAATCTGCTCCAACCGCTCGATCTGGTGTGGCAGGAGAATATCATCCAGCTCTTTTTTCATCTCTTCCGTTCGGCGATCCCGAATTTCTCGCATCTTCTCCAACCGCTCCTCACCCGAAAGCCCATCGAGTTCTGCCATAATTGACTCACGATCCCCGCCACGCCCCTGCGAGAGCCCTTCAATGAGCTCAATTTGCTCGTCCGACAGCTCCAAGTCCTTCTGAACTGCTTCGTTTCGCAGCAGGCGAGATGAACTTTCTTCACCTCCCCCTCGTCCGCCGCGTCCGCCACGACCGCCGCCAGGCTGAGCCATCACGTCTGTTGCACCAAGTAGAAACGCAAGCGCCATTACGGTACATGGCAGACATAATCTGTATGAAATTCTCATAATTTCCTCCGACAAAGTTTTTAATTTGGCGTGAAAACACCAATTGATCTACTCAAAAATTTGACTCAGCAAAAAATAGGTTGAAACCACGTCCCAACGCTGGAAAGCTGTCTGAATCTCGAAATAGGATACACGCAAGACCGTTCAGTTCGCGACAGAATTTTTTAAATGTTTTCGTGAATCTCTGGCTGTTGCTGCGAAAGACAATGAAACGAGCCCAAACCAACCGCAATATTCTTAGAGGCCAAGCCCACAACTTCCCTTTCCGGAAACCAAGGACTTAAAATTTGTAAAGCTTGTTTGTCTTCTTCCACCCCAAATTGGGGAACAATAACGAGTTCGTTCGTAATCAAGAAATTGCAATAACTCGCCGGGATCACCCGGCCGCAGAATGTGAATGAACTCGGCAACGGCAACGATATCACTTGGTAATGTCCTAATCCCTGGAATTTTAGCTGTTCCTTCAAGTCTTTATGATTCCGCTCAAGGCCCTCACGCTGAATCTTGTTGGTCCCGCAATCTGCCGCCATAACAATTGTAGTTGGATTCACAAATCGAGCAATTTGATCGATATGGCCATCGGTATCATCTCCTTCGATTGCATTTCCAGTGAGCCATAAGCAAACCTCCACTCCAAGATACTTCTTCAAGATGGATTCAGCTTGCTCGATATCCATCCCCGGATTGCGATTGGGATTCAGCGCACACGACCGAGTACTGAGCAGCACACCATGATCATTCACTTCGATCGCGCCACCTTCGAAGCAAAATGGAGGAGACACGTGGTCAATCCCGAGATACTCCGCCACTCGTTTCGCAACCTGTTGATCGAGGTCGTAAGGAGGATATTTGCCTCCCCAGGCATTGTATTGCCAATCGACCGCAACCATTCCGCCTTCAGAGTCAATTGCAAACGTAGGCGCATAATCGCGTGCCCATGCATCGTTGGTAGGAATGTCGACGCAGGTAACATTATTCCAACGACGCATCGTCTCTACAGCCTGCTCACTTTCCGCGAAATCGACCAAGACCATGACCGGTTCGGTTGTTGCGATTGTGCGTACTAATTCCAAAAATTCACGCTGAGCTGGTTCCAGATTGTCCGGCCATGTCTCTTGATTATGAGGCCAACTGAGCCAAATTGCAGACTGTCGATCCCACTCAGCAGGCATAGTCAATCGAAGAGGATGCGTCATTTAAACCACCATGACAATTTGAAAGAGAAATCCAGAAATAGTTTAGCCACGCCAGCGCTTAGAAAGATCACCATACGCGTCAATTCGACGATCTCTGAAAAATGGCCAATGCGTTCGAGCTGTTTCCACCAATGACAAATCGCAAGAAACGATCATGGTCTCCGGTTGCTCGACTGAAGCGGTTTGGAGAACGACACCGTACGGATCGGCCACAAAGGAAGAGCCCCAAAATTCAATATTCTCTTCGATGCCGACTCGATTCGGCGCAACAACAAATACACCGTTGGCAATTGCATGAGATCGCATCATCGTCTGCCACGCGTTCAGCTGGCTTTGACCGTACTCTGCTTTTTCCCCCGCCTGCCATCCGATTGCCGTGGGGTAGACCAGAATTTCAGCACCTTGAAGTGCGGTCAAGCGAGCTGCTTCTGGAAACCACTGATCCCAGCAAATACAAATGCCAACTTTCCCAACCGACGTCTCAAAACACTGAAAACCAAGGTCACCGGGAGTGAAATAGAACTTCTCATAGAAATAAGGATCGTCAGGGATATGCATCTTTCGATAGGTGCCCAAAAGTGAGCCATCTGACTCAATAATTACCGCTGAGTTATGAAACAAACCGGCAGCCCGCCTCTCAAACACCGGCGCGACAATTACGACCTGCAGCTCTTTTGCTAGTTTCGACAACTGATCTGTGATCGCTCCGGGGATCGACTGAGCTAAATTAAAATGCTCATGGTTTTCAGACTGGCAAAAATAAGTCGAAGCAAACAGTTCCTGAAGGCAAATGAGTTTCGCTCCCGCCCCCGCTGCGTCCACAATCTGGCCAACCGTTGCCTTGAGATTCGCTTCCCCGTCGGAACGACATGTAGCCTGAATTACTGCGATATCGAGAGTGGAATTCATGTTTTTATCTCGGGAAATAGAAACCATAAATGCGGAACGTCCAAATTTTCTTTGCTCTGATCGCTTCCCTAACCTGATTTTAATGTTGATCTTCAGGAAAGAAGACGCGATATTCCGACTTCCTATCTGGACGTTAATCTCCTCAATGGTAGTCTTAAGGCATGTTAAAGAAACCACCCTTCGGATTGTTCATCACCGGCACGGATACTGAAGTAGGAAAAACCTACGTTGCGACCCATATCGTCAAGGATTTAGTGGCGGCTGGGCATCGCGTTGGCGTTTATAAACCCGCTGCCAGCGAATGTGTTTCTGACGGACGACAACTCGTCTCCGAAGACGCCGTTGCCTTATGGGAAGCCGCAGGACACCCGCTGACACTGGAAGCCGTTTGCCCTCAACGATTCCAGGCGCCTCTCGCTCCGCATCTGGCCGCTCGACACGAAGGACGCGAGCTCGATACCGAGTTGATGAGAGCCGGGATTTCAGCGTGGGCCGATGAGTGCGATATCGTGATTGTTGAAGGCGCAGGTGGACTCATGTCACCGATCAGTGACGATGAGTATTTCGCCGATGTCGCCTACGATCTCGGATACCCCACCATCGTCGTCGCACCCAATTCAATCGGCGTGATTAACCAGTCACTCTCTGCTTTAATTACCGCCGCCTGCTTTCGTGACGGAATTCCAATCGCGGGGGTTATTCTGAATGACGCAAGGATGTTTGATGGTGACGTCAGCATGGAAACGAATCGAGAACAAATCTCGAGCCGCTCAGTCTCCCCTGTTCTTACCAGACTTCGGTATGAAGGAGATGAGTTTGATGAACAAGTCGATTGGATGCTGGTTGCCCAGCAAACACTCAATGCAACAGAAGCCTAACACTTTTTGCCTCTGAATTATTCCACTTTGATTTATCTCAAAAATAAATCTATGATCTGATAGGCAGTACGATACCGGCTACGGCGGTACGCCCGAACGCGGCATTCTCATAGATTCAACTGCTTCTAATTACTAATTGCCCAAGCACCCCGCTGTTGAGGGTGAGAAAGTAAATCCTCGATGTCTTCACCTACCGACGTGGAATTTTCAAAAATCATTCGATGCCCCGTTACCAAATCACCACTCAAACCTGCTGATCCCGATTTAATTGCCTCTCTCAATCAACAAATTCTCGAAAAAAAACTTGTCAATCGAATCGGACAAACTATCGCGACACCGCTCGAAGGCGGATACATTAATGAAAGCCAAACCTTGCTCCTTCCAATTCGGGGAGGCATCGTCATTTTAATCGAAGACCAAGCCATCGATTTGAACGAAGCCGGCAAAGAAGAAGCCTGAACTCTTAACTTTCCAATTGCGGAACCATTAAAATGACGAGCGAAGAAAAAACGATTTTCAAAAAGATAATCGACGGCGAGATCCCGGCCGACATTGTCTATCAAGACGATTTATGTCTCGCTTTTCACGATACGTCTCCGCAAGCACCGGTTCACGTCCTGTTAATACCCAAGCAGGAAATTGTGAATGTTGATTCGCTCGACGAAGCCCACCAGGAGCTCGCGGGGCACCTATTGCTTACCGTCCCCAAAGTAGCACGATTACTGGGGATTGAAGGTTCGGGCTATCGAGTAGTAGCGAACTGCGGACAAGACGGAGGACAATCGGTCGACCATCTTCACTTGCACATCCTCGCCCGACGACCACTTTCGTGGCCCCCCGGCTAGAGAGCCTGAAACCGCGAGAAAATGAAATTGCGTGAAGATCGGCGGGCACTCAGGACGACAAAGCCGACTGACTAACGCACTCTCTGGTTCACGGGGACAACTTTTCGATACGAAACGGTTCTTGAGGACGGCGCATTAACCGCTGCCGTCTGCCGAACGGTTTGAGGATATCCCGTTGCGGTTACCGCGTTGCCTGTGCGGCAACTGGGACAGTCACATCCACCTGTCATCATCGCAACCGTTGGCTCAGCCGCCTCGGGCACTACCTCTTCATCCATGTATTGGTGGATCATTCCGCCTTCGCAATCACATCCAACATCAGAGCCGCAATCATCACAATAACGAACGCCATAGAGTCCACGAAGTAAAGCACCCGGTTGCCAGCAGCCGCTCCAATAGATTCTGCGACTTTCGACACAGCCTTGGTCACAGCAAGGGTCGTGCACATCAGGCGGAGTGCTTCGCCACTCGCCATAATACGTTTCAGCACATCCGCTACCACAAGCCCAACGCCCGCGAAGCTGCCGAACACCATCGAGAGGACGATACACAGGCTCTACACAATCAACACATCCGTTGTGCCCCATTGAGATATCCACGCCACACCCAATCGGACCGCAGCAGCCAATTGACATCGCCGAAATGGTTAAACCTGTTAAGATCAAGCAAAATCGAATCATTCGTTCATCCCCCAATGAAATTCACATGCAAAGTGCATGCTTCGGATTTATCGACCGTTATTTGTTTGCCAATCAAAAAAAACCATACAATTGGTAAACTTTCACAATTTTCCTTTCGCAACATTCAATTCGCCCTAGCTATTTTTCCAAAGTAACTCCAATGGAAGTTCTTCTAAAAGTAATTTTTGCCAGCGTGCTTGCTTGCACTTTAATTGGCTGCAGTGATGCTAATCGTTCAAAAATCATAGGGACTTGGGGGATCCAACAAGCCGATACCGTGATGGAGCGAATCAATGAAGATGACCCCGCGGCAACACTGGATCCGAATGATTTTTCAGTCAATCCCGGCCCTCCAAAAATGTTGATTCGCTTCAGCTGGAATGGGCAGTTAGAAACGTCAACAAAAATGGGTGAGATTGATCAGGGTAAAATTGGAACGTGGAAATTTATTTCCTACGATGAATCATCCGATAAGATGTTGGTTTTGTGTGACATCCAAAGCCAACAATCAGAACACGAAATCAATTTCATCAACGCAACGACCATTAAATTAGTGCCGCCCAATATGGCTGGCACCCGCACAAAAATCACATTTACAAAACAGCCATAAAGCGATTGCTTATTTCGTGGTGAAAGGGAGTTTACCATGTTGATTGATAGATCTTCACAGACACGTATTTTATTTGGCATCCTACTGGCCGGCTTTATCGTCGGAACACTAGGCTGCTCTGAACCAACATCGGTAACTTCAAGCCCAACGCCCACCACCGCCCCTGACGCTCAAGTCGCCTCCGCAACTCCAGCAAAGGTTTCCGCGGTTGAAGCCCAACCTACCTCGAATGACTTACCGGGTATTTGGCTGGGCAACGCCATTCTTGATGAAGCAAAACTAACCAAGAAAATTTCATCATTGCCATCTGAACAGCAAGAATTAATCCTTGCTAAAGCTTCTAGTTTCCTCTCGACAATCATGGCCGTTGAATACAAACCAGACGGCACACTTGAAAACGATTTAGAAATGGTTTCGATCGATGGCCAGGTGATGCGCGATGGTTCTCAGGGCAATTGGCGAATTCTCGAATCACGAGACGATGGGTTGGTTATTGAGACCTCGGAAGCATTGTCCGACGGTACGATTGCAAAGTCCAGATCCTTTCTGAAGTTTTTTGCCGATGGGAAACGCTTTGTCACTGGAGTTACCCTTGGCCCGGATCTTCAAGACTGTGACGCGATGATCGTGTTTGAAAAGCAGCAATTAACGGGGTTAAATGTTGCAGAGCAGACTTCGGAAACCGAAAGGCGATAGCCCCCAAAGACTTACCACCCAAGTCCACTCGGGTTCAAGCCTTGCAGCAACTGGCCTACAATGCGGTTTTTACCAGCTCAAGAAAACCGCATGTCTCAACCAACCTTGCCACCCGCCATGTTACTAAGAAGCTTCCTAACGGTTGCTTCTGGTTACGTGATGACCGTGCTGTCGCTTTTCTCAACATTTTTATTACTTGGTTATTTGCTATTTCCTAGTTTTGTAAATTTCTTGAACTTAACGATGGAAGAACAAGAGAAGATCATGGCATCGGATCCATGGTCGGTCATTCCCATTCCAATGTTCTGTCTAGCGGTAGCTTTCAATTGTTTATTATCTGCCATGATTGGATGGCTAGTTGTACGAACCGCGCCATTCGCTTTTTTTCCACACGCGGCTTTTGTAGCTGTTTTGATGTTTGTGATGCACTTACAAACCATCATTCAAGACGCTCCCGCGAAAAAGACAATGACGCTTGTTTACTTGCTTTGCTTTCCGGCAAGCCTGCTGATTGGTGCTAAGATTTCTGCCAATCGGTTGATCGAAATACATCCGGAACTTTAAACTCAATACACTGTCGAAATTTGATAACTGTTTCAAAAATCAGAGTCGGACTTCGACCCTACAACTGATCTCATGAATTTTCGCATCCTTTCAAAATTGCTTGGCGTGCTCACAATTCTGATCGGCACTTTTATGTTGTTCAGTTTGATTTGGGCAGATCCCAACATTGGCTCCCATACCGATGCGGCTGTCCAAGCAAACCAGCTTGAGAGCAATGGCATCTGGGCTCTCGTTTACAGTGCGGTTATTTGCTGGATTCTAGGTGGAGCGATGGTGCAATTCGGCCGTCCGGCTGGAAATGCAAAAATCTACCGCAAGGAAGCAATGGCGATCGTTGGCCTGAGCTGGGTTTTAGCCAGTGTGCTGGGTGCTCTGCCTTACATTTTTAGCGGCACCAATCGTGGCCCGTCGATTCGAGTTTTTCATGAACCCGACACCGTTGTCGTTGCCTCGTCTCGCTGGAGAGCCTGGGAGACCTGGCGAGAAACGGACCAATGGAAGGACAACGGAAACCAAGATCCCGATCGTTTGAAGGACACCGAAAATTTAATCGTCCTTGAAACACTTGCCAACGCAACCGCCCGCGGCCTATCCACTCGGGATTTCATCAAAGCTACAGGACTTTCCAATGCACCCGAAGTATTCTCACGGTTGAAGCAAAAATCACCGTGGAATGAATGGTTAATTGGTCCCGGCGAAGAATCAGCCGCCCCTGCCGATCGAGCGACCCATTATCGCTTGAAGTGGGTCAAGATGGGACTGGTAGATTCGCTGTTCGAATCCCAGTCGGGTTTTAGCACCACTGGCGCCACGGTGATTTGCGATCTAGAGGATCCTCATCTCGTCCCCCACTGTATTTTGTTCTGGAGAGCCAGCACACATTTTCTTGGCGGTTTAGGGATCATCGTCCTGTTCGTAGTCTTGTTGGGACAAGGATCCGCAGGCAAAGCCTTGATGAGAACCGAAATGCCGGGTCCTACTTATGAAAGCTCACGGGCGCGAATGCAGCACACGGCATGGCGTTTTGCAGGCATGTACGTGATGCTCAACATCATCCTCGCATTCATTCTGTTTTTACTTGGAATGTCGCCCTTTGATTCGATATGCCATGCCTTTGCGACCATGGCCACCGGAGGTTTTAGCACGTACAACGACAGTCTTGGCCATTTCTTTCATCAAGGGCTGAATGGACGAGCGATTGAGTATGTGGTCATCCTGTTCATGACTTTGGCGGGGGCAAATTTCTTATTGCTTTTCCCAATCGTCCGTTTGAAAACAAAACAACTATTTCTTGATCTCGAGTTCAGAACCTACCTTGGTATCATCGCCATTGCGACGATCTCAATTGTCATATTCGGAATCCGGTCGGGTAACGTTGATTTTCAGCCGTTTGAAACCGCTTTTCGAAACAGCCTCTTTCAAGTGGTTTCGATTATCACCACGACCGGTTATGGAACCGCAGATTTTGACCAATGGAATCAGTTCGGCCGGGGACTACTGCTGTTGTTGATGTTCGTTGGTGGATGCGCAGGCAGCACTGGTGGAGGAATGAAAGTAATTCGCCATATCTTATTTTTCAAAATCTTGCGAATTGAGGTCGAAGGTTCTTTTCAACCCAAAGAAGTACGCCTGTTAAAACTCGGCGGTAAGGCTACCGAAGACCAGTCGCTGCGTCACTCCATCCTTGTTTATTTTGGACTGATCATTGCTCTGTTCGTATTCGGCTTTCTCTTCGTAATTGCGTTTGAATCAGATCTAACCTGGGGAACAAACCAACAGAACAAACTGGTTGATTCCGCAAGTGCGGTCGCCTCAACACTCAACAATATCGGGCCTGGTTTGGGCGTAATCGGATCGACCGAGAATTACGCTAATTTCAGCGTGCCTTCCAAGTCGTTATTCATCTTGCTGATGATGCTCGGTCGCCTCGAAATATTTCCAATCCTCGTTCTTTTCGCTCCTAGATTTTGGCACGATCAATAAACGCAACGGTGGATGTCAATTCGATTTATTTTTCACCAAGGATGGTGATTTTTCGCGATTAGAGATTCGTGAATCACGCAAGGATGTCATGTAATACATTCCCATGAACATCCGTTAAACGAACATCCCTTCCTGCGTAACGGTACGTCAGACGCTCGTGGTCAATTCCGAGCTGGTGTAGCACGGTTGCCCACAGATCATAAACATTGCAAGGATTTTCAACGGCGTGATAACCAAATTCATCCGTCGCACCATAAGCGGTTCCACCCTTCACACCCCCTCCGGCCATCCAGATACTAAATCCAAAAGGATTGTGATCTCGTCCATTGGATCCTTGCGAAAACGGCGTGCGTCCAAACTCTCCTGCCCAAACAATTAACGTATCTTCCAACAAGCCTCGCTGCCTAAGATCGGTAATCAGTGCTGCGATTGGCTGATCCACTTGATTTGCCATCGCCCCGTGTCCCTTTTCCAACGCACCATGCTGATCCCACGGATTGGCCGCTCCACCAGCACCGATTCCTTTGGTGATACAACTCAATTCAATAAATCTCACCCCCGATTCAACCAGCCGACGTGCTAACAGACATTGACGACCATAGGCTGCCTTATCAGATTCCGCGGAGTTTAATCCATACATTTCGCGAGTTGCCTCGGTTTCCTTGGACAGGTCACAGATTTCTGGTACTGCCGTTTGCATCTCGAAGGCAGTTTCATAATTCCGAATTGCCGCCTCGACACCCGCATGATTTGCACTCGCCTGATACGATTCGTCTAACCGCTGAATCAGATCAAGGTGATTGCGTTGGTCACGCAAACTTAGACCGGGACGAATATTTTCTACAGCCGGTCTGCGGTCGGCTTGAAGAATTGAGCCCTGATTCTGAGCAGGCAAAAACCCATTACTGAACAACCCTACCCCACCATGAGGCACCACCGCGCCTCCACTTTGCAACACAACAAACCCAGGCAAATTTTCGTTCTCAGTACCCAATCCGTAGTTGCACCATGCCCCTGCGCTGGGGTGCCCGATAAACGGAAAACCCGTGTGCATCGCATAGTTACCCTGAGCATGCTCGTTCACGTTTGTAGTCATTGAGCGAACAACCGCCAGTTCGTCTGCAACTTCTCCAATTTTTGGGAACATCGAACTAATTGACAAACCAGATTCTCCCCATTTTTTAAATTTGAAAGGAGAGGCCATCACATTGCCGTTTTGATTGAACTGAGTACGTTCCACCTTCATTGGCATTGGCTTACCATGATCCTGTCGCAATCGCGGTTTAGGATCGAAAGAATCCACATGAGATACTCCACCGGACATGTAACAAAAAATCACATGCTTCGCCTTCGCCGCATGATGGGAAACCGGCAGCTTATCGTCTGTCAACTCTGCAGAGTGCACTGGCTCCAAGGGCCTGGCGTACCCGCCTTTCGACATCATTGCCTGAAGAGCGAGCAGACCAAATCCAGTCGATGTCTGGCGCAACATTTGCCGCCGCGTGAGTGAACCTCTCACATTAGCCTGATTAAACGTGACTCTATCGAACATAAATAAACTCTTTTAAGTTAAAAATTGCATGGGCGATGCGAGCCAACGGCTCCAAAGAAGGCTTTGTTTCCTTAAGGCCTTGAAGTTCAGCGCTTGTTTGTTCAATCGACTTCTTTAACTGCGCAACCTGATTTTTTTGTTCGTCAGATAACTGAGCGATCGCATCGGATTGTGAAATGACCGGTTGCCCGGCAAACGATGCCGCGATTTCATCCTTGCTTAGCGCTCGATTATGCAAACGAACATCAAAGACTCTCCCACGCAGCATGCGGCCCACGGTCGTTTGGTTTCCGTGTCGAATTCCAATCGCAAGTCGCGCACGATTCGCATCAAAAACTGCGGTTTTTGTTTTCCTGATGGCGTGACCATAGGGAACGCCATTCCGGTAACCAACAATCGTTCCGTCAGTCGCAAATGTAATTGCCAGATGGACCGACTGTACGCTGCCAGACTCTTCCCGGGGACCGTCGAAGGGTAAAGTTCTGCGATGATTATTAGATCCTGCAAGCCATTGGCGATCGCTCAATTCTGCAAATACAATCGAATCAAAT
Source organism: Mariniblastus sp. (assembly GCA_011523945.1). Lineage (GTDB taxonomy): Bacteria > Planctomycetota > Planctomycetia > Pirellulales > Pirellulaceae > Mariniblastus. The sequence continues at coordinate 786 of WTFU01000050.1, read as the reverse complement.
TGATTGCCATCCAGATCCTGCAACGTGATAACGCCACTTCCCTTTTGCCCCAAACCATCCAACTGAATCCACGCCTCAAGCGTTTTGTCTTGGATTTTTTCTGCAATCGGCTCACTTAATGCAAAACCCTTGCCATCCAATACTAGGGCTCCATCCTCTATTTTGGCTCCGGCCTTTAACGTCAACACGGAGCCCTTCTGAAGATCTTTGAGCCCCTCTGAGAAATCCCATCGGTAGAGGACGCTGGAGGAATCTAATTCAAACTTCTTCGCGCCTGCCGATTTCATTAGTCGTTTTCGAACAGGCTCTACGATTGAATTCAACTGAGCGGTGAGCTCCTCCTGTCGTTTTAACAACACGGCGATTTGTCGCTGATTGTTATCCGCGAGCTTTCGAGTTGATTCTAGATAATTCATCAACATTTTTAGTTCCCGCGGTTCGACCGGCCTCCCCAGTCCTTTCAGGAACATTTGCTCAATTCTCTGTTGATCCGATGCTTGGGCAAATTCTGATTTGACCGAATTGGCCCATTCCTTAGAAAGCCCTATCACAAAGGGGGAATTCATCATGGTTAAAGATTGGGCAGGCACATTGGTTGTATTGCGATTGCCCGTTGTCGCGAAAGGAACCGGTGAATCAAACACTGCCAAAAACTTATCTAAATTATTCCGCTGTGATCTAACATAAACCGCTCTTCGTTTAGAACTTGAATTGGGTGAAAAACTAGGACCATACATTTTTGGATCCAATTGCCCGATGGTCGCCATCATGGAATCGCGTATCGAC
>WTFU01000107.1 GCA_011523945.1 Mariniblastus sp. | reverse complement strand
CAGCTTCGCTCGAGACGGCGAAAGTGTACGCCAACGATTTTGCGAACAGAAATCAGGTGGGCCGCGGTGATGTTTTAGTTGCGGATGACATCTCCATGGGAATCTGGGATTACTCCGGAGGTGGATTTTCTCCCGGTGCTGATGTGAATAACGCAAACTCATTTCAGATCACAGTTCGAAGAGGTGGAGCCGCATCAGACGGCCTCGCTTCTTATTTCAGTCGTTGTTTTGGTCTGAGTGATTTTGAGGCCGTCGCAAAATCGACGGTGGTCATGTCGGGTGCTTCAGCGGCGTTTGGCGTTCCGTTAGCATTGCGAGCACCGGGGTTTGGAGCAATTAACCCGGATTTGACTCAAACGAATCCAGATTTTGATGGGCCATGTTGTCCCAACGATGGGATCGAATTCGCCGTTGGTGATAAAGTAGTTTTAATGGCGACTGGAAATAATAAGGTTACCTCTCATTTAGCTCTGAAATTTAACCCCGATAATGTTGGCTCGGGGGACCATGCTGGGAACCGAGAATACATGTACAAGCTTCTCGATGGAACTGTGGATGGTGTGGTTATGCGAGTGGGTGATGAGGCTACGGTGCATGACAAGGGAACAAAGGCAAGGAATTTTCGCTGGAAGTTGGAGCAGAGGATGTTGTTGGCTGCTGATGATCCGAAACGCTGCATTATCTTGCCAATCGTAGAACTGACCAGCAATTCAAAAAATGGTGCTGGTAAGGTAGACGGCAAAGTCCGGATTTGTGATTTTGTTTGCGTTTATGTCTCAGAGAAAATGTCTTATCAGGTCAAAAATCCAAGCAACACGAGCAAAAACTTGACTCAAACCGTCATTTTAGGGGAAATCAGAAATCGTCGTGCCGCGACGATTGGTGGCGGCCAGACTCCGAGTGGTGCCGGTGGAAAGTCGGTCACCTCCGCTGCGTTGGTAAATTAACCGAGCGTTTAAAAACAAGGTCCGCGAAGACTAGATTATTGCGGTTAACGGCATACACAACCATTGAATATGAACCAAGCGAAACACCGCTGATGCGGGTTTCGCTTTTCCCGTGCGCACTCGTTTGTCAAAAAGACCTGCTGGTATCGCACCGGACAGAAATCGCAGGCGCCAGGTGAATCTTGCAGTTTTTCAAGTATCCGCGGCGACTTGCTCTCAGATAACCGTCAGATTAATACGTCTCCTGGGCTTCTTAATTACTGGTTCCGATGCAATAAAGATGGTCCGCTCCACGAAGTAAAATTCGCCCGTCGCAAAACACAGGCGTTGCAGCTAGTTTCTCTCCCATGTCATTTTGCGATAGGACTTCCATGCCGGTTTCCTTGATTTTAATAACAGTTACGACGCCGTCTTCCCGGGCACAGTAAAGTAAATCACCTGCGAGGATGGGGGAAGAGTAGTATTTGGCACGGGCCCGCGGAATTGCACCCTGCCAAAAATCCTTTCCTGTCTCTGCATCGAGGTAGTTCAACTGTCCTTTGTCTGAGAGTACGATCACCTTTCCGTCACGGCCAACCGGCGTGGGGCAGTCAGCACCAAGGTCATTCCGTTCCCAAAGTCGTCTCGTCGATGTGATATCTCCGCTACCTCCAAGTTTTACACCCGCACAAAATTTTGTTCGGCCATAAGGGATCACTGCGATTCCGTTGGTGATCCCGGGAGATGCAATCACTCTCCACATGGGATTGTCGTCGGGATTGAATCCTTCACATTTCCAGATGATTTCGCCGTTTTGGGGATCGTGACCAGAGAGTCGGTCCGCCCCCCAAATCACGATCGTTTCTTGACCGTCGATTTCTGTGACAATGGGTGTTGTGTACGATTGGCCAGATTCTTTCTGAACGGGGAAGGTGCGATCCGCCTTCCAGTTCACTGAGCCGTCCTTAAGGTTGAGTGCGACGACATAAGATTCGCCTTCCTGCATGACGGCAATTACTAGACTTTCCCCCGCGATTACGGGAGATGTACCGAGATCCCACCACAGCGTGTCCTCGCCAAATTTCTCTTGTAAATTAAGCTTCCAGTTAAGTTTGCCGTCGAGTGTGAGCGACGCGACTGTTCCACTCTTGAAATAAACGTAGACGTTTTTTCCATCGGTGATGGGAGACGAGTTTGCGCCACTCCCGTTTTTATGTTTACCGGGTCGCTCTGGCCCGAAGGTCATTTTCCAATTTAACTTTCCATTCCAGTCGTACGACTGAACGCTGTCGTTGCCGTTGTCTCCACCGGTAACAAAAATATTTTTATCCCAAACTACGGGCGTACTGCTACCTAAACCGGGAAGCTTGATTTTCCAGCGAACGTTTTCATCTTTGGAGAATTCGGTTGGGTAAATCCCAGTCGAGACAACGCTATCGCCTGTCGGTCCACGCCATTGAGGCCAATTGTCCGCGTTTCCATAGGCCGCTATCGAAATGACAATCAAAAAAAATAGTGAATTTAGCTTCATGGATTTACCAGCTTTTAGATTTCTTTAAGACAGGATTGTAGGCAGTGCTCCCAGTGGAACTTCAATAGGATAGCCTGCCGTCAATAATGTTCCAAATAGGTGTTTTCAATCCCCTGTCCTAGAGATCGCAGTTGGTTGGTCAGCCAATATTGATTTTTTCAACCAAGCGTTGGCGAATCGAGCATCTGGGTCATACTGATTCGCAATTTCTCTAAATTTTTTAATGTGAGGATAGAGTTTTTGATTGGTGGATGGAGTGAGTGGATTGAGTTTTCCCCAATGGCAGCGAGCATTAAATTTCTCTTCCATCGAGACGGTTAACGAATTGGCGAATTCAAGAAAACCTGCTCTTTGATGAGGCGATTGATAACTAATGAAGCTGAGCGAATACCAATCTTCTTCGCTATTTAGATCAGCTTGGCTGGTCATCGAAATGAGCGTGTCATCCCTGAGGATGCGGCGTACGCAGATGGGATAATGATGGCAATAGAGTGAGCGATTTTGTTTATGCAAAGATACTGGCGGTTGCTTGGCGTTCGAATGTTCGCCAAATAAAATTATCGTCTCACGGGCGTGATTCAATGCGGATTCCAGATTGGATCGGGTGACAAAGAGCTCGAATTCAATGTGTCGGAATCGATCGTGATCCATGGTAAGGACTGTGTGTGAGTCGTCCGTGACAGTCCAGTTTTCAATAATTACTTTGGGTAAAATCCGCTGGTAGAACAATTTGATAAAGCGTTGAGTGCATAAGAATCTCGTGAGGAGGACGATTACAAAATGCAGCAACCAGTCAATGCCCAAAAGCCAGTAGAGGCGGTAAAGAATCGCAGTTCGACTGATGCTCGTCGAAGTTTCGTAGCGATGCTGGCAATAGAAGTCCCAACTCCATGGCATTAAAAAAAATTGTTGAAGCGGATAGTGTTTTTCTTGTTCTAAAACGCTTGCTAATGAGGGGTGTTGTTTTGAGTGTTCTTCAATTCGATAGGCAGAGCGAACTTCGATTTCTATCTCAACAATAACGCCGAGTAAACCAAGCGAACATTTCGCGGCGCTCAGTTCGGCTCCGTTGTCGATTTTTGAGACAACCGGCTCTCCTGTTGTGACTTCGTAATGTACAAGGCGAACGCTACGGATGAAATGTGAGAGACAATGCTTACCAGAACCATGAGTTCCCGTCGCGGTTGCCCCGGCGATCGTTTGTTCGTCAATTAAGCCGACGGATGGAAGTGTAAGGCCTCGCTTTTTTAGAAACCTGATTAGGTGTTTGATCTTGCAGCCTGCCCCGACGCGAACCGACTGAAAACCCGGGGTCAATTCCATCTGAGTCAGATGTCTCGTGCTCATTAATAGCCCGCCAGTTTTAATTGCCTCGCTCCAAGCATGTCGGCTGCCCATGACCCGGACGGCATGTGCACGGTGTTTTCGTAGGCATTCAATGACTTCGACTTCGTTTTTTGGCTCGACAAAAACCGATGGCTTGAACGAGACGTTTTTACCGAAATTTTGAACCAAAGTTTTCGACATGCAATTCTGGCTGGCAAAAAGGAACAGTGGGCAGGCGGATATTGGCTACGGGTTAGCTTAACGATTCGTTTGTAAGAGTCATCTGGGAGCCTGGGACGATTCTGATCAGCGAGCTTGCCTTACGAAAAAACGTAATCGCGTGACCGATTTTAGCCGCAGGGAGGACAGGAAGGTCAGTCGGAACTGGGAAATGGCCGGAATTGGAAATCAGGCGGAAAGTTAGCGAGAGAATGGACAGAAGCTCGATTTTTTCAATTAATTTGCGGTATTGGCATGGCGATTAAACGCTGGGACGCCGTGGTTGATTTGGTTTGTAGACGATGAAAGTAGAATTATCTCCATTATATTGATGGAACTCCGGTTGAGATGTAATTATCATATCGCAAACAACTTTTGCCGGTCTTCCCCTGATTTGCTTAATGAGATTGTAATGATTCGAGTTCTAACTTTCCTTCCATTCTTCATGCTGAGTGTTTTGGCATTGACGCCTACTCAGGTTGGTGCGGATGTCTTTATTGATTACGGCGTCGATGAAGGGGGCGTTATTTATATCGACCTTGAAGCTGAGACTGCGAACCAGGCGGTTCATTTTTTTGCGACCGGCATCGTTGCCGAAAGTGGAGCCGATGGACTTGAGTTTAATGTGCAGGTTGGGGATGGCGGCTCCTTTTTAGGCGGAACTGACACAGCACCAACAATTACTTCGATCGATTTAATCACCGGAACGGTATGGGAATCTTCCAGTCCCACCCAGTCAGATCCTGAGGTGCATCCGCTAATTCGTCAAAGCACGGTTGATACAGCCTCGTTGGTTTCATCCGATGGCCAGATTGGAACTATCGTTTTTGATACGACCGGATTTGGTGTCGGCGAAATTGATTTTCGCCTCTCCGGGGTGGCAGGTAGTTTTAACACAACGTTCTTTCAAGGAGTCAACTCATTATCGACGGTTGCTCCTAATGCAATTATTCGGGTCACCGCTGTGCCGGAACCTGCTTCCGGGCTGCTGATATTTGCCGGGCTCGTCGGAGTTGCGCTGCGTCGTCGCCGGTGATCCTGTTGGAAGCGTTTCGCGATGGTTAGTCCTTCCACTAACCGTCCCGGTTCCACGAGCAAAATCAATTAAGGTTTCCTGGAACCCCTCTTTCTAGCTGGTATTTCGGTGCAGTTAGTCGAGCGTTGCTGGTTGCGAGGAAATTTGATTAAGCACCTAATTTCCCTCTAAAACCGGTTTTTGATAACCGACTTTCAATGCTGGTTTGTGAATATTCAACGCGCGGCGTTGCGATTGGGTGAACAGCGGCGAGTAAAAACTTTACAATTGTAACGGCTGTAACTAAATTACCGGTTCTATTGTCGATTCAACTTTAGGACCCTCCCCATGCTCAGTCGAATCAAATCCTCCACCCGGTATCCCCGAATTCGCCCTCGCGGCAATAAAAGAATTTCCAATCGCTTAACCGCAAAACTAGCTTATGAGTCGTTAGAGCCTAAGCGTTTGCTTGCTGGAGATTTGTCATCCGATGGTGTTTGGCAAACGCTTCCCAAAGATGCGGTGCATTCTGCGGTTGGAGTGAATTATATTCAGGCAAGCGAGTTCAGTCTTTACGATATCAATGAATCGGAATTGTTAAGTGCGTTGAATGAAGCGCCGCTGGAGTTTACACCCGGCTATTGGGATCGTTCGGTTGTCCTCTCGATACCAACGCCCCTTGGGACCTTCGATCAATTTAAGATTGTCGAAGCGCCCGTTATGGAGTCAGCCTTGGCCGAGCGATTTCCGGATATTAAAACGTATCGTGGTATCAGTGTCGAGAATGCCGCGGATACCATTCGTTTGGATTTTACCTCTCACGGATTTCATGCATCGGTGAGGAATTCGACGTATGGGAATTATTACGTCGATCCGTATTTTCATCTGAGCGACGGTCCTTACATGAGTTACTACACTCAGGGGCAGATCATTGATTCGGAGCGGGCGACGTTTAGCGAATCTATCTTGTCGAATGCTGGCGAACTAATTTATTCCAATCCGGATTTCAATGTCGAACGAAATTCTGAGTCGCGAGGGTACTCTGAATTTGCTAACGCAACCGGAGACGAAAGTGATTACGATTCGGTGCCCGATGGTGGTGATGGTGAAGGAGATATCTATGGGTTCGGACCGCACGGATCACAGTTGCGGACCTACCAATTGGCAGTTGCGGCGACCGGGGAATATACCTCTTTTCACGGAGGTAGCAAAGCCGATGGTCAGGCCGCGATCGTGACAGCGATCAATCGTGTGGTAGGGATTTATGAAATTGACATTGCGGTTCGAATGGTTTTGGTCGGAAACAATGATGATCTTGTTTACACGAACAGCAGTACCGATCCTTATACCAACAACAATGGATTTACGATGTTGAGTGAAAACCAATCCAACGTGGATTCGGTTATTGGAAGTTCGAATTATGACGTTGGGCATGTCTTTAGCACGGGCGGTGGCGGGATTGCATCGCTCGGGGTTATTGGTCAGAACGGCGCAAAAGCAAGAGGGGTTACGGGGCTTGGGTCTCCGGTGGGAGATGCTTTTTATGTCGACTTTGTTGCTCATGAATTAGGCCATCAATTCGGTGGGAATCACACGTTTAATGGCGACAGTGGGAATTGTGCGGGAGGAAACCGGAACGGAAGCACTGCCTATGAGCCGGGAAGTGGTTCAACCATCATGGGCTACGCGGGGATTTGTGGAGATGACGATCTTCAAAGTAATAGCGATGCGTTTTTCCATTCCGAGAGTATTGACGAAATTCGCACTGAGGTAACGACAGGGACGGGGAATTCCTCGGCAACGATTACCAGCACTGGTAATTCCATTCCTACCGTTGACGCCGGTTCGGATTTTGTAATTCCAGCTCGGACTCCCTTTGAGTTAACCGCAGTGGGGTCAGATAGTGACTCGGGCGATGTGTTGACTTATTCCTGGGAGCAGCGAAACCTCGGGCCTCAAAGAGATGTGAGTGATACTGACAATGGAAGCAGTCCAATTTTCCGCGCTTGGAGCCCGACCACCGATCCGACCCGTGTCTTTCCTCGAATCTCAGATTTAATTAATGGTACTAGTGTTATCGGTGAACAATTGCCGACCACAGATTGGAGTTCAATGGATTTCAGGGTGGTGGTCCGGGATAACGCAGCCGGGGGCGCTGCTGTGAATACCGATGATATGGCCATTGAAGTTGTCGATACTGGTGGCGGTTTCACAGTGACCAGCCAGTCGAGTGGTGAGACTTGGGAAAAAGGTACGACTCAGACAATAACCTGGAATGTTGCGGGAACGACGGCAAACGGAATTGACACCGCTAATGTTGATATCTTCTTTGCTTCCGATGGACTGAATTACGACACCGTCCTGGCAGCCGGTGTTGCTAACGATGGTTCTCACGACATTACCGTACCGGATGTGGAGACTCTTTTTGGAAGAGTTAAAGTTAAAGGGGCGGGGAATATCTTCTTCGACATTAACGATTCCAACATAGCCGTTGGCGTTGCCGTGACTGAATACACGTCGGCAGATACGCCAGTGAACATCATTGATAACACTACCATTCAGTCAACCATCACGATTGGGAATGACGGCGTAATCGAAGATTTAGATTTACAGTTGGACATTACCCATACTTGGGATGCAGATTTAACTGCCACGCTTACTTCCCCCGGCGGTACGGTTTTCACACTGTTTAGCGAAGTCGGTGGTAGTGGTGATAATTTTACCGGAACCTATTTCGATGATGCGGCTGCAGACCCAATTACTTCCGGATCGGCACCATTTGCTGGGTCCTTTCGCCCAGTCGATGCGTTCGCTCCCCTTAATGGAACAGATGTCGTGGGTGATTGGGTCCTGTCAATTGAAGATGATGCCACGCAAGATGAGGGTACTTTGAATACGTGGTCGCTTTTTGTCACTTTCGCTGAAAATACCGATATCACGACGCTAGTCGATTCAGATACCGGGGCAAATGAGGTCTTCGAGGATGCCGTGGTTGGCACAGTTGTCGGTGTGACTGCTTTTGCGGATGATCCCGACTCAGGTGATACGGTGACCTATGAATTGACAGACAATGCTGGCGGCCTGTTCGCCATTGATGCCAACAGTGGCGTAGTGACGGTGGCTGGGACACTTGATTTTGAGACGGCGACAAGTCACACGATTACGGTGAAAGCGACCAGTACCGATGGAAGCATGGTTAGCAATGACTTCACGATCAATGTACTCAATGTCAATGATGCAGTTTTGACCAGCCGCCAAATCTACTACAAGGATTCGAATTTTGATGATGGAGACATGGGGGCAGTTGCCCCCGGGAAAAGTGTCCTGGAGTTCGGACAGACTGCCACGTTTGCAAATTACACAAGCTACTGGAAAGGGATTAATGGATTCGTGATTGATTTAAATGATCTCAATCAAGTTCCTACAACGGGTACGGTGGGTGACTTCTTTGAGTTTCATATTGGGAACGATGACACTCCAGCGGGTTGGGCGACAGCCCCCTCCCCTACTCTGGTTTATCAAAGTGACGTCGATGCCAGCGGAACGGATCGAGTGTTTTTGACATGGGCGGACAATGCAATTGAAAACACCTGGTTGGAAATTTTAGTACTCGCCAATGCGTCGACTGGTTTGGCAAATCCCGAGGTCTTTTATATTGGCAACGCGATTGGAGAAACCGGCAACGATTCAGCCAATGCCGTGGTGAATCTCGCGGATGTTGCCGGAGTGCGAGCAAACCAAACCGGATTTGGCTCGACGGATATTTCAGATCCTTACGATTTTGATCGCAATGAGAAAGTGAATCTGATTGATTTAAGTATCGCGAGAAGTAACCAGTCAGGATTTTCACCACTGAAACTGATCACGCCGTCGAATAGTAGTAGTCGAGGATCGGGGTGGAGTGGATCCGGGAATAGCGAATCGGGAAAAAGCGAATCCGGGAATGATGAGAAGTCTGATTTTGGATTTGATTTTGGCTTTACAATGGGAGCCGATTTTGGAACGGGGGACGTTGGTAAAGAATTCGGATTTAACTCTGGAAATCAAAATCTGCCGCGAGAGTCGGAAGAATCAGGGCAAACGATGCCGCTCCAGCTCGCCGGTAATCAAGCCAACCAGTTTGCGGGATGGATTACTGGCAACGCAGGCGATTCTATGCCCCCCGATCGAACTGAGCAGTCTGAGTTGTTGTCGAAGGCCGATAGTTTTGAACTTGAGCAACGCGACGAATTGTTTGGTGGCTTCGACTTGTAATATTTAACGTGCTGGCCCACTCTCTTTGGGAAGTTCGGCGAATTGACTCCATTCACTCCATGAGCCAACGTAGAGCTTGCCAGGTTTCAGGCCAATGTGAGCCATTGTCAAAAGGGTTTGGCAGGCGCTTACGCCGGATCCACAATAGAATGTTGCCTCGTCGCTTGGAACTTCACCAAGTAATTGAGCAAACTCCTGCCGGAGGATTTCTGGATCTCTCAGCTTGAGATTTTCATCTTTGTTTTGCGAATGGGGGCGATTTACCGCTCCTTTGATATGGCCAGCGTTTGCATCGACTCCAGAAGAATCTCCTAGAAAGCGAGCGGAATTTCGTGAATCAACCAGAAGCCGTTGCTCCATGACTTCGTCTCGCACCACTAGCATTTGCCGGTTGGGAGTTCCTGTGAAATTTGCAAATTCGTTGGTCTCGTCCCCGCCGGACGTTTCGCGGCCTTCACTTTTCCAAGCGTCGATACCACCATCGAGGACGGCGACTAAATCATGGCCCATGTAATTCAGTAGCCACCATAGTCTGGCAGCCGTGATGCCGCGGTTGTCGTAAGCAATCACCTGCGTTTGCTTGGATATGCCGAGCCGTGAAAAGACTGAAATTAGTTTTTCCGGTGACGGCAGCGGGTGGCGACCCTGATCGGTTAGCGGTGGACCACTGAGATCGTCAAACGGATGCGCATAGACAGCTCCGGGAATATGGCCCGCTTGATACATGGCATAACCAGCGGCTTTGTCGGCAAGTTCATAACTTGCATCGACAATTACCCAATTGGGGTTGTCTAGGTTGGCGGCAAGGTCGGTCGTACTAATGATTGTTTTGAACATTTCTAAATTGTATCGAATCAATTGGCAAAACCAAGATTCGAAAATCATAATTACAGCTGACTGTTTTTGTTGGCTCGGTGCAGCAGTAATGAAGTTCGAGTGCTTTTGCTACCGGGCGACGTGTAGGGGTTAGATGGATGTTCATAATGCGCATGAGAAGACACTTTGCGATTCCCGTTGAATGTGCTTCCCCAGTTTGTGTTGGCAGGTTAAAACGCAGTGAAACTTACTTGGAAATCATTAGGAATAACTGTGATTAATAATAGACGGATACGAATTCTCCCGATGCTGGTTCTGGTGTTTGCCTTAGCTGGCTGTACCCAAGACGGTAAAAAAGCTGAGCAGGAAATTACAATGCCCACGGAGGCGGCGTCTCCGGCCAGTGCTGCGGAAACTGAAATGGCGGAGAGGCAGTTTGAGAAAATCAAGTCGCTCGTTGGCGACTGGTACCTGACGGGTGGTAATCAATTAGGAAAAGAACTGGAGCCAGATCCCGAGGTTCCGTTTCTCACTTACGCCACAAGTGCAGCGGGGAATTGTGTAATCGAGAAACTCTTCGCAGGCCAAACGAAAGAAATGACGACTGTCTATTTTCTCGACAATGGTCGACTGTCAATGCACCATTACTGTAGTTTAGGCAATCAGCCGTCAATGGTTGCCGTACCTGCGGAGGGAGATGAGATCGTTTTTCAATTGTTAGCGGTTGGGAATATGTCTGATCCCAATGATCTCCATATCTCGTCTCACTCACTGAAATTCGCTGGTGAAAACCAGTTGACTGCTCTTTGGGGCGCGACCAAGGAGCAAGCGGCAGCAAGCTCGTCCGTTTTCAATGTCGAGCGTAAATGATCGGTCGATCGCTTGCTTCGTGTCGTAATAAACTGGCGTTTATCACTGGCACGAACTCGAATTCAGTCCAAGTTGAGCTTCACGTAAATTGCTGGAAACAAATCAGTAAAAAATTCAAAAGAGAAATGGTTTTCTTTGCTTCGTTCGATCGTTTTGTGTTTAAATAGCCGAATGACTGTTGTAGCCGCTGAATCGATGGAAAAAGAACAATTGTGAATTTAAGTTGTGCAAAAATGAAGTCTTTATATTCAATCCCAGTTCTGTTTGTTTTGACTTTTTTAATGGCGGTTGAATTTGACGGATTGGCCTTCGCTGTTTCAGCGATGCAGGAGGTCAGTACTTCCGATAACGACACGGGCGAACTTGAACGTGGTCCTATGCAAAAGATCGTTCCACCTGTCATGCAGATCTTGAATTTGAAATTTGACTTAGATAGGAAATTTATTTTTGTCGATCAAAAAAGTTGGGGCGAATTAGATACTCAGGTTCCCCAGGGAGTAAATGGTTTGGCGCAGCGAATCACAGCGGATCCGATTTCGAAATTGTTCGCGAACGTGCGTAAGAGTGGTGGGATGAGATCTAGTTCTACTACTTTGTCGGGGGGGCGAAAGACAATGAAAACTTCTGGGGCGGATTTAAGCTGTCAAATTAGCCATTCCGGCGATCGGTTTGAGTTGCGAATTGATGAATTCTCTGATCCGGGACGTTCTCTTGAGGTTCGGTGTGCTGAGGGGACCCGGATTCTTTTGACAGGGAAGAATACATTGGCAATGCTCAATCAAACGGATGTTGGAATCATGGGCGTATTGATTGATGGCGAAAATGTAATCTCGGATAGTGCTTCGGACTATTACGTCCTATCGAAAAAGAACCCCGAACTTCACGATAAGTTGTCGTCGATATTCCGGCACGCAGGCGTCGATCTTCCTCTGGGGGTAGACGAACCAGAGGTTAAACGTGTTGCACTACGGATGTTAGGTTCTTTGTATTCGACAGATCTGGCAAAGCTTGCGGTTCTCGTTGAGCAACTCGATGCGCCGGAATTCTCGATTAGAGAAGAGGCATCCAAAGAGATTGAAGCGTTGTTTCCAAATTTTGAGGGAGCTGTCTTAAAAATGTTGGAATCCAATGAATTATCGATTGAGGCGAGGAACCGCTTAAAAGTTATTGTCGAGCGAACGGAGGAGGCGCAGGCGGGGGATCGTCGGGCGGAAGACTGTGTTAAAGCAAACCGGCTTTTGGCGTCGACTGGGTATCTAATTGATTTGTTCGAAATCGCTGATGAGCAAAGCCGCCCACTGTTGGTTCGGCATCTGACTCAAACGACGAATCAGAATTTTGGAGATGACTTCCAAAAGTGGAAACAATGGTGGCGTGAGAAAGGCGATTGAAAAAGGCGGTTAATCTGAATTACTGGATAGTGGAAAAATTTGTCTGACTTAGTTGGAAACCGCGCTTCATGACGTTGAGCACGAAAAAATCCGCCGTCACAACAATTTACGACAGCGGCTTGAGTATAGAGTGGGGGTGACAGGAATCGAACCTGCACTCCTTTTGGGAACCAGATCCTAAATCTGCGGGAACGGCTAATAAGGTCACAGCGTTCAAAGGTGATTGCCGTTGTTTGGTGGTTTATACGTAATCGTTTCAAGCCTACATCAAATTCAATAAGCGATAAAAGAAAGAAGTTCAGCGTTTCCAAGAACCTTCCTGCTCTAGTCACATTTCACCGGTGTTTCTTTCTTTAAGGTTTGAGTGATCTCTTTGTGACCTAGCTTTGCCGACGAAGGACAATATATGTAGTTTTGAAATGATTTAGTTAAAGAAAAAGAACACCCAGAGAACAAGAATACTTAGAACACTCAGGCAATTCATATTTCACGAATCCGTAAGCTGTAAAAAGGGAAACTCTATGGCTGTGAAACGTATATGGCGAGGCTGGACAACGCCCGAAAACGCAGCAACTTATCAGACTTTATTAGACCAAAAGATTCGCCCCGAAATCGAAGCAAAGGAAATAACCGGGTATCGGAGCCTCGAACTACATTCAAGAAATCTGAAGGATGAGGTAGAGTTCATGACCATCATGACCTTCGACTCGCTACAAAACGTAGTTGATTTTGCTGGTGAGCCGTATGAACAATGCTACGTTCCCGACGCCGCTCAAGCCGTCCTGACCCGCTGGGACGAGGTCTGCGTACACTACGAGACACTTGCTCCTTCCCACGTTCCTGGAACCGACTGAGCAAGAAATCAACGGCTTTGTCGTCATTGGGTAGTCAGCGAGCACTCCCCAAAAAAAAGGCTCTTCCTGCATGAATTGATTTCACACAGGAAAAGCCTAAAGTGGGGGTGACAGGAATCGAACCTGCACTCCTTTTGGGAACTAGATCCTAAATCTAGCGCGTCTGCCAGTTCCGCCACACCCCCGCTGTTGAGTTCTTGAAAAACCCGCAAGAGAAACAGTTTAGAAACTTCCCCTCTGTTCGAAAAGCCGAAATATCGTGTCTCGGCAAAATTCCGTCATTTTTGATTTAAAGTCATTGTGAAATGCTAAAATTAGGGGTGGTGAGTCCTGTTGATATTGGGCTTGAATCCCCATTTCACCGAAAAATTTGTGTTCCGAAACTAGTTTATTGACTAGCCTAATGCCGAAATTTCTAAACTCCTTGCTTTTGTTCGCAGCCGTTTTGTTGGTTGTGAATCTGTCGTCTATCCGTTCAGCGGGCGCTATTCAAATTTCAGTTGTCAATCAAAAGGTTGTCACGGGGTCGGTCGCTCGTATTCGTCCGGGTGTCATTAAAATCAAACAAGCGGACGGGGTTATTGGTGTTTATAAAATTCAGGATAAGGATGAACGGGCGATTTCGATTGGTGGGACACCCGTTCGGCTTACCGCGCAGATTGCGGTCACCGGTGAGTTACCAGTGAAATTGGCTGAACGTGGCATGCTCGTTCAATTCATGGGTAAAACAAATGTTTACGGTAAGTCGGAAGGTGAGATTTCTACAATTGAAGTTTTGTCAGGAGAGGAAAAGCCGGAATTAAAAGTTGAGTTTCTGGAGCGACCTGAAGGGCGAGACGCGGGCAAAGTCGATGTTGTGGGCCGCGTCGTTAGTATTGCCGGGAATCGACTGCAACTGCAGGTTCCTAAATCGAAATGGGCAAAAAAAGAACGGATTTCATTTACAGTTTCTAAGGATTGCGTTCTGAAAATTGCTGACGATCATTTGAACCGAGTTCAACCCAGCGACGTCGTCGTTCAGGCAAATATTCTTGAGTTCTCTGATGGCGAGTCGGCGGTGAACCGGATCGATATTCAAATGGTTCCTGAACGAGAACAGATCACGACCTCGAATCACGAGCGACTTGAACAGGAATTTAGTTTGTATTCAGATGAGTCGGGAGAACCTCGGGAGATACGTTCAAAACATTTTGTGTTGTATACCGATGTTTCTGATCGTAGTGCAAATATACTGTTGTCTAAATTAGAAACCATGTTCGCCTTGGTGAGCGGCTATTTCTCTGCACGTCCAAATTCAGTCATCGAATGTTATGTGGTTAGTGATTTAGGAAAATGGCCGTCGGGTCAACTTGATCCCCGTGGTATCGCCAAGATTGCCGAACCTGCTGGAGTAACCCTTTCGACCTTGGGGCCGGGAGGTGTTAAGGCAGTCGTTTATTCGTGTGACAAACATTCTGTGGTTCAACACGAAGCGATTCATGCATTTTGTTCGCTAACCTTTGGAAAGACCGGCCCCGTTTGGTATTCAGAGGGGATGGCGGAAATGGGGCAGTATTGGATCCCCGGCGAAACGGCCGTAAATATCGACCCGGTAGTAATTGACTATCTAGTTAATTCGCCACAAAAAAGTCTTGCCAGTATCGTCGCCGCTGGGCAGATTACCGGTGATTCATGGCAGGCTTACGCGTGGCGGTGGGCATTGTGTTACATGCTGGCGAGTAATCCAAATTATGACCGACGCTTTAAAAAACTTGGGATGAATCTGATGTCTGGTGGTAATGATTCATTCGAATTAGCCTTCGGGAAAGTAAAAGATCAGATTTCTTTTGAGTATGATTTTTTTGTGAAACACCTCGACAATGGTTATAGGTCAGATTTATGCGCCTGGGACTGGGATGTTAAATGTTCCAATTTATCGAGTACCGGTCGAATCTCTCACAAGACAAAAGCACTGCGCGGATGGCAGGCAACCAAATTACTTGTACGACCTGAAGTTTCTTACGATTACGTCGCTCAAGGCAAATGGCGAGTGGATGTCGGGGAGGAAGTGACTGCGGATGGCCGGCCCAATGGAACAGGACGTCTAGTGGGAATGATATTCTCAGAAGATTATCGCGAAGGTCAGCCTTTTGAGTTAGGTGAGCGAGGGCAGTTTAAGAGTGAGGTAGAAGGGCAATTATACGTCCGTTGCCGTGATAACTGGAGTGAGCTGTCTGACAATGACGGCGAATTAACTTTGCATATTCGGCGAACTCCAAAAAACAAGTAAGCGATTTCAAGATTCGGCTCGCAGCACGTTTGAGCACTGCCTGATCTTATCGCGATCAGTTTGCAAAGCCGAATGCTATTAATTTGAATCGCAGCTGACTTAGCTTTTGGCTTGAAGGGCATCACGAATTTCAGTTAACAGAACGATATCTGCAGCAGGAGCCGCTTCGGCTTCCGCTTTTTTCATCCATCGTGAGGCGACCTTGAGGGCGATGAAAATAACGAACGCAAGAATAATAAAGTCGAGCGTGTTTTGCAGAAAGCTGCCCCACATGACTTTCGACGCGGTCTCGCCAGTTCCAATCTCGGTATAAAGAGCCGACATATCCGGCACTTTGAAGATGCTCGCGATCAACGGTGTGATGATATTGCTCAGAAAAGACTTTACAATGGCAGCGACAGCTCCGCCCATTACAATGCCGACCGCCATGTCGATTAAGTTGCCTTTAAACGCAAATTCTTGAAAATCTTTGAGAAACTTCATTCGCTAACCTTTCGAAATAGAATTGATTTGACGGTTTCGCGGTAATAGAAAGAGGAATCGCGATTGCTGAACTTACCACTGCTCCGCCATAGAAGACTCGCTATCATAAGTCGGATCTGTAAATAAAATCAACGGATGACGTCCCGGAGTGTCCCGCAGAATGGGGGGGCGGGTAAGTAAATGTTCGGTTGGGATCGCAAGTATTAATTAGCAAACGAGATATAGATAAATCACATGGGCTACCGAAATTTAACCGACTGCGTCAACGACTTAGAGCAGTCGGGGAATCTGATTCGGGTCACTGATGAAGTTGACGCAAATCTTGAGGCTGCGGAAATTCATCGACGCGTGTATCAGTCAGGCGGTCCTGCGATTTTGTTCGACAATGTGAAGGGGTGCGAATTTCCGATGGTTTCCAACTTGTTTGGAACCCTCGAGCGCGCGAAATATATTTTTCGGGATGCATTTGAGAATGTTCAGCGGGCCATTCAAGTGAAGGTTGACCCCGGAGAGGCATTGCGACAGCCGCTTAAGTATTGGCGAGCGCCGTTTGTCGCGTTACAAATGCGTCCCAAGGCAGTCAAAACCGGTCCAGTGATGCAGCACACGACCTGTCTTTCCGCATTGCCGCAGCTAAAGTCCTGGCCTGATGATGGTGGGGCTTTCGTTACATTGCCTCAGGTTTATAGCGAAGATGTTCGGTCACCTGGACTGATGAAATCGAATTTGGGAATGTACCGGGTACAAATTTCTGGCAATCAATTCCGTGCAGACCAGGAGGCTGGAATGCACTATCAGATTCATCGGGGGATTGGAGTGCAGCACAAGGCTGCGATGGATGCTGGTAAACCGTTTCATGTCAATGTTTTCGTTGGCGGAAATCCTGCGATGACGGTCGCTGCGGTGATGCCGCTTCCCGAGGGAATGTCGGAATTGACATTCGCCGGGGCGCTGGCGGGACATCGGATTCAAATGGTTAAGCAAGCAAATGCGGCTTCGATTTATGCTCAAGCTGATTTTTGTATTTCTGGAACCATCGATCCTCAGCGCCAACTTCCTGAGGGCCCGTTCGGGGATCATCTAGGCTATTACAGCTTGACGCATGACTTCCCTGTATTAAAAGTGAAATCAGTTTATCATCGTAAAAACGCGATTTGGCCGTTCACAGTCGTGGGACGCCCCCCGCAAGAAGATACCGTTTTTGGAGAACTAATCCACGAGTTGACCGGACCTGTCATTCCAACAGTGCTACCGGGAATTAAAGCCGTCAACGCGGTGGATGCATCCGGTGTCCATCCCCTATTGTTGGCGATTGGCAGCGAGCGGTACGTTCCGTACCGCCCGACAGATCGCCCACAGGAGTTATTGACTCAGGCCAACGCGGTTCTTGGCCAAGGCCAAATGTCGCTGGCGAAGTATCTTTGGATCATTGACGAAGCCTGCGATCCTGAACTCGATATTGATGATATACAGACTTTCTTCATTCGGATGCTCGAGCGTGTTGATTGGAAACGGGATTTACATTTTCAAACCCAAACAACCATTGATACGCTCGATTATTCGGGTTCCGGTTTGAATCAGGGGTCCAAAGTTGTCATTGCAGCCGTTGGACCTCGCGTTCGTGAATTACCCAAAGAGATGCCCGGCAGTTTGAGCTTGCCGGAGGGATTTAAGAATCCGAAAATTTGCATTCCCGGTGTGGTCGCGATCTCCGCGCCGCCGAGTACGCGTGGTACCCAGGACAAGGCGATGCTTCGCTCATTTTGTGACACTTTTTCTGCAGATTCTCCAATCAGCCGATTCCCGTTAGTGCTGTTGGTGGATGACAGTGAATTTACCGCTAGATCTCACAACAACTTCCTCTGGACGGTTTTTACCCGTAGTAACCCTGCCGTTGATATTGATGGAATTGATGCGTCCATTCAAGACAAACACTGGGGGTGCGATGGTAGTCTTGTGATTGACGCGAGGGTGAAATCACACCATGCTCCACCCCTCATTGAAAACCCTGAAATTAGTAAGCGAGTGGACGCGATGGCGACAAAGGGCGGTCCGCTGGCAAAATATCTTTAAGGTATTTTTTCGTCAAAGAGTTTTAAGGGGCAGATTTGGGAGGCTTGGAGCGTAAAAATTGAAAGGGATTGCTAGGAAAGATTCAGCCATCGCCAAATTATGGAGAAAGCAGGGAGTCACTGGCATTGCCAGATTTATGGCGAATCCACACAATGCAGAGAGGCTTTTAATGAGGTTAATTTCAGAATTCCGGAAGGTACAACGTGAGCGATAAAGAAGCGAGTGATAAGCGAATTCAGGAAATCATGGATCATCCGAGTTATCGTCTGGCCTATATGGATCAGGACTTTATACGCGGAGAAGATTTGCGACCGCTTCGATTAGAAATGGAACTTCTTAAGCCAGAGATGTGTCTGGATAGCCTTGGTATCAAGTCGACAGTCGTTGTGTTTGGTGGAACCCAGGTTGCTCCTCGCGAAGAGGGGGAGGCAATGATGGCTGAGGCGAAAGCAGCGATCGAAAAGTCACCCGATGATCCCAGTGCAAAACGAATGATGATTCGAGCCGAACGCGTGCTTTATAAATCAAAGTACTACGAAGAATGTCGGGAGTTTGCCAAATTAGTTACGAATCATAATAAACAGTTTCACGATGGTGAGTTTATTATCAAAACCGGGGGTGGTCCCGGAATCATGGAAGCGGCTAACCGAGGTGCATTCGAAGCCGGCGGGCAGTCGATGGCATTGAACATCACTCTTCCATTTGAACAAACGCCAAACTCGTACATCACGCCGGGAATGTGTTTTCAGTTCAACTATTTTGCTATTCGAAAAATGCACTTCCTGTTGAGAGCCAAGGCGTTGGTTTGTTTTCCGGGCGGATTTGGCACGCTCGATGAGTTGTTTACCACGTTGACGTTACGACAGACTGGGCGAATGCAAGAGATTCCGATTATTCTCTATAGCAAAGAGTATTGGGATGGGATCATTGATTTTCAATTTCTGGCGGATGAAGGAGTAATCGAAGATAGTCATCTAGACCTTTTTCAGTACACCAACAGCCCACAGGAAACATGGGATGTGATCAAAGATTTCCACGGTTTCGAAGCATGATATTCCGTTTTGCTAAATGATCGATACGAGGTATGGTGGTTTGAATGTTTGGAAATCTACGACGCTTGCCCTGCCTGTCGGGAGACAATGGATTCACATCCCTATGATGTCCCTGGCAACCTCGTGTTGAACACTTGTTATCCGTGTCAACTGGCATGGTTTGACCATGGTGAACTGGCGAAGATTATTCGCGCTCCCGGAACGAAGGGCGAACTTTGATTTTCGCATGGCTTTGACCTCCGATCATTCCGCTTGAGCGGTTGGAGCTTTGGTAAATAGTCGCAGCATTGTGAAAGCGAAAATTGTGAATGGAAATGCTGCCCCAATAAGTATCCCATGGGTAAAAGTATCCCTGCGTTCGCCTTCAGCAACTTGCAATTGAACGACATTGGCAAGTTTTTCTTCTTCCGTCGCGAAGGGAAGATTGTAACCTTCGAGACGTTGGTACTCGGCATTTGAAAACGTAATCTGGGTGAAAATGAGAGTTACCATCAGTACTAAGATCGTGATCGCGAAGATTCCAACCAGTCCGTCGATTCTTTTTAATAACGGCTCCTTAACAAGGAGTTGAATGAATGTGTTAAGAAATTGGCCAATCCCCAGAATGATGAAAGCTAATGCCAACAGCCAGAGCGTCCAACCGAGAAATAGGAACACAGCATTAAACGTTGTACTCACTTCCGCTTCTCCAAAGCTAACGTGAAATACGTTCTGAAGTGAATTCGATAGGCTGCGAATGAAGGGCCAGTCGATGAGTGCAAATCTAGATGTTGCGAGCAGGGTTCCGAACCAGATCGCCAGCGTGGCAGAAATAAGACCAGCAATCACTCCGATAGGAGATGACATTTCCGTCGTGGATTTCAAAGCGGTGGATTCTGTTTTGTCGGCAACTGATGTTTCTTGCGGTCGAGGTATTCTCAGCGGAGTGGAGTCACCGGCGCTGGCTAGAATATCATCTAAGTCACCATACGTATCTTGGAAAAGCGGTTTCTCTGTTCCAGGAGAAGATACTGAAACCGTCACTGGAATTTCAATTGCTCGGGCGCGTCGTTTCTTTCTTCTTTTTTGTTTTTTTTCGGCCGAGAGAGAGCGTTCAGGCGAGACGGTAGGTAAGCTTTGATCGGTCGATTGGGAAGTATCTCGAGATTCGTTTGGTGCTGCTGCGGTTTCCGAAGCTGAGGATTTTTTAACACCCAGTCGTACTAATTTGCCGCAACTGCATCGCGCCTTTTTACCCGCTAATTCGGGTTTTAGGTTGCGAAATACTTTACCGCATTCAGGACAGGATACAGTGAGCTTCAAACGTAACTCCGTTTAATGAATGGCAAAACTCTGTCGCTCGGCAAATATTATACGCCCGATTATCTTGAAGGCCATTGCTAGAAATCAATTAGCCAACCATTTGTCGTACCCTTTCCACCGCCTGCTCTGTCGTTGTAATTTTGCCGTCGAGCTGAGCAGTGCGTACATCTGAGAGGATTAGGCTAAACTTGGGGCTTGGCTTAATCCCTAATTGGATTAATGCACCTCCATCGAGCAGTGGTGGTGGATCAAGCTTATCGGGTTCCCAAGCAAGCCGATCACGACAAAAATCAATCCCGATCAATGGAGTTTCAGTTTGGCAGGCGGCCATCGCGAGCGCCGATGGAGCTTGCTTCTGGATTAAAAGCGGTTGGATGACAGACCAGGGTTTCTGTTCTGCATCAACTAGTGTTTTCCAGTTTTGATGGATCCAACGAACGTTTTTGATTTCATGGTTAGAAAGTTTCCAGCCGTCGGATACTGAATCAAAAGCTGAATCAGTAAAAATGGGTTCCATCAAAATAGCAAGCGCCGATTCAAAGTCACCCTCGAGTCTCCGCAATTGAGAAAGTAGTTTGTCCCAGTTTTCTTTGCATGAAAAAAGCGTGTCAGCATTGGGAATAACTTCTTCCAACAATTTAGTTTCACGTAACAATGAAACCGCGGTAGCTCGATTCGGGTGGGTAAGCATTCTGCGCATTTCCGTCCCGATTCGTTCTCCACTAACGACCGTGAGCTCTGTTGCTGCAGCTTGAATCGCATGCAGCGTTTCCGCTTCAATTGCAAATTCAAAGGTTGCTGCAAATCGAACCGCGCGCAGCATCCGCAACTTATCTTCTTGAATGCGATCTTTAGGAACCCCAATCGCCCGAATTAACCGCTTGCCGAGGTCCTCTTGGCCATTAACGTAATCGATGAGTTTGCCCGTAGAGGGATCAAGAAACATTCCATTGATAGTGAAGTCGCGGCGCAACGCGTCTTCTTTCGCGTCGGTAAATTCAATGTTGTCGGGGCGACGACCATCAGAGTAGCCACCATCTTTTCTGAAAGTTGCCACCTCGACCTGCCCTGCGGGCTTGGGGCCGAGCACCGTAATCACTCCGAAGGCTGCACCGATGGCCAGCGTTTTGTTTTTTCCAAACGTCTCTCGAATCTGGTCCGGGGTCGCATTGGTCGCAACGTCGTAATCTTGTGGCTCAATCCCGAGGATTTGATCGCGCACACATCCCCCCGCCCAAAACGCATCGAACCCGGCGTTTTGAAGTTTTTCAACGACTTCAACTGAAAATGAGCGTGGTGTCATTGGTAAGGCAGTGACAAAGAGAGTAGTTGTATTGCATCCAATTGCATTAAAGGATCGGCTGGTAGTGGGTAACCAGACTTATCAATATATCGTTTTTGCTGTGAATGTTCATCAGACCCGAACGATGGATCAGGCAAATAGATCTTGAACCGGTTGGCCTTTACCGTCTTCCGTGACGTAAAACGGCCGCTGCTCGACGTCGAGAGCCGTATCCGGGGCGATTCCCATGGCTCGAAAAATCGTAGCGTGTAGATCACTAATGCTGACGGGATTTTCGATGGCTAAACAAGGCCGTTGGTCGGCAGTTTTTCCGTAGAGTTTTCCTTTCCCAATTCCACCGCCGAACATTAAGACGCTGCTCCCACCGGTAAAGTGTCGGTGGAGGCCATACTGTTTCATTTCGGTCAAAATATCTGCTTTGGCTCTCGATTGATCGCGGGCGGTACTGCCAGGCACACCTTCGATCATCATGTCCCTGCTAAATTCACTCGCGAGGACGACCAAGGTTCGATCGAGTAGTCCGCGTTCCTCAAGATCAAGAATTAACTGAGCGACAGGTCGGTCGATATCTTTTTTCATTTTGGCGACCGTTGTATGCCCATTCTCATGCGTGTCCCAAGATACAAAGGGGACGTACTCGGTTGTGACTTCGATAAATCTAGCGCCAGCTTCTGTGAGTCGGCGCGCTAACAAACACCCTTGTCCAAATCGCGAAGTGTTGTAGACGTCGTAGGAATCTTTGGGCTCGAGTGTGAGGTCAAATGCGGTTCTTTCGGGTGAGCTTAACAGACGGTAGGCATTCTCCATTGACCTTACCATTGATTCCTTTTGATAATCCGAAACCAAATCTGGATGTGTTTGATTGACCAGTTCCCGATATTTTTGATGTCGCTTTTTAAACCTTGTTGGCGTCATTCCTTTGGGGGGGCGTACCGACTCGATCGCTTGATCAGGATAGGGCAGGACAAACGGGCCGAATTCAGTTCCTAAAAACCCAGCTGTGTGAAATGCTTTTAATTCCTCCTTTTCACCCACCCCTTCGAGACGTTGGCCGATATCAATGAACGCGGGGATGGCAGGATTACGAGGCCCGAGAAGTTTGGCCATCCATGCGCCAATGTGCGGAGCCGCTACAGTTTGAGGCGGGATGTACCCTGTGTGCCAATGATACTGGTGACGAGAATGCAGGATGTTACCAAGGTCGGCTTGGATGTGAGAGCGAATCAAGGTGCCACGGTCAAGAACCTGAGCGATGTTTTCTAATCCCTGAGTCAACTTGATTTCGTCAACAACTGTATCGATTGCTGGAAAGGTTGAGATAATATCTTTGGCGGCAAGGCCTTTTCTAAAGGGCTCATAATGTTTTGGGTCGAAAGTGTCAGGGGCTGCCATGCCGCCACCCATCCAAAGCAAAATGCAAGTGTCTGCGGTTGCTGCCGGGGAATTGACTGTTGCAGATGCCAGCCGCGGGGCGCCGCATGCGAGTGCTGCCATCGTTGCGGCACCTGTTTTTTTGAGAAATTCTCTACGTGTTTCGTTTGAGCTGGACATTTTTAATTCTATCACTGTGTGAGTCGGAATGGCCTGGTTGGGTGTTTAGTTGATGGTGTTTAGTTGATTAACTGAAATTCGGGTAGCATCACAATTAACCAGAGGATGTCCTCAATTGCCTCGGTTTTATTCTCTTGGTTAGTGAAGTTCAGTAGTTCAAGTTCTTTCGTGCTGGGGAGTCGGGAAAGCGATTGGTTATAGATCGCATGAATTAATTGTTGGTCCGACCAGGAATTCTTCTTTTGAAGTTCGATCCATTTCCTGGCGCCGTTGTTTAGCCAATTGGCCAGAATGTTGCCATTGCTAAGATCCAGTGCTTGTAGAGTTGAAAGTGAATCTGGGCGAGTTGTTACCACTTGTTCTCGATTAGGACGTCCTAATGAACGCATCAGGAGATTCGAGACGACTAAAGACGCCCGAACTGGAGTCGTTGGCTCCGGCGATTGTTCGAGACGACCTTTGGCGGATCCAATCCTGGCACGCACAGCAGCATAGGTATTCCAGCCTCGAGGGACTAAATGTGCGGCCGCCCAATTCACTGGGTCTCCCGATTGATCGGAACCGTTGGCTGTAATCGGCTGGCTGGTGAATTCCCAATCTGAGTTAGAACGAATGGTCTGCCAGTTTTCTTCAGGGGCGCTTCGAAACAAGATTTCCGCGAGCAATCCGGCTGGGTTGGGAGCGTTACCCTGGTTAACCGCTTTTATGATAATTGTGTTTTGGCCAATTTTTAGGTGATCACTGAGATTAGACGTCACTGGTTGCGTCCAGTCTTTTCCGGCAGAAACACGTGTCCCATTTACCCAAAGCGTGAATTCATTATCACATGTCGCGATACAATAAGCGTCTGAAGTTAATGATTCGAGAGAGAAGCATTTTCGAAAGTAGACAGTCTCTTTGGCGGGTGATGACAAGGCCGGGGTGTTGCTCCAAATCCATTTAGCAACGGCTTTTTTCTCAACCGCGGGGGTGATTTTTGCATCGATCTTATCGGGGGCGGAATCAGATAACCTCCACACAGAGTCGACGAATTGTTCTGCCGTCATTCTTTTCGTGGAGACTCCACGAAATAAGTATCGATTAGCGTCGGTCGATTTTGTTGATGTCGCCTGCGATCGGTAGATTTTGGAAGTCGCAATTAGCTGGAGTGTGTGCTTCAAGTTGTAGTCGTTTTCAACGAGGTCGGCTGCCAGAAAATCGAGTAGTGGCTCCGACCATGATTCGTTTGCCATGACATCGACTGGATGGACTAGTCCCCGTCCCGTCATGCGGTGCCACAAGCGATTGATGATCGTTCTCGCAAAGCGCCCATTCTCGCGCGCTGTCATCAAGCGAGATAATTGTTCGAGTCGTTGTTCACGTGGAAGCGAATGGTCGATGTTGCCGAGTTCCGGAAAAACGAATTTACTTGTTGCGATTTGGCCAATTGGAATATCGCATCGATGGATTTTGAGTGGTTGTTGAGCAGTGATGGCAGCCAGGCCATATGCATCTTCAAGTCGCCAGTCATCAATGAAACTATCATGACATGATGCGCACTTCATATTGATGCCAAGAAAAACTTGCGAGATATTTTGAGAGAATTGCAGGGGTTCGATTTGACTTGCATTCACCCTGCCTCTCCATTTTATTCCTTTGATGAATCCAGCCGAATCCGCGGTTGGATTAATTAGTTCGCGGACAAATTGATCGTAGGGTTTATTCGTGAGAAGTGATTGATGCAGCCACTGAGTGATTTGTTTTCTGCCTCCGTCGATGTATCCGGTGCCCACATAGTCATTTCGAAGCAAGTCATTCCAGAACGACATCCAGTGGTCAGCGTAATCTCGATCTTTCGAAAGGAGCGATTCGATCAATCTTGTTTGTTTGTTTTCACTTTGGTCTTTTTGGTAAGAATTGACTTCTAAGGGAGTTGGGAGCAACCCCAGAAGGTCAAGTTTTGCTCGGCGAAGGAACGCTTGATCGGAAAGAAGTGCGGGTGGCTGGATGTCTTCGGCTTGAAAATATTGATTGATGAAATAGTCGATTGGGTTGTCGTTTGTGGCGATTTTGTTGGGGAGATCTGTCGGGCGGAGGGAGAGCGGTCTTTTGAACTGTTGTTTTTTTAGCGTGATCTCAGAAGGCCAAGGTAGCCCGGTATCAATCCATGTAGCTACTTTTTGAATTTCTGAAGGGCTCAGCGGCAAACCCTCGGGAGGCATTAATTCTTCAGGATTCTCAGAAGTTATTCTGGAAAATACTTCGCTTTTCAGATGGCTTCCAAGCGAAATGTTCCCCGAGTCGATGAGTTGCTCTCGTGTTTCAATTGACAATCCTCCTTTGTAGACTCCATTGGAATGGCATGCTGCACATTTTTCTTTCAGGAGTGGAAGAATATCATGTGAGAAATCTATCTTCTCCTGGGAATTTGCGGGACCGCTAACAAAGAGCGTTAGACAAGATACAAGAGCGAACCAAGAGGCTAATATTCGATTACGGTTAAACACGTTTCGAGAATTTGGCAAGCGGTTGAATCGTTGTTTAGGAGTCATTGCGTCTTGTCAGTAGCGATTGATTTAGAATAATGGATGCCTCGTGTTTTAAGTTATCATAATTTGTTTGAAATACATAAGTATTTATGGAATCTCCCACGGAACACAACGACTTGCCTTTCGAAATTGACGTCCAAAGTGTTCAAGAATTATTGAATAGTAAGGCGGATTTTTTGCTGCTCGATTGCCGGGAGCCGCAAGAGTTTGAACATTGTCGAATTGATGGATCGTTGTTGATCCCAATGAATGAAACCCCCCGGCGTTTGGATGAATTAGAGCCTTATCGCGATAAGCGAATTGTAGTGCATTGTCATCACGGCGGACGAAGTCACAACGTTGGACAATGGCTAATTGGTCAGGGTTTTCAACGAGTGCAAAACATGTCAGGGGGAATTGATGCCTGGAGTCTTGCGATCGATCCGGAAATTCCTCGTTACTAAGAGATGCTGCCGCTAGAATGGGTTTTTCGCGGCCAGAAAAAAATTTGATCGAAGTCACCTACCCACCGGATGAATCATGAAATTAAGTAGACGTATTAGTTTTACCGTATTGATGACCTTTGTAATTGCGGGAAGCACTGTTTGTGCCCAGAGTTCAGAAGATCAGCCAGGTCAGCAAGTAGAGGCTGTGTTTGAATTAAGCGATGGTGCTAAAGTGCCATATTTAATCTACCTTCCTAAGAATTACGCTGCCGACAGTGACCAGGAGTTTGCCCTTCTTTATTTTTTGCATGGTCGTGGCGAGAGTAACGGTCCGCTGAGCTTAGTTGCCAAATGGGGACCGCCTAAATTCGCGGCGCGGGGGGATGATTTGCCTTATATCATCGTATCGCCGCAGTGTCCAAGATCAGACCGATGGTCTTCCGATACTCAGCAAAAGCGATTGACTGAGTTGTTGGATTCCATTGTGAGTCGGTACCGAATCAACGAGTCGAGTATCTTTTTGACGGGTTTGAGTATGGGGGGATATGGAACTTGGACCATGGCTACGAATTCGCCCGATCGATTTGCAGCGGTTGCTCCTATTTGTGGTGGTGGCGATCCTGCGAAGGCCACTAACTTAGTAGACGTGCCGATTTGGGTTTTTCATGGAGATCAGGATAAACCTGTACCATTTGAAAAATCTGTAAAAATGGTTGACGCAATAAAAAAAGCCGGGGGCACCAAGATTCGATTTACCACGATGGAAAATGTTGGCCACAATTGTTGGTCTGCCGCCTATGCAACCCCCGAGCTTTACCAGTGGATGAATGCTCAGGTAAAAGATAAATAAGGCAGTCGCCGTCGGTCTAATGGCGCTGTTTCGGGGGAATCAAGTTTTTTGCTGCGAACGGTAATTCGGGGTTCACCAGTCCTCGAGTTGCATAACCCGACTGTTGTTTGATCTTAAGAGCCTTGGTGATTTCCGGATGATCTGGCTCCCAGTATCGGTTTGCCAAATCTCGTGGAATGTTTTGATTGAATGGCCGTATGATCCTAAATCCGATGCCCTGCCCTGCTTCTGAAGTCGTCCAGTGAGGGCTGTGGGGTAGCATCGGCTCTTCTTCGTAAAGGCTCGCTTCCGATATCTTTCGAGAATGAACCTGGCAGTCTTGCGGTAAATCAAGGAAAGAACCCCCTGCGGCTATACGCTTTCTTTGTTCCGTTGGCCAACTAACGGCCGTCAGTGATTCGAGTGCATTTGCGTTGCTCAGAGGAGCTGGGATGGGAGTCTGACCGTCCAGTACCCATTCGGCGACGTTTCCCTGCATGTCATAAATTCCCCAAGGATTGGGAAGTTTGGTCGCTACTTTTTCACGCGTCTTGGCGTTTTTTCGAGTCCATGCAATTTTATTGAGAGTCTCGTTCGATGTCGCCGTGGCTTTTTGATTTGCAGTGGCAGCATACTGCCATTCAATTGCACTCGGCAGACGATAGGGAGTGGAAGTCAATTTGGTTAAGTACTTTGTATAAGCTTTAGCTCCAAATTGGGACACCGTTCCGACGGGATGACTTGGTGTTCCCCCGTAGTAATGCCTGCGGTAATTCTCATCGTAAATCAAACTCGGAGCGGTAATCGCATCAATTTCATTGTCGGGATTGATCTGCCGAATTTTCAATTTTTCAAATTGGCGGAAGACGGATCCCAGATTCACAAAGGGTTCGTATTGTTGCCACGTGATTTCGGTTTTGGCAATCCAAAATGGCGCGACATCAACCTGAACCGACTCTTCATTACCATGATTGGTTGGGAGTGACAGATTGAATTTTCCCGCGGGCACGGGAACCATGTCAATGGAAGTCTCAGTACCTGGAATCAAGAAGGAGTAGGGAATTAAGTAAACGTCTTGATAGGCAACATAGTTACCACTGGAGGGTTGCATCGTGGTAATCCCAAGTCGCTTGCTTTCTTGGGCGTGCGTTGCTACTGACGCATTGGAAATGCAGACTAGAAGCAACAGGCTCAGCACACTCTTGGACATTTAAATGAATACTCAGTCACGGATATTTATTGCCTAGGGTTTTTTCTTCGCCGAATTCGGTTTCTTTTTGGGGCTGCCTAGCTGCTTGAGCATCACCTCAACCGCTCGAGCAATTTGTTTATCTTCCCCTTTTGATGCTGATTCAGGATCGTTCATGACCTTGTGATCGGGTTCCATCTGTTTGTTTTCAAGATATTCCCCCTGTTTGTTTTTCATTCCGACCTGAGGAACACCAACACGCATATCGCCTGACAAAGACGTTTCCCACCAGACTGCGGTCATCGTACCGGGGACGGGCATGCCGACAAGTTCACCGATCTTTAGAGCGCGGTAGGCAAACGGGAAACCGTTGGCATCGCTGTAGTTGCCCTCCCCCATGACCACGATCGAAGGTTTATTCCATTGGTCAAGAGAATCGCCCCGATATTCGCGACCACGGACATGCATGGTGACGTATTCTTTACCACTGAGCAGTTTCGCTAAATCATTGTGAAGCCAGCCCCCGCCGTTCCATCGAGTGTCAACAATGATCGCTTCTTTGTCGAAGTGCTGTCCGAGGATTTCAGAATAGGCGACGCGATAGCTTGCGTCGTTCATGCCGCGAATATGAACGTATCCCAGACGACCGTTGGAGAGTTTGTCGACTAAATTGCGTCGGTTTTTTACCCATCTTTCATAGAGCAACTGCCCTTCGGCTCCGGTCGAAATTGGTTTTGTGACTTCGTCAAATTTCGTACCGTCAGCACGCTGGATACTGAGTCGAACACGTTTTCCCGCCTTGTGGTTCAATAGCTGAGCCAGATTGGTTTTCCCATCGAGTGCAACGCCATCGATGGCGGTTAATTTCATCCCCGGCTTGATCGCGCTTTTTGCCTGTTTGAGAGGGCTTTTATCAAGAATCTCGACAATTTCTAAAGGCCCGCTCGTATCAGTGAGATCAAAAAGTACGCCCAGCGCCGCTGTGCGATCACCAGTTTTGGAGGGGGACGGCCGGTAAGTCACGCCAATGTGCGATGCGTTCAGCTCCCCAGTCATTTCCGCCAGAAGATTGGCAAAGTCCCGGTTATTACTGATTGAGGGCAGTTTCGCTTGATAAGCCTTTTTCATTGCTTGCCAATCGATCCCGTGAAAGGTTGGATTGTAAAATTTATCATTGATTTGGCGCCACGAATGTTCAAACATGTATTCTCTCTCGGCAGCCGGTTTAAGCTCCATGACCGCTTCGAGCGAAACAGGCTTGCTCTTTTCCGGGCTGCTAACGTCAGCATAACTCAAGCTGCTGCCCGACTTAAAAAAGAGTGTCTTCCCGTCCTTTGAAAGAATGAAGGACGCGTTGCCACCTCCCATTTTCTTGAGCAATTTTTCCTGACCTTCACGCAGGTCGCGCTCCCATAGCTCATTACCTCCTGCGTGACGTAGCATGTAGTACAACTTGGTACTGTTTTCATTCAGCACCGCGGAAGTGATATCCGCTGAGTTCCGTGTTAACCGGACAGTACGGTCATCGAGATCGTTCCAGTCAATTTCGATCTTTTTAACGGATTCGGTTTTTTTCTCCTCAGAGCTGGTTTCATTTTTTTCGTTTGCTTCACGCAGCTCTTTTGCTAATTCATACTCTTCTTTACTGAGGGTGAATTTGTCATAGGCGTCCTGCGTTAGAAACGTCGCCATGATGTCTAGTTCACGACCCCAGCTTCCGTGATCACGTTGTCCATAGCGACTGCTTGCCCAGTAAACTACGTCCCCTGCCCGTCCCCAACCTGGTACGGTGTCCAAATAGCCAGAGTGGCTAATATCGACCGGTTGTGCTGAACCATCAGCGGGTACGATACCAATATTTGTGATAAATAGACGGTCACGGGGGGCGTAATCAGAAATCAACCACTTGCTGTCAGGAGACCAGGCAAAGGCAATGTCACCGTCGGAATACGAATAATTGTGCTCACGCCCCAACGCGACATGGGTTGCACCGCTATCGCGATTCAGTACCTGAATTTCATCCCGCCCGGAAAGGTAAGCAATTTGCTTTCCGTCGGGAGAATAAGCTGGTTGAAAACTCTCGCGGTCAGCCGAATGAATTTCTTTTTCCTCCACCTGAGTAGCAGCAAAGAAGTATTTTTCATTCTTGTCGGCTATCGTCGACTCATACAGTTTCCATTTTCCCCCTCTTTCGCCGGCGTATAACAGTGTTCTTCCATCGGGGTGGAAAGAAACACTCCGTTCCTGTTCTGCTGTGTTGGTAATCCGTCGGGTGGTGGTGAAATCTCGACTGGTAACGAAGACTTCTCCGCGGGCAACGAAGGCAATTTCTTTCCCGTTTGGCGAAACGGCAAACCCGCTGATCGCGCTACTCACGGGAGTTGTGATGTAGTCGTTGTCGTGGGCGTCCGTTCGAAAACGAATCTCCAGTTCCTGAGGCGCTTGCCCTGGAACTTGGGTGTAGAGTTGGCCATGCTGTGTATAGGCAAGCGTGTTATCTTTTGACGCGGTGAGGTGGCGAACGGGATGTGTTTCAAATTGTGAAATTTGCTGTTTTGTTTTACCGTTAGCGTCCATTTTCCATACATTGAAATTATTGTTACCTTCTTCGGAGAGGTAATAGATACTTCCATCGCTGGCCCAGACGGGGTTGTGGTCGCCACCATTGAATTGGGTCAATTGCGAATGTTTCCCTGACTTCAGATCGTGCTTCCAGATGTCGCGAGCAAATGCGGAGATATCATGTTTTCGGAATGGTATCTCGTAGGCTTTTTCGTCGCGATAGAGAATTTGGTTTCCATCGTTGCTGTATCGTGCCTCGGAACCGGCGATGGTTGAAACCATGCGAGGCGTGCCGCCTTCGGTAGGTATCTGATAGAGTTCCGCTAATCGACTGGTTGGGAACAGGCTTGCTTCAGCACTATCCGTTCGCCCGGATGAGAATAAAATGCTGTCGTTCGTTGGTGTGAAATCGGTAGGTACATCGTGAGCGCTGTGAAAAGTCAAACGGTTTGCTTTCCCTCCCTCAGCAGGCATCACGAAAATATCCAAATTGCCATGTCGATCACTGGCAAACGCTATTTTCTTTCCATCATGAGACCAGACCGGATGCCCTTCCCAAGCATCGTGGATCGTTAGAGGCCTCGCATCTCCACCTTCGGCGGGAACAGAATAAATGTCGCCTTGATAGCTAAAGACGATCGTGGTTCCATCGGGAGAAATTGCCGCGTGTCGAAACCAGTCGCTATTCGCATGAGCGAATGACGCAGAAAGTAAAATCGCAGTGGAAAGAAAGGCGATAAGCGAGCATCGATTCATCTGGGTGTTCATCCTGTTCGAGAGGTTAAGCAGGCTCTTAACTAATTGATAGGGATCGCGTTGCGAGTTGGTTCGACCTGAATTGCGAATAAAATCAGAATGATTTACCGGCATAGCGATTGCAAGTGCCAGAGAACCAAACTTTCCTCAAATTCGTTCACAAAATCGTTTTGTGACAGATGCGCGGATTAAAGATGGCGCTCTGTATTAACCGTGCTTCGACGAACAATCTAAATTTTTGATCGTCTACGGTAGCCAATGCCTGCCAGTAATCCGATGCCAAGTAAAATTGTGTGGCTTGGTTCGGGGATGGCAGAGATGCCCTCCATCACCAATCTAACGTTTTTGATTTGTCCAGTGTCGATAGTGCCAACGTCCCAGCCAAAAGCAGCGGTCATATCACCCGGCCCAAATGGGGTGCCGCTGTTTGTCAGGTCTCCATTGTCCAGTAGCTTGGCTTGAATAGTATCCCACTCACCAATTTCCCAGTTTTCAAAGTCAGCTGTGCCGTGGAAAATGGTTTCTTCGGGGCGGGCTCCTTGTTGAACGATGCCGTCCAGTTCAGAAGTTGCCCATCGACTACCCGTATTGTCGGATACTCCTCCAATGTCCCAGTCGTAGTATTGAAACATTTCAACATCGGTTACCGATGTAGCACCGATGTTCTCAAGTTCCATTGCGTAGGTCAGTGTGCCACCGAAATCATTTGTTCCGATGACTAGTGCAATGGTTAGCTGCAGGTCGTTGACCAATGGATTGCCCCCATCGATTGTTCCGTAATCGACGGTAACCAATCCCACGCTACCAATATTCTGCACCGAGTTTGATACGATGGCTCGTTGGGACCCCGAGCCCTCAAAATTGGCAGTGGAACGTGTTTGTAGTCCGTCGGCTGAATTCCGATAACGTATCATGGGTTCGAAGGTGGTCGAATAATTTCCGTGGACCGAGGAGATGGAGCTGACCCCGGTGTCGGTGTCCCAGGTGAAGGTGCTGGTTCCATCGGTAATGTTGACCAAATCAGCTAGGCATCCGGTTTGCTGCCCGCAGAGGGTTAGGGCAAAAAATGCCAATGCCGATAATCCAATCAGGTAGTTCCAGTTAGCACTCATTTGGGGCTCGCCTCGGTTTAAAAAAATCGTTAGTTATCTAACTTGCTTTAAGCTAATTAAAGCCGTCGATTATTCAAGGGTTGGGGTTAACAGCTAGTGTTTAAGGGAGCTATTGTTTTGCGAGGCTCGTTATTCGAAAACCGATTGAAAAGTCGGCTTTTTCACCCAAACGTCACGTGGAGCAGCGTTTTTAGCATAGAGCGCCAGTCTCGACAGGGCTTCATTGGAGGCAATAATAGAAAGTTCCAAGTCACATGCGGATGTGGCGGAATTGGCAGACGCGCTAGATTCAGGTTCTAGTGCCCGCAAGGGCGTGGAGGTTCAAATCCTCTCATCCGCACTTTTAAATCTTATCCATTAAGTAAAGGTTGAAACGAGGAATCGTTTACCTGTCGATGGACTACAGAGCAGCCAGTTATGGAATTAGCAAAATCAGCACCTACGGAATTTGCTCAATAATGGAGCTCGATCTGATGTGAGGTCCATCTAAATCTCTGCCCAACCCCGCGTTCAAACAGAAATGGTAACAATGAATCGAACGATGGTGCTCATGATGGCTATTGCCGTGTTTTTCTGTGGTGTCGCCACAGACGTCGCGGAGACGTTGGCTCCCAATGGCCAAGAGAAGCAAGACAAGGTGTCATCGCCCATGGTTAATAACGCTTGGGGAAATCTCTATAAATTTCATCAGTCAAGGGCTCACTATCGCAGTGGAAAAACTTATCTGGCTTGGGTGGGTCCCGATAATCACCCTTACGTTTCTGTTTATAGCCATCAAAAGAATGAATGGTCATCTCATGAGCGGGTAGGGACGAACCTGATTTCACCGCAGGACTACCACGGCAATCCCTCCCTACTGATTGATCGAGAGGGTTTTCTGCACGTGTTTTATGGGGGGCATAATAAGAAGATGCGCTACAGTAGATCTTCAAAGCCATTGAGTAATGATGATTGGCAGGACTATACGTCCCGCCTTCCTTATACCGAGAGTACCTATCCTCAACTTTTTGTGATGTCCGACGGCACGATTTACAGTTTTTACCGCAGGAAAACTCATAGAGGAAACTGGTCCTATGTAACCAGTAAGGACAATGGAAGTACCTGATCTGAGGAAGTGCATGTTCTCGATGGACGCTCTCCTCCGGGAAATGGATGGTACTCAGCATTCGCTAAGGACCCAAATCGTGACCATATCCATCTCATGTTCCTTTGGCACGCATCGAAGGACAACTTGCCCCATAGTCGACGAAATCTATATTACATGCACATGGATCACTCTGCGGGAAAATGGACGAGCTTGAAGAATGAAAAACTCAACACTCCTTTATCCTTCAAAGAGGCAAACGGAAAAGCGATGTTCTTTGACTCAAAGAACAAATACAGCTCCATACCGCAGCATTGGGTCACCTTTGATGGGCGTCCTATAGGACTCAACCGAATCAGCGAGGACGACGATGCAGCAATCCGCCACCTGCACGTATGGACGGGTGAGACCTGGCGCACTCAAAAGGTGCCCATCGACGTTATATTGAAGCC
The DNA here is from genome assembly GCA_011523945.1 of Mariniblastus sp. Taxonomy (GTDB): domain Bacteria; phylum Planctomycetota; class Planctomycetia; order Pirellulales; family Pirellulaceae; genus Mariniblastus. The sequence goes on along the minus strand of WTFU01000107.1, from coordinate 5,448 downwards.
GACAAAAAAAGAATGGGTGGGTTTTCGCTCCAGGGAAGGAACGGTGCAGAGATTCACCAGTAAGGATGAAGGCGCTCACTGGACTCCCGGTGAAGTTATTTTAAAGACCGATGGTGAACACAATTTAAATGCCCTGTTTGCTGAAGCTCACCCCGATGCAGTTTTGGTAATTCACGACAAGGTCGATGAGCAGCGTGTTCCGGGCAAAAAACGATTGTGGGTTTGGGGGGCCGCAGGATTTCTAAAACACGATCTGATTGAGAAAAACTAAGAGGTAAGCTAGATCTAGCCGGTCACGTACTTCCAATAAATCCACACATCCGCACTAAGATTTTGCGTGTAAGGTAAGTTTCGTCAGTAGGAAGTTGTTTAAGGAAAACTGGTCGTGGCTTAGGTATGGCGACTCGAATGCAGTTTTATTGCTCATTTATCGCGTTCCCCTTAGTGGCGTTTCTCTGAATCTGGTATTTCCAGAGTCTTCAAAAGTCTCTCATGATTGGCCATGAAACGTTGGTGAAATAAAGGACGCCAAAGCAAACAATAAACAAGAGGGCCAAAAACATAATCAAAATTAAGAAAACACGGCCACAGGAACCAGCAATTTTTTTGTAGGAGCTTGCTGAGAAACCTTTAGCTGCCTCGGTCTCTTCTTTTGTTTGAACCGCCTCGAATGGGTTGACTGATTTTTTTCTCAATTTAACGTTACCAGAATTTACTGAAGAGAAGAAGAAAAGCAGAGCTTATTCCCTCAGATCATACCTTGCGTTTGGCGCAAACGTCAATCTGCGTTTTTAGTAAACTCGATCGCCAGAAGTATGTTGTGAAGCGATCTGTTTTCGTGACCAGATAACCATCGCAACACGACTTTTGTTTGCAACGGTAAACTTTTAAATTGCGGAAACAATCCTAAAGAAAACAGAGTAATGAAAGTTATTAAAGAAAACTGGGTAGGCTTGGTGGTATTGCTTTTGAGCGCTCTATTGGCGTGGGGCCTCGCGATATAGCTGTTCCTTTTTAAGATCGCAGAGTTGTCACCAAGATTAATTGGCTACTTTAGGGAATGCAGACTATCTCATTCGTTTATCTTCTAATGCTCGCGAAATATTTCAAATTTGATTCTGAAAAAATGTAGAACCCATCTGTCTTCCTCTCAGATTGCTTGCAATCCAGTTTCATTGGATATGGTTCGCCACCCACTCAAAGTAGTCATTGTTCCCACCGGAAATCGGTATGGAAATGACTTGGGGAAGATCGTAGTTGTGTAGTTTTTTGATCAGCTCAATGATTGCTACAACCTTCGCTTGGGTTGTTTTAATTGATAAGCGGAGCTCTTCAGATGAATTCAGTTTATCTTCCCAGACATAAACACTTTTAATAGGCCCATCGATTTGGACACAGGCAGCCAGCTTTGTCGAGACTAGTTCACTGGCAATTGCTTCAGCAACGGATTGAGAATCAGTGGTGGTTAATACCATGGCGATCTGATTCGGATTGGATTGGCTTAGCTCTTGCTCTGACACGAATTGCCTACTTTCATTGCTTGGGTGCGAATTGCAGACGTAATTTGGGGGTGTTATCCAGTTTCCGGCATAAAGGTGGGCATGACCACGCCTTCAGGTAACGCCACATTCCCTCGCACTTGTGAAAAGTGAATTTCACAGTTTCGAGCTCCCCATTTATACATTGTGTCGACCAGCTCGCGGCGCGTTACTGGTATTAGAAAAACGGGAGATCGGCCTCGATTGTGATTAAGTTCTGCATGAATAAGGGCCGCCGCCTGTTGGTCAGTCCGAGCAATACCCGGACCGAGCATATTACTCGCCGCGTGCTGCACGGATACTAGAAATCCCTCCAAGTCGCCCGTTTCGTTTTCATAAACGGAAACGTGCCAGATGCCCGACTTATTTTCTATGAAATACCGAAAGTCTTTCTCCCGGGAAATATGATTGTGCTCTAGTTCCAAGGCGACCATCTTGGAGACATCAGCAAGAGTAGCTTTTCTGACTCTGTTTAAACCTGTCGGGGCATGATCAATTCCTGTTTCGGGAACGCTCAGGATCATATCCTGAAAGGCAGTTTGCGGTGTGAAGCCAGCTCGGGTGTAAAGTGAAAATGAATCGAGATTAAGAGCGCTTGATACGAGGCGTACCGGCTTTTGTTCCGCCTCTGCTAAGTTTGTGATGTGAGCAAGTAGGCGACTGGCAACTTTTTGCCCCATCGCATCGGGATGGACATTCATAATTCCAAGTGAAATATGCGTTTCTCGAGGATGGAAAAAGCAGGAGCCGGCGATCCGTTGACTCGACTGATCAACTGCCAGAATGCAGCACCCCGGATCGAGGTTTTCGTAGACCTCGCAAAAAAGTTCAGTGTCCTCGACCGCCCCGGTGAATATGGCATTCATGCCATGTGATTGGTACCAGTGGTTCGTGCCATGGTAGATCAAACTGGCCACTTCGGGCCAATCTTTCCGATCCATCGTTCGTAGAATGATATTGGAAGAATTCAATTTGTGGACTCGCAATTGTTGGCCAGTTGTCAGGTTCAAATGTTTGACTTTTTTAGAACGAGCTAATCGAGGTCGTCTTAGCTTTGCCTTAGTTTATCTGATAATTCGAGTGCTGCAATTTTGAGAATTATCAAACATAGCTCTTTGGGAGAGCCTCAAAGTAGAATTGCAAATACACAAAAAATAATTGTTCCGGGATCGTTGAGGTGGTAGCTTGGAGCGAATTGAGATTTAACAAAGGAATAGATGCAATGCGATTTTGGATTCTAGGGTGTTTGTTTTTATTGTCTGGTTCATTGTGTGATCACGCCGTTAGTGCGGAACCCGAAGTGGTTGCGTTGTGGACGAGTAACGTCCCAGGTGCGTTGGGAAGCGAGCAGAAAGATGCGCCTCGTTTAATAATTTACCCCGCAAAGGAAAATCCGTCGGGAACGGCGGTTGTGGTTTGTCCCGGTGGAGGATATGGCGGTTTGGCGATGGGGCATGAGGGGCATCAGATTGCGGAGTGGCTAAATAAAAACGGAATATCAGCGTTTATTTGCGACTACCGCCATCGTGGAAAAGGCTATGGACACCCCTATCCTCTGATGGATGTACAACGGGCAATTCGGATAGTCCGAAAAAATGCCGCGGCTTGGCAAATTAACCCAGATCAAGTGGGAGTGCTTGGGTTTTCGGCGGGAGGGCACCTCGCGTCATCGGTTTCGACTCATGAGAGTATTGGCGAATTAGTGGGCGATGATATTGACGAGATGCCATGTCGACCGAATTTTTCGGTTCTTTGTTATCCTGTGATTGGTTTTGGCAAGTTTTACACTCATCGTGGCTCTCAGCGAAATCTCATTGGCGATAAGGCGGATAAGGAATTGGTCAAATTCTATTCCAACGAAGAACAAGTAGATGCGAAAACACCTCCCACTTTTTTATGGCACACGACTCAGGACAAAGCCGTTCCGGTTGAAAACAGCATTGAGTATTACCTCGCTTGTAAGAAACACAAGGTTCCCGTTTCTTTGCATGTATTTGAGCAGGGGCGGCACGGAATTGGACTGGCGGTCGGTACCAAGGCTGCCTTCGCATGGCCCCAATTGTGCATTGAATGGATGCAAGAGTTAGGTTTTGCAATTGGAAACTCCGCCAACTAGAGAGCAGGTAAAACTATTTTTTCCACGGGACATTTGTCCAGTGAACTGAGTTTTGGTCGTTGGCTTGAGGGGCGCCGGGAGTGCTCCGCCCGTTTTCGATAAAGCGTTTCAGAGTTTCGGTCATTTTTTCGACAATCTCTGGATGTTGGAGATGTAAATTGACGGATTCTTTTGGGTCGTTTCTCATGTCGTAGAGCTGGATTACGGGAAGGCCCTGCTTGTTGGCCTCTGCTTCGCGCGGTGCGCTCCAGCCTCCGGAGCCTCGACAAAAAAGTGTTTTCCATTGGCCATTCTCTCCACCTTGCCGGATGGCAAAATGTCCGGATATAGAGTGGCATACGATAGCTTCGTGAAGGGGTTGTTCCAGTCGCTTGCCTTGTAAAAGTGGAAGAAGGCTCACACTGTCTTCGGCAGCCTCATCTGGCAAATCATAGTTAGTGATATCTGCCAGAGTTGCCATCAGGTCGACGAGTGATACGACTTCATTCGATCGGGAGCTGGGCTTGGTGACTCGCGGCCAGCGAACGATTAAGGGGACTCGGTGCCCACCTTCAAATGCGTCTGCTTTGTTCCCTCGAAAGTTTTCAGTAAGGTGGACCCCTTTTTTTGCGAGAGATTCAAAATTTGCAATCGGCGAAGTTCCATTGTCAGTCGTGAAAATGACAATTGTATTTTTTGTCTGCTGTGTATCGTCGAGTGCTTTAAGCAATTGCCCAACGATGGCATCAGTTTCAATTAGGAAATCAGCGTACTCGCTAATGCCACTTGTCCCTTTCCATGGCTGGTCGGGTGCAATGGGGGAATGCGGTGACGGCATTGGAAAGTACAGGAAAAAAGGTCTCTCTGAATCTTTTTGAGTATGAATAAATTCCGCACAGCGTTTGCCGTATTCTGGTAAGACGGATTCCAGTCTCCACCCCGCGACGGCCGGACCAGGATTGACGCCTGTGTATTTGGTTAGCCCAATGGCTTCGGCGGTCGTTGCAATGGTACCCAGCAATTTGTCATTTTCACGCCATGCGTAGGGCGGCCAATTGGGGACATCATCTCCAAACCAATAATCAAATCCTTTTCCGTTGGGACCGTCTTGGATAGCTCCGCTGAAATCAATTTCCGCCAGTTTCGACGTGTAAATCGGAGGTTCGCTATTTTTCTGAGTTTTACTGGGCCAATTGAATCCAAGATGCCACTTGCCGATCATATGGGTACGGTAGCCTTGACGGCGCAACATTTCCGGCATGGTCAGTCGATTGGGTTCAATCAGCGGGCGTTCCCATTGGCCGACGATGCCTCGTTTGAGTCTTGATCGCCAGTTGTATCGGCCGGTCAACAATCCATAGCGGGATGGAGAGCAAACCGCTGATGTAGAGTGAGCATCCATGAACGAGAGGCCTTCATTGGCTAGTCGGTCAATGTGCGGGGTTTTGAGACCGAGGCGGTCGTTAAACGCGCTGACACTGTCAATTCCCATGTCGTCCGCAAAGATCAAGATGATATTGGGATGCGTTTCGGCAATCAGTTGATTGCCTCTCTCGCAGCAGGAAAACCAAGCAAGAAGAATTAGTCCAATAAGTCTTATTGTATGTTGCGAGGGCATTGACTTGGGCCTGTTTTTTGTTGCTGTGCGAGTGAACCAAGAGGAGCGACTGGGCGGTTAAAAGACCATAATCGTTTCGTGAGCAGACTGTTCTAACAACTCCGAGATAAGCGATAATACTAATCGATATTTTGTTGGATCCGGTTTTTATCAGGGGTCTGTGAAGGGCAGCCATCGCTTGGCACCTTTAATTTTGC
>WTFU01000036.1:4610-5536 GCA_011523945.1 Mariniblastus sp. | reverse complement strand
ATGATTCCCAAACCCAATTTCTTAAAACGCCGTAAATACTTTTCAAATTACTTCGAATCGGATTTTAACAACCGAAATAAACGTTCACAGCGTTCGCAAGCATTAACTTATGACGCTTGCGAATCTCGCCTACTGCTGTCAAACGTCCCCCCCACACTTGATCCAATCAGTGATCTGGCAGTCGATGAGGATGCGATTCAGCAAACTGTAGATCTTACTGGAATTACCGCGGGCGATGGTGAAGAGCAGGACCTTCGGGTCACAGTCACGAGCGATAACGTCGGATTAATTCCCGACCCGGCCATCATCTACAATTCACCCGATTCAACTGGAACCCTATCCTTTACTCCTGTTGCGGATCAAAATGGAACGGCCACCATAACGGTGACGGTCGAAGATACTGCCCCGACCGGTACGTTTGCCTCAACCATCAACTACAACACAGGCCTCACCGGTCGCGACATGGACCTCGGTGATCTCGATGGTGATGGCGAGTTCGACGCCGTCATATCCGATGCGGACAGTAACAACATTGCTGTCTTGATGGGGCGGGGGAATGGCACATTTGGTAATGCTACAACCTATCCCGTTGGCAACAACCCGTATGCTGTTGTGATTGGCGATTTCAATAAAGATGGCCGCTTGGACGTCGCCACGGCAAATTCATCTTCAGACGATGTAACGGTTCTCTTTGGTGAAGGGGACGGAACCTTCAGTTCATCGCAGACATTTGCCGCAGGCAACAACCCAGAACATCTCGATGTGGGCGATATTAATAACGATGGAAACATCGACCTCGTCGTCGCCAACAATAACGGGAATGCGGTAAGCGTTCTTACTGGGAATGGTGACGGCACCTTAAATGATGCGATCGTTCTTGACTTGGGTGCAAACAGCAGACCATCGCACGTTCTCCTTTCAGATCT
>WTFU01000036.1:0-4600 GCA_011523945.1 Mariniblastus sp. | reverse complement strand
CTTGACAAGGATGGCGACCTCGACATCGTTACTTCCAATACAAATTCTCACTCACTCGGAGTGCTTCTGGGCAATAATGACGGGACATTTTCAGACGCCGAAAACTTTAGTGTCTCTGACAACCCTTTCGGCACTGCAGTTGGCGATTTTAACAACGACGGAAATCTTGACCTTGTCGCGGCAACTTGGGGAAGTAATTCCCAGGTTAGCATCCTACTGGGAAATGGTGACGGAACTTTTGGTTCTACTACTAATTTCTCTGCCGGTCCTGCCCTTTACAGGGTAGCAGTTGCTGATTTTGACATGGATGGAAACGACGACCTAGCAGTAAGCAATTCTTACCAACAGCACACAATTTCCTTACTTATTGGTGAAGGTGACGGAACGTTTAATTCGGTAGAGCAGCTACCTGTGGCGGAAGAACCGAACAGCGTCCTCATCGCTGATGTGAACAAGGACGGGATCGACGACATTCTGACAAGCACCAATGACAACAGCAAATCTCTGAGCGTCCTAATGGGCATCGGCGATAACCTTTCGTTTAGCCGAACATTCGAGGTAACAGTCAATCCAGTCAATGATGCGCCAAATGCTGTTGACGATCGCGTTTTAATGATTAAGGACACTGAGTTTTCTGCTGGAGGCGTTTTTGAGCAGGACTTTTCGCAAATTTCCAGTTATGGAAGCAACCCTTTTCGAGTTGTAAACGCTGCGATCCGTCATGAGGGAGGCGGACTTTATTACTGGCGCCCAAACGTATTGAATCAGTGGAGCGAGATCACATTCAAAGTAGACTCGCCATTTGATATTGATGAGATTGCTAATGTACCGGCATTGGCGGATTGGCATAATCCTTATCACGTCCCGTTCTTACACATCTACAATCAGCATTCCGATGCCAATTTCGACTCTGGCGCACGAGGCATTGTCGAAGTATCGCTTGATGACGCTACCTGGCATCCGTTGTTTTCGAGTACGCCTGAAAACGGATTTGAAGAATTCGGCGATATCAGTGATATCGTGCGCGGCGAGCGAACCTTTTATTTTCGCGGCCGCATCCTTGCTACCACACGTACATTTGCCAGTCAGTTCATTCGCAACCGTCCGAATTTAGGCGCCGACAATCCTTACTTGCAAAGCCTTGAAATGAGAGGTATGCCTGGAGTTCTTGAAAATGATTTCGATGTTGACAAAGACGATCTCTCGGCCAGTTTGGTGTCTAACGCATCTCACGGATCATTGTCTCTAGATTCAAGTGGAGCATTTGAGTATGCGCCAGATATGGGTTTTGTCGGCTGTGATTCATTCACCTACCAAGCTTACGATGGCATAGCCTATTCAGAGATCGCAACGGTGAATTTGACTGTAACTTCGGCACCGAATACTCCTACTTTAAACCAACTCAGCGACTTAACCCTGCTGGAAGATTCTGACGCTCAGTCTGTAGATTTGGCGTGCATCATGGATGGAGGTGATGGAAATCAGCAACTAAGGATTACTGCAATAAGCAACAACACGAATTTAATTCCGAACCCAACGGTGAATTACACCTCACCAAATACCATCGGAAGCTTGGCGTTTACTCCGGTAGCTGATCAATATGGCGTTGCGACGATCACGGTTACTGTGGAAGACGGGGGCGACGACAATGATCTCGCTACAACTGAGGACAATCTCACCTTCAATCGTACATTCGAAGTGATTGTCGATCGAGTGGATGTTGTTGGCGAAGTTGATTTCTATGAATCCTCATCGGAATCAATCGATGGCGTGTATTGGCTTCGCGGGACTGCCAAGAACTCTGGTTTACTTTCGTTTGAAACAACCTTTGACAGCAACGCGGGTGAATTGGCCATCGACCTGCTAGATAACAACGGCACAATCGTTGCCTCGGGGACTCCATCCGCTAATGGACTTCGTATCGATTACGAAGCGACCGCGGGTGAATTTTTCTCGTTCAGGACGACCGGCACCAACGCCGACGTAGATTACCGTTTGGTTAACCTCGTTTCTACAACGGATCGAACAGTCAACATTCTGGGAACTCCCGCCCATGATCGATTTGCTTTTGCAACGGGCAACTTCAATCGAATTGATGCCAAGGGTCTATCTTACTTCTTCCGCAGTTCAGATTTCGATGAATATAATTTCGATGGAGGACTAGGTAACGACTTTATCTGGCTTGGAGGTACTAGTGGTGTCGATACCGTCGATTTCCGTGTTGGCGAAACCACTTTGGTGGGAGCCAAGGGAACCATCAATGCCAATTCGATCCGGGATATTGTCTTCAAAGGCCTCGGGGGTGATGACGTTGCCAACTTCTTCGATTCACCCGGAATCGACACTTTCGTAAACGACGACGGTTATGGTGTCTTCAGTGGTGCGAATTTTGAACATGTTGCCCGCGGTGTTCCTGTCTTGAACATTTACGCAACCGAAGGTTTTGACCAAGCATTTGTTCGAGATACAGACGATGACGATACTTTTGAGTCGTATCCTGACCGGGCGGTGATGACTGGTGGTGGAGTTGCCATTTCAACGTATGGGTTTGATGCGACCTACGGTGTTTCCAGAAGTGGTGCCGATACGGCATTAATGCACGACTCGGCAGGCGATGATCAACTAATCTCTATGAGCGACAGAGCAATCATGTCGGGTGACGGCTACCGCAATACTGCCGTTGAATTTACCAACTACCGAAGTGATTCATTGGGTCAATCAGGAGATACCGCGATCGTCTTTGATTCAGACGGGGATGACGCTTTTGAAGGGCACGGTACCTACGCTTTGATGAGTTTCACCGAAGGCGAGAGTCGAATTGAGAATTTTGCCACAGTGTTTGTTACGTCGACGGGCGGAATAGACACGGTTGATCTTCACGATTCAGAGGGAGACGACACCTACATTGGTTACGTTGACCGAGCCTCGATGGAACAACCCTCGAATTTCACCTGGGTCTCTGGCTTTGCCAGCACAGTCGGTCACTCCACAACCGGAAATGACGCGGCATTGCTGTTTGATTCAACCGATAACGATGAGTTTGTTTCAGGTTCCAACGAGTCGTTGATGTATTACGGAGGAGCCACTGTATCAACCAACCAAGCGATTGGATTTGATCAGAACTATGGTTTCTCAGAGTTGGGCGATGATATTGCTCGGTTGACCGACACGCTCGGTAAAGAGACTTACATGGGATCGCCTGACCGGTCGGTTCTTCGCGGCGACAACATGTTCTCCTGGGTGTCAGGTTTCTCTGAGGTCGATGTGGTTTCTAGCGGGGGATCCGATATCGCATTACTTTACGATTCCGAAGGAGATGATGAGTTCCGTTCGGAAGGTGCCAGTTCTCACATGATTGGCCCTGGCTACCACAATCGAACGACTGGATTCCTGCGGAACTACGGCTATGCAAGCACTGGAAGCGATCAAGCATTGATGTACGACACGTCGTTTAACGATTTGTATCGTGTTTATGATGACCGTGCGATCATGCGGAACAGTGGAACAACGGAAATCGTGATTAACAGTGCCTATGGGTTCGATCGAACACGAGGTTATTCGACCGAAGGAAATGATCGGGCGAAAATGTATGATTCGATTGGCAATGACACCTACAGCAGCATCGTTGGAAGTGCTCGGTTTACCGGTGATACGTTTGACAATTACACCTATGGATTCCGTTACAACGATGCCTATTCGTTAAATGGTAATGACCTTGCGGTGATGGAAGACTCAAGCGGAAACGACGATCTGCTCGTCCGAGTTCAGGGTCTCAAAATGAAATACGACAATGGGGTCTATTATGATGTCAGAGCGTTCGATCATTACATCGCAAACAGCTTCAATGGTGGTGAGGATAACGTCATCGAAGTCGATCCATTTGACTATCTGCTAGAGCTCGATGGCGATTGGATTACCTAAAGCACCATTTGATTCCAATTCCACGCTTAAATGCCAGTTGAACATTCAATCATCTAGACAAGCACACCGGCGACTCTCGAAAGAGCGATGTTGGAAGGTGCTTAATCAACAATCTGTATGAATTCGATGAGAGTCCTGAAACTTCCGGCTTATTGCTGGTAACCAACGGAATCTCAGGCTCCCAAAGTCCCCTAAGGCCAGTAAAACAAAAATTCCCTGATAAACCTCAACAACATTATCCAAAAATATATTTTGGTAATTGACCACAGCCGAAAAAACCGGTACCACTTTCCCTAAACAAAAAAAAGGCCGCCATCCTCAGACAGCGACCCTTTTATGTAAAATTAAGTTGCGGGGACAGGATTTGAACCTGCGACCTCGAGGTTATGAGACTCGCGAGCTATAGCTCAACTATCGATAGCTCAACAGCTATCAGGAAAGATAAGGTACAAACGCCACTCTGTAAAGTCAAGAGAAAAAGCGGGGCGAGTCTCCACAACCCTCAAGCAATTTTAGGAACGCAAAAACTGCTTGCTCCCGCATGTTTGTGGTGCTAACAGTTTTTCGTTAAAAGTTCAACCGGCAAAACCCTCAGCGCCTTTGCCCAACGATCAACAGCGTCAAGAGTCGGAATCTGACGAAGATTTAATATGTGCGAAATTTGCGAACGATCCACTTT
>WTFU01000129.1 GCA_011523945.1 Mariniblastus sp. | reverse complement strand
GGGAGATAATCCCGTGGAAGTTCGAATCTTCTCAGCCGCACTTTGTGTTTTTCACTAAAAACACTTTCTGATCAACGCTTTGACCACTCGCCGATGGTTGGCAACACGACTCGTTTTATAAGTAGCAAATCCGGTATTTACCGGTTTTGCGCAGAACGGGAGAATCTCGAATGCGAGGACTATCAAGAGCATTGCCTAGGCATCATCATTCGAGCAGAGTTTTTGTTCTTAAAGCGTCGCAAGTGTTAATCGGCGGCGTTTTTTGTGTGGCATTCCATCAGCCAGAAACTCCGTTACCCATCAATCCCCGTACTTCTGCTCCGACGTACGAAAGGCGGTGAGGGTGTGTTCGCGGTGGTCTAAGTGGAAGCACTCGGTCGAACTGCCGATATCAGTCGATGGAATTAACAGTGACATGTTTACAAGGACCCATTACGTCGTAAAAATTGGATTCGTTTCGCAATGGGGTGGGTCTGTTCTTCCCGGTTGAAGCCCTTTTAAGGGGTTCGCCAAAGCATCAGATCTGACAAATTTTATATGGACAGAATCAATTGTCTCGCATGAGCATCATGTGAGTAAGGAAAAAGCAGATGGATTTTTATAAACGGCTTCGATCGTATTTATCGTTGTTGGTCTTTGTAACGTTGGTTGTACCCGCGGCATTGTGGGCTGATGATTGGGGGCACTGGCGGGGGCCAAATGGCAATGGCGTTTCTATCGAAGCGACTCCGCCAACGGAGTGGAGCGATACAAAGAATGTAAAATGGAAGGTTGCCATTGAGGGGAAAGGTTCAGGTTCTCCGGTCGTTTGGGGGGATCGCGTTTTCGTTGTTACGGCCGTGTCGACAGAAGCTCAGTCGCGGGAATCGGACGAATCGTCGGGTCGTCGGGGTAGACGTAGTGCCCCATTAACCCAAACGGATTTTCAAATCCTATGCTTTGACCGTGCCACAGGCAAAAAAATCTGGCAGCAAACTGCCGTCACAACGACACCCCATCAAGGCGTCCATTCGACCAACAATTTTGCCTCGGCATCACCATGCACAGATGGACAACATGTGTATGCGTTTTTTGGCTCAAGGGGGCTCTACTGCTATACCATGGATGGGCAGCTGGTTTGGAAACGTGATGACTTTGGACAAATGGAGACACGAAATGCATTTGGTGAGGGTAGCTCCCCTACGATCTCAGGGTCGAAGATCATTGTGCCGTGGGATCATGACGGCCCGTCTGCACTTTATGCGCTTGATAAGTTGACTGGTAAAACCATTTGGAAGACCAAACGAGATGAACCTACGAATTGGTCCACGCCACTTATTGTAGAGAATGATGGACAGAAGCAGATTGTAATGAACGGGCAAAATTTCGCTCGTGGTTATGATTTTGAGTCAGGCGAAGAACTATGGCGGTGTGGTGGTCAGACGCAACGTCCCTGTGCATCGGCCGTTTACCATGATGGCATGGTATATGTGGGAAGCGGATTTCGGGGCTCTTTCTTGGGTGCTTTTCGCGCTGATAGCAAGGGAGACATTGGTGATACAAATGATGTTGTCTGGTCGGTTAATAGGGATACTCCCGACATCGCATCGCCTCTCCTAAGTGAAGGTCGCATTTATTTTCACAAAGGTAAATCCGGTGTCCTGTCCTGTTTAGATGCGAAGACGGGTGAACCATTTTTTTCCGCAACACGAGTGCCGGGCCTTTCAAGCATTTACGCGTCTCCCGTGGCAGCAGGAGGCTATGTCTTTTTAACTGGACGCAGTGGTCGGACGGTTGTTCTCAAAGACGGCGAAGAATTTGAAGTGGTGGCGTCCAATTCTGTTGGTGAAACGGTTGATGCGACTCCGGCCCCTGTTGGGAAGCAGTTGTTTATTCGCGGGGAGAGGCATCTTTTCTGTATCGAAGAATGAAATTCTTGTGGATTCGATTTTCGAATAGTCGTATGTGTCCGCCTGGGCCTTTCGCTCTCTTGCGATAAAGCTTTCTATTGTTGCGCGTTGTGATATGCAGCAGAAGCCATTGGCGATAGTGTTTTGCAACCGCCGCCCAGCGCGAGCGACGGTCGACTTGGGAAACTGTGTCGATTCGGGAGACTGGTTACTGTTTGGGTTGGGGCGGTAACTTCATGGACAATTTCATCCGTTTTCCATTTCGAATAACCAAGATCGGAACTGTCTCGCCCCAGGTTTTGTTCATTTGGAGGTACGTTTGCAGTTGTTTGATACCCATGTCCGCGTTTAATCCATCGATAGACACCACGATGTCGCCGTGTCGGATTCCGGCTTTTTTCGTCCAGGCACCCCAGATTGCGGTAGCTCGCAATGCAAGTTGGTCGGATGGGATATTCAGGTTTTTGCGTTGTTGCTCGTTAAGCTCCACCGCCCAGAACCCGCTGTTGGGTCCTGCAACGTGAGTTGATTCCCGCCAGGATGGGTCTTGGCTGATTCGCCAATTCACGGGAAGCTTGAGAATTGTATCGATGGTTGTTCCGCCCCGCTGGATCTGGACGGCCAAGTCTCCCGTTTCTGGTGTGAGTTCCAATACGCGCGTGGCATCGGCAAAGGTTAATACCCGGTGGCCGTCCATCTGAAGCAATATATCTCCAGCTTTCATTCCCGCAGAGGATGCCGACGATTTGTTAGCGACAGATTTGACTTGATTTTGGGACACGGGATCCAAGTTAATTCCCAGATTGCTGGGCGAGGGATAAGTGTAGATCATTTTTTTATTGAATTCATCAGCCAAACGAAGGTTCTTGAGTCGGGTAGATTTGACGTCATGACAATGGATGCATTTAACTTTCCGTTTCTCCATCATTTGTCTCATCGTTGGGATCTGTTCCGGAGTCAGGGGATCTGCGGTTGCAGGTTCGTAGCGATCGTTCGGTTGGACGCTTCCCGTTTTGTGGAGTTCCAACGTCTGCTTCATGATGCGCACAAGTGATTTCTGGTTTAGATGGGATTCTGGCCCGGTATCATCGCGTCCCCCATATCGGGCGTAGGTTCTTCCTTGGGAGTCTTGAAAAAACGACATCCAAGTCAAATCGTACTCGAACGGAAATCGATTAAGATCGACGCCATTCATAGATTGAATTCGCACGCAAACAAATTGCTCTGCCAGCAAGGCTATTTCTGGGTCACGACGAACAACCTGCCCGTCGAAATCTGAGCACGCCGCTCAGCGTTCACACCGAAAAACGACAAACATCGGTTTGCCAGTTTTTTTGCTGATTTGTTTACCTTCGTCATAGTCAAAGACCCATTTGATATTTCCATTGACATCCGTCGCAGGAGGCTTTTCCTGTGCGTTTGCCTCAAGAGCAGAGATTGCAATCGTGCCTAACCATGCACAAATCAAAACGGCGATCAAAGGACGTTTCATAGAGGACTTTCAGTTAACTGGAGCTTGGAAGCGAACTTGACTATTATAGAATTTAACGGAAGCTCATTTTCGATTCCACTTAACTGGGTTCTTGTTTTTAAGGCCGCTTTGATTGGGCTGATTTCCTGTGACGAGCACGTTGAATTTCGTTCGTTTTTGAAATTTGATTTCGTCACATAAAGCGACGAATAAGCCAAGAGCCCAATCCACTTCATCCTAATCCACTTGATTTAACCTAATACATTGCATATTTACGAGCGAGCGACAATTCGTGCGGTCGGTCAATACACTCTCCGAAATCCTTTCCCATCAACCCTTGTGTCGCTCGTTTGTACCTCGAGATCGCAAGATAATTTCCACGGGGGCGACCAGATAGATGAACGTTCGAAGCTACCGCGAAAAAACGGCAAGTCGGGTGTAGATTGAGCCGTGTTTGAAGGAGATGTCCGGACCTCGCTGATGAGCGAATCTAACACCGGTGTTAACGTTGCTCAATTTCTATAAAAACGTACACATTTACAGATACTTAAGATTAGCTCCCCGACCGCAAAACTAACGAAGTGGAAGATTTGGGGGAATTCAAGTGGTGTCACCTGATTGACTTGATGGAATCAATTTGGTGACAGGTTCTAATTGCACTTTTGCAAGCATGATAAACGATAGCGGCCGACTCGTTGAATTTGCTGGCTTGGCTTTTCAATGAATAAATCAAGCGGTGCGAAGTCAAACGATGTCATTCTATTTGGATTGGCGAATTTGGCACAAGGCTTGCGTTCATTCTTACCGTGATGCCAAACATTGCGTTCAGCATCATTCGACGTTGAAAGTGAATGAAAGCCAGGGAAGGCCATCAAAATGTGTGTGTTGAATTTTTTCGGTCGATCAAAGACCGGGCAACCGACTATCTTATTTGTATTTGTTCTGGTTCAGGGTTTGTGTTTGACGAGTGGCTCGCTTGGCCAGGGCAAGCTCAGTCGTGTGCGCGAGGCAGTTCGCCGCCACGAGTCTCCTCCCTCGGAAGATCACCATCATGAAGAAGACGATTCGAATAGCCAAGATCATGCATACCATCGTGGACATCAAAACCGCCGCCGTCATTTCGATTGCCAGCCAGCTTTTAGCTCTGTCTTTGCGACCTCGAAATCGTTTAACAGCTATCGTCCGCAAAGAATCATTCACGAGCATATTTATATTGTCGAACCCACCCCTTTAGTCGATCCGGTTCCATTGGTCGAACCGGCCCCGGTAGTCGTGACTGAACCGCGCGACGAAACGTACTTTGATCACGGAGCCTCTGATTCAATAACACTAAACCAACCTAACTTTGTACCGAATTGGGAAAGTGATTTCGGAACGTGGTCAGGTCGATTGAGCTCCACTTATGGCTATGATTTTGAGGAAATAACGCAGGGCTATTTTGGATTACTGTTGCAGTCGCCCGGTGGCTTGGGACTGGATACCAGTGTGATGATGTTTCGGGAAAACGGAGCAACTTTTCGCGATCACTTGTGGATAGGCGATGTCAATATGGTCTACGAGGTGGTCAACTACGGTGACTTTCGAGCTCGCATGGGATTGGGAATCAATTGGCTGGGTGACCGGTACGGTGGCGAGTCGGGATTCAACTTGACGACCGGTTTTGACTGGCAGCTTTCACCAAGATGGGTTTTGACAGGCGAGACCGATTTAGGCAGTTTAGGCGATTCCGATCTGTTTCGCGGCGAGCTTTCGATCGGCCGGCAGTTTGGCAATGCCGAGTGGGCCACTGGCTACCGCCACACTGATGTTGGGGGAACATCATTGGGCAGTGTCTTCACGGGTTTCCGTTTTCGCTTTTAGGCATAATCTGCGCGGCGACAAAATACATCATGATATTGAACTGGACGTTTGTGGAGCTGATAACCCTAGGGGAATTCAATAAAGAATCGCGATCCTCGGCGTCGCTAGTTCCGGGAAAACTTCACCATGATTGTTTTGTCTGTGCGTATCGGACTGGAAGATGTTTTTTCAGCTATGCCATCGCCGCGTTGTTTCAAATGCTTGTTCATCGTGTTGGGGCAGTTGGCCGACGACAATTCGTGCAGTCAGATTTAGACTTGTTATAAAAGTTAGTGACGCTATATTGCATAAGGATTGCATGTGCATTTCGTGTGTCTAAAGG
>WTFU01000057.1:10905-40028 GCA_011523945.1 Mariniblastus sp. | reverse complement strand
ATGATCTCCCAGTTCGATTTGCAAGCCCGGCATATCGTAGCGACCACAAACCTGTGTTTTCATACGATACCGAAGTACGAATTCAGAATTCGTGTGAACGTCCACTAACTCTTGATTCCGACCGCCGGACAATTCAAACGTTGGCGAAATCATATCCGACAACAATATCCGATAACCACGGCAGAATGTTGAAAACTGCCCTTTGACCTCAACGGCCAACTCGCGTCCAGTTACGGCCGTCACTCGCTCTTGATTCTGGCCATCAATTGTTCGCTCGCAACTAAAAAGCAGTTCTTGAGCGCTGTAAACTGCAAACTGAAAAAGAATCCATTCAATCCAGATCCATGCCCAAACCGCGACACACAGCAGCGTCAGCGGTTCGTTTCCGATCAATATCGAAACGATCAACATCCACGCGGAAGAGACGAGTAAAATGTTACAACGAACAGTTAGCATTCTTTCCCTTATTGAACCAAACGCGAGCCACGAATACGACTCGAGCTAAATTACCGGCGCGCCGACTAACTTCGAATAGCCACGGACTGGACAATCTCTCTAACAATCTCAGCTGCCGTTCTTCCTGACAATTCAGCCTCCGGCCTAACAATGACTCGATGTTCCAGGATTGCGTGAATAACCGCCTGCACATTCTCGTGGGAAAAATAATCTTGACCGTGAAGAAGGGCATGGGAGCGAGCAGCGCGAAGCAGATAAATCCCAGCTCGTGGACTGGCGCCTAACAATATGTCTTGGTGGTCTCGTGTTTTTCGAATGAGGTCGACAACATATTCTTTCATCTCAGGCTTACCAAACACTTGGGAAACCGCTGATTGGAATCGCAAAATCATGCTCGCATCGCACAATTTGCCGGGATCGACCACCCTCCGCTCCTGCAATTCCATCAACTCAATTTCAGAACTCCTACCTGGATAACCTACGTTGACTCGAAATAGAAATCGATCCAACTGGGCCTCTGGAAGTCGATAAACCCCTTCTTGCTCAACAGGATTCTGAGTAGCAAGAACCACGAAGGGTTTAGGCAACATTAGCGTCTCACCTTCAATCGTGACTTGCCCTTCCTGCATTGCCTCGAGCAAAGCAGACTGCGTTCTCGCTGGAGCGCGGTTTAGCTCATCTGCCAGTAACAATTGGCAAAAAATGGGGCCGCGTTGTAAGACAAACTGTGACTTTGACTGGTCAAGAATTCGCGTTCCGGTAACATCCGATGGCATCAGATCCGGCGTGAATTGAATGCGATTGAATTGCAACCCCATCGCCGAAGCCAAAGTCCGACACAATGTTGTTTTCGCAGTACCGGGCACACCCTCTAACAGTACATGCCCTTGCGCAATCGTCGCAACCAGGACCTGTTCGAGCACGGAATCTAGATCGATCAACGTCTTTCCCAGTCGGTCAATCACCAATTGCCGAAATTCATTAGCCTCACGCGAGACCGTTTGCAAATCCACAGTATCGTTCACAGGTTCCTCTTGAAGAAACAAACTAAAATCAAATTACAAAATGACAACCAAATCATCTTCAACTACTCAGACTCAAATAATTGAATAAACTCCGTGACAAACAGCCTGGAATTCACTCAGATCCATCGCGCGTCATTACTGTAACGGCCAACCAATGACTAACATCTGCCTCCAGTTTTAATAACCGTCTACGGGTCCAATAACTTGCCGGCTTCGTCTTAAAATCATTACTCGCCTGTCCCATCTCCGCATAAATACGTTCAGAATTGGCACTTGGACGAACGGATAAACCCTCAGGAAAACTTGGCCAATCTCGGTATCCTCGACCTTCCGCTTGCCGACAAAAAGAATCAAGCAACAAATTTGCCGCCCATTGCCGATCACGGATCGCATGGAACTTCGTAAACTTCTTACTTTTAAAATGACGCT
Source organism: Mariniblastus sp. (assembly GCA_011523945.1). Lineage (GTDB taxonomy): Bacteria > Planctomycetota > Planctomycetia > Pirellulales > Pirellulaceae > Mariniblastus. The sequence continues at coordinate 38,118 of WTFU01000057.1, read as the reverse complement.
CCAAAGCGACAACACTAGCGGTTCGTCGCAACATCTTTTTTTGCCAGAGAAAGGCTAGAATCAACGAAATACAAACGCCAAAAAACAGAGCCCAAATCATACCGCGATTATAGTCGTACTCGGAAATACCATCCATTTGCTCCCGCAGGAACTTATTGATCAAGTCCTTATCTTCGACATCCGCAGCGAGCTGATTGCCAAACGCCAACAACTTATCAGCCGGTAGCTTTTTAAGAATTTCCCTAATTTCATCCGGAGACAATTGAACGGGAGGCAATTCAACATCCTCGACATTCTCATGCGGTTTATAGTCCCCATCGACGATAAAATGAACATACTTCCGCTTGAAATCTTTCAACCATCGCAGCGACTGATAGGCAAAAACATGATTACTCTTGGCGACTAGCATTTGATTGGTAAAGACTGATTGGTCCGCGATGGCGATGATTCGACCACCATCTCCTACTTCACCTGCCGCCGCGAACGAATCTGAGTTCGCGGAACCCGAGAGCTCGGGATAACGGGCGATAACAGTCAAGTTTTCAGCCTTTAAAATGCCGGGGCGATTTGACGCGATTGCACGCACGTCCTGAAGACTGGGATGCTCGTTAAACTTACGAATGACCGGACAGTCCGGATTCGATAGATATCCATCATTTTTAAAACGCGTATTGACCGTCCCACCAATAAACTTGACTCCACAATTCAGACTAGTTGAGCCTCCGGTTGCCTGATCGCTGGCCACCATCACCGCACCACCTTTTTCAAGATGCAAATTCACGCTGGACACCGGAAGCACGCTTCCCAAAACAACCAGAACCGTCTCTTCCGGAGAAGCCACCGCAAAGGCTTCCCTGTCGATGGATTCCAGTCCCACGAACTCCGCGATCCGCTCGAGCCCCTCGAATCCGCGTTTCCACCGCCGTGTGTCCCGATTATCCTGAGAAGGACAAGGACTAGCGAACGTCACGAGAAGCATTATGGACAGCCAGCCGAACCAAAGTGGGCGATAGAAGTTATCCATTCGTTAACCTTCTACCCTTAACCGTGTCGACAAATCCGTTTTGCTTAAAATCCTGGAAAGCGACTTCAGGGTTCTCTTGCAATTATCCCGCTCGGTTTGTGTCAATTCGTCACCGCTTCTGGTGTATCGCAACCGTACGTAACTGCGGACCAAGTCACTAATGTTCGCTTCAATTTCCGGAGCGTCTGTGCGCAAAATACTTTCGGCATGCTTAGCGTTCCACCAACCTGATTCAGACCCGAACTTGTTAAGCAAAAACACGTCAACCAGAGCGATCAGATCTTGTGACGACTCGAAATTTGCTCGATCGATTCGCCGGTTAACCGCACGATCAGAAACTATTTTTGAAACTCTATTTGATCGGCGGTTAAAAAGGGCATAGAGAACCGCAAATATCACTGCCCCAATTCCCAATCCAAATAACAAGGTGAATGCACTTCCGGATGACACCCCCATTCCAACACCTTCCGCTTCGGAACTTGTGGCAGTCGGTTTCCGAGATTCTGATCCAATCAATGAACTAGTTCGACTATCAGAACGACGCTCGGACCTGGTCTGACGACGCGATGACTGCGCTTTATCAATTTTAAGCCAATTGCCACGTCCACCACCTCCAGCCCGTCCTTTGTTGTCCCAGCCTTCATCGTCAGAGAAGAATTTGCGTGACTCTCCAACTCTCTCATCAATCGCTTCCCTATTTTCGGTACTGTTGACAATCTTCTTAAAAAGAGAGTCGCCATAACGCGCTAAGAATCCACGATCATCATCACCACCTTCGTCAGAAGCCTTCATTACGCCTCTCGCCGCTTCGACAACCGTGCGATCAAATACACTTGCGAGCCTTGGTTTATCTTCTCCTCCGTCTCCCGCCGTTTCTGAACCAGACTCATCTGCCTTTCTCCTACGGATACTTTCAAACGACTTCGGATTTTGTGCCAAATCTGCCAACTTTTCGCTTAAGGTCTTACCGACTTTCGAGGTGCGATTTTTACCAGTCCCTTGAGAATCTTCCAATGGGTCGGTTTTCGAATCGAAGTTCTCTTGACTCTCGAGGCCAAGAATTCGATCGATATCTTCTTTCCAATCAGACATTTGACCATTCTTTTTAATATCACGAGAAGCCGATTCGGAAAGGCCAATCCCAGGCGCTTCCTTTTCAGCTCCTTTGGCCGGCCCCAAGGAAAGGCCATTCTTCTCGGTCGAACGATTTTGTGGGTTTTCAAGTGGGTGATCGCTGAGACTCCCAGCTTCTGTATCTAAACCAAGAGGGTCAGAGGCCTTTCCGTTTTCAAGCTCTCCCCTAACCTTGTCCCCTGGGGGAAGCCCGGCACCTTCATTCTCATCCTTCAAATTAGGAGCCACTTTTCGCGCGTCCACGCCTCCAGACTGTTGTGTATCCTTGGCAAACGAATCGTTCCGTTCGGTTGCTTCGTCTCCTATCGCTCGACCAATTTCACCTTCGCCACTACCTTCAACCTTTACATCGCCTTTGCTCTCGCCGATTCCCTTTCTACGTTCGCCGGCATCACTCGCTCCCTCTCGGACTGACGCCTTCTTCTTACCGGATGGGTCGACTCTGAGCTTCCCCGAATTTTGTAACGCCTCGCTAACCGCATCGCGAAATCCACGCTCACCAACAGCAGGATCAGCCCTCATCTTTTTGAACTGTTCCACTAAGGACTCTTGTAGCGAATTCGGAATCTCCAATTCTCGCATGAGCGCACGGGAGGACTCAGATTCAAGCCCTCGCTCACTAAGATACTGCTCAGCAAACTTTTGCAACTCAGCACGCTGCTCATCCGACATTTCGGATAAAAGACGCTGCCTTTCCATTGCCAGATCTTTGTATTTCTCGGCATCGAAACCATTCTCTTCAGACTTTTCAGGCTGAAAAACCGAAAGTCGCTGCAGTAGCTCCGCCGGCTGTACCGTGAATCCAAAATCACGAAATCCTTTATCGAATTCCTGACCTTCTAACGCGGTCATTCCTGGAAATCCTAAACAGACCGCTGTAATTGCGCAGAAGAATTTACGAAAGCCCACGGGCTTGAAATGCGTAGAGTAACTAATACCCTCATAATTCCTCGCTTGCCGTTGACGCCAAAACGGGAGTCTGTTGTTTAAATTTAGAACTAGGATACTTGCACCTATCAATTCGAGGCAAACTTTCCAACATTTTTTTTTGGCCAACGATCGGGAATTCAAAAGCAAAAAATTCAAGCCAAAAGAACGATTCTCAATTTTCCAGGCTTGCCTCCGGTTCCTTTTGCCTCAAGCCAATATTCATCACTTCCACAATTAACGCGAAGAACATCGCGAAATAAATGTACCCCTTGTCCATATGGGCCCCAACTCCCTCGGCAATCAACATCACGCCAATGAGAATTAAAAAACTCAAAGCCAACATTTTCAACGTGGGGTGCTTCTCAACAAATCGACTTACCGGTTCAGCAAATACAAGCATCACGATTACCGCAATGATTATAGAGGCAATCATGATAGAAATGTCATCCACCATTCCGACCGCAGTAATCACTGAATCAAGTGAAAACACCACGTCAAGCAAGGCGATTTGAATCAATACACCCGCAAACATCCGCTTGGTCGGTTTCGGTTCAACCGCATTCCCGTGCCCAAATTCATCATGAATTTCGTAGACACTTTTGGCGACTAAGAATAAACCACCTAAAAACAGGATTAGATCCTTTAGAGACACTTCATTAGCTTCGGAAAAATGTTCTTGATTTACCTCTTTCAAAACCTCTCCCGAAAGATGCCCCGCAGTCGAAGCGTCGGCGACGCTCATTCTTTCGATAATGGTTTGGGGAACACCAAGATCCGTTAATTCAAAAATTGGACGCTGAAACTGCGCGTCATGGACCAGATAGTACAGAGACAGCAAAAGCAACAAGCGGGTCAATAACGCAAGCGCAAGGCCTAAACGCCTCGCGAGAGGTTGCTGGCTTTTGGGTAATTTTGCTGACGCAATCGTGATAAAAACAATGTTATCAATCCCGAGTACGATCTCCATCGCCGTAAGTGCCAAAAGGGCAATTGCAAATTCCATCCCAGATTCCCCTTTTGTTTCACGCTAAATTAACCAGTTCTAATATATCAACTCCACCAGGCTCGTTACAGATAATTAACCGCACCCTCATTAACCGTGCATGGCACCGGCGTTCGTCGGGGTCGTTAAATCAATGCAAGGCCAAGGCAAGCGAAAACAATCCTTTTTTGACTTAGACGCAGCTCAACCTACTTCCCACCACGATTAAAGAACCCCTTAAAATCTTGATAAGACGGGAGTGCAAATCCTGTAGGAGCCCGCTCAACTTGAAGTTCTCCCGTCAACTCAAATCGACCCCCGTCGGCTTGTTTGCTCAGCCGCAACTCGCCACCCCGAAACCATCGAAGCAAGGGCGCCTGATAGCCAACCGGCAATTTGGGATTTTCAAAATCTGGCCAAGCATTCGAAAAAATCAATTCGATTCCGCCTACCGTTTTCACAATTTCGTAATTTCCCCCCAGCGAACAAACCAAGTCTACGCCGAGCAAATCTTGACAAATCGCTTGAACATTCTTCCTATCCGTCCCGAGTTGCCTCGAAACGAAATTCATAAATTTCACATTCGCTATCGACGTCTGCCAACTTCGGCGATAATTAATCCGATTCACCCATTGGTTAATTTTGGACTCTGGAATTGGCCTGTTTATCTTTAAGTGAAACTGAGATCTAAGATCCGAAGCAACCTTCTTATTGTAAAGCTTCAAGCCTTTTAGGAGATCGAGACTGTAAGAAACCGCATTGAATCCAGCAATTCCTGCCCCCCCTTTCGCGGTCGTTGAAGTATCGCTCAAGCGATACAATGGGCTTTTTAACAACTTAGATTCTCGAAACTCCCTGTTCTCTTGGAGTTTATCATTATCGCTCATTTCAACCTCCAAGGACTTTCGGCCCTCCGGAAAGAACCAATTCAAAACTCCCGCCGCTGGCTGCGCCACTACAAAACCAGGCATTTCCGCAAGGATTTGCTCCAAAAGTGAGGTAGACTTGAGGTCAACTTCCGGGTCGAATTCCGCATTATTATCGACAACCAAAAACAAGCGATAATCGAAACTCCGTTTGAATATTGGCTTCTTCTTTAAACTCAAATTCAGTTCGACGATTGGGCTAGCCTTCTGCTCTCTATCGGAGCTTTCCTGATCGACGTTTTCCTGACCCGGGTTTCGCCAAGCAATCTCGCTCTCCATTTTTGGACCAAGGCGGCCCAACGCCCAGTCTAAATCATCTTCCCCAATCGCTGTGATTCTTGAATCAAATGAAACAACCTCAACCCTCTTGTCATTCTGATTTAACAGACTGCGATTAATGTAAAAGTAAACCGGCTCTAGAGCTCGTATAGAATCATTCACAGCTTCTTCAATAGCTAAATATTCCTGCCGCTCAGCCTCAGTGCAAAACTCAGTGGATACATCGTCCAGAGGTTTAAAAAAACCAAATCGACCTCGCACCTGATCGATCCAAACTCGCCCATTCCGTTCGAGGCCTTGCCTGTCAAAACCGCTTGGCAAAAAACCCCCGTCTATTAGCCGAGCAAAAACGTTTTCATTTCCAACAAAGTTCAAACCTTCATTTTCGGCCGCGAGCGTCGCCATTTCTAACACTTGAATCTTTGCAGACAAACGATTTCGCCGAAGAAGCTCAATTTGAAAACTGGGCTTAAACAAATTCTCAACAAAGGCATTCGAGGCATAAAACAATATCCGATTTTGAAATTGTTTATCTTGGAGATCTCTGGCACGAAAGGCTCTGAAATCTTCGGATTCACCAAGCGACAAGCTCTTGCCCTGGTTAATCTCAAGAAACTCCTTCACAATCTCGGCCGACGTCGTAATCAGATGAAAATCACCCTTCACAACATAAAAAGATCGATAAAACACTCGCTCTTGCAAAGTGGCCTTCAAGACGTTCTCATTTTTCACTTCAGAACGTTGGACACAGGTCTCGATAAAATTGACATTGTGCCCAGCAAACTCGCCCGACTCGATAGGGCCCTGCCGAATGCTGTCGATGTCGTCGATTGTCAACCCACTTGCCTTGGGTATTCTCTGTAAAATTCGCTCTTTTGCTTCTTTGACGATCTTTCTCCGCTTCTCCTCGAAATTTTTCCTCAGAGACGCCGTTTGATTGGGCTGTGCCTGTAGAACAACACCTACCCCGGCACCGCTTCGGAAATAGAAATCCGATCCGATAAGCGCAACATCATTCACTTTGGTGCCGCCAAACCACTTATCCAATGGACCCGACTGAACACAGAGCTGGTCCAGAAATTTTGATTGAACCAGTTTCTTATAACCCCGAACCGTCAACATACGACTCAAATCGCCACCATACTCATCCATTAGATCTTTAAGCCAGATTTGATTATCCCAGTTTTCGAATCTAAGATAAAAACAAGTTGCCGGCACAACCTTCGCGATTTCCTCCACATCCACTGATGCGGGCAACACCTCACTTGGCTTCACTGGCAACCTGATGGGTCGGGGCAAGCTAACCCGTCCAGCTCCCACCCTTTCAAACGGATTCATGACCTCTGCGATCAAGTCACTACGAGTGGATTCGAGATCCAGCAAAAGACCCACAGTTTTTGCAAGCGACTTGACCTGACCCTTATCTTTCTTTTTCCTATCCCGTTTTTTTGATTTTTCCGTAGTGACTCGGCTGAGTAGCATGCTCTCCAAATAATCTTCTAAAATGGGTGGATAGTCATTTACGGCTCGCTGGGCAGCCATCGCATCCTCAAATTCCTTGCGCCACCTATCCGCATACTTTTCGAACTTTCTCCGATCGTGCCGTTCAACCGGGACCATCACTTGGCGTGACTCGCCAGAACCACGGATGCTAAGCCGCAATGGACTTTTCGAGTCGGAGCTCTTAAATAGAAACCATAGTTTATGAGCACGGATCTGGTTATCCAAAGGAATCTGTAAAAACGTTTTCAGCTTCCTCATCGCCGGCGCTTCTACAAACGAATAAAAGATTCGACCGTTTGCTTCCACCAGCTCAGCTGCACCAGTCCGCTCAATCGACTCGTCTCCCTCCCGCAGCATAAAAGTCACGTAACCGATTCCAAATTCACTCACGTCGGCATCAGCACAATCGAAAGCCCGTGCTCCGGTCAGCGCGGGCCTATTATTTTGTGTTTCAATTTGGTGAATTCCAATTCCTTGAACTTCCTGTCCAAGTGACGGATCCCAACCAAACATTGTGAGCAACATCAAAACAATAAACACACGGTTTACCCAATCTCGACGCCGCGCGATTAAGAGCTGAAATTCTGCTAAACTGAAATTTTCCAAAGCGAACCTCTATAGTAAGAAAAGCCTCTGAGGGCGGAGTTTCAATTGTCATCTGGAAAACCAACAAATCAAAGCCCAAGTAAAACTTTTAACCTTGCTTTTGCCATGAAAACCAACTGTACCGACAGCGAATCCTATCAAAAAGCGGCCCGCATCATCCGCGAAGCCAATGCATTATTGATTACTGCCGGTGCGGGATTAGGGGTTGATTCTGGCCTACCCGACTTCCGTGGAACGGAGGGATTTTGGCGAGCTTATCCGGCATTTAAAAAGAAAGGTTTAGATTTTTACGATCTTGCAAACCCAAGATGGTTTAAAGACAATCCCAGACAGGCGTGGGGGTTTTACGGCCACCGTCTTAATCTATACCGTGCAACAACACCTCACGCTGGATTCAACATCCTACTGGATTGGGTTCGGCAGGTCGACAACAACTATTTTGTTTTTACCAGTAATGTCGATGGACATTTCCAAAAATCAGGATTTTCACCGGATCGGATTCTAGAGTGCCACGGCAGTTTCGAATTCCTTCAATGTAGCAAAACCTGCACAAGGCAAATTTGGAGTTCAGAAAAAACGAAAATTCAAATCGACGAGGAATTATTTACGGCAACTGCCCCCATTCCTCAGTGCCCAGTCTGCGACGCCACCGCTCGCCCCAATATTTTAATGTTTGGAGATTCACATTGGATCGAAGATTATCATCACGCCCAAAACCAGAAGTATCAACAATGGCTCTCAAGCCAGTCCGTTAATGCGAGAGTTGCAATTGTTGAAATTGGGGCGGGAACAGCAATCCCCACCGTTAGATCAGAATCAGAAAAAGCTGCGCGGGAATTTAATCAAACCTTGATTAGAATTAACCCGCGCGAAAACCACGGCCCCGATCCCTGCATCTCAATCGCCAGCGGCGGCCTGGAGAGCTTATGCAAAATTGAAAACGCACTCCGTGCTCAAACTTAATCACTGATCCCTGCACCGCGGAATCAACTTCCTTTACTGCCCTAAAAATTAAACGCTACACCACGATCTCTCAACTCCACCGCGAGTTGCTCCGCTGACTGGTAAACAACCGCTTCCCAGCCAAGAGCCCGTGCGCCCTCAACATTTTCTAAGCGGTCGTCAATAAATAAACAGCTTGCTGGTTCGACGCCGGCAACAGCCAACGCTCGCTCGTAAATGAGAGAATCCGGCTTCATCGAGCCAATTTCGTAGCTTAAAACAAACTCACTAAACAACTGTCTCAGGATTGGAAATCTCGTTAGCGCAAATTCCCAATGGGAAATGCAGGTATTCGATAAGATCCCAATCGAGAAATTAACGGCTCTCAATTGAGTAATTAACGGAATCAATTTTCGATTCAGCGAAAATATATTACTGATAGAGTGAAGCAAAAGCTCGGGTTCAAGATTGGAATTTGATAATCTTGAGAACTGGTTGCAAAATTCAACTTGACTGACCTCGCCGCACTCGAAAGCCTCCTGAAGGCCAGACTCAAAAATCCAATCGGTCACTGCGCTCGGTGATACGTTTAGCTCTTCAGCGATTCGGGACGCCGCAATTCCATGATCAAATGGCAGGATCACATTCCCGAGATCAAAAAACAAGTATTTAATTTGAACCATTTGAACGAACCACCTCTAACAAAACCAAATTTGAAACCGCATTCGCATGAGTTAAGCCTCTGTCCGATGGTCAACCGTTGATTATTTCGTGGTGACACAAACTGGAAAACAGTCACACAAATTCAAACGTCATCAGTTCTCCTTGAATGTTCTGGCGTCACTTGGCAGTGGTCAATCCAAGCAATACAAACGCCGACTTAAATCTACGTTTCCGGTTTATGGATATCTTATTGCATTTACGGCCCGTGGAGTTCGCGATTCCTTTACTGCTTATACCTACCTGAACCCAAGTTATCAGGACGGTCGGTCTTAGAATTCAACTTCCGGCAAATCAACTCGCTCGCCGTCGGCGGTTAACTTCATCCAAAAGAATGGTCTTTTTTCAACCACATCTTCGACCGGAGCGAAGAACTCCGCCAACGAGGCAAATTGATCTTTTGTCAGCACGCCACCATCCTTTTGAACTCCGTTTTTTGAAATAACTAAAACGCTATAAGGAATTCCAACGACTGCATTAGAGTCAATCGTGACTTCAAACTGACCATTCTCATCCGCTCGAACAACAGCACCGCCCAACCGATGGATCCGATCAATTGCTTCATTGTCCAGGGCTTGAAATGAATCTGGATGTACCAACCCACCTTGGGATCGAGCACTAGGCTTCCTGTTCGCGGGTAGGATTATCACCACAGCACCACGGTCTGCCTTTAAATTACCGTCATCCCGATAGGCGATCGATCCATAAACTCTGCAATTCAATTTTCGCTTAAAATCGGCGGAAGTTGGTGAATTCAGTCCGTTGACCAAAATACCCAATACAAAAAAAATCCCCGCTGTTATCACAATTAACAAAGCCTGAGCATAAATCACCCAGCGCGGAATTTGAATCATGTCACGAAAAGCCTGCCTTGCAACTGGATCTCCTTGCCCTCCTAGATTGTCACCAGAATGTCCACTTGCCATTTGCATCTCTCTCAAGTTTTTTACTGTTGGTCGATCAATTTATCCAGTCGGCTGAAGATCTATCAAAATCTAAAAATCTTGATCCCCAAGCAACTTTCCCAATCGCAAACCTTGCAACTTCTAAACCGAAAAGCAGTAACCTCTCTATTTATCCCAGTTTGCGGTTTGCAAAACAAGGTTATCGCACTCAGCTTAATTGGCTAAGATTGGGGGATACGGCATCCGTGAAATTGTTTTTACCCACAGTTTCGCCATTACAAGTCTAATTCGAGTGTTATAAATCCAGGAACCGCGTTCCTTTGCGTCGCGGAAACATTGAAAACAGGACGCCATGCCAATTACCCAACAGACCACCTCGCAAATTTCAAGTCCTGCTATGAACAATCAAGATCGGACAACTGATATCAAGATGGCAAGGGCACTGCCCGACATTGCAAATAGGCCGACCATCAGCAGTCGCCTGCTTGCTTGTTTCATTTACTCTTTCTTTTTGTTGCCGTCATTCTGCTTTGCCCAGGCCGATCGTCCGAGAGTAGTAACCGTTGATACCGGCGTACAATTTGAAGGAGAAGTTTTTACCGTTAGAGAATTGCGTACCTCAACCACCTCTTACAACGCTTACGGTTCCTCGCGTGACAACATTGTCGTAATCACTGACGGTCTGCGACGAGTGTTCATAGGAGACAGTCACGTTTTAAACCTGGGTGATTCCGGCCAGAGTGACGAGATTAATTTTGAAATCGACCAAAAAGCGTATAACGGTTCGGAAGGTAACGGGGCCTTTATTGGCGTGGGACCATTCAATCAATATGGCCATCGACAATTTTCGATTGGCGTTCGCCTTCCTGACAAAACGTTGGTCCGCAGGAACTACACTCAGGGCATCACGAAAATCACTCCACGCTACTGCGTTCTGGAAACACTCGTGGGAAATCCCACCGCTCCCTTGAAGCAATGGACCATGCACATTGCGACGGGCACTGTCCCAAAAGACATCTTGAGAAATGTCCTGCTTTCAAGAATCAAAAACCCGAATAAACCAGACGAGTTTTTTGACATTGCCTACCTTTTCCAACAAATGGGCGACTACAAACTTGCCAGCGAGGAACTACGACAAATCGAATCAAAGTTCCCCGGTCTCAAAGAACAAATTCGTACGCAAAGAGATCGGATTGGCCAACTCAAGGCAAGACAAATTCTTCGTGAAATCGATCTGCGAAAGGACTCAGGGCAGTTTGACCTCGCCCTTCAAATGGCCAAAGTGCCAGCCAAAGATCGCCTTGCTGGAGAAATCAAGGCAGAGTTTGATAATGTTGAACAAGAAGAAATATCTGCCCGCCAACAAGTCGATCAAACCCGGTCGTCCGCAATCGATTTGACGAAGCAAGTTCAAAATCTGACCAACGAACAGATTGAAGCGGTCCATCGATTTCGAGATGAAATTGAAGTTGACTTAAACCGCTTCAACGAGAACCGCCTTGCGGCTTATATTCGGCTTGCAAACGATGTCTCCATGCCCGCTCAACAAAAACTCGCGCTCGCAATTAGTGGTTGGCTATTGGGCAGCAATAATGCCATCGAAAACTTGGCGGTTGTGCAGTCGATGTTTGAAGTGCGAGATCTAGTTCGCGAGTATTTAGATGAAAATACCACACAACAACGGCGAGAGGCGATTCTTAAAGAACTTGCGAAAAAAGAGTCGGGGACCCCTGCGATACTTGACGCCATGATTCAACAAATGAAACCAATCGAGCCCACCGATGCAGTCGACAATTATACCGGTGAGACAGCCATTGAATTTGAAGTAGAGGTGCCCGGCACGGCAGCTAACCCGGAACCGGTGCAATTCCGCTGCCTGGCGCACTTACCGCCTCAGTACAATCCTTATCGAAAATACCCGATGATCATCTCACTGCCCGGCGGCACGCAACCGCTTGAGCAAAACATGGAAATCTGGTGTGGAAAATACAACTCAAAGTTGAAAATACGTCAGGGGAACGCGCCGCGTAACGGCTACATCGTCGTTACCGTGGATTGGCGAGCCCCCGGCCAAACAGGATGGGCCTACTCAGGTCGCGAGCACAAAATTGTACTGGATGCGTTATACCGTAGCCTCAGGATGTTCTCGGCTGATTCCGACCGGATTTTCCTGGCGGGTCACCGAGAAGGTGGAGACGGTGCCTACGACATCGGGATTTCCCATCCGGAACATTGGGCTGGAATCATCGGTTACTCAGGCACCTTTGCGAAATACATTGACAAGTACTGGGACAATGTCCATGTCCAGTTGCCACTCTATTGCGTCAACGGCCAAAAGGATGTTGTCTCCATCGCGAAAATGGAATTCGCAATTAATAAATGGATGAGACCCAAATACGTCAACCCCACGATCGTTCAATACATTGGTCGTGGCAATGAACTATTTATGGAAGATCTCCCATTCGCTTTTCAGTGGATGAAGGGGCAAAAGCGTCCTTGGCCGGATCGCGGCGGCTTCGAATTTTCTTGTAACGCCCTGCGACCTTGGGACACTTATTTCTGGTTTTTTGAACTCAAGGGAATCCCAGAAGACCGTATCGTGCGTCCGGAATTGTTCAACCAAACAAAGAAATTCAACAAGGTCGAGATTTCCGGCAAAATCAGCAGCCCAAACACCTTCCGACTTGGCCCGGCCAGCATGATGATTAAGTCCGACTCAACACTTTGGCTTTCTCCACAATTCGCAGACCTGAATGAGCCAATTCAAATTCTTGGACGAGGCAGTTTTAAGGGATCTGTGCCCGCCTCTCGAAAGACAATCCTGGAAGATGTACTGCGTCGAGCAGATCGCGAGCACATTTATCATGCGAAGGTTGACTGCATTAACGGAACTTGGACCACTTCCGAGTAACCGGAACCGTCCGTTAACAAGAACTATCGTTGCTGGGAACCGCTTGTCTTATCACTCGTCTTCTGAACTACTTCGGTCAGCGCCTTTTTTTTTATGATACAACCAGTGATTCGCCAACCGTCTTCGTGAGTCTCCATGACCCAGCCCATGGGGCCAAAATATGGGGCGATGCTGACTTCATAATTCTCAGGCAACTTCGAGCCGTCCAGCTTTTGCTGCCGAACGGCTTCTGCATCAAGTTCTTTTCCTTCGGCAGCCGCTTTTTCTTCAGCCTGTTTCTTGAATACCTGATTGACTACCCTAGCAAGCACGGTCTGAGAAGACGCCATTTCACCACGCCTCACCATCTCGTAGTTAGCCTCTAAAGCCAAATCCATTCGCCCGAATTGCCGCCAACATACCGCAGAACCATCCGTTAATTTTTCTATCGCAGTTTTGACCTCAATGTAATCCGGTGCACTTGCAAGCTTTGATTTTTTCTGACTGAGCAATTTCCGGAGATATCCTTTGTTATTGGCGATCAATAAATTGCCACCATGAACGACAAAGTACTTTTTTGCAAACAATTGAAATGCAGGTTCTTCTTCCTCTTCTTCTTCCATTTCGAAATCACCCGGCAAGGTGAAGGAATCATCATCCGGCAATTCTTCTTCCATCGCCGCAGAATCAACTTCAATGACCTTGATTCCACCTAAACTAATCACCTGTCCGTTGGTTGCTCTTCGCAGACTTTCAAAGACGAAATCAGGTTGGTCTTTCACCGGGATACCAATGACCACCCGCTCGCTCGACTCAGAAATCGGACGTTCAACCGCGGACGCAATCGTCAATCGGTTATCCAGCAAGCCAACGAGTTTTACGATATCCAATTGCATATCAGGATCGACTTTGAAATCATTTAGCGTGCGTTCAAATGCTCCCTCTTCATCGAGGAATCCATCGTACAAACCACCCACACTACCGAGGGCGTCAGAAAAATCCCAATTACCAATGACTAACGCCGACGCCTCCTTAGGCACCCAGTTTGCAGGTTCCAATGGTTTGGAATTACCGGCAAAATTAAACATCTTGAATATTTGATCATTGTTATCGATTTTTTGACCGCGGGGAGCGTAGGTAAAGCTACGGTGAAGCAACTCGTGCTCCCCCGTTGCGACCGACACATTTCCGCCCATCGCCTTGAACGCTCCAAATCCCTGATCCTTGAGTACTTTGGAAAAGTCGTTTCGAGCCTGCAGATCACCACGTCGCTCATCTTCGAGAGCCTGAGCCAATTGGATATACCCAAACGGATCAACGTACCAACGGAAGTGAGCTTCAAATCCACCGAGATCCGTCTGTTTCATGATGCCTACGAAAGAATCCAGAGAGGCAAGCGTCTCCGCTTTCTGAATCTGCTGCGGAGCATTGAGCCTAGCGAGAACATCGCGAAAAATGGTTTCGTTGTCAGAAACCAACATCCAGCCATTTACCACTGCCTGGTGGTTGGTAGTGCTAAAGCGAACTGGTTTTTGATGTTTCAGTACCGCTTTGGTTGTTGGAACTCCATTGATTTCTTTCTCGGTTACCTCAGCTCCCTTTTCCTTAAGCATTGCATTAATTTTCTGTTGCAAGGCTTTCGCTTTGTCCTCGGTTTCCGACACATCAATTAGTACAACAAGCCCGTGTGTCCCTTTCGCAAGTTGCTTTCCAGTCACATCAGGGACAACGCCGGCGATACAAATCTCACCGGTTTGAATGGCATCCATATCGTCAATCTTTAATCCCAAACTGACGTTCTGCCGATTCATCAAATCTTTAATCTGGTCTGCCAAGCTGTCAATAAAAGGCTGGATCGCCGGATCTTTGGCAAGAGTTCCGAATTGAGTCGATTTAAATTGCTCTTCGAGTTTGACCGGATCGGGAACCGAAACCCAAAACTTCGTTGAAGCTGGAAGGTATTGTTCACTACCCGCAATCGACTTGGCCGCAACTTTTGGCTCGGGCTTGGCAGGCTTCTCCTCAACCGCAGGCTTAGATGGCGTTTCAGTTTTACTGCCCGACTCTTGCGCCGGATCCTGTTTAGAATCCTGCTCCGCTTTTTTCTCACTTTTGGATTCAGCGTCCGCCGACTCGCCTTGCTTTTTCCCGTCCGAGCTGGAAGTGCTGGCCTTTGACTCTGTTTTGCCGGGGTTTAACGCAGGGGATGGCGTTTCCTCCTGAACCGCATTCGTGGCAGACTCGACAGCAACGGCAGGCTCGGTTTGTTTCTCAGTCTCTTGGGCGACACAAATCGCCGTCGGATCGGCAAAAGATACTCCAAGACTCAAACAGATGAGGGTAACGAATAATCGTTTGACCACAGAACTCTCCTTACGAAGTAGCCTTACAATTTCAAATAACTTAAAGAAATTGGAGCAGCGACGTATACAACGGGCGGAATTGAAAATTGATCGCAAACGGCAAATTCAGAACTTTCACCGCAATTGTCGGGAAACTTTCCTCATTTTAGCCGTACCACAGTTGTATCGACCAAAATTGTCAGAATTAACAAACCAAGACAATTGATTCGTAAACCTTCGCAAAACCTCCTAACCCTCACAATGTTATCGAATCTTATGGCCTCTCGTAAACCGCTGTGATTCGGTAAAAATCCGGCGAGATAGGCATTTTTTCCAACCAAGCCTAACTACAGCGTCTATTCCAAGGAAAATTGCTTAAAAAGTTACAGAACGCTCTACGATTCTTCGACAAAGTCATCCCTTTTCCGATCGGCTGCCGGGAACCCAAGATTTGTTTTCTTACGCTCCCTTGGGGCATTAAATTGCTTCGATACAATTAAAGCCGAGAAGGCTCTTTAACCATTCGACCATTTTTGCAAGTTAGATATGATTCCTAATATTCTCGCTGAGCGCTACGCATCCTCTGAAATCAAATCCATCTGGTCCGCCGAGGGCAGGGTAGTTCTCGAACGGGAACTGTGGATCGCAGTCATGACGGCCCAAAAACAACTTGGACTGGATATCTCCGACGAAGCAATCTTGGCGTACCAATCGGTCAAAGACCAAGTCAATCTCGAGTCGATTATGAGTCGGGAACGGGTCACCCGGCACGACGTAAAAGCCAGAATCGAAGAATTCTGTGACCTTGCTGGTCATCAGCACATTCATAAAGGCATGACCTCCCGTGATCTAACCGAGAACGTGGAGCAGCTACAAGTGTACCGATCGCTTCAGATTATTAGAAATAGGACGATTGCTGCTCTGGCTCAACTCCGCGAAGCAGCTGAAAAATGGCAAGATTTGTTTATCACCGCTCGAACCCATAACGTCGCTGCCCAGCCCACAACCTTTGGTAAACGACTCGCTATGTTTGGCGAAGAATTACTTGTCGGCCTTAGTTCACTCGAAGCGCTACTTGAGAATTATTCAGTTCGCGGACTTAAAGGCGCCGTTGGAACTCAGATGGATCAACTGAGTCTATTTGACGGGGATTATGAAAAATCCAATCAACTGGAACAATTGGTGGTGGAACATTTAGGAATTCCACAGAAATTTGAAAATGTTGGACAGGTCTATCCACGAAGCCTTGATCTTCGCACCGTCAATTGCCTAACTGAGCTTGCCAGCGGTCCCTCATCGCTTTGCAGGACGTTACGTTTAATGGCTGGTCATGAAACGGCCAGTGAAGGTTTCGCCAAAGGGCAGACCGGTTCCAGCGCGATGCCTCACAAAATGAATTCCCGCTCTAGTGAACGAGTTAATGGTTTTCACACTATCTTAAAAGGCTACCAAACCATGGCCGCCGGTCTCGCGGGTGACCAATGGAACGAGGGAGACGTCTCGTGTTCAGTCGTTCGACGAGTCATGCTGCCCGACGCATTTTTTGCCATCGATGGTTTATTTGAAACATTCCTGACCATCCTTGGCCAAATGGATGCCTACCCCGCCGTTATTGAAAAGGAAAACAATCACTACCTTCCATTTCTCCTTACCACAACGATCATGATGGAGGCGGTCAAAGCTGGAGTTGGTCGCGAAACGGCCCACCACGCAATTAAGCAACATGCCGTCGCCACAGTTAATGATTTAAGAGAAGGAGCCATCTCACAAAACAATCTCCTCGATCGACTTGCCAAAGACGACAGTTTAAATCTTAACGAGGCGTTACTCCGCGAGATACTCGAGAACGGACGCAATAACGTGGGAGCGGCACGCCAACAAGTACACCAATTTACCGACAAGGTTGATGCGTACATTAAGCGATTCCCAGAGGCTGCAAAGTACTCGCCGGATGGAATTCTCTAGAATGAACGAACGGCAAATTGCCCCGCCGTAAAATCTAACGACCGAGAATTCCCTCCTCGGCGTTTTTCCCGATCTGACTTCGGAACGGTTGCTTATTTTCGAACCGCTTCAATTGCTGCCGACAAAGATTCTTTTTGTCCTCAGGCGCAATTTCAAGTGCCTGCCGCGCCCACTTCACCGCCGAATCAAAATCACCCGTTTCAGCAAAAGCTGCAGCCAGCGTGTCGAGCTGATACCAATCTTTGTATTGAGTCAGCTCACATGCTTTTTGGGATTTTTCAATGGCAAGTTTTCCATTTCTAAACGCGTCGTCAGGACAGGTGGCTAAAAACCAGGCATAACCGTTTAATGCCTCATCGAGCTCCGGTGCCAATTTTTCAGCCGCTTCAAAATCGTCGACTGTTTTTTGATAGTTGCCAAGTCCCAACCAGGCGACCGCTCGGTTAGAATACGCCACAGCACTCTCCGAATCCAACTCGAGATGGCGCGTGTGATCTGCAACTGCCTTGGAAAAATCATTTTGTTTCACATAACAAACACCACGGTTTGCGTAGGCCAACGGAAACTCCGGAGCATACTGTAACGCACGATTAAAATCACCAATCGCGCCTTCAATCTTGCCCTGCTTAAACAAAATCCAGCCGCGAGCGTTTAACGCCATCGCATTTTTGGGTTGAAGCTTGACCGATTTGTCGGCATCCAGAAATGCTTGCTCAAAATCATTCCGCAACAAAGCGATGTTACACAATCCAACGTATGCATCAGAAAGCTTCGAATTCAATTTTAATGCACTTCGATAATCCTCTTCCGCACCCTGAAAATCTCCGGCATTTAATTTGGCACTCCCGCGACTGACAAACCAAATCGGATCCTTAGCGTTTAACTCGATCGCTTTATCGTAAGCCGCGATTGCCTGCTGAAAATCGCTTAAGGTATAAAATGCCAAACCAAGATTAAAATGGGCATTCGCTAACTTGGGGTTAATTCGAATCGCCTCATTAAAATCTCGCGCTGCGAGTAAGAACTTACCTTGCCCCTGCAAGACAACGCCTCGGTTCATCCAAACCACGGGGTTGTTACGATTAATGGCGAGCGAACGATCTAAATCAGTAAAGGCAGCAACCAAGTCACCTAGCTCACGGAATACCATTCCTCGATGAGCGTAGGCGATGGAATCTTGTCCATTCGATGCAATCCTTTTTGAATAATAGTCTCTCGCTTCCGTTAAGTTCATCAAGTTTTGAGCCGGCAGCCAGCCTTCGATGTTATCGAGCATGCACCACTTTCCATCGACTCGGGAAACCGTATGTATTCCTCCTTCAAAGACTCTGCCTACATCCTCTTTTTTATATTTTGTCGCAAAATTTGCCGTCGCTACGACCCTATCCCCAACCTCCTGGCCAAATCCCGGGACGAGTAAAGACAGATACGCCAGCGCGATCATGCCCGAATAAGAAAAGAATGAATTCATTGACGAGATTTTCAAAAAGACAAACAAGCGAACCATTTCAGGCTAAATCGAAAACCTAGAAAACGCAAACGAGTTCTCAAATTTAGAACGTTATCCCACCATGGAAGAGCAACTCAAGGCTATTTACCGATACAAAATCTTCCAAAAACAAGATCAAGAATATCATCGGTATAAATTGCCCCAACGACTTGGCCCAGAGCTTCCAACGCTCGGCGGAGTTCGGACGCAACCAACTCATCGCCCAACTCATGAATGACGGCATCTGCAGCGTGCCGTACAGCCGCGGTGGCATCTCGCAGACTTTCGGACGCCCTCAGCACCGTCGTGCCGACGATGGACTGATCTGTTGACTGAGCATTAATGATGGCCAAAGAAATCTCATCGGCGAGCGAATCCAGCCCCTCGTGCGAATGACTGCTCGTTGACACAATCGGGCCAGCGAATCCGTGGGACCGAATCTGTTGGGATAACTCTGACAATCGTGGAGAATCCGCTCCATGCAGATCGACTTTTGTTAAAACGACAATACAACCACCCGGCAAATTAGATAGCTGCTCATGCTCCCAAGGCGTTGGTTGTCTTTGGCTATCAATACAAAACAAACGAGCGTCCGCCTGTTCCTGTTGTTCAATTCGATGCTGTTGGGCTTGGGCAGAAACATAATCGGCCCGCTCCTCAGCCCCCGCCGTATCAATCAAATTGAGTTTCATTGATTTCAGAACAAGTTCACCGACTAAAAAATCGGTTGTAGTCCCGGCTACCTCAGTCACAATCGACTGCTGCGTTCCAAGCAAGGCATTAAAAAGACTGCTCTTGCCCGAATTTGGCTCTCCCCACAACACCACTCGGGAATCTTCCGCCCCTCGATCCCGAAGATTTATTTGCTGCTGAATTGAATCTAATTTCTGACCGGCCCTTTGGAGCTGCTCGAGCAATTGCGGACGAGTGATGAATTCAATGTCCTCTTCGACGAAATCCAAACCTGCTTCTAGCTCGGCGAGCGTCCCCATCAGCTCATCGCGAATTGATCCAAGAGGCCCCGCCAGTCCGCCTGCCATCTGCCGAAGGGCAGTGTCCAGCTCCTGCTCACCCGAAGAATCAATGACGGCTAGAACTGCCTCGGCTTGGGTAAGGTCAATTCGCCCCGAGAGAAAGGCACGCAGGGTAAACTCACCCGGACGCGCCAGCCGAGCACCTTGTTCACAGATTTTACTCAGGACCATTTCGAGCACCGGGCGGGAACCGACTAGATGGAACTCGGCAGTCGGTTGCCGGGTATAACTTCGATTGGTCGGCCAAAGATACAAATCAATGTCCGCCTTGAGACCGTCGGCAACGGTTACCTGGCCACGTGTCGACGTCGGTCGCATTCGATTCAGAAATTCACGCGACCCACAACTCTCGAACAGCGTTTCTGACAACTCAACGGTTCGGGGGCCACTGACGCGGACAATTCCCCTCACCCCCGGGCCCGGTGCGGAGGCAATCGCAGCAATCGTATCATCGACATCTAACGAAACCATGACTTAGTTACCGCGTTGCTTCAACTTTTTCTTTCGTTCGGCATTTCTCAAACGCCGCGCTTCAGCCTCAGAATCACGCTTTTCTATTTTGGCAGCCTCGACTTTCAGTTGCTTTCGTGTCGCGCGTGTAGCGCCACCGTCCAACGCAAGTTTATCGGTGTCCAAAACAGGCTTAGGAAGCAACTTTCTCTCGATGATTCCCCAAAGACTGGAGGTAATAAAATAGATGCACAATCCTGCCGCTACCTTAAAAAACATGACTCCCATGAAAATCATCATGAAGGTCATCATCTTTTGCATCATCTTCTGCTGGTCGTCGGTCGGCGGCGGAGTAAATAACTTCTGCTGAGCGATAAACAAAACCATGGTTAGAATCGGCAGGATATTAAAGTACGGCCCCAGCCAGCCCGTTGGCGAAGCGAGCACCGCCGGCATCCAGTTTTCCCAATAAAATAATTGATCCGGTGCCGCGAGGTTACTACACCATTGCATTCCCGGGATAAGCGGTTGATCTCGAAGAGCAATATCGACATTCAAGGCTTTATAAAGACCATAGAACACCGGCAACTGGAAAAACATCATGAAACAGCCACCAAAAGGATTGAACTTGTATTTCTGATACAGCTCGCGCTGGGCCGCTGCCCTTTTCTCCATGTCATCTTTATATTTATCGGCGATCTCTTTCATTTGAGGCTGCAAATGCTGCATCATCTGAGCGTTCAACGCCGCTTTGCGGGACAACGGGATCATCAGGCTTCTGACGAGAACCGTCAGCAAAATGATCGCAAGACCATAACTCGTTTTGAAAGTTAACAGATAAAAGAAATGCAGAACTTTGAGTAGCACAATCGAGCACCACGAGAACCAGCCAAAGGTCCGGACATCACTTAGACCGTACTGCTTCAACACAGTCGGGTCTTTGGGGCCTATGAAGACATCAAATGATTTGACTAAACTTCCGCCAGGAGCCAGGTCTGCTGGAGCTACCATTTGAAATGTGCAATCGACGAGCTTCTGCAACCGCGCATTTTTAGGGATTTCTGGTAGCTTGCCCCGTCGACTGTTGACGTACGCCCACACACTATTGGTCATAAAGGGCTCGTCAGGCGCAACGTTGGGAATCATCGAGACATTGAAGTAATGCGAATCAACTCCGACCCATTTGAGCTCTCTGGCCTGCACGTCGTTAGACCCCGGGTCACAGATAAAATCAATGTCCGGAATTGTCTTTTGAGCTCCCTTAACAATTTCAGGGCAACCGTAGAACACGTAGGAATTTACTCCGTTTGCTCCAACAACATCGCGAGCACCAGCGATGTAACCGATCGCCGTTTGTCGACCGTGGATCTTATTCGCATACCACCAGGTTTCCGCTGTCAGCCCGGTCGGGCCATCTAGCTTGTACGCTAGTTGTTGGGATTGCTCCGAGCCATTCTTAATCTCAACTTCAAGATTGAGATGAAAAGTACGGCTAGTCAAATCAGCCGGTGCGTCCACGGGAACTTCCGGCATTTTAAAACGTTTAAATACGGTGATCGGCCCTTGATAACCAAGCTCATTGAGTTTGGCCTCCGAGAGTTCGAACTTAAGTTCAACTAAATCCTTTGTGAGTTTGGAAACTTCCCAGTTGGCATCGGCCATATCGCGATCCAACTCAGGCCATGCTTCGTCGATTGCCCCCGGTTTCACAAGCGACAAAATAAATGACTCGGGGAAATCAAATTGATCGTCGACCAATCCCGGCTCAGGCCGAATCACTTGAATCGGCTTTTCTGTGAGACCAATTTCGAATTGCTTTTCCTCACCATTGCGTTTTACCGAAATCTTTACCAAACTACCCGGCGTGGTTTTATTCTCTAAATAATCTTCAAAATCATCCGCTGAGGTAATTGGCTCCTCGTCGACAGCCAGAATTATATCCCCAACCATGACGCCAGCGACTGACGCCGGCGTGCCTGCGCCAACAGTTCGAACACTCACACCCTCTGGCGTGTCTACAGGATCAAGACAACCGATGTAACCGCCTTCCCAGATCAGATCGCGATAGGTATACCGCCCATTTGCATCGCGGACATTCAGCTCAACTCGCGAGATTGTCCCTCCGAGTTTATTGATCGTGACCAGATAACGATCCAATCCATCCGGATTGAGGGATCCCATTGTTATAAAATCGTCGTTAAACGTCCGCGTTGGCGTCTCCACCGGCGCGGTCTCACCGACAGACCCCTCCACCGGTGGATCACCCAAAGGTTCTCCAGACACACCTTCGGAATTCGGAGCGGAGTCTACCGCTTTCGTTTTCTCATCCGTGTTCTCGGCCTGAGATTCGCCGTCACCAGCTTGTACCTGCTGAGCCACCTCCTCTTGCGGCTCGGGCATGAGGAAATTTTGCAGGATCACCGCTGTCATCATGAACGCTGATGAAAACAAAAGAAAAGTCAGGAAACGTCCGCTATTCACGTGATTAATCCGATGTGAAAAAGTTTTTTATCGCCACAAAGCTGGTGATTGAAATATAGTCGAAAGCAATCTTCGGAAAGGTCGACTCGATGAAGCCTCTCGGCAAACGGCATCAGCCGCGATTAATAGAATTGCTTATTGTCTGATCATCGACACAGATTGGAAAGGGGATTGCAGACGGTTTTTTAAGTCGCAAACTATTGAAATTAAGGGTGATAACGCCCAAACCCCATCGATCAGCACGGAAACCGGCCAAATTCAACCGTTTGGGCTCCGGGCGACAAAATTCTTGCCTCTTAGGATCGAAAACTAGGGCTGCCCCAAAATGCAAGTCCAAGGCTGCCGCGTTCTATCTTCCCTCGAGCAACCGATCCCCGAGAAAATCGTCTAACTCAGAAATCCCTAGAATTTTCTGTCTCGTGGGAGCCGGATCATACTCCACCCGGCGAAATTCGACTTCGTTCCCATCGAGGATCACGTAACTTCCGCGGGGATCACTGTCTCTTGGTTGCCCGACACTACCCACGTTAATCATCAGCTTTTGCTCACCCAGCGTGTAAGTATTGCTGATTTCACTTGGAGAATAAAACCGAAAATTCTCGGTAAATACGCCCGGAACATGCGTATGCCCCTGAAAACAGTATTTCTGAATGAATCCAAAAATCCGTTCAATTTTTCGCTGATTGTAAACATCCTCGGGAAAAACATACTCGTTTAACGGGCTCCGAGGAGAACCATGGACGAACATGAAATCGCCTTCGCGATGAGTCCGAGGAAGACTGGCAAGAAAATCCCATCGCTCCTTTGCACCTTCGTGTTCCGTCTGCTCCAACTGGGAACGGGTCCAAAAGATCGCACGTTCGGCACCGCTGCTAAACCCCTCAGGGTCAAAAAGAGCTCCGTTGTCGTGGTTCCCGAGTAATGTCAGCGCAAACTCACGGCAAACATCAATGCATTCACGCGGATTTGGTCCATAACCAATCACATCGCCAAGACAGTAAATCTCAGAAATACCCTGAGCTTCGATGTCGGCGAGAACGGCAGTTAGGGCTTCGAAATTACCATGGATGTCGCTGATAATAGCGCGTTTACCCATGAGACATCCTAGATGAGCGTTAAATGTGATCAAACCAAGCGGCGGTCTCGCTCCCCGTCATTTGGGGGCCGCAAACTGCCACGTCCTGCTGGTATCTTAATCACTTTGGTCGAAGACGGGAATCACAATCAGCGGTGAAAAACAGTTTTTCTTATCGACCGGTCATCAAGCGATCGCCGAGCATATTGTCGAGATCGGGAATTCCATAAATTTTCTCCCGCGTCTTGTCCGCATCGTATTCCACCCGATGATAGCGGACCGACCGTTCTTCCGTATCCAAAACAACGAAACAAGAGCGTGCGTCGCCGTCTCGCGGTTGCCCTACGCTTCCCACATTTAACATGCATTTCCCAGCATCAAGCCTGAAATAGTGGTCGCACTCATCAGGCGACACAAATGCCCCCGATTCCGTAAAAATTCCCGGAATGTGGGTATGCCCCTGAAAGCAAACACGTTCAATGCGACTCATCAGTATCGCAAGTAAATCGCGTTCGTAAACTGTTTCGGGAAAAACATACTCGTTCGTAGGATCTCTTGGCGATCCATGAACAAACAAATATTCTCCCTCGTCATGACGCCTAGGTAATTCACCCAAAAAATCCCAGCGACGATCAGCCTGCTCCAAGTCGGCGGTATCGTTTTCCAACTGCTCTCGAGTCCAGTAAATTGCCTTCATCGCAATCGGATTAAATCCATCTGGATCAAAAATTGCTGCTTGATCGTGATTGCCGAGAATCGTCAACTGGCATCGGTCAATGACAGTGTCGAGACATTCTAGCGGATTGGGACCATACCCAATGATATCACCAAGGCAAATAATTTCATCGACACCGATGTCACCAATCCGACCTAGGACCGCAGTCAGCGCTTCAAAGTTTCCGTGTATGTCACTGATGATTGCCCGCTGCACGGAAAAGCCTTATTTAATTCAAGATGAAAATTACGACCGAGCCAACCAGCAAAAATGCTGATTTATAGAAAACTCGACCACTCTCTAATCGCATATCGATTTGCTAAACTGGAAAACCGATCAACTAATGCCTTGAACAACTAATCAGGACGCGTTTAAAGAATGCCTGCCGCGATAGTCTACAAGTATCGACATTCCTATGCAATTGATTTGATGACTCGTAAAAATATTGTGGTCGAACCATCTGTAACGATCGTTTCAAATGTGCGAATTAATTGATCCCCCAACCCAATACGGCGGCAATGCCCGTTCGATGTAAATTCAACCCAATAACGACTTACCATTCCCTACTTTATCTAATCCACTCATGGCATCTCTTACATTAGCAATTGACTCATCATCCACCGCGTTTTCAGTGGCAGTTGTTAACGACACTGAGGCTGTACTAGAAGTTGATTCGATTCAATTCCAAAAACAATCGAAACCTGCCAGTGGGCGATCAAGCGCTGGGGATGACGATTCCCTTCCACAAGGCTATGTCCGAAAACGATCCAAAGGGCAGGGGAAGCCTTCGCGGATATTTCCTCCCGGTGCTTCTACTTTATTAACTCCTATGATCCAAACTGTACTCGAGAAGTATGGGGTCACTCTAAAAGACATCGACCTGATTGCTATCACAAAGGGGCCTGGCTCATTTACTTCACTCAGAGCCGGTGTCGTTACTGCCAAAACCCTTGCGTACGCAAGCGACACTCCCGTCCTGGGCATCAACACTCTCGAAGCCTTGGCTTTCGGAGTAGCTGAACTGTCTCTTATCGGAGACTCACTTGAATCATCCGAAAAGCTAAAAATTCGCCCTGTGGTAAACGCCCAACGTGGACAACTTTTCTCATCGTATTTCCAAGCCTATCTGGACGCCCATTCAATTTTGCAACTCGAAGAAATTTCCAACAGTCAAATAACTGAATTTGAGACTTGGAAATCTTCTCTCGTAGCAGGCGACATTATTACAGGCCCTGGCATTCCTAAGACACTTACTTCCGAACTGGCAACTCAGCTCAATTGTGAACTGCCCCCGGAACCAAATCGAATTTGCTCAGCCTCCCTGATTGGCCGTTTAGCTAGAAAAAAATACACCGCTGGAGAAAGGGAAAGTTACTGGAACCTAGAACCTATCTACTTCAGACCAAGTACAGCTGAAGAAAAATTTGACCGCAAACAAGCTGGAAGCCAGTCCTGATGTCAAAAAATATGAGTATCGCCCCCCGCTGAAACCACCACTTTCTTTCGGCAGTGAATATCGCGACTGACAAGTTGGCAAGTGATGTGTCGCGATTAATCTAAACGTTGCTTAACGCCGGCAAAACAAAGGCATACTTTCAACCATTGAAAACTAAATTGCGTGAAATCCTCCACAAAACAAATGCGATTGTTGGCCCAGTCAAAATTGGAAATGGTGCGCACGAACGGCACGCAATTTGCAACGTAACAAAACAAGAAATTAGAAACTAACGAACACGCGATCTGTTGTCCTGCAGACCTGTTCAAACCGTTTCGTGTTACCTCAAGTTCATTTTTGACCGCGGGGAAAATCTTGGCCGATCGCTTCACCAGCTCAGAACTGATGCCGTTTGATTTCACTCCAGAAATCAATCCCGGCTCTCTTCTCATCGCAACCGAGTTACTTTCAGAAACACCTTTTCAGCAAGCAGTCGTTCTGATCCTGCAAAGCAACAAGTTGGGAACAATCGGAGTCACCCTCAATCAACCGGCCAACGAAGAGATAAAATCTGCATGGCAACAATTAACGGGGCAAAGACTCGACGAAGGTTGTCTCGTGAGCGGCGGTCCGATCGACGGACCGGTCTTTGCAATTCATCAAAACCAACTTCTTGGTGAAATTGAAATGCCGGGAGGTATTTTTGTTACCGCGCAAGCGAATAAATTTAGAGAGTTGATTGATCGTAACAACGCTCCCTACCGAATCGCCTTTGGGCTCGTTGGTTGGAAACTGGGGCAACTACAATCGGAAGTCAATCATGGCTATTGGTATTGCAGTCGAAACAGCAGCGCCGACCAAATTTTCTGCGATCCTGACGATTTATGGAGCGATGCAATGAAACGTCATGGAGAAAGCGTCCTTCGCGAGATACTCGGCAAGGCTAGCTTCCAGTTTCCCAACACGCCACTCGACAACTAAAAACACCCCCTAAATCTAAGGATGGACAAACCCCGAATCACTCAGTCTTGAACAAGATGAAGGAATAGTTCGTAGTGGGCGTGGGTTCGGACTTTTTTGACATTGAGGCGTCTGCAAAAACAAACAGAGTGTTCGGTGTTTCCATTTTGCCAAGGAACTCTATAATCGATGGCTGGTTGAAAACGATTGCTTTCACGCTTTCCGACATAAACCTAGCGTCTGCTAGACATACAAAATTGATTTTTTTACTGGAGCAACAATGCGTATCTATTCTTCGTCGTCATTAATTCTAGCAATATTGGCGGTCGCCGTATTTGCCGTTACCGGTTGCGACTCATCCGGCGGAAATGCAAAAACAAATGGCGGTGGATCGAATTCTGCCGATCACGATCATGACCACGATCA
>WTFU01000057.1:0-10805 GCA_011523945.1 Mariniblastus sp. | reverse complement strand
CACGATCATGACCACGATCACGATCATGATCACGATCATGACCATTCGGATCATCCAGCACACGGACCTTTTGGGGGCCACATTTTTGAGCTCGAGCCAAACGACATGCAAGGCGAGTGGAAAAAATACACCGACAGCAACGTCATCAAAATGTATTTACTGGATGCCGCTGGCAAAAAGGAAGTCGCTCAGAAAGTCGACAGCTTTACGGTTACTCCAAAAGTTGGCAGCGAAGAGGAGGGATTCACGTTAGTGGCGGAGAAGGCAGACGAACAAGGACTTTCTGCGGTTTACATGCTTGACGATCAACAACTTTCAATCGCGATTCCACTGGGTGTCGACATTGAAATTAAAATTGGAGACAAAGTCTACAAGGGTGAGATCAAAGCACACGAACCGCTGGATCACTAATTCAAAAAAACCTGAATTTTCGGATTCAAGAAGGCAAAAATTTAAGCAAGCTATAAAAACCAAGGCGTCTTCTCAGTAGAGAGGACGCCTTTTTTGCTGCTTAATTTTTGATCACGATTTAATTTCTAGTCAACGGAACAAATTTAAATCAAATCGACTTTTCGACGCTCTCGTCGCCGCCCCCGCCGGCAGTCTTCACAAACGCCAGATACGATCAACCGGTGGCTTCGCACGTCGAAATTATGCGCCTTGCCGACTTCGCTCCGAATTTCAAGCAACGAATCGCTTTGAAATTCAATTAATTTCTCACACTTTGTACAGTAAAGATGGTCATGCTGGGGGTATCCGTAGTCATGCTCGTAAACGCTTCTTCCGTCCAGTGAGAACTTACGCAACAATCCTGCGTCGACGAATTCACCCAACGTTCGATAAACGGTAGGACGACTAACATAGCCCTTCTCACCCTTGGCGGGCAGCCGTTCTAACAATTGATCCGCGTCAAAATGGTCATGTTCCAGAAATACCAATTCCAGCATCGCTCGACGCTGTTCGGTATTTCGCATTCCGCGACTCTGTAAAAAGTCACTGAATCGCTGTTGAGGCGTGAGCGCAACATGAACCGGAGCGAGTGTTTTTAAATCGGATTCTTGGCTCATAAAATCTCGGGTTCCGCGAACGGATTCTCCGGCATGGTTGGAAACGATTGGTCTCTCTACTTTACCAGTCTTATTGAGACTGACAACTAGAAATCAGGCCAAAACGCTCGCAATTTACGACACCATTCTCAACAACGCCCCGAATCGCTCTTAATACTCTCCCTTTTAATATCTTCATTAACGTTCCGCGGGATTATCAAGATTGAAGTTCTTACTTTGACGGAAAAAGTCCCGTGGATTGTCATAAACCACCTTTTTAATCAAGCTCTCTTTATGGCCTCGACGACGCATTTCAAGCACCAAATCTGGAACCGCTGTTGGTTTCGATGGCCCCCAATCTCCAGCGGAATTGACGCACAATCGCTCCGCACCATGCCGTTCGATAATGTCGACCGCTCGCGACGGAGTACATTTCGTTACCGGGTACAGTGTCATTCCCGCCCAGTAACCCGCCTCAAGCACCGGGCCTACCGTGTGCTCCTCAACATGATCGACCAACACTCTTGAACGATCGATAGAATGCTCACCAAGCATGTCGAGAATCATCCGCGTTCCCTGATACTTATCCTCCAAGTGAGGCGTATGGATCAACACCTGCTGTTCGTGTGCAATCGCAAGTTCCATGTGCTCCTGAAAAATTATCGCCTCATTCTTGGTGTTCTTATTCAGCCCGATTTCGCCAATCCCCAAGACATTTGGACAATCCAAAAATTCCGGAATAATTTTGAGAACCTCTCGTGACAACTCAACGTTCTCAGCCTCCTTCGCATTAATGCAAAGCCAGGTAAAGTGTTGGATGCCGTACTGAGCGGCTCGCTTTGGCTCGACTTCGGTTAGCTGCCGGAAATAATCTCGGAAACTCTCACCACTCCCCCGGTCGAACCCCGCCCAAAACGCCGGTTCACTGATAGCAACACATCCCATTTTGGCAAGTGTTTCATAGTCGTCTGTCGTCCGCGAAACCATATGAAGATGCGGGTCGATGTAATACATGAATCCGTCTTTCTAAAAAACTGCCGAAACGGCAAGATAAAAATCAAAACTGTTGGTACCACAGAAACCAGTGGTTGCAAACGAAAACGTGGCTGCAGGCCATAAAGCGACCGTCTAGAAACGCGAGGCAATGGAAAATTCGCTTCGCCACTGCTCATCGTAAGCTCTCGAAAACAGCAACTGAATTTTTTCCGCTCGAATCGGATCCGAATGCTCACTTGCAATAACTTCAATTGCATCAGCGATCAATTTCATTCGAGGATCGCTCGACACATCTCCATCTGCCCGCTCAATCCGATCCAGTGCTGCCGCGACCTCTAATATTTTCGCACGAATCTCTAAAAATTCGCGATCGAGAATTTCATTGGAATTCATAAACATAAACCTTGGTACAATAAAAACGCGTCACTCTATAATATTCGGAGATCCCGCGGCCCACCAGTTCACTTGATGCTAAGATGTTCGATTGATGATGAAAACAGTATTAATATCGTTCGCGATTATCGCCAATCTCGGTTTTCCGACGGTTTGGTCCTCATCCCATCGGTTTGAGGATGACTTTGTCGAAAAAACCCTCGCCATAATCGTCCGAGGAAACAAAGCTGAAATCACCTACTCCATTGGACTTAACAAAAAAACAGCGGAAAAAGTGCTAAGCGAATGGTCAAAACTCGACGCTATTGCCGTATCTTCCGACACAGTGGCCGACCCTCTAAAAACCGCCCCCCCTTTAAAGAACGAAGTTCGTGAAATTGAGCTAGAGCCCGACCCCGATTCCGGGCATGCTCTGTCTCCAGAATTGACAAAAAAACTCCACGAGGCGGCGGGAAAATTTATTAGTAAAAGACTCAACGTTAAAATCGGCAACAAACAACTGCCGCTGAAATTAATATCGACCGGACCGGCACCACGACACCCATTTGCAGTCACTATCAAATGGGAACTCGCGATTCCCGAACAGAAAGTTGTAGACCTCGAGATTGTCGATAACAATTTTCTCGAATTAAAGGGAGCGTCAAGAACCGCTATTAAGGCCACTGGAGATGCTATGCTGTTGCAATCTAACTCGTCTCCCATACTAATTCGCGCACAGAGAAAGCTACTGGATGACCTGACTCCTCGCGAACGAAAAGACGAAACGTCCATTCGTGCAAAAATCGGATTTGCCAAGCGTTAATGTATTTTTACATTTTTAAGAAGCATATGCATATTTATCCACTCACTGTAATTTTTCGAACCCATCCCCCCGATGAGCTTATAATTTCAGGAAACGGCCAATCCTAGCGCTTCAACCTTGTCAGGTTGATAGCGTTCCTTATCATTTAATTTTCGTGTCCCTCGGTTGCTTCTACAAATAATGTCTCGAACCATTGCCATCGGCGATATTCACGGTTGTGCAATCGCACTTCAACGCTTGATCGACGAAATTAAACCAACCTCCAATGACATCATTATTGGGATGGGGGACTATGTTGATCGTGGCATGAATTCAGCCGGCGTGCTTGAGATTCTTATCAACCTTGTTAGCACCTGTCGTTTCATTCCCTTGATCGGCAATCACGAACTGATGATGTACAAGGCGCTTTTTGGAAATAACAAAAAGCGTGATTTTGAATTTTGGTATCAACATGGTGGTAGCGCAACTCTGGCAAGTTACGGTGGAAACGTTGAAGCAATCCCCCAACATCACCTCTCATTTTTGAACCACTGCCTCCGCTATTATGAAACCGAAGAGCATTTTTTTATTCACGCGAACTATGCTCCCGACTTGCCGTTAAGCGAGCAAACAGACCAGATCAGTTTTTGGAAACACATGCTGGGGGCACCGACCGCACCACATGTGTCGGGCAAAATAGCCTATGTTGGGCACACCCCTCAGTCTGATGGGCATGTCACAGACCACGGGCATGTCAAGCTAATTGATACGTACTGCTATGGAGATGAATGGCTTTCTGCGGTTAACGTTCTCGACGGCGAAGTTTGGCAGACTAACAATTCCGGCGATTACCGATCAGCTAAAGTCGAACCTTCGGCTGGAAACGAATAAAAAACGCCTTCATTTTTTTTGAAACCGCTGATCACTTGGCGGTACCTGACTGGCTCATTAGAATGTTGGCTCTATGTCTGATGTTCCGTCGCACGTCCTGACCTCTAAGCGTCTCCTCGCTTTGTCAGAAAATTTTGCTCGCAATAAGGACTTTATTGCTTGCGTCGATTCGCTCCACCGGGGCGAAACGGCGACATTCGATTCTGTCTGGGGTTCCTCCTGCGCGCTGCTGACTGCCGCATTGAGTAAGCAGTTCGCCAACATTCTTATTGTTGTAGCCGACGGCAAAACGCAAGACGACTTACTCGATGACTTGCCTACGTTTTTTGAGAGAATGTTAGAACGGTTCCCGGCCTGCATGCCCGCCTCTAGTACGGGAGTACATCTTGACCTCGAGTACGGCGATCGACTCCGCTTAATAAAGGGGCTTCTCGCCGGGGATAAAGCGCCGGTTATTGTGGCAACCGTCCCTTCGCTTCTACAGCCAACTCCCTGTCGGGAATCGATTTTTGGCAACTCCAAACGCATCTCTGTGGGAGATCAAATCGATATCGATGGATTCACCACGTGGCTGCTTGAACAAGAGTTTCACCAAACTTCAGCGGTTGAATTGCCTGGAGAATTTTCAATCCGCGGCGGAATTGTGGACGTCTACGCTCCTGATTGGGAAAATCCCGTTCGCATCGAACTCTTCGACGACGAGGTCGAATCTCTACGACAGTTCGAGTGTGCCAACCAACGAAGCTCTGCTGAATTGCAACAGATAGAAATTACGGTTGTCAGCCAAAATGGCCTGGTAAACGGTTGCTTCCTCGATTTTATTCCTGACAATACGTTGCTTCTATTACTTGAACCCGAAGCACTGAACGAACAGGCACAGAGGTACACCGAACGCATCTCCAGTTCGGAAACGATTCACAGCTGGGAAGAGATTAATCGACGCTGGGCCGGACTGCCAATTGCGACCGCGAGTCGAGTTACTTCAGGTCATTTGGGAGCGGTCTGCCAATTACCAATCGACACAGTCGAACAATTCAGTGGAGATATCGGCGACCTCAAGCTTCAGGTTGACCGGCTTGCGCGAGACCCTTCGGGAGAAGAATATGAAATTTTTGTGATGGCCCGTGTTGAGGGCGAAATCCCAAGAGTACGCGAAATCCTTTCGTCGACGGCGGCTGCCGCGAGTGGGCGACTCCAAATTGGCCTCGGCTGCGTTCACCAAGGATTTCGTGATCGCGAGTCGTACCAAATAGTAATCGGCTGCGACCAGATGTTTCATCGCACCGAACTGCGACGGAGAGGACGACGCCGGTTAAGCAAAGCAATCGATAGTTTTCTCGATCTTCGAGAAGGCGATCTAATTGTTCATTTATCCCACGGCATTGGCCGCTTTCGCGGTTTGGAGATGCTCGATAAAGATGGCCAGCGGACCGAACACCTCGGACTCGAATTTCATGGCGGTACAAAAATCTATGTACCCGCCACCAAAATCGATCTGGTGCAAAAATATATAGGCGGTTCCAAAACGCGTCCGACTCTTGCCAAAATTGGAGGTAAGTCCTGGGCGAAGCAAAAGGCCTCTGTCGAGTCAGCGATTGAAGATTTAGCCTCGGAGATGATCGAACTGCAAGCCAAGCGGGATGGCCGGCCGGGAATCGCATTCTCGCCTGATACGGAATGGCAAAGCGAGTTCGAACACTCTTTTCCCTATCGAGAAACTCCGGACCAGTTAACCGCGATCGAGGCAATCAAACAGGATATGCAGCGGGCCCAACCCATGGATCGCTTGCTGTGCGGAGATGTCGGCTTTGGAAAAACCGAAGTCGCAATGCGAGCCGCCTTTAAAGCGGTAGAAAATGGATACCAAGTTGGAGTTTTGGTTCCCACAACCATTCTGGCCGAACAACATTACAAAAACTTCAAGGAGCGAATGGGCGAATTCCCTTTGGACATCGTAAAACTCAGCCGTTTTTGCACCACACAAGAATTAAAAGAAAATGTGGAACGCCTCCAAAAAGGAAGTGTGGATATCGTTATCGGAACACACCGATTGGTCTCAAAAGACGTAAAGTTCTTTAATCTTGGCCTGGTCATCATTGATGAAGAACAGCGATTCGGAGTTGAGCACAAAGAACGGCTTAAATCGATCCGCAGCTCCGTCGACGTTCTTACGATGTCAGCAACTCCCATCCCCCGAACCCTTCATATGTCGCTTGTCGGCGTTCGCGACATCTCCAATCTCGAAACGCCTCCTGACGACCGCTCCGCGGTTGCGACGAAAGTTTTACGATTCAACAATGAAACCATCAGAACGGGAATACTCCGGGAGTTGAATCGCGGTGGTCAAGTATTTTTTGTCCACAATCGAGTAAACGACATTCACCTAATCCAACAAAAACTCGAATCGTTAATCCCGGAAGCTACCTTTCGATTTGGCCACGGCCAAATGAACGAAACTGAACTTGAAGAGGTGATGACTGACTTTATCGCTGGAAAGTTCGACGTTCTCATTGCGACAACCATCATTGAAAGCGGCCTCGACATCCCCAATGCAAACACGATTTTCATCAACGACGCTGATCGGTACGGCCTTTCGGATCTCCACCAACTGAGAGGAAGGGTAGGACGGTACAAACACAAGGCTTACTGCTACCTGCTTATTGAACCACACAAACACCTCAACCCAACAGCGGCCCGAAGACTGCAAGCAATTGAAACGTTTAGTGACATGGGCGCAGGTTTCGCTATCTCCATGCGTGACCTTGAAATCCGCGGAGCCGGTAATTTACTCGGGACTCAACAAAGCGGACACATCGCCACAATTGGTTATGAACTGTACTGCCAGCTTCTCGAAAACGCAGTGCGACATCTAAAACACATGCCGGCGAAGCTTTCAATCCATGTCGAAGTTGATCTACCCGTCGCAGCTTTTCTGCCGGACAGCTATGTCATCGACCGACGCCAAAAAATTGATCTTTATCGTCGCCTAACAAGACTGGAGAGATTTGACCAAATTGAAGAACTCCGTAGTGAGCTTTTAGATCGATTTGGAAAGATTCCTCCACCCGTCCGGCGATTACTGGCTCTATCCGAATTAAAACTAGAAGCAGCTGTCTATCAAATTCTTTCCATTTCGATGGAAGACAAATACCTCACTTTTAAATTTCAGGATCGCAATCGCTTTTCACAGCTTTCAAAAATCAGGCCAATCATTCGTATCATCGATGATCAAACGGCAATGGTGACTTTGAAAGAGGGAAAAATCGCTCCGACGAAAATGCTTGCACTTGTGAAATCACTCTTGCAACCAGCTACCTGATTTATCTATCCTCGCCCGCCGACTTCTGCGCGGAAGTTGCGAACCGAAGCGAACGTCTCGGCGTACGCCCAATGTTTTTAATTGAATTTTACCGGCACGGCGTGAACATCATGCATAGACAACAATACTGTCTCAAACCAGCTTGGGCATTCTCAATCTCTGCCTTTGTTTTCATCGCGCCGGCCTGCATATTAGCGGCCCCCCTCCAGTTACAGCCGCAATTCGAAACAACCCCGGATCCTTATTATTCGATCAACGAAACCGTCGATCAAAAACCCCAAGCTAAAACCAGTGCTCCGGCCACCATTACGTGGAACAAATCCGCCCCCCCCGCGGTCAACCCACCGGTCGCATCGAAATATTCCAAAACAGAGTTTCCTGAGTTTAATCCCCGCGGCCCGCTCACAACCGGCCTCGTGCCGTCGAAACCACTCTTAACTAACTCACCTGAGTTAGATAATCAAATTCCAGCGAATTCAATCATTCGAGAGCAAAAACAATTCGCTGCTCCAACTCGCATGCCGCCCAGTCATGGAAGCAGCGCGTTCCAACCAATGAATCCCAAAGACTCTCTTCCGAAAAGCAACCTTCAAGAAAAAGCGACGACTGATTCACCCGCGCGTTTCGACGTGGGGCAGACGAGTGCGACGTCGGAAATAAAATCGGAAGCTGTTTCTTTTGAACCAGGGCAGGTGCTGGCCCTTGTTGGAGGCTACCCTGTTTTTGTCGGTGATCTTCTATTTGAAACAAATCAGATGATCCAACAATTCATGCCCCAAGCATCCCCTACGTTAAAAGAGCAAGAGAGAAAAAAAATAATTCCGAAGATGCTACCTAAATACGTGGAAGCAAAACTTCTTTACGTGAGTGTCATTCAATCTCTTCCCGAGGGTGCCGACTTTGAACAAGTTCTTGCTCAGGCAGAAGAACAGTTTGATAAAAGTGCCTTACCTGAAATGTTAAAAAAGAGCGGACTGAAATCTCAGAACGAGCTTGATGCCAATCTGCGAGCAATGGGAAGTTCGCTAAGGCAGCACAGAAAAAGCTGGGCCGAAGAACAGATCACGAAATATTTTCTTGGGCAACAGCTCCGGAAAAGTAAGGAAATTACACACCAAGAGATGCTGGACGTCTACCGCGAAAATATCAAGGACTACGAAAACCCGGCAAAGTGCATTTGGGAGCAAATCGTCATTCGCTTTGATCGATCCGAATCCCGTGAAGCTGCCGAACAAACGATTGTGGCCTTGGGCAATGACATTGTTTTTGGCGGAAATTTTGCAGCAGTTGCCAAAGCAAGTTCACACGGATTCAAAGCTGCTAATGGCGGTAGATATGACTGGACCACCAAAGGCTCATTAGCCTCTCAAGAGATTGATGAATTCATCTTTAGTGCTCCGGTTGGAGATTTGAGCGATATTATTGAAACTAAAATTGGGTTTCACATCGTCCGCGTGATCAAACGAACGGATGCATCCCGAACGCCATTCCTTGAAGCTCAAACCGCTATCAAGAAACAGATTCAAT
This sequence comes from Mariniblastus sp., assembly GCA_011523945.1. Lineage (GTDB taxonomy): Bacteria > Planctomycetota > Planctomycetia > Pirellulales > Pirellulaceae > Mariniblastus. The sequence continues at coordinate 1,852 of WTFU01000057.1, read as the reverse complement.
CGGCACAGAGCGCCAAGGCCTACCAGGAGCATCTCGCAAAAATAAAAAAACAAATTCCGGTGGAGTACTTCATTAACGAAGATTAACATTCCCCATTGTTTAGAACGGAATCGCGATTGTTTCCCTCACGGCTGGACCACCTCTCTGAATCAACCACCATTCCGCGCGAATACCCCTTTCCTGATCGCTAGGGACCACAGAGTAGGCCCCTAAACCAGCCTTGGTTTCGACGAAGAATGCCCCATTGAATGCAACAATTACGTTGTAAAACCGATATTTCCTAATATTCGGGCACGTTTCCATTCGCGAAAAAAACAGTTAGACTTGTTGCCACGAAAGATATTTTTCGGAAAAGAGTTGTGCTGGGGGAGAGATAGCCCCGATCATGCTCTCATACCATAAAAATACGAGTTTTACTGTAACGTCAGGAACAAGATCTATGTCGAAAATGGCCAAAATTGATTGCGAAGGTCATGAGTTGGAATTTCCGGTCGTCGAAGGAACGGAAAATGAAAAAGCGATCGATATCAGTGCTCTTCGAAAGCAAACAGGACTCATCACCATCGATGAGGGCTATGTAAACACGGGATCAACACAGAGCGGAATTACCTTTCTCAACGGAGAAGAAGGAATTTTGCGATATCGTGGCTATCCAATCGAAGACCTGGCAAAGAACTGCGATTTCGTCGAGGTCGCCTACCTCCTGATCTACGGTGAACTACCTAACCAAACAGAGCTCTCAGACTTTCGGGACTCGATTCGCCACCACACGATGCTTCACGAAGACATGCGTTTGTTCTACAACGGTTTTCCACGCGACGCCCACCCAATGGCGATCCTTTCATCGGTCGTCAGTGCGATGTCGACCTTTTACCAGGACTCTCTCGACCCTCACGACCCAGAGCAGGTTGAAATCTCAATCAGACGTCTGATGGCGAAACTACCAACTATCGCCGCCTATAGTCACAACAAATCTGAAGGCCAGCCGTTCGCTTACCCGCAAAACGATCTGTCTTACTGCGAAAACTTCCTCCAAATGATGTTTTCTGTTCCCTGCGAACCGTACAAAGCGGATCCGACGTTTGTCGAAGCATTGAACATGCTACTGATTGTTCACGCCGATCACGAACAGAATTGCAGTACCTCAACCGTTCGAATGGTTGGATCGGCAGATTCCAATCTGTTCGCTTCAATCTCAGCTGGAATTTGTGCCCTCTGGGGACCACTCCATGGAGGTGCCAACGAAGCAGTGGTTTCAATGCTTCAACAGATCCAAGAGGATGGCGGTGACGTGGACAAGTATGTTGCGATGGCAAAGGACAAGGAAAACGGCTTTCGACTCATGGGTTTTGGCCATCGAGTTTATAAAAACTTCGATCCAAGAGCCAAGATCATTAAGAAAGCGTGTGATCAGCTTTTGAACAAGCTGGATCTTGACGATCCACTCTTTGAAATTGCCCAACGACTGGAAAAGGTCGCTCTCGAAGACGAATACTTTGTAAAACGTAAACTCTACCCGAACGTGGACTTCTACTCGGGTGTCATTTACCGAGCCATGGGAATCCCGGTTGGAATGTTCACTGTCCTGTTCGCGATGGGACGCCTTCCGGGCTGGATTGCCCACTGGAAAGAGATGCACGAATCACCGTCCAAGCGGATTTGCCGTCCACGACAGATTTACAACGGCCCGAACGTCCGAGAGTTTGTTTCCATCGAAAATCGGTAATCATTCTAACGAGAATGGATGGGGCAATTTTCTTAAACCAGTCGCCTCCCAATCCATCTCCTACTGACCGAATTCCTTTCTGACCGAAATTTAAACCATGAAAAAAGCCCTATCCTAAGATGGGGC
>WTFU01000053.1 GCA_011523945.1 Mariniblastus sp. | reverse complement strand
GGGGAGATTTGCTCCATGAAACCAGGGGAAATAGACCGAGATGGCGTCGTTTGGCGTTATCAGCCATCGACCCACAAGATGGAACACAAAGGACGCAATAGGACGATTTTGATTGGTCCGGATGCTCAATGGATTTTAACACCTTATTTGAATAAAACGGATAATGAATTTTGCTTCGAGAAGCCGCGCGGCGGGAAATTCCGGCGCTGGAACTATCACGAAAAAATATTGCAAGCCTGCAATCGCGCCTTCCCTGCCCCGCACGGTACATCCGGTGAGGCTCTCAAGGCTTGGAGGAAGAAACATGGATGGGCTCCAAATCGTCTAAGACATGCCAGGGCGACGGAGATCAGAGAGAAATACGGGTTGGAGGCAGCACAGGCAGTTCTTGGACATGCCAAACCGAAATGAACTCATTTCCACCGCGGGAAATTTGCGAGGTGCCGGTTCTGCGATTCGCACAGATTGGTACGGAAATCGCTGCCACCGGCACTACAACTCACACAATCAATGGTTGTCCTGCGGGGCCGGTCAGCTCGCTTGCAATTTGTGATGGAGGTGGCACTCCGTAATCATTCTATCTTTTCTCGTGTGATGGGGACTGGAACGTGATCACCGACACTCACCACCTTTCTATCGATGAAGCCTTGAGTCAAGCTTCGTTCGAATACAAGAACATCGAATCTGCTTGGCAGCAACCCTAAGACTCTCCGGTTAGTAAAGGGGCTCGGGAGCGGAGGGACAGACGCAAAAGATTCAAAACCGGTCAAACCGATCGCACCCTCGATTGTATTTGAGACCCTGGCACATATGGGTAAGATCCCCAGCGACATGGTCAGGATTCAGATGTTGACAGGCCTGCGAAGCCGACCAAAATCCACCACTTTTTCTTAATCTACTCGTGAAGAGAAAACGCGAGTGGCAGAGCAAAACCAAGCTTATTTTTCGCTAATTTGCCTGAAATCGCTTTCGCAACATCTCGGCAATTCAATTTCGCCCCCACGGACTGTGAGCCCCCTGATTGACGGCCAGAATGTGTTCCTTGAAAATAAGAAGTCTAAGTTGAAAAATCACTTACGCGAGGGAATCATGAGGCACAAAGTTTCGCGAGCGGGTATTCGGCTATTAGTTGCGTTAGCAATTCTAACTTCCGTTTTCGCCACGTACTCCAGATCACTTCGGGCTCAAGAGACAGCCAAACGACTTGAAGTCGACGAAGCCAACTACTTGTTAAAAGGCTTTGAATGGTACGTCCAAGGGCTCGAAGGCAAAGAAGGTACTCTGACGCCGGACGCCAAACGTGCGTTGACAAAGATTGGAGAACTTTCAAAAAAACATCCAACCGATGATCGCGTTAAAGGATTGTTTGAACGTGCGCAAGCCGCTGTACGTGGCTTGAAGGGTGATCGAATCCAGATCACTCCAGAAATTCTCGCTTATCGGGACATGGAAAAACGCAAGGTCGAGCTGTTTACCCAGCTAAACCAGAATGCTTGGATCGACTACCAAAAGCAACTTTTGGTCAGCTCCCCGGAAACGCTTACCCAACCTTTCCCCATGCCCAATCCCGAAAAAATTCCATTGCCAGAGATGCGGGATCGCGTCGTTTTTCTTGAGGGGCTTCGATACCCCGACGATATGTTTCTCCATTATGGACAGCAGTACATTGCCATCGGAAGTGCCTCGACTGGAGTGTATTTTGTAAACGCTTCGAATCAGTCCTTTGTCGGTGCCTATGAGGCAGTTCGTCGCTATCAACGGTCGGTATCCGACAAAATCCCGAGTGAGTGGACGGTGGTAGGCAAAATTGTTGATGCGCGATTCATGCCGCTGGGCGGAGGAGATGCCAAAAACAGTTCCGCCGTCTTCGGCTGGGAAGTCGAAGTCGAAAAAATCTATGTCAACGGCCATGTTTTTGCATCATCGGATTCAGCCTCCCCCTCTGGAGGTTCGTTTATTGGCGAAGACCAGATGCAATCTGAACTTGAGGATCTATACACGGTTAAACAGCTTCCAGATGAATACTCGCCGGAGACGCTGCTAGATGTTTTTGTTACCGCAATTAAAGAGAAAAACTACGAGCTCTACCTGAGCTGTATTCATCCGGATGAAAAGCGAACAGTCGTTCAAAAAAACTGGCTTCAAAGGAAATGGGATATTTTCCAACGCCGTTTTACTCGAGACATCGTTGAAGTTCGCATTAACACGAAGGACGAAATCCGAATCATTCAAGGCGGCGCCAGCAGCGAAGAGAAATCTCTATTAGAACAATTTGTGGACTCCGATGAAGTCGACGACATCACCGATGATGGCCTACCGCGAAGCGAGTTATTAACACTTTGGCTCAAACTTTATGATGAGACAGGGCGGATTCGGGAGTACAAAAAACCTCTAACCTTGAAACGAGATGAAAAGGTAAAAGGGTTTCGATGGTTTGTTTATTCTGGTTACCCTTTTTGAAATGGATTCACAGTGAATAAAAAAAGATTCCATCCTCGCATTCGTGTTGGCAATTTTATTGCCATCGCCGGCATCCTGATTGCCGAGGTTTTGTTCGGAGTCAGCGGTTCTGCCAGCGGACAGGACTTTTCCAGTGTACCGACCAATACCCCTTCAGCCCACAAATCGGCGGCGATTGCATTTGTCAGAAAACGGGCACAGGCACTTGGTGCCGTCGAAACATTGCTCAATCAACAGAGGGAGCTTGGCTCCAGTGCGGGTGGCGGCATCCGTAACATTCGCAACCTCGAATCCCTCATCGACAAAAATGTTGCTGCAATCGAGCGAGATATTGCGAAAGTTTCTGGCGAGGAGAAAGTCGCACTTGAGGGTTTGCTCAAAAACTACAAAGCCGAAGCTGGTAATGTTGGTGGGGCGATGGTGTCAGCCAAACAAATGCTAGAGGCCCACGACACACTCTATCGTGCGATTGAAGAGATCAATCAACAAAAGGCACGAGTCTTAAAACACCGTGCTGGCTACGAATTCAAGACAAACATGACAACGAATTTTCTCAAAGCTGTTGGTAAAACTCCTCTCCCTGATTTAATCGACGAACTAATCGCAAACCAAACAGGATCCCGCGTTGAGTTCAAAGAAGCTTACAGTTACTTTGTTACCGCCCTGAGTGAGACCAAGGCGCATCAAATTTTGATAGAAAAGCTCGACAGTAACATGGATCGTGACATTGATGCGTTGGATGCTTATTTAAAGAAGGAGGATCCAACCAAGTGGGCCAAATTCCTTGGCAATTCCGGCGATCGTGCGATGGATGGTGCACCCAAGCCCTGGTCAACCTATCACGACAGATGGCTGAAATCGCTTAAATCAAACCTTGGTCAATACGAAACGGCCTATCGCGATTTCAAAGGTTCCGCCTACAAACCAATGACAGAACTTCAATCGGGTATCATCGTCCAGTTAAAGTCAGAACTAAAAGGCATGAAGGAATTTTTTGTTCGCGATCTGGCAGCCGTGGCAGACCAACTTGGCGAAGAAGAAAAACGATACAAGGAAGCATTGGAAATGCTCGACGATGCACAAAAATCAAAACGAAGACTCAAAGCAGAAGTCGCTTCGTGTGAAAAACTTGACGGGATTTATCAGAAAAAACTGAGTGATCTGGATTCTTCTAATTTTGATGAACAAGACGAGTTCGAAGAAGCGCAAGAATTTTGGGAATATTCGATCGAAACAAACAACGAACGCTTGGACGAATTCCGCAGCTCACTGAAGGAAACAGAGAGCATTATTGAATCTGCTAACGGAGTGATCAAACAATGGGAGTCTCGATAAGTCTCGCGTCTGCAAATCGCTCCTGTATCACCAGTGTAAATCGCAACTTGTTTATTAATTATTCGCGTCTCCTAATTTATGGCAGAATCGTGTTTGAAGATTATTTTTTGCCGCTCCTTAGGGGGAGTGTTCATTACTTTGGTCTCTGCTATTAAACCTTCCTAGAACATAAAAATAGTCCATGTTTCGAAACATGGCACCGCCCTGCACATGTTTTTTCGACTGCTATAGATTATCTTCCACATGAGTTAACACACTTCGGCTTTATCGTTCCAAGTATCTTGCGTATTCGGTAAAAGCTAATTACCGCCATGCCCTCTCTCTTCCCCATCAACCTTCGTACTTCTCCTTCGCCGCACGAAAGGCGGTGAGGATTGGCTTGCCCGTCGGCGTTCCATCGCGCCGGCGGGCTTTTTAATTTCTAACCGAAGAGGGCTGGTTCGCTTCCGAAAAGCCGTGCAACAAAGTACAAGACAACACCGAGGACGAATACTATTGGGCCACCCAAGAGACTTATAAATGCTACCCAAGTTATTATCTGTCCAAAAAGACTGGGACTATCAGGGTCACGCGTAGCACGATTATTATCCATGAGCAGAAAGATTATTATCCAAAGCGGACCCATTCCAATTGCAATTGCTGGCAAAGCAGGTAATAACGCAAACATAGCGCCACCTGTATACATCATTAAAATTGCGATATCCGCTAACTCGAATCCCGCTCCTGTATCTTCTGTGATATCAAAGATTGCCGAGAGTATAGGGATCCCGATAAATGCAACGAACGAGCCAATTATTAATAGAACAAACAACCCTACGCATCCAGATACAACAGATGATTCTGACGATCTCGGTAACTCAGTTGGCAGTTTCATTGCCGTCGACGGTGCATCGGTTATGTGTGCTTGTTTTTCAAAGCCATAAATTGAGGTCTGTTTCTTTTTAGCGTTTCCCCTGCCCAAGCTTGTGATTGGCTTTGCCAACTCTTCGAGGGCCTGATCTCGCTTCTCTTTCAGTTGTTTTTGGCGTTCTTTCCTCTCCTTGTTGCCGGGAACAATAAAGGTAGCATGGCATTCAGGACAGCTATCGTTCTCGCCAGCTTCGGCCAATGAATTTGTTAGCTTGATTGAGCAAACAGGGCACTTGTATTTAACTTTAAGCGTTTTTGAAAAAAAACCACGAGTTGTTTCATATGCAGTTGGAGGGTCAGGAGGCAACGGACTTTCAAGTTCCTCAACATTTTTAGGATGTCTTGTTACAGAAACCTTTGGGTTCTTGCTTTTACCTGCGGATTTCTTTGTTGCGGCTTGGGATGCTGGTAGGCTGGAGTTGGTCGTTGACAATCGTGAATAGCACAACTTGTCGCAGTGCTTGAGCAAATTTTTGCGTTTCACTGATACACCGCAAAACGGACAAACCACAACTGACTCGTTTTTGTTTGCCTGTAACCACTCTTTTAATTCGTCACGATTTTTTGGAGGAATTGTCAGCCATTCTTCAGGCGACTTGATTTCAATATCACGGCCTTGTTGCATTTGTTGCAATGGCTCTTTGGTGATGTTGAGCCACGGGCCATCTTTTGAATTGCTAATTAAATCGGATTTCTTCAACTTCATCTGCTTCGCCAACGCCATAAGCTGTGCGTGGCTTATCGGCCCTTGGACTTTGTGGCCGCGTTTGATGAAGTACTGCATGTTCGTTCCAGCTCAACTGGTTGTTCATAACTGCCGAACAGTATAAGTGCCTCGTTTCGGCCAAGAAACCCTTTTTTCCATCAACCTTCGTAGTTCTGCTTCGCCGCACGAAAGGCGG
>WTFU01000059.1 GCA_011523945.1 Mariniblastus sp. | reverse complement strand
CAAAGGTACACTCAGCCTGGTTGGCAATCAGGCGTCGAGCGCAAAGGTAGAAGTGTGCTTAACTGCGAGAGATATAACTCGAGCAGATACGAAAGTAGGACTTAGTGATCCTGTGGTTCCGCATGGAAGGGCCATAGCTCATCAGATAAAAGGTACTCCGGGGATAACAGGCTTATCGCATCCGAGCGTCCACAGCGGCGATGCGGTTTGGCACCTCGATGTCGGCTCATCACATCCTGGGGGTGAAGAAGCTCCCAAGGGTTTGGCTGTTCGCCAATGAAAGTGGTACGTGAGCTGGGTTCAGACCGTCGTGAGACAGGTCGGTCCCTATCTGCCGTGGGCGTTCGAATCTTGAGGAGATTCAACTTTAGTACGAGAGGATTTAGTTGGACGTAGCTCTGGTGTACCAGTTGTCGCGCTAGCGGCACGGCTGGATAGCTAACTACGGAAAGGATAAACGCTGAAAGCATCTAAGCGTGAAGCCCGCTCTGAGATAAGGTTTCGTATTCCTTTATGGAATGAAGTCCCCAGAAAGACGATCTGGTTGATAGGCCGTATGTGTAAGTGCAGTAATGTATTCAGCTAAATGGTACTAACGGACGAAAGCTTGACCACATATATCCAGGTCTCTCATTTTCGGTTGGGTTTATACCAATCAGAAACTGATACCAGTTTAGGTCAATTTGAAGGTAGGAATTTCCTGCCGACGCTATTTAAGGCGTCATTGGGTCAACGTGGCCCGCATGGGTTGGCAGCCGCCATTGCCATGCAAATCTGGGTCAACATTGACCCGCGACACGAGCCATCTATAAGACACAACCAAAAGACATGATCTTTGTCAGGATCAGGCCACATCGGGTGAATAAGCCGATGTGGTCTCTTCCGGCGAACATATTAAAGTGGTCACACCTGTTCCCATCCCGAACACAGTAGTTAAGCGCTTTGAGCCGATGATAGTACTGCAAGTGCGAAAGTAGGTACCGCCGGATTTATTATGAGCCCGTTCACGTGAAAGCGTGCACGGGCTTTTTTATTGCGCCAATTTGAATTTCAGTTTGCGGATTTTACTTTGGGAGCCTTCGGTTCGGGTTCGGTCTGATCAATCGCCGACTGTGGTCAAGGCCTGAAATTGCTCTTCAACTGAAATCGAGCTAGGATCACGTTTGTTTTGAGTAATTTTTGACTTCCTCGAATCTAGCTAACTTGCCCATGCGACTTAATAATCTCTGCTTCGTTGCCTCACTTTGTTTATTTGGATTCGTCTTCCTTCCCTATATTCATGGCCAGGCTTTGCGGCACGCTGAAGAAAGCTCGGTTGAGTTCGAGGATGTCGAAGGGAAGGTTTGGGTATCCAGCGTGCCCAATTCGTTGCAGCGCTTCGGGAAAAACGCGGAGATCACGGTAAAAGTTTGGTTTGACCGTCAACTACTGGGTGATGGCAAAGCGTATCAAAGACGCACAACAGAATGGGACGGCATCCCGAGCCCGGTTTTGCGGGAACGCTGTCTTAAGACAATGAAGCGTGAATCTCAACGCTCGTTTCTTGAAGCGAAGAAGGCGATCGATCAACTCAAGGCGGCTAAGACGCTTACGGATATTCGGCAGCATTGGATTATAAATGGCTTTAGCGCGACAACTAGAATTGCTGATTTGGAGAAACTTCAAGAAATTCCGGGTATCAGCAAGGTTTTTATTATTCGGAAAACTGACTCAACCCATGGCAATGCTTCTACTTCCCGTACAAGGGAAAATTCCGATGAGTTTGTCTTTGACTCTGAGCGTTGGTTGCACCCGTGGTACACCCGAGCGTTGAAGGCCGATCAAGTTTGGAAGAAATTAGGCATTTCTGGCAAGGGTACACTAAATGTAATTCACGATTTTCATTTCCCAAATTCACCTCAAATGGCTGAATCGCAGGCACCAATCGTTGGGTTCAATTTTAATGATGGCTCGCCTCAACTATCGGTTCGGCCCAAAAGTGAATCCGTTCGGGATTTGCATGGAGTTATGTGTGCAGCAATTGTTTGCGGTCGAGGATCACCGGAATTCAAATATGAGTTTGGGATAGCACCATCGGGTGAATGGGCCGGAGTGATATCCCGTGGGGAAATCGAATCAAGTGTTGAATGGGCGATTGAAAATGGAGCGGACACTTACAGTATGAGTTTTTCGATTCCTGCCTTGGGGGAATACCGTAGTCACTGGCGTAAAATTCTTGAGCATGGAACGATCTGTGGCCTCTGTTTTGTCTCCGGCGCTGGAAATTTTGCGAAAACTGCCAGAATCCCACGCCAGATGCGCACTCCGGAAGATATTCCGCAGGCGGTATTCGCTGCCGCAGGCGTGCAGCGTGATCTAACGAAAACGGTTTTTTCGAGTCAGGGACCGGTTCAATGGCAAACAGAACACTATCGCGACGGGAAGGTCAGGAAACCCGAGGTCTGCGCGTTCAACCACCAATTACCTGTATTTTTCGAAAATGGTAACGTTAATGAATCTGCAATCAATGGAAATTCATTCGCAGGTCCAATGTTCTGTGGGGCAATTGCGCTGATGAGATCGGCAGACAAAGAAATTCATCCGTGGCGTATTCGCGAGATAATCACATCGACTGCAACGGATATTGGCTCCCCTGGTTTCGATGCAAGCACCGGTCATGGCTTGATTAATTGTTATCAAGCCGTAAGAGAAGTACTGAGGCTAAAGGCAAGTCGCGAAGGAGAAGATCCGGCGAAATTTGATCAAACGGTTGACAGTGATTTATTTAATGTAAAAAAATATCTCGCTGAACTTTCTACCATCGTAGTAGTTGAAAGTACCGGCCGAGAATCACCGCGGGCGGAAACAAATGGATTGAAGGCGGGTGATGTTATCACCGCGATTGATGGTGAAAAGCTCAATGCTCTCACTCATTGGAACGATCGAATTGAAAACTCTAGGAAGAAATCAATCGAACTAAAGGTAATCCGTGACGGTGAGTCATTTCAGATCTCCATGAATACTGAATCGTTGGCGGATTACAAAATCAGAGAAGCCTACTCGGCACCGGTTTTTAAATAGCTGGCGTCCTGTTAGCTTTATCGGAAAGGTTCACGATGCTGAATTTGAACACGGTCGAAGAGCGTACCTTTAGGCCATGTTCTTAATAGTTGTTCTGTAGTCTTATGTTTAACGCCAACTAGCGTTAACGCAGTTCTGATTAAATTTTAAGGATAACTGATTTTAAATATGCGGTCGGAATGTGCAACAGTAAGCGTTGGTAAAGGAATAGCGGGGAGTGGCGTTTTCGCTAAAATCGCATTTCCAGCGGCGGCGGTAATTGGTCAAATCCGGGGTGACTTATTTCAGGATGAACGCTTGGAAACTGAATACACGTTTCAAGCAGCGGAGGGGTATCAATTAGAACCAATTGCCCCTTTTCGATTTCTGAATCACAGCTGTGATTTCAACTGTGAATTTGATTGGTTGACAGCCTCGCACTGGAAAGGTGATCCAGAATCGGTAGAAGAGAAAAGTTGCGGTGGTCTGTATCTGTCAGCGGTCCGGAACATCTCGCCAGGCGAGGAATTGACGATTGATTACAACTGGCCCGCGGAATTCGCAATTAAATGCCAATGCGGTGCTGAGAATTGTCGAGGGTATGTTGTTTCGATGGATGAAATTGGAAAAATTAATCGCTCCAGTTAATGCTTTTTGAACTGGCAGACTTAGCCGAGGTGAAATCAATGAAAGCGGCGTCGATCGCGGAAATAAAAAAACAACTCGTTAAACTCGACCAAGGAGAATTACTCGAGATAGTGTTGCGGCTGGCCCGTTTCAAAAAGGATAACAAAGAACTCCTTACCTATGCGCTTTTTCTCTCTGAAAATGAATCAGCCTACGCCGGTTATTTGTGCGAAGAAATTGAAGAACAGTTCCGCACATCTCCAAATATGCACAAAAAAACACTTAGAAAAACCATCCGCGTAATGGATAAGTGCTTGAGATTTTCGGGTTCGAAAGAAACGGAGTTCACCGTCAGGGTCTTCTTTTGTCGTTCACTACTTAAGAGCGAAACGCCTTTTCGAGAGCGCCGAGTAATGTTTAACATGTACGCCGGACAACTTAAGAAAATTCAAAAGCTGATTGAATCGTACCACGAAGATCTCCAACATGATTACCGGCAGGAATTGAAGGACTTAGATTTAGAATAATTCGAGGGCGTCAGTTTTTAATCAATCCCGACTTCCTTTGGCCTCCAAATATTCAGCATTTTACATTCACAATTGGGGCTGATTTCCTTCCAATTTGCAGCGTCAAACTCAAGTTGCACGATCGCTGCGGTTGGTAGAATTTCCCATTTTCCGGTGAGCGACTCAACCAAATCCTCAAGCCCCGGATTATGCCCGACGAACATCAATCTCGAGATTTCACTGAGATCAGCGGTCGCCAATACTCTCACGTACTCTTTAGCTGGCGCGTGGTAGAAATTCGCCTCGTATCGCATTGGAACTGGCTCAGATTCACCAATTGCTTCGCTTACCATACTCGCAGTCGCCGCAGCACGTGCGGCGGGCGAGGAAATGATCAGTTCGGGAACGGCCTGTTGACTAGCTAAGAATTTCGCCATTCTCGGCGCCACTCGTTTTCCACGTTTATTGAGAGGGCGTTCAAAATCGGACATGCCGCCATCGGCCCAGGATGATTTTGCATGACGCATTAAGAACAGTTGTTTCATGGTCGATTCTCAAACTCTTCCTAAATCACTGGTTTTGTGAACTATTTCTCGCTGTTTCTGACGCAAAATCAATTCTGCCCCGTTGCTAAGGAAGTCAATACGATAAAATAAGGGATCGATTAACATACGCCAACCGGAGCGCGTTTGCTCCAGATTCTTTATGTTTTTCGGGCCAGATAAACGGGCCTACATTCTGTAATGCTCGCGAGTCAAAATTCAAATTTTAAATAGCAAGTCAAACGATCAACGTTAATGGATCCGGAACGCGCAAGAATACAAGCCGATCTAAGTGGTTTAATTGAGGGAGAAGTGCATTGCGATGCAACTTTTCTTCAAATGTATGCTAGTGACGCCAGTATCTATGAGATTCAACCGTTGGGAATTGTCAGACCCGCTAGTACCGCTGATGTCGTTGCGTGTGTGCAGTATGCGGCGGAGAATCAGATTTCCCTGATTCCCCGCGGTGCAGGAAGCAACGTCGTCGGGGCTTGTGTTGGGAAGGGGGTAATCCTCGATTTCTCCCATTCGATGCGAAAAATTCAATCGGTCGGAAAAGATACGGTGACGGTTCAACCCGGTGTGGTAATTGGTGATTTGAATCGTCATCTAAAAGCTCACGGCCAGCTATTCGGCCCCGATCCTGCAACGCGAAACGTAACGACCGTTGGCGGAACGTTGGCAATGAACACCTCTGGAAGCCATTGGGTCAGATATGGCGCTCCCCGGGATAACATTATGCGATTGCAGATGGTGCTATCGACGGGCGAAGTAGTTGAATTCGATTCCAAAGAGAACGCGTCAATTTCGAAAACATTCCCAAGCCTTCGAGGCCAACTTTTAGCCGGGCGCGTCCGGCGGGTCGTCACGTCCAACGAAGAATTAATTGCCGAGCACTCTCCCCAATCCAAGCAAAATCAAGCGGGTTACAATCTTTTTGATGTGGAACAAGAGGGGCACACTGACTTGACCCGCCTGTTGGTTGGGAGTGAGGGAACGCTGGGTATCATTACCGAAGCTACACTGAAAACGGAGCCGATCCCGCGTCATCGTGGTGTAGCGCTGCTCTTTTTTCATCGCCTCGATTCGGCCGCCTCAGCCGCAGTCGAAATCAACAAAATGGGGGTTTCCGCTTGCGACCTGCTCGACCGGCGACTTCTGTCCCTCGCACGTGAAACAAATAGTGAATTTCAGAGGTTGTTGCCTGCCGATGCGGAAGCCATGCTGCTGGTCGAGTATCAGGCGTCGGATGAATCGCAGCTAAGGTCGAAACTGGATCATCTTGTCACACGTATTCAGCGGCGAAAAAAGTTAGCTTACGAAGTCAGATTAGCAACCCAACAAGATCAGCGAGACCTTTTATGGAGAATTGTCCGACGTGTCGTTCCGACTCTATACAGATTAAAAGGGGATAAGCGAGCTCTGCCCTTTGTCGAGGACATCGCTATTCATCCATCCAAGATTCCCGCATTTCTTTCTACGGTACACAAGATTTTAAACGACAACGAGGTCACTGCTTCAATTTTTTGTCATGCTCCTCAGGGGACGATTCACATTCGCCCTTTCATGAGCCTCTCCGATAGCAGTGAAATCGCGAAGATGCATCGGCTTGCTAATCAACTGTTCGAGCAGGTGTTGGAGAACAACGGCACCATCAGTGGCATGCACGGCGATGGTCTAAGCAGAACGTGGTTTCTGAGGCGTCAATATGGCTCGCTTTACAACGTGTTTTCAGATGTAAAACGTATTTTTGATCCGGGAAACATCTTTAATCCTGGAAAGATCGTCGGCCACCCGTTTTCCGGCCTGGGAGATAATATCCGTCCAGTCACCGTCAATTCTTCGTTCTTAGGCGTCCCACCAGATGTTGATGAAACGACTGATTCGTTAGATTTTGAAAAACAAGATCAGCGGAAAGAGAAAGCTAGCGGTTGGATCTCACGACCAAAAAAAGCAATGCAGCCGAAAACAGGTGCTTTGCCGGTTCTGGATCCGGAATTGAATTGGCAGCTGCCTCAAATTGCCCTAGCAGCCAGAAATTGTAATGGTTGCGGTCGCTGCCGATCGAGTGCACCCGCTGAACGAATGTGCCCGGTTTTTCGCCTTGCGCCACTGGAGGAGAGTTCACCTCGCGCCAAAGCGAATTTAATGCGAGGGGTGCTCACAGGTACGCTAGATGAAAAATCGATGGCGACTGACGAATTCAAGCAGACAGCCGATCTTTGTATAAATTGCCATCAGTGTCGTTTCGAATGCCCTGCTGGCGTAGACATCCCAAAGTTAATGGTAGAAGCAAAAGCACAGTATTTTTCGGCAAATGGCTTAAAACTTTCTGATTGGCTCTTAATGCGGCTTGACTGGCTCTACGAAATTGCAGGTCAGATGCCGTCATTAACCAACCGACTACTGCAAAATCGAACGTCTCGGTGGGTATTGGAAAAGGCGATTGGAATCGCACAGGGACGGAAATTGCCGTCCTTTTCGCGGACCAGTTTTAGCCGTTGGGCAAATCGCCAGAAATTAAACCGGCCATCAACTCAGCAATCGCGCAAAATCGTGTTCTTCGTCGATGCTTTCGTCAACTGGAATGACGTCGAGCTCGGAAAAGCGTTTGTTAAAGTCCTAAAACACAATGGAATTGATGTGGTCGTGCCCGGCGGCCAAAATGTTTCGGGGATGTCATTGATTTCGGACGGCGCAGTTGTGAGGGCAAAAAGACTCGCCCAAAAAAATGTTGAGTTATTAGCGGAGTGGGTTCGCCAAGGCTATCAAATCGTAACTACCGAACCGTCCGCGGCATTGGCGCTAAAGCACGAATACCTTAACTTGCTTGACGATCCGGATGCTATTCTGGTGGCAGAGAACACAAAAGACGCCGCATCCTTTTTGCTGGACTTGCACTCATCGGGCGATCTCGAACTTGATTTTAAACCAATCAATGCCTCGATTGGTTATCATTTGCCCTGTCACCAGCGTGCGTTGGGAACTGAGCTGCCTTCCATGAAACTGCTCAAACTGATTCCGGGCCTTCAGGTTGAGTTATTGGAAAAAGGGTGCAGCGGCATGGCCGGAACTTATGGATTGAAAAAGAAGAACTATCTCAATAGTTTAAAAATGGGCTTCACGCTGATTAATGCGATGCGTAGTACTCACATTATCGCTGGAACAACCGAATGTAGTACGTGCAAAATTCAAATGGAACAGGGGACGACCAAGCCGACGGTTCACCCAATTAAAATTCTAGCGCTGGCATACGGCCTGATGCCGGAACTAGACAACTTACTAAGTCGGCGCAGTGGTGATTTGGTTATCTCATGAATATAAAGATTAAATTATTTGCTGCCGCTCGCGAAATAAATGGCACCGGAGAGCTCGCGCTTGATGTTCCTGTTGGCTGCATAGTCAAAGAGATGAAGCGGATAGTTTCCGATGATTATCCGAATATGGGCGAACTTATTATGCGGTCGGCGGTTTCATTGAATCGTGAGTTCGCCACCGATGAAAGTGTGGTTAACGAAGGTGACGAGATCGCATTAATTCCACCGGTGAGCGGTGGTTAGACATATTTTATTTTCGAGATAGTAATTCGCTTTTGCTAGTATTGGCTTGGTCGATTGGCGTCAGGAATAAACAGTAGATGATTTTGATTACGGATAAGATAATTGATACTTCAAAGGTCTTGGATTCAGTTAAGTCGAATTTAGCCGGTGCAAGTGTCATGTTTGTCGGCTCGACGCGGCAGTATACGGGCGATAAAGAGACGATTCAACTTGAGTACGAGTGTTATGAATCAATGGCTGTCGAAAAGATACAACAACTGGTCGACATTGCGGCATCTAAGTGGAACATTGAACAGTGTTCTGTCGTCCACAGAATTGGTGTGGTAGAGCTTGGGGAGGCGAGCATCGCAGTCGCAGTCAGCACCGGACATCGTAGGGAGAGCTTCGAGGCCGCCGCGTGGTTGGTCGATGAACTAAAAATACAAGTTCCAATTTGGAAAAAGGAATTTTGGGCTGATGGAAAAACTGAATGGGTGCATCCTACTGGAGAACCGCGTCCCACGTCCAAGGATCTCAATTCAATTGAGGAAGGGGGCTAGACCTTGAATCTCAATCAAAACGGGCATTCAAAATTCTCGATGACACCTATTGTGGATACCTTCGAAAGAGAACATCGCAGTTTGCGTATTAGTGTCACTGATCGTTGTAATATCAGGTGCTTTTACTGCATGCCGGAAAATGTAAAGTTTCTTCCACAGGATAGTATCCTTTCCTTCGAAGAAATTCATCGAGTCGTCGATATACTCGCCCGACAGGGAGTCAACCGGGTGCGGCTGACCGGTGGAGAACCGCTCGTGCGATCGGAAATTTGGAATTTGGTGAAGTTGCTAAAGTCGATTCCTCGAATTGATGAAGTTGCACTTACAACAAATGGTATCTTGTTGGTCGATCAGGCAGAAAAACTCAAGGCAAGTGGTTTAGACCGTATCAACGTCAGCTTAGATTCGATTGACGGAGAAAAATTTAAAGAGATCACTCGCAGAGACGCACTCGATAAAGTGCTTTCTGGAATCGACGCTGCGATCAATGCGGGTTTCGAAAACCTGCGCATCAACGCTGTTGCCGTTAAGGGGATATCTGAAACTGAAGTCGTGCCGCTGGTTTCATGGGCGCAACAACAAAATCTTCATTTAAGGTTTATTGAATTTATGCCTTTAGATGGCGATCAAGCTTGGGAAAACCAGCAGGTTTTCACTGGGGCGATGCTACGAGATATAATTGAAGAGAATTTTGGAATGCTTACGCCGATCACGCGCGATCGCGCTAGTCAACCCGCAACTGATTTTCAAATTTCGAATCAAGGGCCGCCCATTGGATTTATTGATTCTGTTTCGGAGCCATTTTGCCAGTCGTGCGATCGAATGCGGATCACTTCGGAAGGGAAATTGCGAAATTGTCTTTTTTCTACTGAAGAGTGGGATCTTAAAGAATTGATTCGATCTGAGGCCTCAGATGAAGATATTGAAAAACGAATTCGCCTAGGTATCCAACATAAGAAACTTGGCCATGGATCCAACAGCGGCCGTTTTGTTCGGCCGGAACGAGCGATGTATCAAATAGGTGGTTGATTCTTTCAAAAGTGCGTATCAAGCAAATGATCGCCAATTAATTTCAGTTATTACAATCTACGTGGCGTACGTTCCTTACACCGCCTGAACCGCTTTCTACATTTTCGCGTAATTCAAAGATATAGGGGCTAGAGGTAGAGTATGCAGGGGATACACCGCTGGTACTCGTTGCAACTCGAGGGGAATCAAGCAAAATATTGGATTTTGTGGGACAATTATCGATGCAACTAGAAATCATCGCCGTTTAGCTACGTTCCAATCGCGAGCAATGTTAACATGTTGCGTAGCAAGCGGATAAAATAAGGTCTGTTAATATGTTCATTAATAAGTGGGATCCATCTTGAATTCAGAAAGAGAAAAGAACCGCCCCTTGGCCGCCGCACTGGTGGTTTCGATGCTCGTTATCCCGGCTGTTTTCTATTTATTCAATGATAAAATTCAGGCGCGTGGTAAACCAGTCGATGTGGAGCGGATTCGAGCAAACTTCGATCCCTCCAAAATTGAGTTTAGCCGTGAATCGTTGCTGCCTAATCCGGAATTCGGCCAGCTCTACGCGAACCTCAGACTCCTACCCTCGGCGAAAGGTGATTGGATGGATGTTGTCGCGGCTGATTGCCGGACGGGGCAAGTTACGCGCTTAAGCCATGAAGTAGATGGGAGCTGGAGTGAAACAGTCATTAACCAGGATCGTTTGCTGCCAGGTCCAGGAGGAGTCAATCCGGTCGATTTTGATGGCGATGGAGATATCGATTACCTCGTCAGCTGTATTGGGGGAATTCAGCCAACGAATGATTTAGTTGGTCGAGTTTGTCTTCTCCAAAACAACGATGGGGTGTTTGAAACGATCGATATTTTGAAAAGCGTCAGGAGAGTCACTGACGCGCAACACGGTGATTTTGATAACGATGGCGATTTGGACTTAGTTGTCGCCGTATTTGGCGGCCTCTTGCAGGGCCAGATACTGTATTTGGAAAACGACGGAAATTTGAACTTCACCGATCATGAGCTAATGAACATTTCCGGGGCGATCCATGTTCCCGTTGGGGATTTCGATAATGATGGTGATTTGGATTTCGCTGCGTTGGTTTCGCAAGAAGAGGAAGAAGTTATTGCGTTTGAAAATCCCGGAGATGGATTTGTCAACGCAAAAAGACACTGGATTTTTTCATCATCTAACTTTGACCTCGGCACGGCAGGGATGGTGGCAACCGACTTAGATCAGGATGGGGATCAGGATTTCCTGATCGCGCTCGGGGACAATCTAGAACTCATCAACAATGCCGCTCAACCGTGGCATGGTGTCAAATGGCTCGAGAACAAGGGCGACTGGAATTTTGAGTCACATCAGCTTGCTTCGATCGGTGGAATTTACGGTGTTGCACCGGCCGATTTCGATGGAGATGGCGATATCGATGTTGCAGCGGTTTCTATGTTTAATGACTGGTCTCAAGATCAGGCGGCAAGTGTAGTATGGCTCGAAAATGACGGGAATCAAAACTTTAAAACTTGGCAGGTTGCGAGCGATCCTATTCAGCTTTCCTGCGTGACTTGCGGCGACATCAATAACGATGGAACCGCCGATATCGTTACTGGAAGTTTTCACTTCCGTCGGCCGCATTTGAAATTCGGTAGTATCGATGCTTTCCTTAATCCAGGAAGGGCTAAGTAAATGCGGCGAGAAATTTCCCTAACCCTCGTAGTCATCGCTATCGAATGCATTGTCTTCGGCTATCTATACTACCAAAAAGCATTCCAGCCAACTCCGCCCCAACCCAACCTCGCCGTGGTTGATTCCTTTACGGAGGAAGACCTCAACTTTTTTCGGGACACAACCAAGGAACCCGAGGATTGGCATTGGCTTGGCCAAGCCTATATGGCTGCCGGTTATTACGCAGAAGCCAAAGCCACGTTTGCCAGGGCAGCGGAACTAATGCCATTGTCCCCATGGGTTGCCTTTGACAATGGGTTTTGTCTCTCGCGAGTCGGTCAGGTGGTTGAGGGTAATGCGGAATTCCAGAGGGCGATAGATTTGGGCCATCCAAAAGCTGCCGATGCGATGTACTTTATCGGCCGAAATCATTTACGCAACGAAGATCCTGAAAATGCAGAGATTGCCTTTCGGAAAGCGGTAAAGATTCCGTTGGCCAAATTCGAATTGGCAAAAATTCTTTATCGAAGGGGCGAACTGGATGAAGCGGAAACATTATTGACCGAAGTCGTGCGTGCCGAGAAAGGAACAGTTCAGACGTTCGTATTAAGATCACAAATCGAGTTGAAACGGGGCGATGTACCCGGCGCCGAAAAGCAGAGCATTGAAGCCGACAGCAAATGGGTCCGTATAAAATCCCCGTTTGGTGAGCAGCGAAAGCGTTTAATGGAAAATAATTCCAAGTTTGGTTTTTACCTTAAAGCCAAAGAAGCGATGGCAAAGGTGGCGCAGCATGAAAATCGTGTCGCCCGAACCAAAGTCAAAGAAGTGCTTGAGCAAGAATTCGACCTTATGGTTCACGATTCGTTTATCAAGCTTGATATTTTCGTGGGGCGTGTGAAAGAGGCGCTCGAACTGATCGAAGAACGCATTGAACGTTTTGGCCCTAGCTCGAGCATTTTATTGACGCTTGGAGATGTTCGGAAAATGCGCGGGGATGACGAATTGGCGTTAGAAGCGTGGAAGCAAGGAATTGATATTAACAGCGACAAATCTGCAAGAGATTGCTGCAAGCGAGTCGCGGATTTCTATGGCGGGCAATTAGCAGATAAACAGAAAAGCTTGCTGTATCAAGCGATCGGAGCTGAGCTCTATGCGAAGGAAGGAATTCTTTTAGAGGAATTTGAGCTGGCAAATAAACAGGCAAGTCTCGCGGTAAAGTACAATCCTGATTCAGCCGAGGCCTTTTATCTACTCGGTCGCTCGGAACTTGGGCTTGGAATGACAGACGCGGCTGCGAAATCATTTAGTCGCTGCCTCGAATTAGAGCCTACTCACGGCCGATCTTTATTGTGTTTGAAGACACTTAAAGGAACACCAAAATAATTAGATTAATTCGGTAGAATTGACCTAACGTGTCTTTTGCTGCAGCGATACTCAAATTATCGAAGCGAAAACATCATTAGGAGGATTTCCGTTGAAAGAGAAAATTCAAAAATCAATTCAAAATTACGATGATTTGGTGGTCACCTTTCGCTATGTTGATGCCAAAGGGAATTTTTCCCAGCGAGTTGTAAGTCCAATCCGCTGGCTGGGCGGCGGCAAATTTCTGGGTCTGTGTCTTTCTCGCGAAGAGCCCCGGCAATTTGTGATGGATCGCTGTCAGCAGTTGGAATTAAAACCCGCATGGGATTATGTCATGCCAGTTCCGATGGGCTAGGAATCCGTCTGCTGATTCGAATATCTTAAGCAATCATTGCTAGCGGGACGAAATGTTTGTAAACCATACCAATTTGGAACGGCTAACCTCGAATGAGTTCATTTTGAATCGATCGCGCGTTCGTTTCATTTGGATGGCGTTTTTTGGGTTTTATGTTTTCCCGCTAATGGGTTGCCCGAAACAACCTGGCCCCCTTGCTGAGAATCCCACTGAGGGCGTGAAGAAGGCCGATCTGCTAGCGGATAAAGAGTTTATTGCGCCCCGAAGCAAACCTATGCCTCAAGATGAAATTCGTCCAGAGAAGCGAAGCGATAAGTCAGAGGAATCACCCATCCCCAAAAGCGCTAAGAATTTACAGGATGCAGCGGATGTGCCTCCTACTTATTTTTTAAATGATTATGACGAAGCTGAATTGCCTGAATTCAAAGATGGCGATCTCCATAAAAATTTGACGCTGATTATTTTGGCTGCTCAACCGGACTTGCGCGCTCGTAAGATATTGAAGCCGATCAGCCAATCCTTGACTGAGCAAGAAAAAAAAGATGCCTTAGAACTGATATTGGCTCAGGACTACAAGTTCTTAAAATTACAGAGGCGGCGATCTGAGATTCTCGAACACGCTCGAACTGGGGATGACGTTGAAAGTAAATTGAAACGAATTGATGCCGAGACTGTCGCAACGTCGCAGGAATTAATGAAGTTCGTCCTTCAGTCAATCCGAAAAAAAAGTTCCCGTTAAACTAGTTTCGGCTGTTGACTCATTTGATTCCCCGCAATCGATGCTGACCGCTGACCATTGAAGCCAAATAAACCTCGAAGAGCCATGCTTTTGAATAGGAACTTAAAATTTGCAAACTTACTAACGCTGCGTAGTTTTTTGGTTTTCGCCTCTCTTGCCGTTGGGATGATTTTGACCATCGGTCAATTCTCCCCCGCTTTGGCGACCTTGCCGTTGGTTGCCCCGGCTCAATCGTTCATTGCCGATCAAAAACAGACGAGGACACTGGAGGACTTCGATCAGGTCGGTCTGCCGTTCCTTGAAAATTATTGTCTCGATTGCCATGACGGGCCCGACGGAGAAGGCGGTATCGATCTTTCTTCCTATCGGAAAACAGAAGACGTCAACGGAGCATTACCTATTTGGGGAAATGTTCTCCGCCAAATAGAAAGTGGACGGATGCCTCCAGAGGGGAATTCTCGGCCAACCGCTGACGAGATTAAAACATTGAGCGATTGGTTGATGGGTGCGGTGACCAAGCAATCGAGTTTCTATCAGGGGAATAGCCAAATTAGGCGGATGAATCGAACGGAGTATGAGAATACAATTCGTGATCTTTTTCGGATGCCTCGCTCGTGTTTCAATAATAATTCGAAAATCATTCAAACCAACGATTATTTCAAGCCGTCAACGGGGAAAATGCCTCGCCATGTTTTAGCGGTCAGTTGTTTTTGGAATTCCCGTGAACGGTATTCTGATCTACCTGGCGTTTCAACACTGCCGGTTGACCCACCGGTCGAACATGGATTTGCAAACGACCAGTCTGCGCTAAGCCTCTCTCCTTTGCTGATGGAGAGTTATCTTGAAATATCGAATTCGCTTTTGAACAATGCTGAGTTTGCCCAATTGTCACATCTTTGGCAGTCGCTGTTCCGTGCTAACGATGGAGAAAGCAGAGAGAATTCAATTCAACGGGCAAAGGCGCAATTGGAAGCTTTTATTCCGCGTGCCTTTCGCCGACGCGTTTCGGACGCAGAAATTTCGGTTTATTCCAAGTTGTTTCAAACTGAATTTGAAGAGAGCAAGTCCTACACCGATTCAATGATCACGACGATTTCCGCCGTTCTAATTTCACCCAATTTCTTGTTCCGGCATGAATTTTTACCATCACTCATGGACTCTTCTGAGTATACAGAAAAGGTGCGTGACGTAGAGTTAGAACAAAACCTTAAAATGGCCAATCGATTGTCCTTTTTCATATGGGGTTCAATGCCGGACGATGAGTTGTTTCAGGCAGCGAAGGAGCGGCGGCTGTTAACCGATAAACAATTGCGTCATCAAGTCAATCGAATGCTCGACGATCCGAAGTGCAAATCCCTTGCGACTGAGTTCGGGATGCAATGGTTAAAAGTTCAAGATGTTGCCTCGGTCCTGCCCGACAAGACGCTTTTTCCGAGCTATTATTTTCAAAGCAATCAGCGTCCTCCTCCTGCAATTTCAATGATGATTGAACAGTTGCTGTTCTTTGAATCGGTCATGGTGGAAAATCGAAGGATTACTGAGTTCATTGCTTCGGACTACGCTTATTTAAACCGGCAGCTGATGGATTGGTATTCGGTCGATCCCGAACAGGCTTTGGGCTACTCGCCACCGGCGGAGCGTTTTGAAGATTTTTTTCGAATCAAATGGCCAAATGGACATCGGGGCGGTGTTTTGTCTTCAGGCGCTATGCTGATTTCTACCTCGACAACAACGAGAACTAGTCCTGTATATCGTGGAGCTTGGATTCTGGATGTGATCTATAATTCACCGCCCCCCCCTGCCCCGGCAAATGTACCTCCATTGGAAGAATCATCAAGTGATCCGGTGGCCAACCTAACGGTTCGCGAGAAGTTGGCCAAACACCGGGAAAATGAAGCTTGTGCAACGTGCCACAATGTTATCGACCCTCCCGGGTTTGCCTTTGAAATGTTTGATGCCGTTGGGAAATGGCGTAACACGTATCCGAATGGAAAAAAGGTAGATTCATCCGGCGAGTTGAGAGGTGACGCGTTTGTCGGGGCTGAACGATTTAAAAACGTTGTACTTCGTGATAAATCTAGATTTGTACGCGCCTTTGTTGAGCATACAATGAAATATGCATTGGGCCGGCAATTAAATTTTGGTGACCAACCAGAAATTCGTCGAATTGCGGAATCCGTAGCCGAGCAGGATTTTAGGTTTCGTGCGGTCATCACTGAAGTCGTGTTAAGCGAACTATTCCGAAAACACTTGGAAGAAATTGTTGAAAGCGAATGAGATGTATTAATCGTAGAGCGGTTTTGCGGGGCATCGGCGCCGCAATTGCGTTGCCGTGGCTTGAAGCGATGGGCCATTCGGCAACGGAACTAAATGGTTCCGGTTTTGCAAGCACGAACCGCTTGGCATTTATGTATATACCGAATGGTGTTATCGGTTCAAAGTGGTTTCCGAAGTCTGCGGGGAGCGAGTTCGAGTTTGGCGAAAGTCTGAAGCCACTGGAGCCTCTGCGAAAAGATGTTACCGTCATCAGTGGCCTAAATCGAACTTACCTCACAGGCGAACCCCACTCGCAAGCAGGTTCGTGTTGGCTAACCAGCGCCAAGCCGAATGAGCGTGTCGATGGCGTAAATGCTATTGATGTCACCTTGGATCAAGTCATTGCCAGGGAGGCGGGAAAAGCTACCCCTTTTCCGTCCATCGAGTTAAGCTGCAATAGCTTCATTGACAATGTGGAGCCAAAAATCTTCGATTCTATATCTTGGTACGGACCGGGCTATGATGCGAAGTCACAAAATGACCCTAGGAAGGTTTTCGCGAGACTGTTCGGAGAAGCCGCTTCGATTAAAAAAAGCATCCTCGATACTGTATTGGAAGACGCCAGGAGATTAAATAGGACGCTTGGAAAGAGTGACCGAAGGAAGATGGATGAGTATCTCAATTCGATAAGATCCGTTGAAAACCGAATTGCCAAGCAGCAAGCATCAAAAGGTTCCCTCGGCAAGATCGATTATAAGGTGCCGAATCAATTGCCCAAAAATCGAGGCAAGTACATTCGGATGATGGGAGACCTGATGGTTCTTGCGTTTCAAACAGATCAAACACGTATCGCAACCATGATGGTTGGCCCCGAGCGTTGGGAGACCCCGCAGTTTTACGAGGGAGTTTTTGAAAAACCAGTGAGTCACCACGTGATGACTCATGACACATCGGAGGATGATCGGGTTGCGAAAATCGACCGTTTCCATGTTGAACAGTATGCGTATTTAGTTAACAAGCTGAAATCGGTTCAAGATGGCGAAACAACGCTGTTGGATAAATGTACATTTGTTCTTGGCTCTGGACTGGGTAATGGCGCGCAACATTCCTACGAACAGCTGCCAATCGTCATTGCTGGTCAAGGTAATGGGCGCCACACCTCAGGAACACACATTAAAGCGGCCGAAGGCACCCGCCTTGCCAATCTCTGGCTAAGCCTTGGTAACATGATGGGCTTGGAAATTGATCAATTCGCTGACAGCACCGGGACTTTGGATGGATTTTTAAAATAGGTTAGCGCCCCTGACTTGGAGATGCAAACAAACCGGTTCGTGCCACGTCTGACTAAGTCAAAATTCCATGGGCAACGCGAGCGGGCTTGACGCCGGTCAGCTTCATGTCGAGCCCCTGAAACGGCACCGTAAATCTGGCGTGATCGATGCCAAATAGGTGCAGGATCGTGGCATGTAAATCCCTTACGTGGACGACGTCCTTGACGGCGTGATATCCTAGGCTGTCGGTTTCGCCGTAAGAATGCCCTTTTTTCACGCCTCCGCCAGCGAGCCACATCGAAAAACCTTTAATGTGATGGTCTCGGCCAGCACCACCCTTCCCTTGAAACATTGGCGTTCTGCCAAACTCACCGCCCCAGACGACGAGTGTATCTTCTAGCATTCCTCGCTGTTTCAAATCCGCCATTAACGCCCACGTAGCGCGGTCAGTATGGTCGCAACATACTTTCATATATTTTTCGAGGCCACCGTGATGATCCCAACCGCGATGATAGAGTTGAATAAAGCGGACCCCGCGTTCCGCGAGGCGTCTAGCCAGCAAACAGTTCGACCCGAAGCTTCCATCCCCCGGAGTTGCACCGTACATATCCAAAACATGCTGAGGCTCATCGCTTAGATCGGTCAACTCAGGAACCGAGGTTTGCATTCGAAAAGCTAATTCATACGCGGCAATTCGGGTGTCGATTTCTGGATTCTGGATTTTCTGATTTCGTATTGAATCGAGCACACTAATTGAACGAACTAAGTCACTTTGCTGACGTTCGCTTATTCCACGGGGATTTTGAACATAATGAACTGGGTTTCCCGAAGAATTGAACTCGACGCCTTGATGACGACTAGGCAGAAAGCCTGCTGACCATTGACGCGAGGCAATTGGCTGGGGATTCCTACCTCCGACGCTCGACATTACTACAAAGCCCGGAAGGTTCTCACTCTCATTTCCTAACCCGTAATTAATCCACGAGCCCATCGAAGGCCGCCCACTGATTGCTGTTCCCGTATTCATAAACGTATGAGCCGGATCGTGGTTGATCTGTTCGGTAACGAGTGATTTAACGACGCAGATATCATCCGCCAACTGCGATTGGTAGGGCAAAAAGTCGCTGAACTCTAATCCACTTTCACCGAATTTCTTAAATTTAGTCAGCGGCCTCAAGCACTTGAGCGTCTGCCCCTGCAATTGGGCGATTGGCTGCCCTTTTGTAAACGACTCAGGCATTGGTTTACCGTCGAGCCGTTCTAACTCGGGTTTATAGTCAAAGGTCTCTAGATGCGAAGGGCCGCCAGCCATACACAAGAAGATAACCCGTTTTATTTTCGGTGGGTGGTGAGGTAGCGCAGCGGCCGATTCGTTGAACTGCCCGCAACCACTGCTTGGATTCCAATGTCCAAGAAGTGTTCCGAGAGCCGCCGCCCCAAAGCCAACTCCACCTCGCTGTAGAAAGGTGCGGCGATTGAGCTGGTTGACTAATTCGCTTCGGTTGGTCGTTGCCATTGGAATTCCAGGTGATGTTCGAGGAGGGCGTCTGAGATCAATTGCGAGTAATGAATTCATTTGTGTTCATGACTGCTCTCGCGATGGCGGTCCATGTGGCGAGAGTCGCTTCGTCCGTGTTGGTGTTGGCTTTTGCCTGGCCAATGTTCAGAAACGCTTTTGCTTTTTCTTGGTTTTGGCTAAAAACCTCGTAGTTTGATTGAAACAACGTTTTCAGTAATTCAATTTCATTTGACTCGGGAGGCCGAGAGAGCGCGAGTTGATAAAGACGTTCGAGCCGATTTGCAAATTCATCATTCTGGCTGGATGCCAAAGTACGCGACGCCAACATTCTTGCCGCTTCAATGAAAATTGGATCGTTCATCAATACTAATGCGGCGGATGGAGTATTGGAGCTTGGACGTTCTGCGGTGCATTCCTCTCTGGAAGGTGCATCGAAAGCCTTTAATGTTGGGTGGAGAAACATGCGTTGCCAATGAATGTAAACACTTCTACGCCATTGATCTTCATTGGCCGTGGGTTGATACCTCCGTTGGGGAAAGTTCAGATGCTGATAATAATTCTCAGGCTGTGCTGGTTTAATACTATTTCCCCCAAGCGTGTTCAAGTTCAGCAGGCCGCCCACAGATAAAGCACTGTCGCGAATCAACTCCGCTGGCAATCGATACCTCGACTGATGCGAGAAGTATTCGTTGTAAGGGTCGAGCTTAGAGGATTCCGCAGACGGTATCGATGACTGCTGGTACGTTTTACTTGTGACAATTTGGCGAACCAATTGCTTCACATCCCAGCCACTTTCAATAAATTCGAGTGCCAGAGCATCGAGCAGTTCTCCATTATTTGGTGGAAAACCCTGTCCACCAAAGTCGTCTAATGATCTCGATACACCGCTGCCCATCATGAGATACCAAAATCGATTAGCAAATACCCTCGCCGTTAAGGCACCATTTCCAGACTCAACATCAGTCAACCAGTTAGCCAAATCCATACGATCCGCTCTGGTCTCCTTTTTAATCTCGCCAAGAAAGCTCGGCACAGCTGGACTAACGACTTCACCGGAATCGTCCATCCAATCGCCTCGAGCGAGCACTTTGGTTATACGCGGATTGTCGAGCGATTTTGAAATCATTGTCCAACGGCCACGCTTCTCGATGGAAGATTTCGATTTATCAAGATTCGTTTTGACGGACTGGCTTGACTTGATCTCACTATTCAACTGGCGGATTTGACTTTCGAGATCCAAATTTTCTTTGTCGAGCGGTCGCGCCGGTTGATCACTTTGCGGTTGATTCGCTACCTTCTTGCTATCTAAGAGCTTTGTTTTTTTGGAGAGCTCCGTTTTCAGCGACGCGAGCTTCCGGTTCACCTTGGCTATTTCGTTGGTAAGGGAATCCAGCTCTATGCGATCTGCTTTCGGTAGAATGAGGATCTCTGGAGGTCGTTTAGTCGGCAGCGAATTGGTTCCGACTTTGAAATGAGCCTCATCATCTATATCAGCGAAAAAAGCAGAGAGCGCATAAAAGTCGCGAATGGTATACGGGTCGTACTTATGGTCGTGACACTGTGCACACCCCAGTGTTGCCCCCATCCAGACCAGCGATACATTTCGAACGCGATCGGCAGCATAAATTGCCGAATACTCACGTGGTTGTAACCCACCTTCATGGGTCGTTTGAAGTAAACGATTGTAACCGGAGGCAATTAGCTGACTTTCGCTGGGATTTTCGATTAGATCACCTGCGATTTGCTCTCGCGTAAACTGATCGAACGAAAGATTGGAGTTAAATGCATTGATAACCCAATCGCGGTAGGGTGAAATGTTGTGAGGCTGATCGCCATGATAGCCTACTGTGTCGGCGTACCTGACGAGATCAAGCCAATAGATGGCCATCCTTTCCCCAAACCGAGGCGAAGCCAGTAGTTTCTCGACAACTCGCTCGAACGCATCCGGGCCTTTGTCAGCCAAAAACGACTCAATATTAAGAGGACTAGGGGGGAGTCCGGTAAGATCGAAATAAACCCGCCTCAAAAGCGTTCTTGGATCGGCAGGTGGCGCCGGGAACAGGCCCCCACGCCGAAGGTTGACGGCAACCAAATCGTCTATCCAATTACTATCTTTTTGTCGGGTTCGCGCGGGCTGAGCCCTTGGTTTGACGTAGGCCCAATATTCGGACCAATCTGCACCTTGCTGAATCCAAAGAGTAAGCGTCTCAATTTCCGCTGCAGTGAGAGGTTTATTTGTTTCTGGGGGAGGCATCAGAACATCAGGATCAAGATGCAGAATTCGCTCGAGGAATTCGCTTTGTCGCGGTTCCTTTTTGTCGATAACCCTAAGCGCAGACTCCTCTTTATCAAACCGAAGTTCCGCTTCTCGAGTTTCTGAATCCGGTCCATGACACTGAAAACATTTGTCAGAAAGGATTGGACGAACGTCGCGTATAAACGATACCGATTTTCGACTCCCCTGCCCTAACGCCTGCCATGGCTGGAATGAGATCAGCAAGAAGGCGAGTACAAACAACAATGGTGAGAAGCACTTTTTTCCGAGGATTATGAATGGCCTCGGAAAAAAGAAAAGTTTTCGATTTTGAGAATATTTTGATTTGTACAAAATGAACGATTCCAAAAGCTAATTTTTTACCGGTATAAAATTTATGCGCCGCCCTTAAATTCCATTGCCCGCATTTTAGTGGTTGAAACTGGGTAGACAAACAGGGTTGTTGAGCTAACCCGTTCCACTCTCAGTTGGATCAGTTGCGAATTCAAAATTCTCTGGCTCGCCATTGACAATCATTTCATGAGGAATTTTGGATTCAATCCACCGAACGATCTCATCTGTAATCTTTCGGTCGAATTTTAGGTCATCGACAATAAACGTACCTTCATCGCCGTGTTGATCTTTGAAATGGATTACGCCGATTCCTTTCTTCTCCCACTTTTTCTTATCAAATTTGAAGATTTGATCGAGCGAAACCTCAACGCCGTCGTTGGATCGCAAACCGTTTTCGGTTGATTCAATCCACGTATTCCGATTGTTGAAATACCAAACCACACAGGGGACGCCAATGGATAGTCCGATGACAATGAATGCGTATTGCCAGTAGATTTTATTTTGAACGGCGGCAACAGTGCCATCTTTCTGAACTTGTTTTGCACTCCACCCGTTCTCTTTGGAAATAATTTTCCACTGAGCAACCAGATCCGCTCGTTCAAGCGCGGGGTCGGCTTCAATCTCAGTCTTAAGTTCTTCCCAAGCAGTGGCTCTTGGAAGCTCGGCAGGATAGGCAATAAATCCATCGTACGCAGCGTAGACCGCAAAAGCGCAGCAGATCAAGCCAATGGCTAGATACTTGAGAAGGAAAACTCGCTCTGGATGGGCTCTTAAATTCATAGGTAGCTTGTCGTCTATTTATCAGCGATTGGGTCATTCTTAGCAGATTCTAGTTTATCTACGCGAAGATAAAAATGTAGAACTGGATGCCGGAGGTGGCAAAATACGGATGAGCTGTTGGGCCTTCACCCGATTAATCCCAATTTTTTTTATTGCTAAGTCGGTTTTTGAGCTCAGAGGAGGCTTTTTTGGACTAACAAACCGAAAGTCACGGTGTTTTTGCGAATCAATGGTGAACTGTTTGCCAATATCCGTTATGATAAAGGTTCTGGTTTACTGACGTGTTTGAGTTAAATAAGGTGTCCGATGGCTGCGACAGAAATTACACGGGAACAATGGGATCGTGAAACTGAAAGACTTTGTCCGAGTGCAAGGGCTTACAACGCCTACGTCGAACTAGAGCAGTTTATCGTCGATAACACCGATTTAACCTGTACCTACACTAGTGTGACCCGTGGTAAATCTGACTACGCAACATTTTATGCGTCCGCCGGAAATCACTGCAGTGTAATTCAGGTTTACAAAGGGCAATGCCAATTGAATTGGCGCAGGAAACCCAAAATCACCGGTTTAAATGAAGAAGAACACGAACTGGTGGGTGAGATTTATGAAGAATTTCGAGAAACACTTTCGGGGAAAGAAGGAAAGGGTTGGGAAACCGTCAAGGTATTAAGACTTGGAGAAGAAAACGTACAAGAAGCTGTTAAAAAGCTTGCAGACGGGCTTACGGCGATCGTCCTCAAGGACAAAGAAGAAGTCGCTAAGTAAGACTCGACAACATTATCGATTTATTAAGGGGATGGCCGGTAGGCCGTCTCTTTTTTTATGCGCCGACTTGTCAACCGTGCTACCTCTGGTGTCTGAATTGGCAACGATTAAGATTAGGGTTTCACAGCCTCGGAGTCGTTAGTTCCCTTGAAAACGATTTGCGGCCGCTAACTTTTAACAATCGGAAACCTATCGATGCGAATAGACTCTATTCCAATTGGCACTAATCCTCCGGAAGACATTAATGTAATCGTCGAAGTTCCCGTAGGTGGTCAGCCGATCAAGTACGAGCTCGATAAAGCATCCGGGACGATGTTTGTTGATCGATTTCTCTACACCCCCATGGTCTATCCAGGAAACTATGGATTTATCCCCCACACGCTTTCACTTGATGGCGACCCGATTGACGTCCTCGTCTGTAATACTAGAGCAATTGTGCCGGGGGCAGTGATGAGCTGCCGACCTGTTGGTGTCCTCGTGATGAAAGATGACGCAGGACCGGACGAGAAAATCATTGCCGTCCCGACTAGCAAGCTGACGCGACGGTACGAAAACATCAAAAGCTATTCCGATCTGCCTGAAATCACCATTCAGCAAATCGAGCACTTTTTTCAACACTATAAAGATTTAGAAGCAGATAAATGGGTGGAAATTACCAGCGTGGAACAGGTAGACGTAGCGAAAAGAATGATTGTGGAAGCAATTGAACGCAGCAAAGCGGAATCATAGTCTTTCCGAGTCGTCATCTTGCCGAGTTCTTGATAAACCCAAAAAACGAAGATACCAGACTTGAACGCAAAGAGGAGAATACGGCGATGTCAACGAAACCTAACTTCAATGTAGCGGACTTGCCTCGACGTCAATTCCTTGCGGCCAGCGGCGCAGCCCTAATCACTTTGGCTTCAAATACAGCGGTGCAAGCGCAAGGTGAATCCGTTCCTACCACCCCAAAACGTAAAATTCCACTTGGTTTTGACAATTTTTCGATTAGGGCTTTGAAGTGGAAAGCTTCACAGTTATTGGATTTTGCCGGAACACAGAAAGTCGACTCATTGCTGCTTTCGGATTTAGACGTTTACGAGAATCACCAAACAAATTACCTTCGCGAACTGGCAAGCAAGGCTTCGGATTTGGGAGTGGTCGTCCATGCCGGTACCGGCGGCATATGCCCGTCAGCGGGGCGATGGAATGACAAATGGGGCTCTCCGGAGGAACATCTTCGCCTCGGAATTAGGATTGCCTCCGAAATTGGCTCTCCGGTTTTCCGATGCTATTTGGGTGGAGAGAAAGATCGCAGGACTGAGGGTGGAATTCAAAAACACATCGACCGCACCGTGGAAGTTTTAAAGAAGGTTAGAACCGCGGCAATAGACGCGAACGTAAAAATTGCTGTCGAGAATCACGCTGGCGATATGCAGGCTCGTGAATTGGTCGGATTAATCGAAGCCGCTGGCCCTGAATACGTCGGGGCAACAATCGACAGTGGAAATGCCACCTGGACTCTTGAGGATCCAATTGAAAATTTAAAAATTCTTGGACCTTATGCAGTGAGCTCGGGTATTCGCGATTCAACTGCATGGCTAACCGACACTGGTGCTCGAGTTGCCTGGAATGCCGTTGGCGAAGGTTTAGTTGACTGGAAGCGCTACGCCGATCTGTTTGCCAAGCTTTGCCCCGGAGTTCCGTTCCAGTTAGAAATCATTTCCGGATTTAACAAGCCTTTCGACTTCAAAAAGGATGAATTTTGGAAAGCCTATCCGGATGTCAAAGCGGTCGACTATGAGGCGTTTTTGCGACTCGCACGACGAGGTGAGCCGATCGCTGCCGGAAAAGCAAATGATCCAGAATTTCAAATGCAGGAGCTCTTAAATAGTCTTAAGTACTGCCGCGACGTATTAAAAATTGGAATCAAAACCAGCTAGCAGCACTAAAAGCTGCAGCTTAAAAAATATCCGAGTTGACTTAAAGAAAAACAATATCTAATTAAAGATTCGCTTCCTGACGTTCCCCTGAGTTCTTCAAGGATACTCTGAATGTTTTTAATTAGTCATTCGATTGCAAAAATTTCCAGCTTTCGAATTTTGAGCCTTTGGATTTGCTTTGCGGCGATTTTCATGACTTTAGATTCGCCTGCGGTATTGGCCCAAGACGAGTTCGTCTTCGAATCCTCTATCCCTTCTGTGGAAATTGAGTACCCTGAAGGTGTCGAAGGGGAAGTGGTCATCGAGGATGGCAGTCAGTTTGCAGACATTATTGATGGGAACTTCATACAGTTGGCGCCCGATTATTCTCGGGAGATGCTTGATTTTCAAAATCGTCAGTCGAACAAGGAAATCCTGCTACTTGAACATTCACTCAATAGTTCCGGGCAGACCAACATGACGCTCGGCGCTCAATTTCGAGCCTCGGCCATCTATGGACGAACCAATGAGGCCGATAAATTCCCTTATCTCGGGCGGTTTCCGACTGATTTTGAAGGTGACTTTGCTTCCGATATCAGAATGTTACAAGCCAATTTGGCGACGAGCGTAAATTTCGGCCCGAGGCTGCACGGCTATTTTGAGACTCTTTTTTCCGATGTTTTTTCCTTTAACAATCCGAAGCAGGGCAGTTACCAGGTTCGACAGGCTTACGTGGTGTTCGGGGATTTTTCGCGATCTTCTTGGTACGGTTATCTGGGAAAGAAAAATGTCGGCTTTGGAGATATGGGAACGTTAAGCCCTTTTTCTCAGTCAATTCCGTGGCACTATTTTGGTGCGTTAGGGGAAGGCGGCGGTATCGGATTTGACAATGGCATTGTAAGCGCCACATTCGCGGGCCTCAGTGGTGGTCGCGGCGTCCGCGTGGTCGACTCCAAAGCGTCCGGAGATGTGAATAATTTTGCCGCAAATTTACTCCTAAGAATGCCTCTAGCAAGGCGAGATGGAGAATTGAAACTAGGTGGCGGTTTCATTTACGGTACGATCTATGACGCTAACGTTCCGGAACATAATGATCCGACACTTTTTGGAGATCCAAACGGAGCGTGGGACGTCAACGCCAGATTACGTATAAACAGGATGCACCTCGGTTTTGAGTACGTACGAACCGTGAACGACTGGCCTGCCACCAATCATGAGGTGATCGCATACAGTGCTGAAGCAGCATTAGACTCCTACTTCATTTCGATGCCTGCTCGGTGGTCTGTCTCATGGAGCGAGGGCATCCAAGGTCCACCCGGAACGGATTTTGAATTTAATCGACAACTGGTAATTGGATACCGTGTTGAGCCTTCCCGAAATGCTCAAATTAGTCTTGAGTACGTTCGCAGTACAGGATTCGCGCCACTCGTTGGGCTATTAAATCTGAGCGACCCGGAGGTTGTCCAAAACTCGGTCGTGCTAGGCTTAACCTTTACCCTCTAGAAAAAGGGTAAGTACCAAGTCAAAGTTGTTCGTCGATTTTATTTAAATTGCTCCTCCGTGCTGCCACTTTTTGGTTGAATCCGTCTTTAGATTTGATCTATTATCTCTGATGTTTAATGGGAGCAGTGCGTTGATTTTCTACGCAAAAGCATTGCGATACCCCAGATATTTCTCTGCCCAATCTCTCGAATCGGCCTTTTCGATAATCGAGTTGCACAGATTTGCCAGGGCGGAATAGTGATAGTCGAAAAGGACGTTAACGTGCAGTTTGTCAAACATTTATTTCCGGTTATCTATTTGGTTGCGTTGGTTAATTCTCTGCTTGGTCAGGAGAATTGGCCGGAATTTCGCGGCCCCAATGGTGATGGCATCGCGTCCGCGATTTCCCTGCCACCCGCTTTAGGTGATCAGTCAAATATTGCGTGGGAAACACCCATTCACGGGCGGGGTTGGTCTTCCCCGGTTATTTGGGGGAAACAAATCTGGCTAACGTCTGCCACCGAAGACGGAAAACAGATGTTCGGCATTTGCGTTGATCTCGATACCGGTGAAGTAATTCACGACAAATTGATTTACCAAAATGAAAACCCTCGGTTTCGACACGCCACCAATAGTTATGCAAGTTGTACTCCGGTAGTTGAGGCTGGGCGAGTTTATCTCCACTTCGGCAGCTATGGCACGACCTGTTTGGACACGAACACTGGCAAGACCATCTGGAGTCGCGAGGATTTTGAGTGCGATCACTTTCGCGGACCAGGATCGTCACCAATTCTTTATGGCGATAACTTGATTGTTGCCTATGACGGTGCGGACAAGCAGTACGTGGTAGCGTTAAATAAGAAGACTGGTGAAACTGCCTGGAAGACGGACCGAAATCTTGAGTACGGGACCGACAACGGCGATTGGAAAAAAGCGTATGGCACTGCAAGTGTTTTTGAGATCGCTGGTAAACCAATGTTGATTTACCCGTCAGCTAGTGCAACCGTAGCCTATGACCCGAACAACGGCAAGCCAATGTGGACAGTCTATCACGACGGCATGAACGCTTCAGCGAGGCCCCTGCTGACCGAGGATGGACTCGTTATATTGACCAACGGAATGGGGCGAATGGACGCCATCAACCCAAAGGGTAGTGGTGATATCACAAAGACGAATATCGATTGGACCATTAGCAAAAATGTCACCCGCCGTCCTTCCCCAATTTTAGTAAATGGAAATCTATTTATGTTTAACGACAAGGGAATTGCGAGTTGCGTTCGAGCGGCTGACGGGAAAATCATGTGGCAAGAAAGAATACGCACTACATTCGCTTCCTCACCCATATTCGATGGTGAGCATATCTTTGCGTTTAGCGAGAAAGGGCAAATCTACGCTATCCAACCCACCGAAGAATATGATTTGGTTGAGGAGACTGAATTAGGTGACGGGTTCAAGGCGTCTCCGGCCGTATCCGGAAATCGCCTAATTCTCCGCAGCATTTCCAAACTGTATTGCATCAATGGAAAACCAAAGAACTAGACGTTGCTGTCAATTACTTCAGCCACGGGCTCGACTAGAAATCAAACGACAGCGCAAATCCATAATCTAAATCGCTCGAGACATTGCCAGCCGGTGGCGTGTTGTCGTAACGGTTAAAGGCGAAAATTCTAAAGTTAATGTCTTTTTCCCAATCGATCAGGAACTCAAGGCCGACGTTTGTATTGAGACGGAATTCTTCAAAATTCTTAAAACTGGGATAGTAATCGATGTTGCAGTAGGTTTTGACGGTGTCGGTGATGTCCCGCTCCCAATCGGCACCTAGCTGGAGTTCAGGAATCCAATCATCGATCACCGCTCCTACTTCTTTTGAAGCACCAGCACCTAGACGAGTGGTTAAAGAACGATCCTCTTTCTTAAAAACCTCGTAGGACAGACCAGAGTGCAATGCAATTCTGTAATCATAATTCTTGAAACGATCCCAGTTGACAGCCGTTTGAGCAAACGCACTTAAGCGCCCCTCTCGTATTTTGCGTTCCTGCCGGGCTTGTCCAAAAAAGCGATCCGTGACGGTCGCTAGTTGGTTGGTGCTGTAAAAGTAGTTGGCAATTAGGTCGGTTTTGCTGAAATCTGTTTCCCGGACCCAATTCATCTCAACATTCATGTCCACACTTTGACTGTTGCCTGATTTGCCGTTGAGCCCGGCAGTGAAAGATCCGCTCCAAATACTCGGTTCCTCCTCAATTATTATCTCAGGATTTTCAATCTCCACCGAAGTCTGGCCAAAACATGCGCCAGTCGTTAAAAAGAGGCAAAATAGATGGAAAAGAAAGGTGGAAACTTTCACGGCAATTCCTCAGAAAAGAAGCATGGGACGGGAGATTAGCGGACATAAAAACTTTCGACAAGGCTGATTCTTTGCCCCGTTGGCGTGTAAGATTTACACCAATTCATTTCCCCATTGTCACGCTAATTTTTTAGACAAAATGGAAGTATTAAAAAAACCAATATTTATCGGAATCGCGGGTGCTTCGGGATCCGGAAAAAGCCTATTGGCTTCCCAGCTTCGTGATTCGATAAATAACGAATTCGGCGAAGAGCAGGTAAAAACCATTAACGAGGACTGCTACTATCGCTGCCGCGATGGCCTTTCATTCGCGGAACGTGAACTCGTTAATTACGACCACCCTGATGCGTTCGAGCACGATCTTCTTTTTCAGCACTTATCTCAGTTGTCCGCTGGCAAAAGCGTCAAGATCCCGAAATACGACTATTCGCAGCATAATCGAAGTAAGGATGTGACTTGTTTTGAACCGGTTGAGGTCATTTTGCTTGAGGGGATTCTGATTCTCCACCACGCCGAGGTACGCCAACTACTGGATCTAAAGATCTTCGTGGATGTCGATTTAGATGTCTGTCTGTCTCGACGCCTCATTAGAGACATCAACGAGCGGGGCAGAACGCTTGACTCTGTTCTAGAACAATACCACAAGACAGTCCGTCCCATGTTTCATGAATTTCTTGAACCCGGAAAAAAGCATGCAGATATTGTTGTTCCTTGTGGCGGCCAAAACAGGGCAGCAATTTCAATTCTCGAAAACCACATTAAAGCAATCCTGACTGCCGACTCATGCGGAACGGAGTGTATATAGCCTATCTGTCAATTTGATGAACCTAAATAACTTACTTAATGTTTAGTCCTTATGTCTCTCGAAACCCTGCAACCCAGACTGATTGTTGAAACAATTGGAAAATTGAATCAACGAATCAAAGAGCGATTTCCTGACTCGGGCTTAAATCGAGTGTGCGGACAACTGTCAGTCATTGCAAAAAACATGGAAGATCGAGCCGAGTGGATTGGAAAACCGGTAATTTGGATTCGCTACGTGACCTGGGCGTTTTGCCTGATCCTTTTTGTTTGCTCAATCGTTCCGTTCTTTTATTTTCAATCTGATCTCGACCAACAATTGGACCTTGAATCAGTTGTGACTCTGATGGAGGCGGGCCTGAACGATATTGTTCTTATCGGCGCCGCAATCTTCTTCCTTTTGTCGATTGAAGTGAGGTACAAAAGGGCAAGGGCTTTAAAAGCACTTCATGAACTACGTTCTATTGCCCACGTAATCGACATGCATCAGTTAACAAAAGATCCTCATCGCATTTCACAAAAGACTCAATACCCAAAGACTGGCGAATCACCGGAGTTAGGATTAACTCTTTTTGAACTCAGGCGATACTTGGACTATTGCAGTGAAATGCTTTCCTTAACTGGAAAAGTAGCTGCCGTTTATGCTCAAGAGTTTGAAGATGGAGTCGCATTGGCAGCGGCATCAGAGTTGGAAACGCTCACAACCGGTTTGTCTCGTAAAATATGGCAGAAAATCTCAATCCTTAATAACTGCGAGCTCGAGAAACAAGAAAAGTAGCTCCGTTCCTTCCCGGTTCATCTTCCGAAAATAAAAAAAGGTGGCCGTTATTAGGCCACCCTAGGATGAGTTATTTCGGACGCGGTTCTAGTTGCCGCCAGGCCTTCTGCCTCGCGAACTGCCGCGACCTGAAGAACGCCTCGATCGCTGTTGTGCCTGGATCGAATTCCGATCCTCAACGGGAATTTCCGTTTCCCATGTCTTCCCTTCTCTCGCTCCCGTTCTCACATGCGAAGAGTGCTCTTTAGTGACCTTGCCCGTCGAATTAGCGTAATTGATTAGCGCCTTTTCTATCACACTTGTTTTTGTCGATGGGCTAAAATACTGAACGAGCTTTCCATCCAAGCCGTAATCCCCTGGCTCAATTAATAGGATTCCCGGTTGGCCTAAATAATTGGTGACTGAATTCAGCATCGAAGCATCCGTTGTCGTTGAATAGACGAACTTCCCAGCTAATTCCTCTGAATACGCCATGGGTGCGAGTGCATTTTGCATTAAATCCGCGGGATTATTACCATCTGCCACGCACACAACTGAAGGTAAACCGTCACAGGAACTGACATTTAAGCCTAAGCGGACGTCCTTAAGCTGTGGAAGGATCGGATTCGCGTTTGTGTCCGTGACTTCGTATCGTTCGGCGATTTTATTCATCTCAGCCGCAAGACTGTTGGGTGATCGAAACGCGAAATTGGGACTACGCCCGGGTCGACATAGGTTTTCTTTCGTGTCGGGAGACATTAAGACAAACACGGTGTTCTCAAGATCACCGGTTCTTCCCACGTAGACCGTCCGCAAAAACTCTGCTTCTGCTTCGTCCTCATAAGTCGCAAGGCGTATACAAACGAAATTTCGAGATGCTTCAATTACCTTTTCGTTAGACAAGAAACTCCTGTCCATATTTTGCTTTCCTGGTCACCACATGCCAGGCACTCCGGCACATTGTGGCGCCGCCGATAATAACATGATTGGACGATTAGTCGCTTTTGCATCTGCAAGCCCATCGGTGAGAACGCCATGCCACACAATTCCGCTTGGGAGCTCGGAGTTTCCCTGAGCAATACAATTGCTGACTGTAGTCATTACAGCGACTCCAATCACAATTCGAATGCCAATGGCTACTTTCAATCGACGCGAAACAGAGGTATTCATAACAATCTCTTTTAACTTGAATTTCCAATTGCCTACATATTGACACACGCCAAAATCTGCGTTTCCAGACGTCTGAAATTTCATTTTTGTAAATTATCCCATACTTACTGCAACAATTCATCAAACCTCGTCTCGCTCAAGCTTTCGACTTCGTCCCGTAACTGGACGCTAAATTCGTAGATTTAAGTTGATTCCACCGCAGCAATGCCCCAGAAGAATACCGGCTCAAAACGAACGGGCAGCTTAGGGTTCGAATCAAAAAGGCAAATTTTTTGGTGCCGGACAACCGTTACACGGGCTTAATGGTAAATGCAGTCCCGTTGTGGATTTGGACGTTTGCTTATTTTTTCCGAAGCGTTTATCACTAAACCTCAGTTTTTCCGGTGTTGAATTCACCAGCAGCCCGGGAATCGAGGAACGGATCCGTATCGATAAGGATAGTATTTTGACCACACAGAAACCGTTTGCCGCGGAGAATACGCTTTATAGCCCTGATTACGAACATGACAGCTGTGGCGTTGGGTTTGTAGCACAAATTGATGGAGTCGCATCAAGACAGATTGTTGTCGATGCGTGTGGGATTCTATCGAGAATGGAGCACCGCGGCGCCTGCGGCTGCGAACCAGAAACGGGGGATGGTGCAGGCATCCTAACTGGTATTCCTTCCAAATTGGTCGAAAGGCTTGCAAAGCAAATCGGCTTCTCGACTGATTTCCCTTTTATTGGTGTCGGAAATGTCTTTCTTCCAAATGATGAAGAGGAGCGGGAAAAGTGCAAACTGATTTTCGCACAGAACACTAATCGATTTGGTCAGAAACTGATCGCATGGCGCGAGGTTCCCATTGATGTGGAAGGATCAGGGATAGGCCCGACCGCCATTCGAAGCATGCCCAAGATTCTTCAGGTTTTCATTGGTGCACAAGCCGGCATTAGCCAGGCAGACTTTGAGCGCCGCCTTTATCAAATTCGAAAATCGACAACAAAATCGGTACGTACAAGCGGCATGTATTCATCAGATTTGTTCTATGTGTGCTCGCTCTCTTCAAGAATTATTGTTTACAAGGGAATGTTATCTACGGCTCAGTTGCCTCAATTTTTCGTCGATCTGCAAGATGAGGATTACGAAAGCCATCTTGCAATGGTGCACTCCCGGTTTTCAACCAACACATTGCCGAACTGGTCTCGTGCCCAGCCATTACGATGGATGGCTCACAACGGTGAGATTAATACGTTACGTGGAAATAGAAATTGGATCGCTGCCCGCCAGGGATTGATGGCCAGCGATGTTTTTAATGCACCGTTGAAAACGGTAATGCCTGTAACGGAGCAGGGATGCAGCGATTCCGGAGAATTTGACAATGCAATGGAATTGCTAATGATGGCCGGGCGAGACCTGCCCGAAGTCGTCATGATGATGATTCCGGAAGCTTGGCGAAACCATCAAACCATGCCTGAAGATAAACGGGCGTTCTACGAATACCACTCCTGTCTTCAAGAGCCCTGGGATGGGCCTAGCTCAATTTCATTTACCGACGGACGTATGATCGGGGCCGTCCTAGATCGAAATGGTCTCCGGCCGAGCCGCTATTACGTCACTGATGACAATCGCGTGGTCATGGCAAGCGAAGTTGGCGTCCTGGAAATTGATCCTGCCAAAATAATCAAAAAAGGCCGTCTAGAGCCAGGGAAGATGTTCCTGGTCGACTTTGAAAACAAACGAATCGTCGCCGATGATGAATTAAAAACAGAAATTTCTAACCGACGTCCCTATGCACAGTGGATGAAGAATCAAAGGATTACTTTTGATCAGTTGGAAAAATCGGAGGCAGTCCCACCGCTTTCGAGATCAGAGCGGCTTTCTCAAATGAAAGCATTCGGTTACACCACTGAAACCATGAAATACATGTTGCTTCCCTTGGTAAAAGTAAAAAAGGATCCGATCCTTTCAATGGGCAACGATGCAGCATTAGCGTGTTTGAGTGACAAGCCACGTTTGTTATATGACTATTTCGCTCAACTTTTTGCACAGGTGACCAATCCACCAATTGATTCCATCCGTGAAGAGATTGTGATGTCGGTCGAGTGTTATATCGGACCTGAAGGTAATTTACTCGAAACAACCGAAAAACAGTGCAACCGCCTACTTCTGGATAATCCGATCCTTGATTTCCAGCAGATGGCTGGCATCAAAAACCTCGACCACCGTGGCTGGAAAAGCCGATCCATCGATATTACCTTTGATAAAGAGGACGGTGCCGATGGATTCTCAATGGCCTTAAAACGAATCTGCAAAGAAGCTGAGTCCGCCATTTCTGATGGCTGCGCGATGCTAATTCTTTCCGATCGAGCAATTGGCCCGAAACGAGTGCCGTTAAGTGCCTTGCTTGCTACTAGTACTGTGCATCATTATTTGGTGGACAAACAACTTCGCACGCGGATTGGAATCGCCGTCGAAACTGGTGAGGCACGAGAAGTCCATCATCATTGTCTCCTAACCGGTTTCGGAGCAGATGCAATCCATCCCTACCTGGCACTTGAAGCCATCATTGATCATCATTCCTCTTCCCCTGATTCTGAATTAACCCCGGAGCAGTGCATTGCCGCCTACCGGACTGGCGTGAATAAGGGAATGCTGAAGGTTCTTGCTAAGATGGGCATCTCGACGCTTGCGAGCTACAAAGGTGCAAGGATCTTTGAAGCGATTGGACTAAACTCGGATGTGATTAAAAAATCATTTCCCGGCACTGCAAGTCGAATCGAGGGAGTAGGCTTTGAAGTATTATCGAGTGAGGCACTACGTCGACACGAGCTAGGATACCCAACTCAAAAACCAAATTCTGAACTCCCCGTACTTGAACTGAAGACACAGGGCTCCGTTCACTGGCGGCAGGACGGAGAGAAACATGCGTGGACTCCGTTAAACATTGCAAACATTCAACAGGCAGCTCGGGCGGGCGACCCTGACGCTTACAAACGGTTTTCAAACGCCATTAATCAACAGACTGCTCGCGAATGCCATCTTCGCGGTCTGCTAAAATTTCGATCGAGAACCTCAATTCCGATTCAGCAGGTTGAATCCGCTAAAGAAATTGTAAAACGATTTTGCACCGGAGCAATGAGTTACGGCTCGATCTCAGGCGAAGCGCATGAGACTTTGGCCATCGCCATGAATCGTTTGGAGGGCAAAAGCAACACCGGTGAAGGTGGTGAAAATTACGACCGTTTTGAAGCGGACGCAAACGGAGATCTGCGCCGCTCGGCAATTAAACAGGTGGCTTCGGGTAGATTCGGCGTAACCGCCTACTATCTCAGCAACGCCGATGAGATTCAAATCAAAATGGCACAGGGGGCCAAACCGGGGGAAGGTGGCGAACTCCCCGGTCACAAGGTTAATCAAACGATCGCAGATACGCGACGTTCGACTCCAGGGGTTACGCTAATCAGCCCTCCACCCCATCACGATATTTATTCGATTGAAGATCTAGCTCAGTTGATCTTCGATTTAAAAAATGCGAACCCTTCCGCACGCATTAGTGTGAAACTGGTTTCCGAGGTTGGCGTTGGAACGATTGCAGCGGGTGTCGCGAAAGCGCATGCTGACAACATCCTAATTTCCGGTTCAGGAGGGGGAACGGGAGCCTCGCCATTAACCAGCATTAAACATGCCGGAATGCCCTGGGAACTCGGTATCGCCGAAACTCACCAAACACTGGTAATGAACGACTTACGCAGTCGAACACGATTGCAAACCGACGGCCAACTTAAAACGGGTCGTGACGTCGTAATCGCGACTCTACTCGGTGCTGAAGAGTACGGGTTTGCAACTGCTCCGTTAATCACGATGGGTTGTATTATGATGCGAAAATGCCATCTGAATACCTGTCCAGTTGGGATTGCGACTCAAGATACTGAGCTAAGGAAAAAGTTCAAGGGAAAACCTGAGCATGTTGTTAATTACCTATTCATGGTGGCTGAAGAAGCACGGCAGATTATGGCGGAA
This sequence comes from Mariniblastus sp., assembly GCA_011523945.1. GTDB lineage: Bacteria > Planctomycetota > Planctomycetia > Pirellulales > Pirellulaceae > Mariniblastus. The sequence goes on along the minus strand of WTFU01000059.1, from coordinate 5,353 downwards.
CTCGGCTTTCGCTCAATCAATGAAATGGTAGGGCGAGTCGACGCACTTGATGTCGACCACGCAGTTGAGCATTGGAAAGCGAAGGGAATTGATCTCTCAAAACTACTCGCCCCCGCAGTTGGATTTCATGACGGAGTTCAGGTTTATTGCACGGTTGATCAAGACCACGCACTGGACGACGTGCTTGACTGGAAACTCCTAGAGGAAGCTAAAAATTCGATCCAAACCCGTCAACGTGTAGAGATTCAGTCAGAAATCAAGAATACTGATCGATCCGTAGGTGCGATTTTGAGCCATCATGTTGTAAAAACCCACGGTCCAGACGGATTGCCTGAAAACACAATTTGCATCAACTTCCAGGGATCCGCAGGACAGAGTCTTGGCGCGTTCCTGTCGGGTGGCGTTTCAATTCAAGTGGAAGGCGACGCGAATGACTATGTCGGCAAAGGCATGTCCGGCGGTCGCATCGTTGTTCGCCCTCCGAAAACATCACAGTTTGCCGCTGAACAAAATATCATTATTGGAAACGTTGCCTTGTATGGCGCAACTTCTGGTGAAGCATATTTCCGCGGCGTCGCTGCCGAACGCTTTGCCGTTCGAAATTCCGGAGCAGTAGCCGTCGTCGAAGGGGTTGGAGACCATGGCTGTGAATACATGACCGGTGGACGGGTGGTTATTCTTGGACCAACGGGTCGGAATTTCGCGGCAGGGATGTCCGGAGGGATTGCTTATCTCTACGACCCGAACGAACGTCTATTGAACAATCTTAATCTCGAACTGGTTGAGATCGGCGCAGTGGAAAGCCAAGATGACAAGGACGACTTGCATAGCTTGATTGAAAAACATGCTCAATTCACAGAGTCGACCGTTGCCACAGCGATTCTCGAGGACTGGGATTCCGCGGTTAGCAATTTCAAAAAGATTATTCCAACTTTGTACCGCAAAATACTCGAGCAGAACTCAGCCGAAGCAGTGCAGCGATAAGATCAGAGTTATTTACCGATTAGATTACGGAGAGGGAGTTCAGGAAAAACATGGGCAAACCAACGGGATTCATTGAATTTGATCGCATGGATGAAGGCCACCGCGATCCCAAGGCTCGCGTTAGTGATTGGAACGAATTTCTAGTCCAAATAGACGAGAAGGATCTGCGCACACAAGGCGCGAGGTGCATGGATTGCGGCGTGCCGTTTTGCCATACCGGCCAGACCATTGACCGGTTAGCCACCGGTTGCCCAGTCAATAATCTAATTCCCGAGTGGAATGATCTTGTCTATCACGGCAAATGGAAGGAAGCTCTCGATCGTCTTCATTCCACGAATAATTTTCCGGAATTTACGGGGAGAGTCTGCCCTGCCCCGTGTGAAGGCTCCTGTGTGCTCGGGATTAATGAGCCAGCTGTTACGATCAAGAGTATTGAACGAAACATTATTGACCGCGGATTTTCTGAGGGGTGGGTTGCTCCCAGAATTCCCAAGGAACGGACGGGAAAGACAATTGCCGTTGTCGGCTCGGGACCGGCGGGTCTAGCTGCAGCTGATAATTTGAATCAACTCGGTCATCAGGTAACGGTGTTTGAACGCGATGATCGAATTGGCGGGTTATTGATGTACGGTATCCCGAACATGAAGCTTGGCAAGGACGTGGTCGAAAGGCGCTTGGATTTGTTGCGACAGGAAGGAATTCAATTTGAAACCGGCGTAGAAGTAGGTGTCACTATATCCGCGGCTGAAATTCGTAAGAAATTTGATGCAGTAGTCATCTGCGTTGGCGCGACTGCGCCACGCGATCTCAAGATCCCTGGTCGATCAACCAACGGCATCCACTTTGCAATGGATTACCTCCGCGGATCAACTTCGTCGTTACTCGATGGTACTGATGCTGTCATTTCCGCCAAGGACAAGAAGGTTGTTGTAATCGGCGGTGGAGATACGGGGACGGACTGCATTGGAACCGCAATCCGCCAGGGTTGTAAAAGCGTGGTCAATCTTGAGATTGTCGACCGCCCTCCAGAGTCAAGAGCTGATTCGAATCCGTGGCCTCAATGGCCTTTGATTTTTCGAACTGATTATGGCCATGCGGAGGCAAAGGCAATTTATGGACAAGACCCCCGTTCCTTTAATATTGAAACCGTCGAATTTCTAACGGATGCGGATTGGAATCTCACAGCCCTGAGGACGGTTGAAGTCGATTGGAGCGTCGAGCGGACTGGCGTGGCTCCCTTTTCACCTATTCCCGGAAGCGAAAAACTAATTGAGGCCGACTTGGTCTTTCTTGCATTGGGATTCACGGGTCCCGAACCGGGAATTTCTGACGCATTTGGCCTCGAAACGAGCCCGCGATCAAATATTCTCGCCAACACATCGGATTATGAAACCAGCCAACCCGGCGTTTTCGCCGCAGGTGATTGTCGGCGTGGCCAGAGCTTAGTGGTTTGGGCAATCCGAGAAGGCCGGCAGGCAGCCGAAGCCTGCAATCAATATTTGAATACGACGGTCTGAGCCCCCCGAATCGCGCGATTTTAGACCAGACTGGGTCACACCAGTTTACACTTTGGTGAAGCGAGAATTTCACTCACTTGGCGTGACTGGTTACCGCGAGAGTCCACTGTTTTGACGAACCGCATTACTGGAGAACCTCTGCGGGACTAGCTGGTTATTAACAGAGCGAGAATTAACATCAAAATCGCGAAACCGTCACGCAACTGAATCTGATGACTTTTCCGATTGAATCGAAGGAAATTAAGCAGACCTCCAGTTGGACATCCATACCGGCAATAGCCCATCGGAACAAACAACGATACCACCAAACCGGTTAAGGCGATGGTAATGGTAAACCACCCAGCGACTCGAAATGAAAATGCATCAAATGGCTCAATCGAGGCAAGATCCAATTCGAAACACCCTGTCGCAGCGAGCAAAGTAATAAGCAACAGAACGCCTGGAACCAGTTTCAAAAATCGACGTAATCGCTTTGGCAGTCGAACTTTCTCAATCCCCGATTTCATCGTTAGCTGCTGAACGGCCCCAAACGGACAGATGTGGTCGCAGTAGGTATTGTGTTTTGAGACGACTGGAATCGTAAGTGCAGAAAGGCAGAGAAAGACCATACCGGGCGCGTTTGCGAGCGGGAAACCGTTCTTAGCCCAGCCAACAACAACCGCTTGAGAGAGCATTTCTCCAGCAATGAAGCCAAGAAAGCCAATCAGAATCAGTTGAAACGGCAAACGCCCTTTACGTCGATGTTTCATGCCAACGAACGAAAGACAGATACCGGCAAACCCAAGCATGGCAGTCAGGCATTCAATTAAAATCCAGCTCCAGTTAACATTACTTCCTTGTCCATTATTATACTTCTGAAGATGCCGCGCGGTCGTTTGAATAGCTGAGAGAACGTTTAGACTGGTCATCGTAGCGCCTGACACCCCTTCGTATTCAGACGAATCATAGTTAGAAATTTCGTCGATTGTCTTTCCACGAACAAGATCATCCAGATAGGTGTCTTCCTTCACATACCGAACGTAGGGTTCATTATCGTAGCTGGAGCGAATCAAAGAACCGAGATAGCGAAACTGTTCATCAAAAGCGATTAGTGTGTCCGTTGGCCCTTGATAACCGGATAGAGAATTCGCGGTTGGTGAGGTTCGCAGAAAATATCCAGCAATCCCATCCGTATTATCATAAACCGGACCAAAAACTAAATTTGGATTTTCTGAATGGCTCTCAATCTTTAAAGATTGGAGTCCCGGGAAAAACGGTAATAATTCCGAAGCCTGGACTTCATCCGGAAACTTGGACAAATTAACCTGTGAGCCTGCCCTTCTCCGAATCGCCGACTTCACGGCATAACTGGTTAAAGTTGCGCCTGACACCGTATCAATGTCTGGCCAAAGATCCGGGAAATCCCATGCCAAGCCTTTGTAAGCCGATAAAAAGTCTTTTGAATCAGCTACGGCCGTGACATGTTCGACAGTATCCTCACTCACTAAAATACTGATGTCCAAAATTCTTCCATCACTTGAGAGAACGACCAATAAGTTAGTCGGGCCCAAATAGCCAATGGCAGAATTCCCAATTGGTGCGGTCTGAAGTATCGCCCCAATTTTTTCTTCTTCCATGGACAAGACAGTGCGCGTACCACTCTGTTGGTCCCACGAAGCTAGAACAGTGGCACCTGGGAGCCATTCTTGAACACTCTCTACCGTCAAAGATTTTAAAGCAATAGCGTCCAGTTGATTTTCAGCGAATTCTCTGTGCTGTGTTCGTAAAAGGAAAACAACTCCAAGAAATAGGACTACGCGGCAAGTGTGCACAAAGAGGGATCGCCAATGATACCTTTGATTCCGTGGTGACGATTCTGGATTGAGAATAGGTAATTCGACGTTCAAAGTCTGCTCAATTGTGTTATTTACGGCGGTAACGCCCCATCTTAGCAGATGTAATTCCCACTTTGAAATAGTTCCCGCCCGCGCACCGTAAACAATCCTTAACCTCGGCAAACTTTAAAATGTCGATCTTACCGATGCCGCAGTCAAGCAGTTGTCCGCCGTTCATCCCATATAAATCGCCCTGATTTAAAAGCGCCACTTACGGCCCTGAACCCGTATCGATTAAGCGAAGGCAAATAACCAACGGCATTGAGCCCTCCTGAAATCAACAACGAGCAACGCCAATGCAGGATTACCGTGGTACAAAATAGCCCGTTGTAGATTTTTACTACCAGATAGTGATGCGATCGGCTTCAGGCTTGAATAACCCATCTCCAGGTTTCACGTCAAAGGCATTGTAAAACGCTTCAATGTTCGTGACTGGACCGTTGGCGCGATACTTGGATGGCGAATGTGGGTCGGTCAGCAAACGCTTGACCATCTCCTTGTCACGATACTTCCGCTGCCATACGCGACTCCAGCCAACGAAAAACAATTGATCGCCGTTCCATCCCGCAACGAGAACTTCTGGCTTATCCTTGTTTGCAATATTAAACGCCTTATAGGCAATGGTGAGCCCGGAAAGATCCGCGATATTCTCCCCCAAGGTCAACTTGCCATTAACATTTTTCCCTTCGAGCGGCTCATAGGCGGCATACTGATCGATCAGCTGCTGTGTCAGCTTGCTAAACGCTTCCTGGTCTTTCTCTGACCACCAATTATTGAGATTCCCATCACCATCATATCGGCTTCCCTGGTCATCAAACGCATGGCTAATTTCGTGGCCAATTACCGCTCCAATCCCGCCATAATTCAACGCATCCGGAGCATCCATGCTGAAAAACGGAGCCTGCAAAATCGCTGCCGGAAAAACAATTTCGTTTTTGGTTGGACTGTAATAGGCATTGACGGTTTGCGGTGTCATGC